>NZ_JBVHPX010000003.1:0-686248 GCF_055567735.1 Streptomyces sp. NPDC026394
GCGGTCCTGATTTTCGCCGGTGCGTTTCGGCCTTTCGGCTTCTTCGCGGTTCCAACCTTACCAGATCCGTTCGGCGTTTCCGCTTTCCGTTTCCGACCCCTGCTGGAGCGGGGCGGCCGTCCAGCTTTCGCTTTCCGGCCTTTCCGACTCTATCAGATCCGATTCCCGGTCCGTTTCCGGGCCGAATTCGTATCCGATGTTTGTCGGAGGAGTTTGCCTTTCGGCTGTTCCGACTTTATCAGAAGCGTTTTGCCGACCTGAAATCGGCGGACGTTTTCCGGATAAAGATTCGGAGGCGCTTCGTGGAATCGATGTTCCGACCGAAGCAGACGAGAGACTAACTGTTGCGCTCGAACATGTCTAGTCCGTGGCAACCGTTCGAATCTACCTCCCCGCCCTGCCCGTGTCAACGTGCCTCTTGGGGAGATGAGGAGATTAGCAGGTCAGCGGGGTCGCACGCACATCAGGCCGCGGTCGGTACGGGTGCCTCGCGGTCCGCCTCGTCGACGTCCCCCGTTTCGCCTGATCGGACGGCGCGGCCGCCGAGTACGTACACGTACGCGAGAAAGGCCAGCTCGGCGACGACGCCGATGGTGATGCGGGCCCAGGTGGGCAGGCCGGAAGGGGTGACGAAGCCTTCGAGGACGCCCGATACGAACAGCACGGCGGCCAGGCCGACAGCCACGCCGAGAGCGGAGCGGCCCTCTTCGGCGAGGGCGGTGCGGCGGGTGCGCGGGCCGGGGTCGATGACGGTCCAGCCCAGGCGCAGGCTGATGCCGGCTGCGACGAAGACCGCGGTGAGTTCCAGGAGCCCGTGCGGAAGGAGGAGGCCGAGGAAGGAATCGAGGCGACCGGCCGACGACATCAGGCCGAGGCCGACGCCCAGGTTGAGCATGTTCTGGAAGAGCACCCAGAAGACGGGCAGGCCGAGGAAGGCTCCCAGGACCAGGCACAGGGCGACCGCCTGCGCGTTGTTCGTCCACACCTGGGCGGCGAAGGACGCGGCGGGGTGGCTGGAGTAGTACGTCTCGTACTCCCCGCCGGGGCGAGTCATGGCGCGCAGGTCCTCGGGGGCGCCGATGGCGGCCTGGACTTCGGGGTGGGTGGCGATCCACCAGGCGATGAGGGCGCCGACCGCGGTGGAGAGCAGGGCCGTCGGCACCCACCAGTGGCGCAGGCGGTAGACCGCGGCGGGGAACGACACCGTGAAGAAGCGGGCGGCGTCGCGCCAGGACGCCTTGCGTGCGCCGGTGACCGTACTGCGGGCGCGCGCCACGAGGGAGGTGAGGCGTCCCGTGAGGGCGGGGTCGGGGGCGCTGGCCTGGAGTAGGGACAGGTGGGTGGTGGTGCGCTGGTAGAGGGTGACCAGTTCGTCGGCCTCGGCGCCGGTGAGGCGGCGTTTGCGGCGCAGCAGTTCTTCGAGCCGGTCCCACTCGGCACGGTGGGCCCTTACGAAGACATCGAGGTCCATGGATTCAGCTCCTGGCGGCGCCGTGAGGTGACTGTGCCGTCAGCTTGGCAGACTGGCCCGGTCGGCCATGGGGCGGGCGGCGGTCCGGGGACGGACCGGTACGGAGTGGGGCAAGGAAGGGCGGCTCAGGTGAACGAGCTCGTGACGGGCGAGGCGGTGGTACTCGGGCTGCGGCCGGCCCGGCTGCCGAGCCGGGCACTGGCGGTCCTCGTCGATCTCGCGGTGACCTGGAGTGCCTATGTCCTGGTCTCGCTGCTGCTGCTCAGCGCCACGGCGTCCATGGACGAGGCGGCGAGAGCCGCGGTGTCGGTGACGTTGTTCGTACTGGTGCTGGTCGGGGTGCCGATCGTGGTGGAGACGCTGAGCCACGGCCGGTCGCTCGGGAAGCTGGTGTGCGGGCTGCGGGTGGTGCGTGAGGACGGCGGGCCGGTCCGGTTCCGGCACGCGCTGGTGCGCGGCGCGCTGGGTGCGGTGGAGATCGTGCTGACCATGGGGGTGGTGGCGTGCATCGCCTCGCTGGTCTCGGCCAGGGGGCGGCGGCTCGGTGATGTGTTCGCGGGCACCGTCGTCGTACGGGAGCGGATACCCACCCCGCGCGGGATGCCGGTGCTGCCGCCCCCGCCTCCCTGGCTGGCGGCGGAACTCGGCGCGCTGGACCTGTCGCGGGTTCCGGACAGCTGGTGGCTGACGGTGCGCCAGTACCTGAGCCGAATAGGTCAGCTCGATCCGCAGGTCGGCGGGGCCGTGGGGGCTCGGCTGGCGGCGGATCTGCGCGGTTGGACCGGGGCGTCGGTGCCGGCGGACATGCATCCGGCGGTGTATCTGGCCGCGGTGACGGGTGAGCGGCAGGCGCGGGAGGCGCAGCGGGCGTTCGGGGCGCCGTTGGGGGCTCCGGGGCCGGTGGCGGCCGGGCAGGGGGGTGCGTACGGAGGTCCGTACGGGAGTGGCGTGTACGGGGATGGTGTGTACGGAGGTGCCGGCTACGGGCGCGGTGCGGGCGAGCCTGCGGCGGCGCAGGGGGAGGCTTCGTATGGGGCCCCGGCGGCGGGGCAGGGTGGCGCGAGCGCCGGGGAGGCTGTCCGAGCCGGGAAAGCCGTGGACGGGACGGCTGAGGCCAGGGCCGGGGAGGCCGGGCCCAGGGGTGAGAACGGGAACGGCGACGGGGACGGGTCGGTGGGCGGCCGGCAGCGGCGTACGGGGTTCACGCCGCCGGTGTGAGGGCGGTGCGCGGCCGGACAGGGCGGCCAAGGCCAGGGGCCGGTGGGTATGCCGGTGCGTGAGGTGAGGGGCGGCCGCTGGGCGGCTCGGGGTGGTGGGTGTCGGCCGGTCAGGTGAAGGCCGAGGGCGGGGTTTCCAGGTCTTCGAGTTCGATGCCGGGGGCCGACAGGACGACGTCGCCGGCGAGGTGGACGGCGTGCTGTTCACCGGTCTCCAGGTCGTTGACCTGGTATTCGTCCGCGGTCAGCGGGCCGTTGTCAGTGGGGTGTGCTGTCCTTTTCACCAAGGCCCAGGACTGGTCGAGCGTGCGGGGTGCGAGGACGGGGGGTGTGAAGGCCACGAGGCGGGTGCGGACGGCTCCGGTGCCGGGGGCGGGGCGCAGCAGCCGGGCGGTGGCGACGAGAAAGGCGGGGGACGCGCCGGTGAAGGCGTGGGCGGGGACGTTGCCTTCGGTGGCGTGGTCGCCGGCCGGGTCGGTACGGACCCAGGTGACGCCTTCCAGGGCGGCGCCGCGTACCTGCCAGCCGCCGGCGTGGAGTTCGAGGCGGATGGGGCGGCCCAGGTCGTCGAGGGTGAGGTCGACGGAGCCCGCGTGGTCTCCGGAGGGGGTGGTGAGCTGGGAGACGTAACGCCAGCCGGAGGGGCCGGTGGCGCAGTGGAAGTGTTCTTCGCCGAGGGGGGTGTGGTCGTGCGGGTCGTGGAGGGAGTAGCGGCCGCGGGGCATGGGGGTCCTTGGTCGGGTCCGGTGGTACGGGTCAGGCCCCCGCCGTGGTGCTGGGCGGGGGCCTGGATCACCGGCTGCCGGTGGTGGTGCCCGATGTGCGCGGTGGCGGGGCGGACACCGGGTGCGCGGGGATCAGTAGCGGTAGTGGTCGGACTTGTAGGGGCCCTCGACCGTGACGCCGATGTAGGCGGCCTGCTCGGGGCGGAGGGTCGTGAGCTTGACGCCGAGGGCGTCGAGGTGGAGGCGGGCGACCTTCTCGTCCAGGTGCTTGGGCAGGACGTAGACGTCGGTCGGGTACTCCGCCGGCTTGGTGAACAGCTCGATCTGGGCCAGGGTCTGGTCCGCGAAGGAGTTGGACATCACGAACGAGGGGTGGCCGGTCGCGTTGCCGAGGTTGAGCAGGCGGCCCTCGGACAGCACGATCAGGACCTTGCCGTCGGGGAAGGTCCAGGTGTGGACCTGCGGCTTGACCTCGTCCTTGACGATGCCGTCGATGGCGGCGAGGCCGGCCATGTCGATCTCGTTGTCGAAGTGGCCGATGTTGCCGACGATGGCCTGGTGCTTCATCTTGGCCATGTCGGAGGCCATGATGATGTCCTTGTTCCCCGTCGTGGTGACGAAGATGTCGGCGGTCTCGACGACCTCGTCCAGGGTGGTGACCTGGTAGCCGTCCATCGCGGCCTGCAGCGCGCAGATCGGGTCGATCTCGGTGATGATCACGCGGGCGCCCTGGCCGCGCAGCGACTCGGCGCAGCCCTTGCCGACGTCGCCGTAGCCGCAGACGACGGCGGTCTTGCCGCCGATGAGGGTGTCGGTGGCGCGGTTGATGCCGTCGATCAGGGAGTGGCGGCAGCCGTACTTGTTGTCGAACTTGGACTTCGTCACGGCGTCGTTCACGTTGATCGCCGGGAAGAGCAGCTTGCCGTCGCGCTGCATCTCGTAGAGACGGTGCACGCCGGTGGTGGTCTCCTCGGTGACACCGCGGATCTCCGACGCCAGCTTGGTCCACTTCTGCGGGGACTCGGTGAGGGTGCGGTTGAGGAGCTGGAGGATCGCGCGGTGCTCGTCGTTCTCCGCGGTCTCGACGGCGGGGGCCTTGCCGTCCTTCTCGTACTCGACGCCCTGGTGGACCAGGAGCGTGGCGTCGCCGCCGTCGTCGAGGATCATGTTCGGGCCGCCGGTGGGCGAGTTCGGCCAGGTCAGCGCCTGCTCCGTGCACCACCAGTACTCTTCGAGCGTCTCGCCCTTCCAGGCGAAGACCGGGACACCCTGGGGGTTCTCGGGGGTGCCGTTCGGGCCGACCGCGATGGCGGCCGCGGCGTGGTCCTGGGTGGAGAAGATGTTGCAGGAGGCCCAGCGGACCTCGGCGCCGAGAGCGGTGAGGGTCTCGATCAGCACGGCGGTCTGCACGGTCATGTGCAGCGAGCCGGTGACGCGGGCGCCGGCCAGCGGCTGTGCGGCGGCGTACTCCTTGCGGATCGCCATCAGGCCGGGCATCTCGTGCTCGGCGAGGGTGATCTCCTTGCGGCCGAAGGCGGCGAGGGACAGGTCGGCGACCTTGAAGTCCTGGCTGTTGGCTGCGGTCGACATTCGGGTTGCTCCCGTGGTCGAGGGTGGTTGGCTGGCAGTCTGCGGCGCGGGCAGGTGGGGACGTCGCCGCCCGGAGTGTCGCGTGGGCGGACGTACCGCATGAGCGGTACACCGTCCGGGACGGCATACCGTACGGGCGGTTCCGCGTGGGCGGACACACCTCTCCCCTGGCCGCAGCGCAGTCCGTCGGAGGCCCTCTCTCCCTCGGCCGGCCCGCGGGGCGGACCGCCCGACCGCCATCAGCAGCGACGTCTGGCACTGGTCACGAATCTACACCGATCGCCCCCGGGAACCCCAGCCCGCCCTAGGAAAATGGCGAGCGGGCGGTGGGCGCGGGGGGCTCCGCGGGCGCGGTGCGGGTGCCGGCGATCGTGGTGTGCGGGTACCGGCGGGCGCGGTGTGCGGGTGCCGGCGGCCGTGGTGTGTGGACGCCGGCGGCGGGCGCGGGGAGGGCAGGTGGCGGGTGCGGGGTGCAGGTGGCGGGCGCGTGGGTGCCGGGAGCGTGCGTGGCGGGCGTGGGCGTGGGGCGGAGGCGTAGGCGTGGGTGACGGGCGCATGCGGGCGGGGCGCAGGGGGGGGCGCGTGGGTGCGGGTGGGGGTGGTGGGGTTCTGGCCTGGAGCGGTGTGGCGTAGGGCACTTTGCACCCGCCCCTCCGTATTGCAGGATGCGGGGAGCGCGAGGACACTCGCACGTCACCTTGCGCGCACGTCCGTTAGGAGAGCCACGTGACCACCAGTCCAGCTGATCCCCCCAAGGGTGCGGAGAGGGGCGGGCAAGGGCTGAAACTGCTCGCAGTGACCGCCTGCCCGACCGGCATAGCCCACACGTACATGGCCGCCGAGAAGCTGACCCAGGCCGCCGAGTCGCTCGGCCATGCGATGAAGGTGGAGACGCAGGGGTCGATCGGCGCCGAGAACGTCCTGTCTGACAACGATGTCAGACACGCCGACGGCATCATCATCGCCGCCGACAAGGACGTCGACCCGGCTCGCTTCGTCGGCAAGAGGCTGCTGGTGGTGGGCGTGGCCGAGGGCATCCGCCATCCGGAGGAGCTGATCGGACGGGTGCTGAGCGCGCCGGTGTACGGGGCGGAGGGCGACGGTGCGGAGGGCTACGGAGCCGGGGCCGGGGATGACGGGGGCGAGTACGGAAGCGACAGGGCCACGTACGGGGCCGGGGCCGGCGGCAGGGGTGGGAGTGACGGCAGGGGTGCCCGAGGCGGCGGTGGGGTCGGGCTCGGGGCCGGGGGCAGGACCGGGGCCGGAGCCGGAGGTGGACCGGGCGGTCGAGGCACGGGGACGGCCGGTGCGCGGTCGGGCGAGGGTGGTGGGGCCGGGGCGCGGTTCGGCAGGGGCGGCGGAGCCGGGGCCGGTGGCTCGCGGGGGAAGGAGCGCAGCCTCGCGTACAAGGCGCTGATGAACGGTGTCAGCTACATGATCCCGTTCGTCGTGGTCGGCGGCCTGCTGCTGGCGCTGTCCCTGGCGGTCGGCGGCGAGGCGACGCCGAAGGGGCTGGCCATCCCGGAGGGCACCTTCTGGGCGCACGTCAACGACATCGGCACCATCGGGTTCCAGCTGATGGTGCCGATCCTCTCCGGTTACATCGCGTACGCGATCGGGGACCGGCCCGCGCTGGTGCCGGGCATGATCGGCGGCTGGATAGCCAACACCGGCGAGCTGTACGACTCCAAGGCGGGTGCCGGGTTCATCGGGGCGATCGTCACGGGCTTCCTGGCCGGGTACCTGGTCATGTGGATCAAGAAGGTCAGGGTTCCCCGGTTCGTCCGGCCGATCATGCCGATCATCGTGATCCCGATCGTCGCGACGGCGGTGCTGGGGCTGTTCTTCATCTACGTCCTCGGCCGGCCGATCTCGTGGGTGTTCACGCACCTGACGGACTGGCTCAGCGGGATGACGGGTACCAGCGCGATCGCGCTCGGCGCGGTCCTCGGCCTGATGATCGCGTTCGACATGGGCGGGCCGGTCAACAAGACGGCGTTCCTCTTCGGCACCGGACTGATCGCGACCGGCAACCAGACCGTCATGGGCATGTGCGCTGCCGCGATCCCGGTGATGCCGCTCGGCCAGGGCCTGGCCACGCTGATCCGCCGGCGCCTGTACTCCGACCAGGAGCGGGAGACCGGCATGGCGTCGCTCTTCATGGGCCTGTTCGGCATATCGGAGGGCGCGATCCCGTTCGCGGCGGCCCGCCCCACGCAGGTCATCCCCGCGAACATGCTGGGCGGCGCGGTCGCCGGAGCGGTCGCCGGGATGGCCGGGGTGACGGACGCGGTGCCGCACGGCGGACCGATCGTGGCGATCCTGGGCGCGGTCGGCGGGGTGCCGATGTTCTTCGTGGCCGTGGCGGCCGGATCGGTCGTGACGGCGCTGACGACGGTCGCGCTGGTGGATGTGGCGGAGCGGCAGAAGGGGCGTGCGGCGGCTGGGGAGGTCGGAGTGGCTGGAGTGGCCGGTATGGCTGGGGACATCGGGGCGGCTTCGGGGTCGGGCGCGGGGGCAGGGCCGGGCACGGGGGCGGGGCCGGAAGCGGTCCTGGCGGGTGTCGGCGCGGCCGGGGCCTTGGCCGATGGGACGGCCGGGATGGCTGGGGCGACCGGGACGACCGGAGGTATGGCGGTCGGGGCGGCCGGAGTCACGGCGGGTGAGAACGCCGTGGTTCAGAACGGCGCGGTCGAGAGTGCCGGAGCTGAGAGCACCGTGGCTGAGAACACCGTGGCCGGGAGTGGTGCGACTGAGAGCGCCGAGGCCGAGGACGACGCGGCTGAGAGCGCCGGGGCCGGTAGTGCTGTGGCTTGTGAGGTGAGAGGTGTAGAGGCGTCTGATGGGGACGCCTCGAACGAAGGCACGCCGGATGAGAGCGCCCCGGAGGCAGGCACCCCAAGCGGAAGCACCCCAGGCGGAGGCACCTCAGGCGAAGCCACACCCGGCGGCAGCACCTCGGACGAAAGCACACCGGACGAGAACACCCCGGAGGCAGCCAACCCAGGTGAAGGCATCCCAGGCGGGGGCGCCTCGGGCGAAGGCGCCTCGGGCGGAAGCACCCCGGAGGCAAGCACCCCAGGTGAAGGCATCCCAGGCGGAAGCACCTCAGGCAATGGCCCACGCGGTGAGGGTGAAGGGGCCGAGGGAGAGGAGCCCGAGGGAGAGGGATCGTGCGGGGAGGTGCTTTCCGGGTATCTGACGCGGGAGACCGTGAAGGTGCGGCTGGCCGCCGACGGCAAGGAGGCCGCGATCCGGGAGATGGCGGAACTCGCGGCGCGTACCGGCAAGGTGGCGGACGTGGCCGAGCTGGTCCGGGTGGCGCTGGCGCGGGAGGCGCAGGGCACCACCGGTCTCGGTGAGGAGATCGCGATCCCGCACGCCAAGACGGACGCGGTGACCGCCCCCGTCGTCGGCTTCGCGCGTTCGGCCGAGGGCATCGACTGGGACTCGCTGGACGGTACGCGCGCCAAGTTGGTGTTCATGATCTCGGTGCCGGAAGCCGCCGCCGGTGACGAGCATCTGCGCATCCTGGCGCTGCTGTCGCGGAAGCTGATGGACGCGAACTTCCGGGCACGGTTGCAGGGCGCGCCGGACGTGACGGCGATCCTGCGGGTGCTGAGCGAGGTCGGGTAGCCGGGCAGCCGAACAGCAGCCGCAAGGCGCGGGCATGCGACGTACGGCCGCAGGCGCGTGCTACGGCCGGGCCCCAGGCGCGTGACGTACGGCCGCACGGCCGCGACGTACGGCCGTAAGCAGGTACGTAAGGCTGCCGGGGCGGTCGGCGGTGGGAAGCGGCAGGGCCCCGCACCGGTTCGGGTGCGGGGCCCTGCCGTACGAGAGGGGCCGGCCGTCAGGCTCCGCCCGGTGTCTTGGCCGGGTTGTCGCCCGAGGCGGCGGCGGACTCGTGGTAGATGTCGGGTTCGAGGTAGATCACGCGGGCGATCGGGACGGCCGCGCGGATCCGGTCCTCGGCGGCGTTGATCGCGTCGGCGACCTCCTTGGCCGTGTCCTCGTGCTGGACGGCGATCTTGGCGGCGACGAGGAGTTCTTCCGGGCCGAGGTGGAGGGTGCGCATGTGGATGACGCGGGTGACGGTGTCGCCGTCGACCACGGCGGCGCGGATCTTGGCGACCTGTTCGGGGCCGGCCGCCTCGCCCAGGAGCAGCGACTTGGTCTCGGCGGCGAGGATCAGGGCGATCAGGACGAGGAGGACGCCGATGCACATCGTGCCGATGCCGTCCCACACGCCGTTGCCGGTGGCGAGGGTGAGGCCGACGCCGCCGAGCGCGAGCACCAGGCCGACCAGCGCGCCGAAGTCCTCCAGGAGGACGACGGGGAGTTCGGGCGCCTTGGCGCGGCGGACGAACTGGGGCCAGGTCTGCTTGCCGCGCAGTTCGTTGGACTCCTTGATGGCCGTACGGAAGGAGAAGCCCTCGGCGATGATCGCGAAGACGAGGACGCCGACCGGCCAGACCCAGTTGTCCAGCTCGTGCGGGTCGTGGATCTTCTCGTAGCCCTCGTACAGGGCGAAGACGCCGCCGATGGTGAACAGGACGATGGAGACGAGGAAGCCGTAGATGTAGCGCTCGCGGCCGTAGCCGAAGGGGTGTTCCTCGGTGGCGGCGCGCTTGGCCTTCTTGCCGCCGAGGAGCAGGAGTCCCTGGTTGCCGGAGTCGGCGACGGAGTGGACGCCTTCGGCCAGCATCGAGGACGATCCGCTGAAGGCGAAGGCCACGAACTTCGCCGCCGCGATCGCCAGGTTGGCGCCCAGCGCCGCGACGATCGCCTTGGTACCGCCTGATGCACTCATGGGTGGCGCATTTCCCTTCCGTCGACCGGCTGCGGTGTGCAGCCTGCTCCGAGGCCGCTCCGAGGGCTCCTTTACGAACCCTTTAGGCGGGTCATTGTTGCAGCCCGCCCGCCGGGGCACGCACGGGACGCCCCCGGACCGGCGTCGGGGCGCCCCCGGACCGGTGCCGAACCGGCGCCGGGGCTCCTGCGGGCTGCCGTCAGAGCGCCACCGTCGCCCGGAAGACCGTGCCCTCTCCCGTCAGTTCCACACGCTCGCCGGCCGGTACGAAGGCCGACTCGCCGGGCGCGAGCGCCAGGTCCGTACGGGAAGCCGCATCCGTACGGGAAGCCGCATCCGTACCGGAAGCCGCATCCGCACGGGAGGACGCATCCGTACGAGAACCCGCGCCCGTACGGGAGACGGGACCGCCGTCCGGCCCCGTGCCGGTCGCGGTCGCGTGCAGAGCGACCGTCCCCGCCGTGCACAGCAGGATCTGGGGGGTGCGGTCGTCGAGGGTGCGGGCCGGGCCTCCGGGGGCCAGGACGAAGCGGGAGAGCCGGAACTCGTCGGTCGGGGTCTCGTAGACCTCCTCGCCCGACGCCGTGGCCTCCTCCGGCCGCAGCACCCCCGCGTCGCGGGGCGCGAAGCGGACCACCCGCAGCAGTTCCGGTACGTCGACGTGCTTGGGGGTCAGGCCGCAGCGCAGCACGTTGTCGGAGTTGGCCATCAGTTCCACGCCGAGGCCGCCGAGGTAGGCGTGCGGGATGCCGGCGCCCAGGTAGAGCGCTTCGCCGGGCTGCAGCCGTACGTGGTTGAGGAGCATGGCGGCGAGCACGCCCGGGTCGCCCGGGTAGTGGTGGGCGATGGCGGCGTACGCGGCGTAGGAGTCGGCGTGCGGGCCGCCCTCGCCGGCCAGGCGCCGGGCGGCGGCCGCGGCCTGTTCGACGGTTTCGGCCGTCTCGTCCCGGTCGGCGCCCAGTACGGCGGTGAGGACTTCGCGCAGCGCGGCGTCCTCCGGGGCGGCGCGCAGGATGTCGGCGTACGGCTTGAGGGCGCTGACGCCGAGTCCTTCGAGGAGGGTGGCGGCCTCGGCCGGGTGCCGGAAGCCGCAGAGCCCTTCGAAGGGGGTGAGGGCGCAGAGGAGTTCGGGCTTGTGGTTGGCGTCCTTGTAGTTGCGGTGCGGGGCGTCGGCGGGGACGCCGCGCTTCTCCTCGTCGGCGTACCCCTCCTGGGCCCGGGTCAGGTCGGGGTGGACCTGGAGGGACAGCGGGGAGTCGGCGGCGAGCAGCTTGAGCAGGAAGGGCAGCCGGGGGCCGAAGGCGCGTACCGCGTCGGGGCCCAGTTCGCCTTCGGGGTCCGCGGCTATGACGTCGGCCAGCGAGACCGGGCCGGCGCCGCGGTCGGTGCGGGAGGGGGCGCCGGGGTGTGCGCCCATCCACATCTCGGCCTGGGGTTCGCCGGTCGGTTCGGTGCCGAGGAGTTCCGGGATGGCGGTGGTGGAGCCCCAGGCGTAGGGGCGCACGGTGTTGGTGAGGCGGTCCATGGGCGGGCTTCCTGATTCTTCGTCTGCGGTCCGGCTGCTGCCGGGGCGCGCTCAAGTCTCCCGTACGTGCGGCGGCCGCGGCCGGGGCCTCATGCTCCCTCGGTGTCGGCGAGCGCCAGGTAAACGGCGGCGAAATCCGTGACGGCGAGGAGTTCGGCGGCCTTCTCCAGGGCGCTGCCGCCGGCCGGTTCCAGTTCGCTGACGGGGGTGTCGTGCTCCAGCGCCAGTTCGCGGGCGGCGGGCGCGGCGGAGAGCGGTCCCGGGGTGTCCTCGCGGAGCAGGACGACGCGGGCGTGCAGGGCGGTGGGCTGGTCGACGCGGTCACGGAAGAAGTCGTCCGGGTCGGCGCCGGCCGCGAACGGGCCGGCCAGCAGCGCACCGTGGGTGGTCATCGTCTCGGGCAGTTCGCCGGCGAGGGCGGGCCGGCCGGCGAGCCCGGCCAGGACGGTCGCGAAGTGCCGGCCGACGGCTCCGGAGAGGGTGCCTTCGGTCCAGATCAGCGGGAGTGCGTCGGCGAGTTCGGCGGCGAGGGTCTTGGCGGGGTTGGAGTACGTCTCGATGGCGGGGCCGCAGCGTTCGGCGACCTGGTCGAGGCGGTCGGCGAGCTGCGCGAGCAGGTCGGAGGTGGCGCTGAGCAGGCCGATCCGGTCGGCGAGCGCGAGCATCGGGATGAGCAGCGACCAGAGGGTGCCGGGGGCGGCGGGCGGCGCGCCCTCGATGTCGAACTCGGCGTCGTACGGGGTGGTGGCCAGCGGCACGGGCAGGCCGCGGGCCTGGACGACGGCGTCGGCGAGCCGGCCGCCCGCCGGGGTGACGGCGACGACGGAGCAGCCGCGGCGGTACGCCTGCTCGACGAGCTGCGCGAGCCCGGGGTCGGCGCCGTCCGGGCCGGCGATCAGCAGCAGGTCGAGCGGTCCTGACCAGCCGGGCAGGGTCCAGCGCAGCGCGCCGGGCCGCGCCGCGACGCCGGTGGGCCGGATGAGGGTGACCGGGCAGGCGCCGCCGCCGAGGGCGCCGAAGAGGTCGGCGACGCAGGCGGCGGCCGGTGCCGGGCCTGCCACGAGGACGGTGCGGGGGCGGCCGTCGGGCCGCAGGTCGGCGATGCCGGACTCGGCGGCGTTGCGGGCCGCGGTGCGCACCCGTGCCCCGGATTCGGCGACGCCGCGCAGCAGTCCGTAACGGTCGGCGCCGGCCAGCGCTTCGGGTGCGTCCAACAGGGACTCGTCGAGCATGGTGTGCGCTGCCTCCGATCGCCGGTACGGGCGGGGTGGGGGCCGGACGGCTCCGGCGCCCGGGTCAGGCGGGGCGCCGGGCCTCGTCCACCAGGAGGACGGGGATGCCGTCCCGGACGGGGTAGGCGAGGCCGCATTCCGTGCCGGTGCACCGCAGCTCGGCCGGGTCGGCGTCCGACCGGTCCGCCAGCGGGGCGTGGCACGCCGGGCAGGCGAGGATCTCGATCAGGCTGGCGTCGACCGGCATGGGGGCTTCTCCTTCGGCGGAAATACGGCACTGCCAGCGTACCGCCGGGGCGGGCGGCGGGACGCGCCGCAGGCGGGCGGGGCGGGGACGGGCGGGGCGGGGACGGGCGGGGCGGGGACGGGCGGAGCCCGGCCCCTGATCCCCCCGGCCATTCATCCGCGAACGATCGCCAGCACCTCGTCCCGCACCCGCTCGACCGTCTCCTGGTCCCGGGCCTCGACGTTCAGGCGGAGCAGGGGTTCGGTGTTGGAGGGGCGGAGGTTGAACCACCAGTCGGCGGTGCTGACGGTCAGGCCGTCCAGCTCGTCGAGTTCGGTGCCCGGCTCACCTTCGTACGCGGTCCGCACGGCGGTGAGGCGGCCGGTCTGGTCGTCGACGGTGCTGTTGATCTCGCCGGAGGCGGCGTACCGGTCGTACTGGGCGACCAGTTCGGACAGCGGTCCTTCCTGGCCGCCGAGCGCCGCCAGGACGTGCAGGGCGGCGAGCATCCCGGTGTCGGCGTTCCAGAAGTCGCGGAAGTAGTAGTGCGCGGAGTGCTCGCCGCCGAAGATGGCGCCGGTCCTGGCCATCTCCCCCTTGATGAACGAGTGGCCGACGCGGGTGCGTACGGGCGTGCCGCCGTTCTCCTTGACGACCTCGGGGACGGACCAGGAGGTGATGCAGTTGTGGATGACCGTGCCGCCGGGGTGCTTGGCCAGTTCGCGGGCGGCGACCAGGGCGGTGATCGCGGACGGGGAGACCGGGTCGCCGCTGCCGTCGACGACGAAGCAGCGGTCCGCGTCGCCGTCGAAGGCCAGGCCGAGGTCGGCGCCGACCTCGCGGACGCGCGCCTGGAGGTCGACGATGTTCGCCGGGTCCAGGGGGTTGGCCTCGTGGTTCGGGAAGGTGCCGTCGAGTTCGAAGTACAGGGCGTCCAGGTCGATGGGCAGTCCCTCGAAGACGGTGGGGACGGTGTGGCCGCCCATGCCGTTGCCGGCGTCCACCACGACCTTCAGGCGGCGGATGCCGGAGAGGTCGACGAGGCGGCGCAGGTGGGCGGCGTAGTCGGCGAGGACGTCGCGCTGCGTGATGGTTCCGGGGGTCGCCACGGGCTCCGGGGCACCGTTGTCGCGCCACTGCTCGACGAGCGCGCGGATGTCGGCGAGGCCGGTGTCCTGTCCGACCGGGGCGGCGCCCGCCCGGCACATCTTGATGCCGTTGTACTGCGCGGGGTTGTGCGAAGCGGTGAACATCGCGCCGGGCAGGTCCAGCGCGCCGCTGGCGTAGTAGAGCTGGTCGGTCGAGCACAGGCCGATCTCGGTGACGTCGGCCCCGCGCGCCGCGGCGCCGCGGGCGAAGGCCCGGGACAGGCCGGGCGAGGAGGGCCGCATGTCGTGCCCGGTGACGATGGCGTCCGCTCCGGTCACCTGGGCGAAGGCCGCGCCGAACAGTTCGGCCAGCGGCTCGTCCCACTGGTCGGGGACCACACCGCGCACGTCGTACGCCTTCACGATCTGCGACAGATCAGTCACAGCCAGCCCTCCTGATGTCATGACGGGGTCCCAAACCTACCCGTACGCGGCCGGCGGGAGGCTGGTTCGGGGGGTGGGGTCCGGCAGCCCGGGTCATCTTGTGTCCCGTGAAGCCGGTGGTCATGCGCGCAGTCCGGACCACCCGGGCGCTCCGGCCGGCACCGCGCACCCCTACGGCAGCATCCACCCCAGCACGCCCGTGCTCTGTCCCACCACGATCAGACACATCACCAGCAGCAGCCCCAGGCTCCACGGCAGCACCTTGCGCAGCAGGTCACCCTCGCGTCCGGCCAGGCCGACCGCGGCGCAGGCGATGGCCAGGTTCTGCGGGGAGATCATCTTGCCGAGCACGCCGCCGGAGCTGTTGGCCGCGGCGAGGAGGACGGGTGAGAGGCCGGACTGCCGGGCCGCGGTCACCTGGAGGGCGCCGAAGAGGGCGTTGGCGGAGGTGTCGGAGCCGGTGACGGCGACGCCGAACCAGCCGAGCACGGGCGAGAGGAAGGCCAGCCCGGCACCGGCGGCGGCGACGAAGTGGCCGATGGCGGCGGCCTGTCCGGAGAGGTTCATGACGTAGGCGAGGGCCAGGACGGAGGTCACGGTGAGGATCGCCAGGCGCAGTTCGCGTACGGTCGCGGCCCATTCCCGTACGGCGGTGGCGGCCCGTACGCCCAGTACCGCGGCGGTCAGCACGCCGGCCAGCAGCACCAGCGTCCCGCCGGTGGCGAGCAGCGGGAGCGAGAAGACGTTGCCGCCGGCCGGTTTCCCGTCCGGGCCCGCGACGTCCAGGAAGGGCCAGTCGAAGGTGCGGGTGGCCCGTGCGAGGAGGTCCTTGACGGGCGGGACCTGGGCGAGGGAGAAGACGGCGACGACGAGGGCGTACGGCGCGTAGGCGCGGACGACGTCGGCGCGGGAGTCTCGGACGTCCAGGTCCTCGCTGCGGGCGCCGGTCAGGACGGCGTTCCGTACGGGTTCGGAGGCGGGTCTGCGGGCGCCGGGGACGGCGACGAGGGCGGCGGCGCCCGCGAGGGCCGCGCCGATGTCGGCGAGTTGCGCGGACACGTAGTTGGCGGACGCGAACTGCACGGCGGCGAAGGCCAGTCCGCAGGCGAGCGCGGGTGCCCAGGTCTCGCGCAGGCCGCGCCGCCCGTCGACCAGGAACACCAGCAGCAGCGGTACGACGAGGGCGAGCAGCGGGGTCTGGCGGCCGACGACCGGGGCGACGGTGTCCAGCGGCAGGCCGGTGACCTGGGCGAGTGTGACGACGGGGGTGCCCATGGCGCCGAAGGCGACCGGCGCGGTGTTGGCGACGAGCGCGACGACGGCGGCCCGTACCGGGGAGATCCCGAGGGCGACCAGCATCACCGCGCTGATCGCGACGGGCGCCCCGAATCCGGCGAGCGCTTCGAGCAGTGCCCCGAAGCAGAAGGCGATGACCAGGGCCTGGACGCGGGGGTCGGCGGAGAGCCCGGAGAAGGAGCGGCGCAGGACGTCGAAGTGGCGGGTGCGGACCGTCATCCGGTAGACCCACAGGGCGTTGACGACGATCCACAGGATGGGGAACAGGCCGAAGAGCACGCCCTGCGCGGCGGCGGACAGGGCCTGTCCGGCGGGCATGCCGTAGCCGAGGCAGGCGGTGGCGAGGGCGACGGCGAGGCCGGTGAGTCCGGCGCGGTGGGCGCGCATCCGTACGGCGCCGAGCAGGACGAGGACGGTGACCAGCGGGAGGGCGGCGACGAGCGCGGACAGGGCGAGGGAGCCGGCCACGGGCTCCAGTTGCTGCACGAACTCCCGCTGCGGTACGGACACTCGGCCTCCCGGTGGGCAGCTCCCCCGTCACTTCCGCCATACGGAAGCGGATCTTTCGGGAGTGGAGGCATGGTGGTGCCCGCGGCGAGGCGGCGTCAATGGCGCGGAAGGAAGTGACGGGAGCGACCGGGACCCGAAGTCGGAACCCGGTCGCCCGGACCCGGAACTCAGTTGTCCGGCGACCGCAGCACCCGCAGATGCCCCCGGCGGGCGACCTCCATCGGGTGGGCGTCACGTCCGTTCGGTCCGCTGACCTGTGGGCCGTTGCCGCCGCCCGCCGCGCGTTCCTGGGGCCGGGCCGCCTCGCGCACCGCGTTGGCGAGCGCTTCGAGGTCGTCGCCGCTGGGGCGGGCCGGGCCGGTGTCGGTGGCCAGGCGTACGACTTCCCAGCCGCGCGGCGCGGTCAGCCGCTCGGAGTGCTCGGCGCACAGGTCGTAGCAGTGGGGCTCGGCGTAGGTGGCGAGCGGTCCGAGCACGGCGGTCGAATCCGCGTAGACGTACGTCAGCGTTGCGACGGCGGGGCGGCCGCACGCAGTGCGCGAACAGCGACGTACAGGGCTCACGACGTTGGACGGTACCGCACTCTTGAGCGGGCCGCGATGACTCTCCACGACCTCACCCAACCGTGTCGTCCCGGTTCGTCCGGTGCGCCTGACCTGCGGGCGCCCGGGCCGAACCGTGCGGTGAGCACTGCGCCGGACGGCGCAGTGCGTCGAAACCTGTCACGACTCTGTACATTTCATGTCATTCCCCATGTCCTTCCCGGTCCGATGCATGGCTGCAAGCGGACTCAACGAGCCTACGACCGGTCGCTCGACGACATGGCACCGGATCCGCCGCTCTTCCCCGCTGCCTGCCCCGGGACGGTTACGCTCGGTTCTGATGGACAGCCCCGTACCTCCTCCGGCCGACTCCGGAGGGCCCTCCGCGCCGACCGGCACCGGCGGCACTCCCGCCGCGCCCGGCGGCGCCGCGCGGCCGCCCGCCCCGGCGGGGCCCCGCCCGCGCCGGCGCGACCGGCACGGCCGCGGTATGCGCGGCCCGGTCGCCCCGCCCCAGGTGCCGCTCTCGGTGAGCCGCGCGGACTCCTTCGTCGACCTGGTCTACGACTCACGGGACCGGCTGGAACGGCGCTGGCCGCAACTGGCGGACATCGACTTCCTGGTCGTCGAGGTGCCCGGGTTCGGCCCCGACGGGGACACCGGGCCGGCCGCCGACGAGGAGACGGTGCCGCTGGGCCGGCTGCTGCCCGCCACCGGCGACCAGCGGGAACGGGTGGTCGTCTACCGCCGCCCGGTCGAGATCCGCACCAAGAACCGCGACGAGCGGGCCCTGCTGGTCCACGAGGTCGTCGTCGAACAGGTCGCCGAGCTGCTCGGCCTGGCGCCGGAGTCGGTCGACCCGCGGTACGGGCAGGACTGACCCCGGGCCCGATCCGGGCGGCCCGGCTCCGGGCGCCCCGGCGGCTCGGCAGCCCGGCTCCGGGTGCCTCGGCCCCCGCCCCTCACTTCAGCAACAGCCTGAGGTCCTCCCCCGCCGTCGGCACCACCACCGACCCCCGGTCGTCCGGGAGCGTCTGCACGGTGAAGGCGGGCAGGCCGCCCTGGGGCAGGGCCAGGGTCCGTGCCGCGTGGACCGGGCCGCTGCCCGCCGCCGGGGTGACGGTCAGGGCGTAGGAGCCCTTGAGGCCCTGCGGGCGCGGCGGTTCCACGGCGAGGGTGCTGCCGCCCTTGACCGTGTACGTCTTCGACACCGGCGTACCGCCCCCGCTGCCCGCCGACGCGGTGACCGTGACCTCGGCGTCCTTGCCCTTCACCGGTGCGACGAGGGACAGGGTGCTGCCCTTGTCCCGGTTGTCGGCGGCGGTGGCGCGCTGGGCGACCGGTCCGGTGGCCGGGATGAAGGCCATCTCCTGCTTGTCACCCTTGCCGCGGACGACCCGGAGGGCCACCGCGACGGGCGCCTTGGAGCCGTCGGCGGGGGTCAGCACCAGTGAGCCCGCCTCGCCCTTGGTGAGGTCCTTGAGGTCGGCCGAGGCGGTCATGCCGCTCTTGACGTGCAGGGTCTCCAGTCCGGCCGGGGTGATCAGGCCGTTCGGGGTGGCCAGTTGCACCTTCAGGTCGGCGTCCTCCTTGCCGGGCGCGACGGCGACGAGGTGGACGGCGGTGGCGTCGGCCGGGATGCCCGGCAGGACCGCGCCGGGCGCGGGGTCGGCCGCCGCGGGCAGCCAGTCGCCGCCCAGTTTCGCGTCGGCGGCCTGGACGGAGGCACCGACCCGGCCCTCGCGGGTGACCACGTGCAGGGCCGCGTCCTGGGCGGGCGTGCCCGTCAGGGTGGAGAGCAGGACCGGCACGGTGGAGTGCGGCGGGACGGTGATGTTCTCGCCGGAGCCGGCCTTCAGCGGGCCGTCCTTGCCGCGCAGGTCGAGGTCGACGACGGCCGGGGTGTCGTCGGGGTTGGTGAGGTGGATGTAGTCCTGGCGGTCCTTGGCGGTGCTCACGCCGGGGAACCAGAAGTCGGTGTCGGGCGCCGCGCAGGACAGGCCGAGCAGGCCGCGTCCGCTGCCGGCCGCGACGCCGGTGGTCTGCTGGACGGTCCAGCCGGGGGCGAGGGCGCCGTCGGCGGTCCCGGCGAGGGCGGGCGCGTCCGCGCGGTCCGTGGTCGCGGTGACGGGGGTGCCGGCCTTCTTCAGGGGCGCGACGGGGTCGGCGCCCGCCTGCGCGCCCTGCTGCCCCTGGCCGGCGCCCGCCTTGCCCTTGCCGTCCGGCCCGCCCTTCCCGTCCGGCTGCTTGCCGGACGGTGCGGGCAGCAGCCCGGCGGTGCCCTGGGAACCGGCCTTGCCGCCCGTCCCTTCGGGGGTGAAGGCGGTGTACGTGGTGTCGCCGACCTCCGACGAGGTGGGCGGCGGGCACAGAAGGGCGGACCGTTCGACGGGCCGCCGGGAGGCGCCTTCGGCCGTGGTGGTGCTCCGGCCTTCGGGGGTGGCGACGGCGGCGACACCGGTGACCGCGCCGAGCGCCACCGTTGCGCCGATCAGGGACATGATGGTGCGCTTCACTGCTGGTCGCTCCCGTCACGGCGGGGCTCGCGGTAGGAGCCGGGGTACGTCGTGCCGTCGTCGTAGGGCTGCTGCTGGTGCGGCGGCTGCTGCTGGCCGTAGGGGTACGGGTCGTAGGCGCCGGGCGGGTAGGGGGCGGCCTGGTCCGGGTCCGCCGGGACGGTGCCCGCTGCGCCCGTGTACGGCTGCCCGTACTGGTCCTGCCCGTACTGATCCGGTGCGTACTGGTCCTGGCTGTGCGGCGGCTGCTGCCACTGGTCGTACATCTGCTGCCCGTACCCCTGCTGCGGGTCGTAGCCCTGCTGCTGCTCGTAGCCCTGCTGTCCGTACCCCGGCTGCTGCCCGTACGCCGACTGCTCTCCGTACGCCGACTGCTGCTCGTAGCTCTGCTGCTGCGGCACGGCCGCGTACGGGTCGGCCGCGTACGGGTCGGCGGTCGGGGCGGCCATCGGGTCGGCGGCGGCAGGCGCGGCCGCAGGGTCGGTCACCGGGTCCTCCCCGGGCCGCGGGCCCGGGACGCCCGGCGCCGCGCCGTCCTCGGGGGCGGCGGCCTGGGCGGCCCGCAGCCGCCGGGCGCGACGGCCCTCGCCCGCGAAAGCCTCCGCGGGCACCGCGGCCGCGCCCTCCTCGGGCAGGTCGTCGTCGATCTCCCGGCGGCGGCCCGGCAGGGCGAGCACCACCAGGACCACGGCGAGCAGGCCCTGGGCCCACAGCCACGCGGTGTGGCCCACCGGGTCGTCGTAGGTGAGGTCCAGGCGGCCGCCGGACGCGGGCAGTGCGAAGCCCTGCGCCCAGCCGTCGACCGTGACCGGCTTCAGTGCCTTGCCGTCGAGGGTGGCCTGCCAGCCCGCGTCGGCGGTGTCGGCGAGGCGCAGCACCCGGCCGTCGGCGCCGTCGGGCAGGTCGGTGTGGGCCGCGACGGGCCCGGACGGAACCGGGACCGGTGCGGTGGCGCGACCCGCGCGCGTCCCGTCCTTGGTCTCCCCGGGCACGATCGAGACGCGTGAGACGCGCTGGTCGACGCGCCACAGGGCGCTGCCGTCGTCCTGGCTGAGGCGGGTCAGGCCGGGGGTGGCGTCCAGGACGCGGCCCATGTCGCGGGGCGCACCGTCGCGGACCAGGAGGTAGCGGATCGCGTAGCCGCCGAGCTGGTTGGTCTGGTCGGCGCCGGAGCCGGCCACGAGGTTGGCGACGATGCCGCCGAGCCGCTTGTCCTCGCCGGTCTCGGTGGCGATGTCGGCGTCACCGAGGCGGGCGCCGGAGCCGCGTACCAGGGTGTACGCGACGTGGCCGGCGTCGCCGTCGAGGACGAGGGTGCGGGCCTGGTCGACGGAGCCGGTGTCCTCGGCGACGAAGGCGGGGACCTGGACGGGGTCGCGGCGCTCCAGCGGCCCGGCCGCGCCGGTGATCATCCAACTGGCCGCCGCGTACAGCGGGGCGAGCAGCGCGGAGATCGCGATCAGGACGGCGACCGGCTGTTTCCAGCCGAAGCCGAGGGTCTCCATACGGGAGCGGATGCCTTCGGCGCCGACGGCGGCGGCGCTCAGCAGCGCGAGCCCGTAGACGAGGACGGCGGGCCCGGCCCAGGCGGAGCGGTTGGCGAGCACGGCGAAGAGCAGGCCGGTCACGGCCGCGGCCCAGGCGATGCGGACCGCGCGCTGCCGGTCGGCGCGCAGCGT
The DNA here is from genome assembly GCF_055567735.1 of Streptomyces sp. NPDC026394. Lineage (NCBI taxonomy): Bacteria > Bacillati > Actinomycetota > Actinomycetes > Kitasatosporales > Streptomycetaceae > Streptomyces > Streptomyces sp. NPDC026394. The sequence goes on from NZ_JBVHPX010000003.1 coordinate 20,875, forward strand.
GGCGGACAGCGCGGCCAGCACGATGCCGAGGAGCAGCACCCCGCCGCCGGCCTTCGGGCCGCCGGGGCTGATGCCGACGAGGTCCAGTACGGAGGCCGGTCCCGTGCCGAGGTCCAGTCCGGCCTCCCGGAAGAAGCGGGAGGGGTGGGCGAGCAGGGACAGCGACCAGGGCGCCAGGACGACGAGCGGGGCGGCGGCGACGGCGAGGAACCGCAGGGCGTAGGGCAGGAGCAGGCCGCGGTTGCCGTCGAGGGCGCGCAGGACCAGCAGGGCGATGCCGAGCAGGACGGCGACGGGCCAGACGACCGGGGTGAAGGCGGTGGTGAAGGTGAGCAGCAGCGCGTACGCCCAGGCGGCGCGCCAGCTCGGCCGGGTGCCGGGGGTCAGTCGCAGGCCGCCGGCGGCGACGGCGGCGCGTGCCATGAGCGGCAGCAGGATCGCGAGGACGGCGGTACCGACGCGGCCGCCGGCCAGGGCGCCGGTGGCGGCGGGCAGGAAGGCGTAGACGACGCTGCCCCAGGCGCGCAGCAGGCGGGAGGTGACCAGTGGCCGGGAGGCGAAGTAGGCGCTCAGTCCGGCGAGCGGTACGGAGCACACGAGCAGGACGGTGACGGCCAGGTTGGTGCTGCCGAGGAAGAAGGTGGCGACGAGGGCGAGGACGGCGAGGTAGGGGGGCGCGGCGGCGGTGCTGCCGGTGCCGGTGGTGTGCCAGCCGTCGAGGTAGCCGCTCCAGAGGTCGCCGAGGCGGTCGGGGGCGGGCAGCAGGGCGCCGCCGGTGAGGGCACCGGAGCCGAGCAGGGAGCGGCAGGCGACGAGCGAGACGAGGAGCAGGAGGAGGAAGAGCACCGGGGCCGGCCGGCGGGCGATCCGCTTGAGGCGGGCGAACTGCTCGATCTCCAGGTAGTCGGCGTCGTCGCCGCCGGGTCCGGATTCGACGGCGCCGTGCCGTCCGGCGGAGGCGGCTTCGGGGGCGGAGCGCCCGGCGAGGTTGCCGGCGACCTGTTCGACGGTGGCCCGTACGGTCGCGCCGGGTGGCGGGAAGAGGGGCCGCAGCTCGCCCGCGTCCGTGGCGGGGCGGCCGCGCTTCTTGCGCGCGGCGAGGATCGCGCCGGGGCGCAGCAGGGTGCCGATGAGGCCGGCGAGTTCGTCGAGGGCCTGGCCGGGGGCCTTGCCGACGAGGTAGGCGAGGACGCGCAGCAGGGTGCCGAGGACGATGCGCAGGGCGACGTACGGGAGCAGGGCGCCGCGGGTGTTGGCCAGGAGGGTGTAGACGGCGCCGGCCTTGTCGACGCGGTGGGGGCTGGCGGTGGAGCGGCCGACGCAGTCGATGGGGCGGCGTTCGCGGGCGGACGCCTCGGCGTGCCGCAGGACGGCGTCGGGGGCGACGAGGACCTGGTGGCCGGCGGCCTGGGCGCGCCAGCACAGGTCGACGTCGTCGCGCATCAGGGGCAGGCGGCGGTCGAAGCCGCCCAACTGCTCGTACACGTCGCGGCGGACGAGCATGCCCGCGCTGGAGACGGACAGGACGGGCCGTACCTGGTCGTGCTGGCCCTGGTCCTGTTCGCGGCGGTCCAGGCCGGTCCAACGGCGGCCGCTGCGGGCGATGCTGACGCCTGCTTCGAGGAGCTGGCGGCGGTCGTACCAGCTACGGAGCTTGGGACCGACGACGGCGGTGGAAGGGCTGGAGTCGGCGACCCGCAGGAGTTCGGCGAGCGCGTCGGGTTCGGGGGCGCAGTCGTCGTGCAGCAGCCACAGCCACTGGACGGGGTCGCCGTGCGGGAGTTCCGGCAGGTCGTAGGCGTCGTCGCGCCAGGTGCGGCCGACCGGGTCCCAGCCGCTGGGGCGGCGCAGGTACGGCAGGTCGTCGGGGCCGAGGACGGGGGCGGTGCGGACGGCCTCGTCGACGGCGGTGCCGAAGCCGGAGCGGCGGGCGAGGTGGAGCACCCGGTCGTCGCCGAGGGCCTCGCCGAGCAGCCGGGCGGAGGCGTCCGCGCTGCCGGTGTCGGCGCCGAGGATCTGCTGCGGCGGGCGTTCCTGGCCGAGGATTCCGGCGAGGACGTCGGGGAGCCAGCGTTCGCCGTCGTGGGAGACGATCACGGCGGTGACGACGTGCCGGGGGAACTCGGGTGAGCCGTCGTGGTATTGGGCGGCGGCTTGCGCGGCCTGGTCGGCCGGCTGACTGTGCACGGACATCGAGGTAGGGGCCCTCCCCGGGGGTCTCGGGGTCCTCCCCCGGCATAGCGCTGCGCTGTGGACTGCGACGGACGGCGACGCGGTGCGGCCGACGGCACGGGTCGTGGCCGGGTGCCGGTCAGGGCGTCGGTGCGCCTCGGACGCGGCCCCACACTAATGCTTCGGCGGTGCGCGTCCGTCTGCCGCGTAGACAGCGATCCGCCTCCGGCAGGCGGGCTGCGGAGGCGGACCGTTGTCTATAGGGGGATATGGGGAGAATCGGTGGCCCGGCAGCCGGGGCCGTCGCACCGGACGTCAGACCGCTGCCTTCTTGAGCCGGCGCCGCTCGCGCTCGGACAGTCCGCCCCAGATGCCGAAGCGTTCGTCGTTGGCGAGGGCATATTCAAGGCATTCGGAGCGGACCTCGCACGCGAGGCAGACCTTCTTGGCCTCGCGGGTGGAGCCACCCTTCTCCGGGAAGAAGGATTCGGGGTCGGTCTGGGCGCACAGCGCGCGCTCCTGCCAGCCGAGCTCCTCGTCCGCCTCTTCGACCAGCAATTCCTGGAACAGCTCGGTCATGTGCGCCCCTCGTCTGTCTTTGCGTCCCCGTGATGCAGCCGTTACCGATGACGGCTGAACGACACGAGTGAAATTACAAGTGTGCCGATCCGGGCCAGTCAAGCCGAGATCTGCTATTGGGCCCCTTATTCACTCTGCGGAACCAAGCCTATGCAGAAAGTGTTCAAATCGGCAAAAAACAGGACACTTCCTCAGCCGCATCACCCGTAACTCCCCTCTCACACCCAAGGACGCGACGGGCGGCACAGCCGTTGCACCGCACCCGCCGAAGCGGGACAGGTCACATTCAGGTCACGAGACCGCAACGGCGCGCGGGAGTGCGCGGATGTCGCCCGTCTGCTCCACACCTCGCCTGCACAAACCTTTCGCCGCTCGCAGTAACCGGATGAGGTGAAACATTTACCCCAAACCAGACACCCGGTTGACACGGCGCCGAGTACCCGGTCTCCTTGCAGGCATGCCAGCGATTCCTGCGCTCCGCCTGACCCGTTCCTACGGGTCCCGCTGCGCTGCCCAGGCCCGCTGTCGCTGTTCGAGCTGTTGACGCCACCGAGCTCCAGCTTTCCGCTTCCCGCAGTACCCCGCCGTACGGCTTCCGTGCCCGCTCCGCGCACCCCGCGCGCGGCGGCGCACCCCCTCCGCGTCATCTGATCTGCGCCACCCGAGCACCTTGCCGAGGAAATCCCGCACATGAACAGCGACGTCCAGATCGCCGGCGACCCGCTCGCGATCCCGCATCTGCTCCCGCCCGTCCCCGCCCACCCCGCCACCGTCGCCGGTTTCGCCGGGCTCGCCCGCGAGATCGCCGCCAGCCGCGCGGCCTGGGCCCCGCTCGTGCGCTACGACGCCACCACCCGCTGGTACCACCGGCTGCGCCAGGGGCCGGGCTACGAGGTGTGGCTGCTGAGCTGGCTGCCGGGGCAGGGCAGCGGACGGCACGACCACGGCCCCTCCTCCGGCGTACTGACCGTCCTGGAGGGCGAATTGAGCGAGCGCACCACGGGCGGGAACCGGGCGCTGACGGCCGGCGCGCAGCGCGTCTTCGCCCCCGGCTACGTCCACGAGGTCGTCAACGCCGCGCTCGTCCCCGCCGTCAGCCTGCACGTGTACTTCCCCGGCCTGACCGACATGCCGATGCACAGCGCCCGGTGCGCGGCGGGCGCCTCCCACGAGGCGGTCACCGGCTGACATGCTGGGACCATGCGCATTGTGGTTCTCGCCGGCGGCATCGGCGGCGCCCGCTTCCTGCGGGGTGTGAAAGCAGCGGCGCCGGACGCCGACATCACGGTCATCGGCAACACCGGTGACGACATCCATCTGTTCGGGCTGAAGGTCTGCCCCGACCTCGACACCGTGATGTACACGCTCGGCGGCGGCATCAACGAGGAGCAGGGCTGGGGCCGGGCCGACGAAACCTTCCGGGTGAAGGAGGAGTTGGCGGCGTACGGGGTCGGGCCCGAGTGGTTCGGGCTCGGCGACCGGGACTTCGCCACCCACATCGTCCGTACGCAGATGCTCGGCGCCGGCTACCCGCTCAGCGCGGTGACCGAGGCGCTGTGCGCGCGGTGGAAGCCCGGGGTGCGGCTGCTGCCGATGTCCGACGACCGGATCGAGACCCATGTCGCCGTGGACGTCGACGGCGAGCGCAAGGCCGTCCACTTCCAGGAGTACTGGGTGCGGCTGCGCGCCTCGGTGGTCGCGCACGCGGTGGTGCCGGTCGGCGCCGAGCAGGCCAAGCCCGCCCCGGGCGTGCTGGAGGCGATCGCCGAGGCCGACGTGGTGCTCTTCCCGCCGTCCAACCCGGTGGTGAGCGTCGGCACCATCCTGGCGGTGCCGGGTATCCGCGAGGCGATCGCGGACGCCGGGGTGCCGGTGGTCGGGCTGTCGCCGATCGTCGGGGACGCGCCGGTGCGCGGCATGGCGGACAAGGTCCTCGCGGCGGTCGGCGTCGAGTCGACGGCGGCCGCGGTGGCCCAGCACTACGGCTCCGGTCTGCTGGACGGCTGGCTCGTGGACACGGTGGACGCGGGCGCGGTGCCCGAGGTCGAGGAGGCGGGCATCCGCTGCCAGGCCGTACCGCTGATGATGACGGACCTGGACGCCACCGCCGCGATGGCCCGTGCGGCGCTGGCGCTGGCCGAGGAGGTCCGCGCGTGAGCGCCTCCGGGCCCGCGCCGGCCGCCGCGAGCGCCCCCGAGGCGGCGGCCCCGGCCTACCGGGTGTGGGCGCTGCCCGGCATCCCCGAGGTGCGGGACGGCGACGACCTCGCCAAGATCATCGCGTCCGCGGCGACCGCCGACGGGCTGCCCGGGCTCGCCGACGGCGACGTGCTGCTGGTGACCTCGAAGATCATCAGCAAGGCCGAGGGCCGGATCATGGAGGCCACCGACCGTGAGGCCGCCATCGACCAGGAGACGGTACGGGTCGTGGCGCGCCGCGGCACCCTGCGCATCGTCGAGAACCGGCAGGGCCTGGTCATGGCGGCGGCGGGCGTCGACGCCTCCAACACGCCGGCCGGGACCGTACTGCTGCTGCCCGAGGACCCGGACGCCTCGGCGCGCGCCATCCGTGACGGGCTGCGGGAAGCGCTGGGCGTACGGGTCGGTGTCGTCGTCAGCGACACCTTCGGGCGGCCGTGGCGCAGCGGACTGACCGATGTCGCGATCGGCGCGGCCGGGGTCCGGGTGCTGGACGACCTGCGCGGCGGCACGGACGCGTACGGCAATCCGCTCAGCGCGACGATCGTCGCCACCGCCGACGAACTGGCCGCGGCGGGCGACCTGGTGAAGGGCAAGGCGGCCGGGCTGCCGGTGGCGGTGGTCCGCGGGCTGCCGCACGTGGTGCGCGAGGACGGCACGGACGGCGCCACGGACGACGCCGGGGCCCGGGACCTGGTGCGGTCCGCTCCCGACGACATGTTCCGGCTGGGCACCTCCGAGGCCGTACGGGAAGCGGTGACGCTGCGGCGTACGGTCCGCGAGTTCACCGACGACCCGGTGGACCCCGGCGCGGTCCGGCGCGCGGTCGCCGCGGCCGTCACCGCGCCCGCACCGCACCACACCACCCCCTGGCGGTTCGTCCTGCTGGAGACCGAGAGCGCCCGCACCGGGCTGCTGGACGCCATGCGGGACGCCTGGATCGCCGACCTGCGCGGAGACGGTTTCAACGCGGAGTCGATCGCCAAGCGGGTGCGCCGGGGCGACGTGCTGCGCAACGCGCCGTACCTGGTCGTGCCGTGCCTGGTCATGGACGGCTCGCACACCTATCCGGACGCGCGGCGCAACGCGGCCGAGCGGGAGATGTTCGTCGTCGCCAACGGCGCCGGCATCCAGAACTTCCTGGTCGCGCTGGCCGGGGAGCGGCTGGGGTCGGCGTGGGTGTCCTCGACGATGTTCTGCCGCGACGTCGTACGCGAGGCGCTGGACCTGCCGGCGGACTGGGACCCGATGGGCGCGGTGGCCGTGGGCCGCCCGGCGGCGCCGCCCCGGCCGCGGCCGGACCGCTCGGGGGACGACTTCGTGGTGGTGCGCTGAGGACCCGCGCCCACGGGGCGCCGCCCGGCCTACAGAGGCACCGTCCGGCCGTCGCTACAGCCGGGCGATGTCCCCGACGGGGAAGCGCGGGGCGCGGCGCGGCAGGGTCCGGCCCGACAGCAGGATGAAGCGGGTGGCGCGGTGCCGCTGTCCCTCGTACGGGGCGAGCAGGTCGAGCATCTGCTCGTCGGTGCCGTCGCGCCGCCCGGTCAGCGCGTAACCGACGATGCGCGGCAGGTGCAGGTCGCCGACGGTGATCGCGTCGGGCGCGCCGTTGGAGCGCTGGAGCGCCTCGGCGGCCGTCCACGGGCCGATGCCCTGGACCAGCTGGAGCCGGTGCAGGGCGTCCGGCAGGTCCATGGCCGCGGCCTCTTCGAGGCGGCTGGCGACCCGTACGGCCCGCAGGATCGTGGCCGAACGCTTGTGGTCGACGCCCGCGCGGTGCCACTCCCAGGACGGGATCAGCGCCCAGCCGCGCGGATCGGGCATCACGCGCAGCCGCTCGAACGGGCCGGGCGCGGGCTCGCCGTGCCGCTGGAGCAGCAGGCGCCAGGCGCGGTACGCCTCGTCGGCGGTGACCTTCTGCTCCAGGACCGAGGGGATCAGCGACTCCAGGACCAGGCCGGTGCGGGCGAGCCGTACGCCGGGATGGCGGCGGCGCGCCTCGTGGACGAGGCGGTGCCGCGGGGTGAAGGCCGCGGGGTCGTCGCCCTCCCCCAGGAGGGCGGGCAGCCCGTCCAGCATCCACTCGGCTCCGGGGCCCCACGCCTCGGCCTCGACCTGCCCGGCGCCGGACCGCTCCCGTACGCACAAGGTGGCCGGTCCCTGCGGCGTGCGGCTGGCCCGCCAGGCCGCGCCGTCCACCACCCGGAACGCCGGGTCGCCGGGGCCGCGACCGAGCACACCGAGGGTGCGGTGCAGGTCGTACGGACCCGGTGGGGTCCAGGTGCGGCGGAGGGGGGCGGGCATCCGGCCAGGGTAAGTGATGCGGGTGGGCGGTGGCGGGGGCCTGGTGCCCGGAGGGGATTCGGAGGTGTTCCAAGGGGGTCTGGAGGGGTTCCGGAAGGGTTCCGGAGGGACGGCGCCCGGCTGCCGCTTCCTGCCCGTCCCCGTACCGCGGCCTACTGGTCGGAGGAGAAGCGGACCGACGCCTCGGGTATCTCGGCGCCGCACCACACCCGTATGCCGTCGCGCAGTTCGTTGTCGGCGCCGACGTGGGCGCCGTCGCCGATGACCGCGCCCTCCAGCACCGTGCGCGCCCCGATGCGCGCCCCGGCGCCGATCAGCGAGTCGCGGACGCGGGCGCCCGGCTCGACGACGGCGCCCTCCAGGACGGCGCTGCCGTCGACGCGCGCGCCCGCGCCGATCCGGGCGCGGGGGCCGACGGACGAACCGCCGGTGATCTTGGCGTCGGGCGCCACCTCGGCGGTGTCCATGACCAGGCGGTCACCGCAGCGGCCGGGGACGGCCGGGGAGGGCGCGCGGCCCAGCACCAGGTCGGCGGAGCCGCGGACGAAGGCGTGCGGGGTGCCCAGGTCGAGCCAGTAGGTGGAGTCGACCATGCCCTGGAGGTGGGCGCCGCTCTCCAGCAGGCCGGGGAAGGTCTCGCGTTCGACGGAGACCGGCCGGCCGGCCGGGATGGTGTCGATGACCGAGCGGTTGAAGACGTAGGCGCCCGCGTTGATCTGGTCGGTGACGATCTCCTCGGGCGTCTGCGGCTTCTCCAGGAAGGCGGTGACCCGGCCGGTGGCGTCGGTGGGCACCAGGCCGAACGCGCGCGGGTCGGCGACCTTGGTCAGGTGCAGGGAGACGTCGGCGCCGGTGGTGCGGTGGGTGTCCACCAGGGCCGCGATGTCCAGTCCGGTGAGGATGTCACCGTTGAAGATCAGGACCGGGTCGCCGGGTGCCGAGTGCAGGCGGGAGGCGACGTTGCGGATGGCGCCGCCGGTGCCCAGCGGCTCCTCCTCGGTGACGTACTCCAGATGCAGGCCGAGCGCGGACCCGTCGCCGAAGTACGGCTCGAAGACCTCGGCGAGGTAGGACGTGGCCAGCACGACGTGCTCCACCCCCGCGGCGCGGGCGCGCGCCAGTTGGTGGGTGAGGAAGGGGACGCCGGCGGCCGGGACCATCGGCTTGGGCGTGTGCACCGTCAGCGGGCGCAACCGGGTGCCCTTGCCGCCGACCAGGAGGATCGCTTCAGTCACCTTGTCTTCTCTGCTTCCTGCTGGGGTCGGCCGGTCGGCGGACCAGTGTAGGCAGATACTTTCGAACGGACTTTCAGCGCCCCTGGAGGCGGGCCGCCGATTCGCGCGCGGTACCGAGCTTTCTGTACAGGCGGTCGCCGGGGCACTTGGTGTTGACCCCGTCCCGGTGCCCCGAGATGGCGTGCAGCTTGGCCCTGGTGCCCTTCTTGAACCGGTTGCCGCCGCCGGACACCAGGGTCGTGACGGCTCGCGGATCGACTCCGTACAGGCCGAGCTTCCAGGCCGTCAGTTTCGCCACCGCGGACACGGCCGCGGCGGGCGGATTTGCATTCTCGAACGCCCCGAGGACAGCGATGCCCATGCTGTTCTGGTTGAAACCGCGGGTGTGGGCGCCCATCACCGCCTTGGCCACGCCGCCCGCACGGCCTTCGTAGACGGTGCCGCACTTGTCGATGAGGAAGTTGTAGCCCATGTCGCGCCAGCCGCTGCTCTTGACGTGGAAGCGGTAGATGCCGCGCAGCACCGAAGGGGCCTGCCGGCACGTGTAGTTGTTGCCGGTGGCGCTGTGGTGGACGAAGGCCGCCCGGACGCTCTTGGTGTACGCGAACTCCCGCTCGCGCAGCCGCTCGTCGGCGCCCCAGCCGGCCCGGGTGACGATGGCCGGGCGCGGGCCGATGTGGGAGCGCGGGGTGGTGGGGCGTGAGGTGTCGGTGGGGCGGGGGGTGGGCTCGTCGTCGTAGTCGTCGCCGGGGCCGGCGGGCTTGCCCAGCGCGGGGAGGCGGAAGACGCCGAGCAGGGCGTCGAGGGCGGAGCCGACGGTTCCGGTGTTCCGGGGCGGCTTCGGACGGCTCCCGCCGGAGGGCTGTTCGCCGATCCGCGCCGCCCGTACCTGCGGAGTGTCCTGGCCGGGGTCGACCAGCTCCAGGCGCATCCCGGCGGGCAGGGCCCGGCGTGCGGCCGTCCGGCCGCTGCCGTCGCGCTCCGGGAGGACGCGCAGTTCCACGGCGTCGGAGGCGCCCACCCACAGGGGTGCGGTGCTGCCCCGTACGGAGCCGCCCCGGCGTTCGGCGGACCTCGGGTCGGGAGCGTCGTCGTCGTGCGCCTGGAGGTCCTGCCAGCCGGACCAGCCGGTGCTGCCGACGGGGCGGGTACGGACCTGGACGTCGCCGTGGAGTTCGGCGGCCGGGTCGTCCCAGACGACGCCGACCATGGAGAACGGGGCGACACCGCGGGCGGACCGGCCCTGGGCGCCGGAGGCCGCGCTCCGGTCCGAGGTGTGCAGGGGGCGCAGGGGCAGGGAGCGGGTGCTGCCGGGGATGCCGACGGGTACGGCCCGGCCGGACCGCTGACCCGGCTGTGCGGGCTGTCCGGCCCGTGGGGCGGGCCGCCCGTCGGACGTACCGGTTGCGGAGGTGCCGGCCGGGCCGGCGGTGGTCGCCCCGGCGGGCAGGGCGAGCGGGAGGGCGAGGGCCGCGGTGCACGTCACGGCGATCGAGGTAGCAAGAATGGCACGCATGGAGAAAGCGTGAACGAATGGGACATAACATGCCATTCATGAAACTGACGGCGCGTCGGCCCGGATGCCCCGTACCCGCCCGCCGTCCGGCTGACCGGCGGCCGCCGCCGCGCGTACCCTGACGCCGATGAACACCACCGATCGCACCCCCGCCGACCTGCTGCGTTCCGCACTCGCCGCGGACCCGGCCCGCCCGCTCGTGACCTTCTACGACGACGCCACCGGCGAGCGCGTGGAACTGTCCGTCGCCACCTTCGCCAATTGGGTGGCGAAGACCGCCAACTACCTCCAGGGCGACCTCGCCGCCGAACCCGGCGACCGCCTCGCGCTGCTGCTGCCCGCGCACTGGCAGACCGCGGTCTGGCTGCTGGCCTGCTCCTCGGTCGGCGTGGTCGCGGACGTCGGCGGCGACCCGGGCGCGGCGGACCTCGTCGTGAGCGGCCCGGACACCCTGGAGGAGGCCCGCGCCTGCACGGGCGAGCGGGTGGCGCTGGCGCTGCGCCCGCTGGGCGGCCGCTTCCCGCAGGCGCCGCAGGGCTTCGCGGACTACGCGGTCGAGGTGCCGAGCCAGGGCGACCGGTTCGCGCCGTACGCGCCGGTCTCCCCGCAGGACCCGGCGCTCGCCGTGGACGGCCGGGAGCTGACCGGCGCCGAGGTGGTGGCGGTGGCGCTGGCCGATGCCGCGGAACGCGGGCTGTCCGAGGGGTCCCGGCTGCTGTCCGGCCTGCCGTACGACACCTGGGCGGGCCTGTCCGCCGGGCTGTTCGCCCCGCTGGCCGCGGGCGGCTCGGTCGTCCTGTGCCGCAACCTGGACCGGCTGGCCGCGGACGGCCTGGCGCAGCGCGAGGAGAGCGAGCGGGTCACGCACCGCGCGGACTGACGGGCCGTACCGCGTCTCCGGCGCGGGGCCGGGGTGCCGTGTCCCGGGTGCCGGGGCCGTGCCCCGAGATGCCGGGTCCGCGTCCCGAGGCGCCCGGGCCGCGTCCCGGCCGGGGTCCGCCTTCCGGCCGCGTCCCGGCCCCGGGCTCCCGCGTCCTGTCCCCCGTCCGGCGGACGCCTGACCCTCCGTGAGGGGCCGGTACGCCCCGGGCAGGCCATGATCTTGGGATACGGATGCCCTTGCGGGCCCGCCCGTCCGGCCCCGGACGGTGGCCCGCGCGGGCGGGACACCGACTCCGGAGGGATGGGGACGCACACGTGAGCGACAGCCCGGAGAACCCTCCCGGCCGGCCCGGTCCGCGGGACGCCGACGGCGAGCCGGGCGGGCGCCCGGCCCCGCCCGCGGCCCCGCCGCTGGACCTCACGGCGGAGAGCGGCGCGACGGCCACCGGCCCGCGGCCCGGGCGCCGGTGGCTGCGCTGGACCGCCCTCGGGCTCGCCGGGCTGCTGCTGGCCGCGGCCGGTACCGGCTGGCTGCTCTACACCAAGCTGGACGGCAACATCCGTACCGACCACGACACCCGCAACGAGCTGGAGAAGTACGAGGCGGAGCGGCCCAAGTCGGAGCCCGGGGGCGCGGAGAACGTCCTGCTGATCGGCTCCGACCGGCGCTCCGGGGAATCCAACGGCAAGTACGGCGCGGACAACGGCACCCAACGCTCGGACACCGCGATCCTGCTGCACGCGGCGGCGGACCGCAGGAGCGCGACGGCGGTCAGCATCCCGCGCGATCTGATGGTGCGCATTCCCGCTTGCAAGCGTTCCGACGGAAAGCAGTCGGTACCGCAATTCATCCAGTTCAACTGGGCGTTCGAGTTCGCGGGGGCGGCGTGCACGATCCGTACGGTCGAGAAGCTGACCGGCATTCGCATCGACCACCACATGATCGTGGATTTCGCCGGATTCAAGAAAATGGTGGACGCGGTGGACGGAGTCGACCTCTGCCTGGAACGCCCCGTCAATGACGACGAGGCGCATCTGCGGCTGCCGTCCGGCTGGCAGACGCTGCGCGGGGAGGAGGCGCTCGGCTACGTCCGGGCCCGTAAGAGCCTCGGCGACGGCAGCGACACCATGCGCATGGAGCGCCAGCAGCAGTTCCTGGCGGCGCTGGTGAACAAGGTCCAGAGCAACGGCGTCCTGCTGCACCCCGGCCGGCTCTATCCGCTGCTGGACGCCGCGACCAGCTCCCTGACCACGGACGAGGACCTGGCGTCCCTGCGGGGCCTGTACGAATGGGTCCGCGGTATGCGCAGCATTCCGACCGACAAGGTGCAGTTTCTGACTGTTCCGCGTCAGGAGTACCGCTACGACCCCGACCGCGACGAACTCGTCCAGCCGGACGCCGGGCAGCTCTTCCGGCAACTGGCCAAGGATCGCCCGGTGACCGTACGGCCCCCTTCGGCGGCTCCCTCCCCCGCCCCCGCCGCGTCCGCCGTACCCGGCCGGGCGCGGAACACGGCGGGCGCGCCGCAATCCCCGAACCCGGCGTCCGGATCGCGTAAGGATTCCGCGGGCGACACGTCGGACGGTTCCGCTCTCCCGTCCGCGACACCCACGTTCCGGGGAACCACCGCCGAACGCGGGATCTGCCGCTGAAAGCTCGGCAAAAATACGTCCGGCCGCTGGAAAGCTGCCGAAAAGATGGGGTGAATTGCCCAGTTGTAGGGGAGTGGAATGTGTCACGGGCGTCGCTCGTCGCCGAACCGGGCGGATAGTGTGAGCGATCCGGTCCGCACGACCAGGCTGACCGCGCATTGCACAACCGACCGACCGAGCGCCTTGAGGGGGAGGCGCCGCGTGGCACCGACGGAGGACACAAGGCACCGTGGACGCGCAAGGCCGTGGGCGAGGGGACGACATCGATCCCGCCGATCAGTGGGTGTTCGACCCGAACACCGGCACCTACGAGTTGCGGCTGGACCCCGGCGACGCCCCGGCGACGCAGCCGGCCGGCCGCAAGGGGCCGGCGCCCGGACGCGGCCGTGGCACACCACGGCCCGAGGGGGGCCGGGGCACTCCCGCGCCCGGCGGCGGTACGGGGCAGCCCGGCAGGCGTACGGGGCAAAACGGTTCTGGAAGCGGTGGACCCGGCCGGGACACCGACACCCGCGAGCTGCCCGCGCAACGCGACCGGCGCGCCGGGAACCGCTCCGCGCCGCCCGGCGGCAGCGCACCGAGCCGCCGTAAGCCCAAGCCGAAGAAGTCCGCGAAGAAGAAAGCGCTCTACTGGACGTCCGGCGCGCTCGGCTTCGTCCTCGTCGCGGGCTGCGGCGGCGCGTTCTTCCTGTACCAGCAGCTCAACGGGAACATCTCCAAGGTCGACGTCGGCAAGGAGAACCCGGCGGTCAAGGACGGCCCGGTCAACATCCTCGTCATCGGCACGGACGCCCGCTCCGGCAAGGGCAACCAGGGATACGGCGACGCGGGCAGCGTGGGGCACGCGGACACCACGATCCTGATGCACATCTCCAAGGACCGCTCCAACGCGACGGCCCTGAGCATCCCCCGCGACATGATCACCGACATTCCGGACTGCCCGACGAAGAAGGACGGCGCCACCAGGAACATCCCGGGCGAGCGCAACGTCCGCTTCAACACGAGCCTGGGCCAGGAGGACCGCGACCCCGGCTGCACCTGGCGCACCGTCGAGAAGATGACCGGCCTGTCCATAGATCACTTCATGATGGCCGACTTCAACGCGGTCAAGGAGCTGTCGGAGGCGGTCGACGGCGTCGAGGTGTGCGCCGCGAAGCCGATCGACGACCCGAAGTCCCATCTGCACCTGCCGGCGGGCAAGAGCATCGTCAAGGGCGAGCAGGCGCTGGCCTTCGTCCGTACCCGGCACTCCGTCGGCACCGGCAGCGACCTCAGCCGCATCCAGCTCCAGCAGCAGTTCCTCAGCTCGATGATCCGCAAGATGAAGTCCGGCGACACCCTCACCAGCGTGCCCAAGCTCTACGACCTGGCCCAGGCCGCCACCAAGGCGCTGACCGTGGACACCGGGATCGGCAGCGCGGGCAAGCTGGTGGACCTCGCCAAGGACCTCAGCCGGGTCGACATCAAAAACATCACTTTCGCCACAGTTCCCGTCCTGGACAACCCGAAGGACCCTGCGACCGTCGTACTGGACGAGACGAAGGCCGGACCGCTGTTCCAGATGATCCGCGCCGACCACTCGCTGTCCAGGACGAAGGAGAAGAAGAGCAAGGGCACGTCGGACGACAAGAAGGTTCCCAAGGCCCCGGCCGACAAGGTCCGGGTGGACGTCAGCAACGGCGGCGGACCGATCGGTGCCGCCCAGGAGACGGTGGACTGGCTGCAGAACAGCAAGGCCGCGAAGCTGTCGACCAACGCCGGCAACGCGCCGACGAAGCTGGCCGCGACCCGGCTGGAGTACGCGCCGAACCAGGCCGACCAGGCGGCAGCCCTGGCCGACTGGATGGGCCTGCCCAAGAGCGCGCTGAAGAAGACCACCGCGGACGCGGGGCCCAAGGTCCCGATGAAGCTGATCCTTGGCAAGGACTTCGAGGGACCGGGCAAGTCGATCGAGGCGCCGACGAAAACGCCGGACGGCGTGCAGAACGTGAACGCCGACGACCAGAACGTCTGCGCCAAGTAGCCGGACCCCGGCCGGACCCCCCGGCCGGTCCGCGGCTGCACGGGGCAGCCGGAAAGACCAAGCGAGCCCCGGCCGCCGTGACCGGCGCCGACTGACGGGGGAGAAACCCAATGCGGCACAGCAGTGCGCGTGGTGACGGGCCACAACGGCGCCGGCCCGGCGCCGAGGATCTGGGCTGGGACGACAGCCTGTACGGGAACGGGAACGGAGACGGGCGGAACGGAGCGCCGGGGTCCGGTGCGCCGCGACCGGCGGACCAGGGAGGTACGCCTCCCCCGGACGCCCCGGACGCCCCGGACGCCCCGGACGCCCCGGTCGCTCCCGGCGTCACCGGCACGCCGTCGGCGGGCGGCGGCGCGGCCGTCCCTCCGGTGATCACGGGAGGGGTGTCGGGGCCGCCCGTGATCAGCGGCGGCGTCGCGGGCCCGGCCCCGGGCGGCGCCACCACCGGCCGGCCTCCCGCACCGGCCGTCACGGGCACGGCTGTCACCGGCACCCCCGCCGCCGGTACACCTGCCGCCGGTACCGCCACCGCCCTCAAGGACGCGGCGGACCCCGGCTCCTCCCCCGCCGACGGCTCCGAGCCCGAGGCCAAGGGCTCCCGCCGCGCGCGCAGACCCCGCAGCAAGGCCCGGCGCGTCCTGCGCTGGAGCGCGATAACCCTGGCCGTGCTGATAGTCGGCACGGCCGGCGCCGGTTACTGGTACTACGAGCACCTCAACAGCAACCTCCGCAAGGACGCCCTGGACCTGGGCTCCGGCGGCCTGGAGAAACCCGAGCCGAACGCCTTCGGGCAGACGCCGCTGAACATCCTGCTGCTCGGCTCGGACGGCCGGAACAGCGACAAGAACATCGAGCTGGGCGGCGCCCGCCAGGACGCGGACCGCAAGCCGCTGGCCGACGTACAGATGCTGCTGCACGTCTCCGCCGACCGCAGCAACATGTCGGTCGTCTCGATCCCGCGCGACACCCGCGTACCGATCCCGGAGTGCAAGGACCCGGACGACGGCAAGGTCTACCCGCAGACCACCGCGGCCATCAACACCTCGCTCCAGCACGGCGGCCCCGGCTGCACCGTCGCCACCTGGAAGGAGCTGACCGGCATCTACATCGACCACTTCATGATGGTCGACTTCGCCGGTGTGGTGGACATGGCGGACGCCATCGGCGGCGTACCCGTGTGTGTGGACAAGAACGTCTACTCGCACGACAAGAAGGGCCACGGCAGCGGCCTGAAGCTCACCGCGGGCACCCACGCGGTCAAGGGCGTACAGGCTCTCCAGTGGCTGCGCACCCGTTACGGCTTCGAGGACAACACCGACATCGGCCGGGCCAAGGCCCAGCACATGTACATGAATTCGATGGTCCGCGAGCTGAAGGCGGGCACCAAGCTGACCGACCCGATGAAGCTGCGCGACCTGGCCGAGGCCGCCACCAAGGCACTGACCGTGGACGAGGGCCTGGGCAGCGTCAAGAAGCTGTACGACCTGGGCGGCGACCTCCAGCGGGTGCCGACCGAACGGATCACGATGGTCACCATGCCGTGGCAGTACGCGGCGGGCGGCGAGTACGTCGTGCCCAAGCCGGGCGACGCCGAACAGACCTTCTCCCTCGTGCGCAACGACACCGCGCTGGACGGCAAGGACAAGAAGAAGAAGCCCGCGCCCGACCCGCAGCCGACGACGGCCAAGGACAAGCTGGACGTCGTCGTCCAGAACGGCACCAACAGCACGGTGACCGGCCCGGTCTCCGGCCGTGCGAACGTGATCGCCGGCCGTCTGGCGTCCCTCGGCTACACGAGCGCCGCCACGGACTCCCGCCTCACCACCCAGGCCGACACCACGATCACCTACCCGGCCAAGGAGGGGCGCGGCGACGCCCTCGCCCTCGCGAAGGCCCTCGGCCTGCCCAAGGACGCGGTCAAGGAGTCGGGTTCGGCCACCCGCATGCGGCTGGTGATCGGCAACGACTGGCGCAAGGGGACGTCGTTCCCCGTACCGTCGGAGGGCAAGAAGGAGGCCGACAAGGCCCCGGACAGCGCCGACGCCCTCAACGGCGAGGACAAGAAGGCCTGTATGAAGGTGAACCCCGCCTACACCTTCTGACCGGACCGCGCCCGGCCGCGACCGGGCGGCACCGCCGGTTCCGGCGGCAGGGTGCAGTGCGCGCCGTGCGGGCCCGCCGGCGCACAGGCGTTCGCGGTGGTCCGCACCTCGTCGTCGACGCGCCGGTGCAGGGACGCCGTGAAGGGCGAGGCGGGGGCGAGGGTGTCCAGCAGGGCGTGGGCGCGCTGGTGGACGTCCGCGAGGATGCGCCGGTACGGGACGAGGACGTGCGGGGTGAACATCATGGCGGCCAGCCGGCGGCGGTCGGCGGGGGAGTCGGCGGCCCGGCCGAGGAGTTCCACCGCCTGCTCCCGGTCCGCGTCGGTGGCCGCGTGCAGCAACTGGACCAGGAGGTAGGTGGCGGTGCGGTTGCCGAGGTCCTCGCTCCGGCCGGAGCGCAGGTCGTCCTCGTCGTTGCGGAACTGCGCGAGGACACCGACGGCCTGTCCGAACTCCCCCCAGGCGGCGGCCCGCGGGTCGTCGGCGGCGTCCGCGCCGAGCGCCAGGCGGGCCGCCATCGTGGCGGCCATGGCGTAGACCGCGCCGCTCTTGTGCCGGTAGACCGTCAGCACCTCCTCGGGGCTCGTCCCGGTCGGTGAGCCGAGGAGGTCACCGACCTGCCCGTCGCAGGCGGCGGTCCAGCCGTCGAGGTAGTCCGCGGTCAGACGCTCGCGCAGGGGCCCGGGCACGGGCAGGGCGGCCAAGGCCCGCAACGGCAGGGCGTAGCCGCATTCCAGGGCCGCCGTCATGACGGCGGCCGGGGCGCCGCCGTACAGCCGGGTGCCGGTGTCGCCGTCCGACACGTCGTCGAAGGTGTTGGCGGCCCGCCACCACAGGGTGTGCGCCCCGGCCACCGGGACGGCCGGTTCGAGGGTGCCCTCGACGGCGCCGTGCACGAGGAGCGGCAGCGCGCATTCGAGGGGGGACCGCCTGCCGTGGGTGACGAGCCGTTCGAGCGTGGGCCGCAGGTGCGCGTACCGGGGCCGGTAGGCGTCGAGGAGCCCGGTCAGGTACCGGCTCACCTGCGGGACGGTCTCGGCGAGCCGGGCTTCGGGGCTCGGCCGCACGGCGGCGGACCGGGGATGAGGGGACAAGCGTGTCTCCGTACGGTCGGGGGATCGGTCCGGTGTCACATCGGGAGGTCCCGCGCCGCCGGTGCGCGGCGGTCCGCCGGCCGGCCGGCGGGAGCGGCCGCCGGGGGCAGGCCGCGGGCCAGGACCGCGGCGGCCGCCGAGGTCGTGGTCAGCGCGGTGGTGGTGACCGCGAAGGCGGCGACCACGTCGGCCGTGGCGCGCACCTGGGCGAAGAAGAGGAAGCCGTAGACGCACACGCCGAGCGCGGCGCCGAGCTGCTGGGCCGTGGAGACCACGCCGGACGCCGCGCCCGCGACCGGTTCCGGCACGGTGCGCAGGGTCACGGACAGGGCGGGAGTGACGCACAGGCCCAGCGCGCCGCCGACGGCGCACACCGCGCCGAGCAGCCAGCGGGGGTCCGTGCCGAGGGCGGTCACGGCGCAGCCCGCGTACCCGGCGGTCGCGGCGAGGGAGGCCAGGACCAGCAGCCGTACCTCCGCGCCGCGGGCCAGCCGGGGCGCCATCAGCGAGCCGGCGGCGAACGCGACCGCGGCCGGCACCATGCCCGCGCCGGTGGCCAGCGGACTCCAGCGCAGGCCCTTCTGGAGCAGCAGCCCGAGCATCAGCACGAACGCGGCGAGCCCGCAGTTGACCAGGACGATCAGCACGATGCCGCGCCGGAAGCCGTCGAGCCCCAGCAGCCGCGGCGGTACGAGCGGGGAGCCGCCCCGGGCGTCCAGCGCCCGTTCGTGGCGCAGGAAGCAGGCGGCGACCGGGACGGAGGCGGCCAGGCAGGCCGGTCCCCACCACACCATGCCGCCCGCGCCGCCCGCCACCAGGGGGACGGTGAACAGCCCGAGCGCGGCCGCCGCGAGGCCCACGCCGGGCAGGTCGGCGCGCACCGGCGCGCGGCGCGCCGGCGGGCCCCCGCCCGCCGCCCACGGCAGGAGGGTGAGCGCCGCGACGCCCACCGGTACGTTGACGAGGAAGACGGCCCGCCAGCCGAGGCCGAGGACGTCCGCCGACAGCAGCCAGCCGCCGAGCAGTTGCCCGCCGATCGCGCCGAGCCCCATCACCGCGCCGATCGCGGCGTACGCCCGGCGCTGCGCCGCGCCGGTGAACAGCGTCTGCGCGGCACGGTAGACCTGGGGCACCATCAGGGCCGTCCCGGCGCCCTGGAACAACCGGGCCAGGATCAGGACGGCCGTGGTGGGCGCCGCCCCGCAGACGACCGAGGCGCCGGTGAAGACGGCCATGCCGAGGCCGAAGACCCGCAGGGAGCCCAGCGCGTCCCCCAGCCGGCCGCCGGCGGCCAGGCCGAGGGCGTAGACGAGCTGGTAACCGGCGAGGACGAGCTGCTGCTGGCTGCCGTCCGCGCCCAGGTCCCGTTCCAGCGCGGGCATGGCCACGACCACGACGAAGACATCGAGGTTGGCGAGGAACGTGCCGCACAGCAGGACAACCAGCGCCGCCCAGGGACGCACGGGGGCACCTCCAGCCGATCGCCGGGCACGGTACGTGATGATCGTGACACGTATCGTAGCCATGCCGGGGCGTCTGTGCCCAGCCCGCGTGAACTGCTGGGACAGGAGGGGCGGGCGGTACAGGAGGGGCGGCGGCGCGCGCACCCGGAGGGACGCGTCCCGCAGCACGCGGCCGACGGCCGCGTAAGCCGGATGCGCGGGTCGCCCGCACGGTCACTCCGCGGCGGCCGGCTGCGGCGCCGGCACCGCCGGGCGGCGGCTGGCGATGACCTTCTCGGCCAGCGACCGCGGACTGGTCAGGAAACCCCAGCCCCACGACATGTGCATGGTCGCCAGGGCGACCGGGATCTGGACGCGGGCCTTCAGCGGCAGTCCCTTGCCCGCCGGGACCGAGCCCGCCGCGATGGCCGCCAGGTATCCGGCCGGGACGGCGAAGCCCCACGGCGTGACGAGGGCGCCGACCACGGCGCCCGCCGCGATGGCGCACACCGCGGTCGGCGGTGCCAGGTACCGCAGGTTGATCGAACCGGAGTGGTAGCGGGCCACGACGTGGCGCCAGCGCCCGTAGTCCTTGTACTGCCGGGCGAGCGCGCGGACGCTGGGCCGCGGCCGGTACTGCACCTTCAGCTCGGGTGAGAACCAGATCCGCCCGCCCGCCTCGCGGATGCGGAAGTTCAGCTCCCAGTCCTGGGCGCGGATGAACTCCTCGTTGTAGCCACCCTGCTGCTCCAGCGCCTCACGGCGGAAGACGCCCAGGTAGACCGTGTCGGCCGGGCCCGCGGCGCCCCCCGTGTGGAAGGCCGCGTTGCCCACGCCGATCTTGGAGGTCATCGCGGCGGCGACCGCGTCCTCCCAGGCGTTCTCGCCCTCGGCGTGCATGATGCCGCCGACGTTCTGCGCACCGGTCTCCTCCAGGAGGCGGACGGCGGTCGCGATGTAGTCCGGCGAGAGCATGCCGTGGCCGTCGACGCGCACCACGACCGGGTGGCGGGACGCCTTGATCGCCGCGTTCAGGGCGGCCGGGGTGCGGCCGGTGGGGTTGGGCACGGTCAGCACGCGGGCCCGCTCGTTGGCGGCGTTCTCGGCGACCAGCTCGGCGGCGATCTCGTCCGTACGGTCCGTCGAGGGCCCGAGCGCGATCACCACCTCCATCTCACCGGCGTACTCCTGTTCCAGGATGTGCTGGACCGAGCTGCGCAGATGACGTTCCTCGTTGAGCACCGGCATGATCACGGAGACGGCCGGGAGCTGCTGCGGTGGCGTGGCGTTCATCGCGGTCACGTTACCGCGTATGGGGGACGGGGGCCGACGGCAGGCGGGTGGCCCTGGGGCCGGCGTCCGGCGTGTGGCGCTTTACAGCCGATCATATGGGCCTACGGTGACCCGGCCCGCTCCTTCCCGTCCGCGGCCGGTCCGCCCGGACGCGGAAACGGTTCCGCCCGCCCCCGCCGCCCCGCCCTCACCACTCCCTCCCCCGCCGCTCTCCTCCCCGCTGCCCCGTCCCCCCGGTCCCCCGCCCCGTTCCCGCACTCCGTCCGCCCCGACCCTGCCGCGGAGGTGTCCCCATGACCGCACCGCACCGCTCGCCCCGTCCGCGCGCCCGTCACCGGCGACGGGACGGGCGGCCCCGCTGGGGCCTGCGCGTCACCGCGGGCGTCTCGCTGCTGCTGCTGGCCGCGGGCGGGGTCGGGCACGCCATGGTCACCGGGGTCGAGGACGGCATCGCCCGGGTGGACGCCTTCAAGGGCCTGGGCAACCGGCCGGACAACAGCGGCGGGGACGGCATGAACTTCCTGGTCGTCGGCACGGACGGCCGGGACAAGCTCTCCCCCGAGGAGAAGCGCCGGTACCACCTGGGCGGCGAGCCGTGCCACTGCACCGACACGATCATGATGGTGCACCTGTCCGCCGACCGGAACCGCGCCAGCGTGGTCAGCCTGCCGCGCGACTCGTACGCGCAGACGCCCCCGCACACCGACGGGACCACCGGCAAGCACCACCGCGGCCACCCCGTGAAACTCAACGCGGCGTACGCGGAGGGCGGCCCCGGCCTGACCATCCGGACCGTCGAGCGGATGACCGGTGTGCACATCGACCACTACCTGGAGGTCGACTTCACCAGCTTCATGAAGACGGTGGACGCGGTCGGCGGTGTGAACATCTGCACCAACCGCCCCCTGAAGGACAGCTACAGCGGCCTGGACCTGCCCGCCGGGCGCTCCCGGCTCAACGGCGGCCAGGCCCTCCAGTACGTCCGCGCCCGGCACCTGGACAGCGCCTCCGACCTGGGGCGGATGCAGCGCCAGCAGCGTTTCCTCGCCGCGCTCATGCACAAGATCACCAGCTCCGGCGCGCTGCTCCACCCGGTCCAGTTCAAGGAGATCACCGACGCGCTGCTGGAGTCCGTACGGGCCGACGAGGGGTTCGGCGCGGACGAAATGGTCGACCTCGGCCAGGCACTGCGCGGCTTCAACCCGTCGTCCTCCGAGTTCACCTCCGTGCCGCTGGGCGACATCGACTTCCAGGTGCCCAACGTGGGCTCGACCGTGATGTGGAACGAGGACAAGGCGAAGCAGCTCTTCCAGGCGCTGCGCGAGGACCGGCCGCTGGCCGTACGGCGGCCCGGCCGGCAGCGCGCGACGGTCGTGGACGTACCGCCCGCCACGATCCGGGTGCAGGTCGACAACGGCGCGGGCCGGACGGGGCTGGGCCGCGCGGTGGACAAGTCCCTGCGCGCCACCGGCTTCGACACCACCGGCACCCCGGGCAACGCCGCCACCCGCGTACGGCGCACCGTGATCGCCTACGACCCGCGCTGGGACCGCTCGGTCCGCTCCCTCGCCGCCGCCCTGCCCGGGGCGGCCCTGCGCCCGGCTCCCGGCCAGGGCGCGGTGCTGCGGGTCACCGTCGGCAAGGACTTCAAGGCGGTCCACCGGGTGCGCTCCGACGACCCGACCCAGCCGACGGGCGCCGGCGACTTCGGAACGCTGACCGGCGACGAGGCCGCCTGTCCCTGACCGCCGGGCTCCGCGGCGTGTACCCGGTTGTCCAGGTGCTGTGTACTCAGTACAGTCCCCGCTCATGAGTGAAAAACGATCACCGCTCAGCGACCGGTGGTTCCTCGACCAGATCGCCGCCGTCGCCCAGCAGTTCCTGCGCTCACAGCCGGACAGCCAGGTGCCGGTCGCCCCGGACACCCCGGGCGCACCGGGCGCACCGGCCGCACCACGGCACTCCGGGCACGAGGACCTGACCGCCCGCGCCGCGCGTCTGTCCGCGCAGCGGGCCCGGCTGGAGCAGGAGGAAGCCGCACTCCAGGCGGACGTGGAACGCCTCAACCACGCCTCCGACTCCGCCCCGGGCACTGCCCCCGCCCCGGCCACCGGCTCCGTCGCCTGCTCCGGCCCGGCCTCCGACTCCGGCCCCTGCTCCGGCTCCGCGCCGCGACCGGCCCGGTCGACGGCCGTCCCGGAACTCGGGATCAGCCCCGACGACCTCACCCTCACCGAGGCAGGCCGCATCCGGCGCGCCTACAAGATCACCGAAGCCGCCCTGCCGCGTCTGGTCCTGGAGGCCGCGGCGGACGGCCTCGACTCACCCGTCATCGCCCGCGACCTCGCCGTCACGCCGTCGTACGTCTACCGCATCCTGCGCGAACGCGTCCGCTACAGCTGGCGCCTCGACGTACGCGACGGCGACACGTGGACCGTACGGAGCAGCGGTCAGGACGTCGTGGAGCGCGCCCTCGGCAGCGGTACCCGGCTCGCGGAGAAGCTCCTCGCCGAGTCCGGCGCGGACCGCGTACTGCTCTGGGAGGGTGCCCGCACGACCGACGCGGAAGCCACCCTCGACCTGGCCGGGCCCGCAGGGCCGTGACCCTCCGCGTCGCTACGCGTCGTCGATCCCGTCCGCCACCCGCTGCGCCCGCAGCTCCTTGATCGCGCGGCGCCGGGCCAGCCGGTGGGTACGGCGGATCTGGGCCTCCTGGTAGCGGCGCTTGTCCCGCTCGGTCTCCGGGACGACCGGCGGCACGGGGCGGGGCTTGCCCTCCTCGTCGACCGCCGCGAACACCAGGTAGGCCGAACCGACCTGTGTCGCGGGCGTGGACTCGTTCCAGCGCTCGGCCAGCACCCGCACCCCGACCTCCATCGAGGACCGCCCGGTCCAGTTGACCTGGGCCTTCACATGCACCAGGTCCCCTACGCGGACCGGCTCCAGGAACGCCATCTCGTCCATGGAGGCGGTGACCGCGGGCCCGCCGGAGTGCCGGCCCGCGACCGCGCCGGCCGCGTCGTCGACGAGTTTCATGATCACGCCGCCGTGCACCGTACCCAGCAGGTTCGTGTCCCCTGCCGTCATGATGTGCGACAGCGTCGTCCGGGAGACGGAAGTGGGCTTGCCCGGAAGGTCGGCCTCCGGGCCGGCGGTGACGAGATCGGTCATGCGCCCACTGTATGCGCGGGGCGCGCATCCCTTCCCACGCGCCCGCCCCGTACCCCCGGCCAGGGGCACCCGTGCCGGATTGGTCACCTCCGTCCGCATTGCGCAAGCGGCGCTCCGCGTCACTTTGCATCAGCTCTGCAACAGCGGCGGCCCGATCTCGTACCTCCCCTGTATGGGGGAGCCGTAGGACAGGCAGACTTCCCCCATGAACGAGTGGCCTGGGTCCGACAACAGAGACCGGTACGGACGTGGCAGCGGCGCCGAGCCGGAGGGCGCGCGCGCCATGCCGCACGTACGGCGTGGCGGTCCCAACGGGCCCGGCGGCCCCGGCGGGCCCTTCCCCGGGCCGGGACAGCAGCCGCCCGAGCCGCCGCTGCCGCCGCACCTCTCGCCGCGCCGCCACCCCTCCGTCCCGCCTCAGGGCCAGGGCCCCGACCCGTACGGCAACAGCTACGACGGCGGGCACGGTGACGGCTACAACACCGGCCAGGTCTACGGCGGCGGCCGCGGCGGTGGCGGGCAGGGCGGCGGCCGTTCCCCGCGCCCCGCGCCCAACTGGGGCCGCCGCATCAAGTGGTCCGTGCTGACGCTGGTCGCCGTGCTCCTCGTCACCTCGGTCGCCACGTACTTCTGGGCCGACGGCAAGCTGCGCCGCGAGGTCGACCTGAGCAAGGTCATCGACCGCCCCGAGGAAGGCGACGGCACCAACTACCTGATCGTCGGCTCCGACAGCCGCGAGGGCATGTCCGACGAGGACAAGAAGAAGCTGCACACCGGCTCCGCCGAGGGCAAGCGCACGGACTCGATGATGATCCTGCACGACGGCGGCAACGGCCCGACCCTGATCTCGCTGCCGCGCGACTCGGACGTCGAGATCCCCTCGTTCGTCGGTTCCAAGTCCGGCAAGAAGTACGCCGCCAGGGGCCGCCACACCAAGCTCAACGCGGCCTACGCCGAGGACGGCCCCGAACTGCTGGTGCGCACCGTCGAGCACAACACCGGGCTGCGCATCGACCACTACGTCGAGATCGGCTTCGCGGGCTTCGCCAACATCGTGGACGCGATCGGCGGCGTCGAGATGGACATCCCGAAGGCGTTCAAGGACAAGAAGTCCGGCGCCGACTTCCAGGCCGGCAAGCAGACCCTCAACGGCGAGCAGGCCCTCGCCTTCGTCCGCACCCGCTACGCCTTCGCGGGCAGCGACCTGGACCGCACGAAGAACCAGCAGAAGTTCCTCGCCGCCCTGGCGAGCCAGACGGCGACCCCCGGCACGATCATCAACCCGTTCAAGCTCTACCCGACGATGAGCGCGGGCCTGGACACCGTGATCGTCGACAAGGACATGGGCCTCTTCGACCTCGGCTCGATGTTCTTCGCGATGAAGGGCGTCACGGGCGGCGACGGCAAGTCGATGAACATGCCCATCGCCGGCAGCGTCGGCGGCAACCTCCGCTGGGACAAGGCCAAGGTCGCCAAACTCGTCGAGCAGCTGAAGAACGACGAGCCGGTGACGGTGAGCGGGAACGAGTAGACGGGACGGCACCTCCCGGTACACCGCGAAGCGCCGCCCATCGCAAGAGCCCCCGGCCGAGGCCGGGGGCTCTGTCGGCGGGCGGCCGTGCCGTTACGGCAGGTTGCGCGCCATCACGATCCGCTGCACCTGGTTCGTGCCCTCGTAGATCTGGGTGATCTTGGCGTCGCGCATCATGCGCTCCAGCGGGTAGTCGCGGGTGTAGCCGTAGCCGCCGAGGAGCTGGACGGCGTCGGTGGTGATCTCCATGGCGGCGTCGGAGGCGTAGCACTTGGCGGCGGCGCCGAAGAAGGTGAGGTCCTCGGGCTTGCCGCCGGCGGAGATGCGCTCGGACTTGGCGGCGGCGGCGTAGGTGAGCTGGCGGGCGGCCTCCAGCTTCATGGCCATGTCGGCGAGCATGAACTGCACGCCCTGGAAGTCGCCGATCGGCTTGCCGAACTGCTTGCGCTCCTGGACGTAGCCCTTGGCGTAGTCGAGGGCGCCCTGGGCGATGCCGAGGGCCTGGGCCGCGATGGTGATGCGGGTGTGGTCCAGGGTCTTCATGGCGGTGGCGAAGCCGGTGCCCTCCGCGCCGATCATGCGGTCGGCGGGGATGCGGACGTTGTCGAGGTAGACCTCGCGGGTCGGCGAGCCCTTGATGCCGAGCTTCTTCTCCGGGGCGCCGAAGGAGACGCCGGGGTCGGACTTCTCCACGACGAAGGCGGAGATGCCCTTGGAGCGCTTCTCGGGGTCGGTGACGGCCATGACCGTGTAGTACTCGGAGACGCCGGCGTTGGTGATCCAGCGCTTGACGCCGTCGAGGACGTAGTGGTCGCCGTCGCGTACGGCCCTGGTCTTCATGCCGGCCGCGTCGGAGCCCGCGTCCGGCTCGCTCAGGCAGTACGAGAACATCGCGTCGCCCTTGGCGAGCGGGCCCAGGTACTTCTTCTTCAGCTCCTCGGAGCCGGAGAGGATCACGGGGAGGGAGCCGAGCTTGTTGACCGCGGGGATCAGGGAGGAGGAGGCGCAGACGCGGGCGACCTCCTCGATGACGATGACGGTGGCCAGCGCGTCGGCACCGGCGCCGCCGTACGCCTCGGGGACGTGGACGGCGTGCAGGTCGTTGAGGGTCAGCGCGTCCCGGGCCTCCTGCGGGAAGCGGGCCTGCTCGTCCACCTCGGCGGCGAACGGGGCGATCTTCGCCTCGGCGAGCGAGCGCACCGAGTCGCGGAGCATGTCGTGCTCCTCGGACGTCCGGTACAGATCGAAATCGACGGTTCCCGCCAAGGTTTCTCACTCCCCTGAGAGCTGACTACAGTGCTAACTACCGTTAAGTAACCCGAATTCTAGGGGGCTGTACGGCACCGGGGATACGTGAGTTAGCCGACAGCACCCGTACGGTCCCGGCCACCGGGCCCGTCCCCCCGGACACCGGCCGGACTATGCTCAGGCAGCGCACTCCTCCCCGTATGCACCTGGAGCACCCATGGCCCTGAAGATCACCGTGATCGGCACCGGCTACCTCGGCGCGACGCACGCCGCGGCCATGGCGGAGCTGGGATTCGAGGTGATGGGGCTGGACATCGACCCGGCGAAGATCGCGATGCTGGAGCGGGGCGAGACCCCGATGTACGAGCCCGGCCTGGAGGAGTTGCTGCGGGCGCACGTCGCGGGCTTCGAGGGCGCCAGCGGCCGGCTGCGCTTCACCACCTCCTGGGAAGAGCTGGCGGACTTCGGCGACGTGCACTTCATGTGTGTGAACACGCCGCAGAAGCACGGCGAGTACGCCTGCGACATGTCGTACGTCGAGTCGGCCGTCGAGTCGCTGGCCCCGCTGCTGCGGCGCCCGGCGCTGGTGGTCGGCAAGTCGACGGTCCCGGTGGGCAGCGCGGCGCGGCTGGCGAAGCGGCTCGTGGAGCTGGCGCCGGCCGGTGAGGACGTGGAGCTGGCCTGGAACCCGGAGTTCCTGCGCGAGGGCTTCGCCGTGCAGGACACCCTGCACCCGGACCGGATCGTGATCGGTGTCGACGGCGGGCGGGCCGAGGAGCTGCTGCGGGAGGTGTACGCGAAGCCGGTGGCCGAGGGATCGCCGTTCGTCGTGGCCGACTTCCCCACCGCCGAGCTGGTCAAGACGTCCGCCAACTCCTTCCTGGCCACGAAGATCTCGTTCATCAACGCCATGGCGGAGGTGTGCGAGGCGGCCGGCGGTGACGTGGTGAAGCTGGCGGAGGCGATCGGCCACGACGAGCGGATCGGCAAGAAGTTCCTGCGGGCCGGCATCGGCTTCGGCGGCGGCTGTCTGCCCAAGGACATCCGGGCGTTCATGGCACGCGCGGGTGAGCTGGGCGCCGACCAGGCGCTGACGTTCCTGCGCGAGGTCGACTCGATCAACATGCGGCGCCGCGGCCACATGGTCGAGCTGACCCGGGAGGCGGTCGGCGGCTCCTTCCTCGGTACCCGGGTCGCCGTCCTGGGCGCCACGTTCAAGCCGGACTCGGACGACGTACGGGACTCGCCCGCGCTGAACGTCGCCGGGCAGATCCACCTCCAGGGCGGCCAGGTGACGGTCTACGACCCCAAGGGCATGGAGAACGCGCGGCGCGTGTTCCCGACGCTGGGGTACGCGGACTCGGCGCTGGAGGCGGTGCGCGGCGCCGACGTGGTGCTGCACCTGACCGAGTGGCGGGAGTTCCGGGAGCTGGACCCGGCCGCGCTGGCCGAGGTGGTGGCCGCGCCGCGCATCCTGGACGGGCGCAACGCGCTCGACCCGGAGCTGTGGCGCAAGGCGGGCTGGACGTACCGGGCGCTGGGGCGTCCGCAGGCGTGACGTAGGCGTGGGGGAAAGGGGCCGGACTCCGTGGAAGTCCGGCCCCTTTCCCCTGCGTGTCCTCAGCCGTCGAGGCCGTCGAGCTGGTCGATCGTCGCGATGGACGGTCCCCGCTCGGTGCGCAGCGTGCGCGCGACGTCCTCCGCGCCACGCAGCGTGCGGACGGCGTTCTGCCAGGTCAGCTTGGCCAGGTCGGCCGTGGACCACTTCCGGTCCAGGAGTTCGGCGACCAGGTTCGGGTAGCCGGACACGTCGGCGAGGTCGGCGGGGGTGAAGGCGGTGCCGTCGAAGTCGCCGCCGATGCCGATGTGGTCGACCCCGGCGACCTCGCGCATGTGGTCGAGGTGGTCGGCGACGGTGGCGGCGGTGGCGAGCGGGCGCGGGTTGCCGGCCTCGAAGGCACGGTGCACGGCCATGGCCTCGGCGGTGGTGTCCAGGTGGTGGAAGCCGTGCGCGCGCATGTTCTCGTCCGCCCGCAGCGTCCAGTCGACGGCCTCGGGCAGGATGAACTTCGGTACGAAGGTGACCATCGCGACACCGCCGTTGGCGGGCAGCCGCTCCAGCACGTCGTCCGGGATGTTGCGCGGGTGGTCGCAGATCGCGCGGGCGGAGGAGTGCGAGAAGACGACCGGCGCGGCGCTGGTGTCCAGCGCGTGGCGCATGGTGTCGGCGGAGACGTGCGAGAGGTCGACGAGCATGCCGAGGCGGTTCATCTCGCGGACGACCTCGCGGCCGAAGGCGGTCAGGCCGTGCGCGCGCGGCTCGTCGGTGGCCGAGTCCGCCCAGTCGATGTTGTCGTTGTGGGTGAGCGTCATGTAGCGCACGCCCAGTTCGTACAGCGCGCGCAGGGTGGCCAGCGAGTTGTCGATGGAGTGGCCGCCCTCGGCGCCCATCAGGGAGGCGATGCGGCCGTCGGCGCGGGCCGCTTCCATGTCGTCGGCGGTGTACGCCAGGCGCAGGTCGCCGGGGTGGCGGGCGGCGAGTTGCCGCACCACGTCGATCTGTTCGAGGGTGGCGCTGACCGCCCGGTCGCCGGCGTAGTCGGACTGTACGTACACCGACCAGAACTGCGCGCCGACGCCGCCGGCCCGCAGCCGGGGGATGTCGGTGTGCAGGTGCTCGGTCTGGTCGGCGGCGATGTCGCGCTGGTCCAGGTCGTAGCAGACCTGCTCGCGCAGGGCCCAGGGCAGGTCGTTGTGGCCGTCGACGACGGGGTGCTCGGCGAGCAGCGCGCGGGCCGCTTCCAGGGACGCGCTCACTTGCCGCTCCCGAAGCCGAAACCGGCCGGGGCGGCGACCTTGTTGCGCAGCCTCTTGCCCTTCTCGGTGGCCTGCTCGTTCAGGTGCTGCTGGAACTCGCGCATCCGGGCCAGCAGGTCGGGGTCGTGGGCGGCGAGCATCCGGGCGGCGAGCAGCCCGGCGTTGCGGGCGCCGCCGACCGAGACGGTGGCGACGGGCACGCCGGCCGGCATCTGCACGATGGACAGCAGCGAGTCCATGCCGTCCAGGTACTTCAGCGGTACGGGCACGCCGATGACCGGCAGCGGGGTGACCGAGGCGAGCATCCCGGGCAGGTGGGCCGCTCCCCCGGCGCCCGCGACGATCGCCTTCAGGCCGCGGCCGGCGGCCTCCTCGCCGTACGCGATCATCTCGTGCGGCATCCGGTGCGCGGAGACGACGTCGACCTCGTAGGGGATCTCGAACTCGTCCAGGGCCTTGGCGGCGGCCTCCATGACGGGCCAGTCGGAGTCGGAGCCCATGACGATGCCGACGGTGGGGGAAGTGCTCGCACTCATTCGGTGATGGTCCCTCGCAGGTAGCCGGCGGCATGCGCGGCGCGCTCTCGCACGTCGGCCAGGTCGTCGCCGTAGGTGTTGACGTGTCCGACCTTGCGGCCGGGCTTCACGTCCTTTCCGTACATATGGATCTTCAACTGCGGGTCCCGTGCCATGCAATGGAGGTACGCGGAATACATGTCCGGATAGTCGCCGCCGAGGACGTTGGCCATCACGGTCCACTTCGCGCGCGGGCGGGGGTCGCCGAGCGGCAGGTCGAGGACGGCCCGCAGGTGGTTGGCGAACTGCGAGGTGATCGCGCCGTCCTGGGTCCAGTGACCTGAGTTGTGCGGGCGCATGGCCAGCTCGTTGACGAGGATGCGGCCGTCGGCGGTCTCGAACAGCTCGACCGCGAGGTGGCCGACCACACCGAGTTCGTGCGCGATGCGCAGCGCCAGCTCCTGGGCCTGGCCGGACAGCGCGTCGGAGAGGCCGGGGGCGGGCGCGATCACCGTGTCGCAGACGCCGTCGACCTGGACGGACTCGACGACCGGGTACGCGACGGCCTGGCCGTGCGGCGAGCGGACCACGTTGGCGGCCAGTTCCCGGACGAAGGGGACCTTCTCCTCGGCCAGAACCGGCACTCCGGCGCGGAACGGCTCGGCGGCCTCCTTGGAGGATCGTACGACCCAGACACCCTTGCCGTCGTAGCCGCCGCGTACCGTCTTGAGGACCACCGGGAAGCCGCCGTCCCGCCCGCCACCCGGCCACCGCCCCTCATCGAGGCGCTGCGCGCCGCCCCCGCTGATCTCTGCGGCGAAGACCGCCACGTCCGCCGGGTCGGCGACGATGCGGTGCCGGGGGCAGGGCGCCCCGATCGCGTCGAGCTTCGCTCGCATCACCCCCTTGTCCTGGGCGTGCACGAGCGCGTCGGGGCCGGGCCGGACGGGGATGCCGTCGGCCTCCAGAGCCCTCAAGTGCTCGGTGGGGACATGCTCGTGATCGAAAGTGATCACATCACAGCCACGGGCGAAGGCGCGCAGCGTCTCCAGGTCGCGGTGGTCGCCGAGGACGACCTCGCTGACCACCTGGGCCGCCGACTCCTGCGGAGTGTCGCTGAGGAGCTTGAACTTGATGCCGAGGGGGATGCCCGCCTCGTGGGTCATACGGGCGAGCTGACCGCCGCCGACCATGCCGACTACCGGGAACGTCACGCCCCCAGGGTATCCGCCCGCCCACGGAGCCCCGTCGCCACCTTGGAGGAACGTACGAACACAAGTACGCCACTCTCACCGTTCCGGCCCCCGGGGATCGGCGCGGGCGGTAGGCTCGCCGCCCGCGCCGAGGGGAAGGAACGCATGAGCGAGGGCCGGACACCCGGGCGTACCAGGACCGTGGGCATCGTCGTCGCGGTGGCGGCACTGGCCGCCGCGGTCTACGCGGTGGTCACCCAGCTGACCGGCCCCGTCGTCTTCGACGAGGACGACCGGGAGATCACGGTCTCCTCCGGCACCCACTTCTCGATCCGCCTCAAGGACAACCCCGCCACCGGCTTCCGGTGGGTCCTCGCCACACCGGAGCCGGATCCGGCCGTACTGCGGAGGACCGGCGGGCACTACGACGCCGACGAGCCGGTCCGCCCGGGATCGGGCGGTCTGCGCTACGTCGATTTCATGGCGCGGGGCGCCGGACGTACCGAGGTGACTCTCAGATACTGCTTCCGCTGCGGCACCCCGCAGGCCGACGAGCAGGACGAGAACAGCCGGACCCGGCGGTTCCGCGTGACCGTGGACTGACATATCCCGTCCGCCCCTGCCGTCACGGGTGGCAGGCAGCACACAGGTCCCCTGGTTAGCATGAGCGTGCGGTTGCACGGGGGCGACCGTGCAGGAACGCCCACGACCGCCCACCACAGGAGCTGAACGATCACGATGAGTGAACGGAGCGCACTGCGGGCCCGACTGGACGCGCTGGCCCGCGAACTCATGAAGTTCGGCGCCGTCGGGGGTGCGGGGGTCCTCGTCAACTTCGTCGTCTTCAACCTGGTACGCCACCTGACCGAGCTGCCCGTCGTCCGGGCCAGTGTCGTGGCGACCGTCGTGGCCACCGGCACGAACTACCTCGGCTACCGCTACTTCACCTACCGGGACCGCGACAAGAACGGGCGGACCAAGGAGCTGACGCTCTTCCTGCTGTTCAGCGTCGTCGGCCTGGTCATCGAGAACGGCGTCCTGTACGTGGCGACGTACGGGTTCGGGTGGGACACCTCGCTGCAGAGCAACGTCTTCAAGTTCCTCGGCATCGGCCTGGCCACGCTGTTCCGCTTCTGGTCCTACCGCACCTGGGTGTTCCGCGCGCTGCCCGCGCGCGAGGCCGTGGAGACCGCGGAGTCCTTCCTGGCCGAGGGCGCGCAGCCGCAGCGGGCGGCGAGCGCGGCCGCCGCCGAGCGGGCGCGCGACTAGGACCGGTCTCGCGGCTGAAGACGGCCGCGCGACCGACGGCCACACGCCCGGGGCGGCCGGCGCCCCGCGGGCCCGCCCGGGCTCACTCCGGCGACGGCTCGGCCTCCCGGGCGAGGAAGAGCGCGAACACCGGCGGGTACTGCTGGAGGAGCTCCAGCCGCCCGCCGTCCGCCTCCGCCAGGTCCCGGGCCACGGCCAGCCCCAGTCCCGTCGAATTCCGGCCGCTGACCGTCCGCTCGAAGACCCGCGAGCCGAGGTCCGGCGGTACGCCCCGGCCGGCGTCCGTGACCTCGACGACCGCCTGGTTGCCGGTGACCCGGGTGCGCAGCGCCACCGTCCCGTCCCCGTGCATCAGCGAGTTCTCGATCAGAGTGGCGAGGACCTGGGCCACCGCCCCGGGGGTACCGACCGCCCGCAGCCCCTTCTTCCCGGAGCGGACGATGGCCCGGCCCGCGCTGCGGTAGGCCGGGCGCCACTCCTCGACCTGCTGCTTGACGACCTCGTCGAGGTCGAAGGCGACGGCGGAGCCGGAGCGCGGGTCGCGGGAGTTGGTCAGCAGCCGCTGGACGACGTCGGTGAGCCGCTCGACCTGACCCAGCGCGATGCTGGCCTCCTCCTTCACCGTGTCCGGGTCGTCGGTGAGGGTGATCTCCTCCAGCCGCATGGACAGCGCGGTCAGCGGCGTCCGCAACTGGTGGGAGGCGTCGGCGGCGAGCCGGCGTTCGGCGGTGAGCATCCGCGCGATGCGCTCGGCGCTGGCGTCCAGCACGTCCGCGACCCGGTCCAGCTCCTGGACCCCGTACCGGCGGTGGCGCGGCCGCGGGTCGCCGGAGCCGAGGCGCTCGGCGGTCTCCGCGAGGTCGGTCAGCGGCGCGGTCAGCCGGCGGGCCTGCTGGACGGCGAGCACCACCGCGGCCAGGATCGCCAGGATCGCGACGGCCAGGATGACCAGCAGCGTCCGGCCGATCTCGGCGCTCACCGCGGAACGCGGTTCCTCGACGGTGACGGTCTCACCGCGGTCACCGTGCTGGGTCGAGGCGATGACGTCGCCGGCCGGCCGGGAGCCGATCTCGATGCGGGCCCGGCCCGGCACCTTGATCTCGGCGTACCGCTTGGCGGTGATCTGTTCCGAGAGGATCTCGGGCGTCAGTTTCTCGCCGCTGCCCAGCCGGCTCTCCACGATGCCGACGAGCCGTACGGCTTCGGCGGCGACGCTGTCCTGTGCCCCCGACTGGATGGTGCGGGTCTCGACGATGACGAGCGAGACGCCGAAGACGGCGATCACCACGAGCACCACGGCGAGGGTGGAATTGATCAGACGGCGGCGCACGGTGTCCTCCGGGCGGGATGCGTTGGTTCTTCTGCTTCTTCCCGCCCGGCGGCGGGCCTCAGCTCTTTTCGAAGCGGAAGCCGACACCCCGCACGGTGGCGATGTAGCGCGGGTTGGCCGCGTCGTCGCCCAGCTTCTTGCGGAGCCAGGAGATGTGCATGTCCAGCGTCTTCGTGGACGACCACCACGTGGTGTCCCAGACCTCGCGCATCAACTGGTCACGGGTGACGACCCGGCCGGCGTCCCGCACCAGCACCCGCAGCAGGTCGAACTCCTTGGCGGTGAGCTGGAGTTCGTCGTCCCCCATCCAGGCGCGGTGCGACTCGACGTCGATCCGCACGCCGTGCGTCGCGGGCGGCTGCTGCGGCTCGACGGACGAACCGCGGCGCAGCAGGGCGCGGACGCGGGCGAGCAGTTCGGCGAGCCGGAAGGGCTTGGTGACGTAGTCGTCGGCACCGGCGTCCAGGCCGACGACGGTGTCGACCTCGTCGGCGCGGGCGGTGAGCACGAGGATGGGGAAGGAGTGGCCTTCGTTGCGCAGCCGGCGGGCCACCTCCAGGCCGTCCATGCCGGGCAGACCCAGGTCGAGGACGACCAGGTCGATGCTGCCCTGCAGACCGGCGTCGAGCGCCGTGGGGCCGTCCTCGCGCACCTCGACTTCGTAACCCTCGCGGCGCAGGGCGCGGGCGAGCGGCTCCGAGATGGACGCGTCATCCTCGGCGAGCAGTACACGGGTCATGGGCCGATGGTAGTCCCCGGTCTCCCCTCCACGGGCGGGACCCGGTACGCCCGCAGGCGGCCGGAGAACGTCCCGCGGACGGCGCGCCGGCGACGTGCCCGCGGCCGGCGGGTGATCAAGGGACGGGGCGCGCTCCGCGGCCGCCGACCTCCGTACGGTTCCCGGTTGATCATGTGACCGTTGTCTCAGTGGTCCCATCGGTGCGGCTGCTGGACGTATGGTGTCCCAACGTCCGTAGCACAGCCTCGGGACCCATGACGCTCAAGAGCCGTCATCGGTCCCTGTTGTGTGCGGGGCTGGAACCACCAGTCTTGATACACAGTGAATGACCTGTCGACCGGGTCCACCGCGCACACAGCACGGGGGCGTGGATCCCGGTGTCGCGAGTCCTGCCGATTCCTCTTCCAGAGTGGCGTCGGCCCCCGAGGACGTGGGGGCGGGCAACGTGACGCCGGTGCCGGTCAGCCGACCCGGGCGCGCTGCGGTCTCCTCACGCGTCCCGAGCACACCTAGGAAGCACCATGGCGTCCAGCCTGACGAAGGACGCCGGCGCGCAGGGGAACCCTGCCAGCGACGGCAAAACCTTCTTCGGCCACCCCCGCGGACTGGCCACTCTCTTCATGACCGAGATGTGGGAGCGGTTCAGCTTCTACGGCATGAGGGCACTCCTCGTCCTCTACCTCATCTCGGGCGGCGCCGACGCCAAGGTGGGCGAGCAGGGCGGTGGCCTGGCCATGACCGCCGCGACCGCCTCGGCGATCTACGCGGTCTACATGGCGATGGTCTACCTGCTCGCCATGCCCGGCGGCTGGTTCGGCGACCGGGTCTGGGGCCCGCGCAAGACCGTGATCATCGGCGCGGGCGTGGTGATCGTCGGTCACCTGACGCTGGCCCTGCCCGGCCAGGGCACGTTCTTCGCCGGTCTGGCCATGGTGGCGCTGGGCTCGGGTCTGCTCAAGGCCAACATCTCCACGATGGTCGGCCAGCTCTACGACGGCCCGCAGGACCCGCGCCGCGACTCCGGCTTCACGATCTTCTACATCGGCATCAACCTCGGTGGCGTCTCCGCCCCGCTGGTGGTCGGCACCATCGGCCAGAGCATCAACTGGCACGTGGGCTTCGCGACCGCCGGTCTCGGTATGGCGCTGGGTCTGGTCGGCTTCCTGTTCGGCACCCGCAACCTGAACCCGCGCAGCAACGAGGTGCCGACCCCGCTCACCCGTGAAGAGCGCATGGGCTGGCTGCGCAAGGGCCTGATCTGGACCGTCATCGCGGCCGTCTTCTACGGCATCGTCGTGGCCACCGGGACCTTCACGCTGAACTGGGCGCTGATCCCGATCAGCCTGCTCGGCATGATCATCCCGATCTCGGTCCTGGTGCGCATCAAGCGCGACAAGGAACTGACGCAGACCGAGCAGACCAAGGTCAGCGGTTACATCTGGTTCTTCGTCGCGGCCGCGATCTTCTTCATGATCTTCGACCAGGCCGGTTCGACGCTGAACGTCTTCGCCGACAAGAACACCACGGACACCGTCTTCGGCCTGCACTTCCCGTCGACCTGGTTCCAGTCGGTCAACTCGGCCTGGGTCCTGGCGCTCGCGCCGCTCTTCGCCGCGGCGTGGACGGCCCTGGCCCGGCGCTCGAAGGAGCCCAGCACGGTCGTGAAGTTCGCGATGTCGATGCTGCTGGTCGGCGCCTCGTACTTCGTGTTCATCGTCCCGATGCAGATGTCGTCCGGCGGCGACAAGGTCAGCCCGATGTGGCTGATCACCGTCTACATGATCCAGACCATGGGCGAGCTGTGCCTCTCCCCGGTCGGCCTGTCGGTGACCACCAAGATGGCCCCGCAGAAGTACGCCAGCCAGATGATGGGCGTGTGGTTCCTCGCCGTCACCACCGGTGACTGCGTGGTCAGCCTGATCTCCCTGGCCGGTGCCGACCTCAGCGGTGTGGGGGTGGTGGCGTCCGAAGCGGCCCTGGCCGTCCTGGCCGGTGTGGCGATCTGGATGTCCCGCAAGAAGATCGAGGCGTCCATGGGCGACGTCCACTGACGCTGACGTAGCGCGTCCCCGATACGCGGAGGGGCTCGGTGCCATGGGGCACCGGGCCCCTCCTGCGGTGTGCGGGGCGCGGGTGCCGGACCCGGCGGTTCCGTGCCGGGCCCGGCGGTCGCGTACGGGGCTCCGTCGTACGGGACCAGTGGTACGGGCCCGGTCGTACGGGACCCCGTCGTACGGCGCTCAGCGGCGCCGCGGTGTCCGGCCGGGTGCGAAGGTGAAGACCGCGCCGCCCAGCAGGATCACCGTGCCCGCGACCAGGGCGAGGGCGCGCAGACCTCCGTGGTCGCTCGCTCCGGTCTCCGCCAGGCCGCCCGAGGTGCCGCCCGCGCTCGCCGGGCCCACCGAGCCGCCGGACGCCGAACCGCCGCCGGAGCCGCCGGACGACGAGCCGCCGGACGCGCCGCCGCTGGTGCCGCCCTGCTGGGCCGTCGTGTCCAGGGCGAGGGAGACACCCGGGTCCTTCTCCGGGGTGCAGGTCGTGGTCGTCCCCAGGGCGTTGACGGTCAGCACACCCGGCGTCAGGGTCGTCTTCCCGGTGGCGCCCGGCGTGTAGGTGCCCTTCAGGTCGGGAATGGCGATCGGCTGCCCGGACTTGATCGGTTCCTTGTTCGCCGGGCCCTCGGCCGTGACCGTGCCCTTGTCGGCGCCGCCGACCCGTACCTGCATGGACGGCTTGACCGCGCCGGCCGGGATGTCCGCCGGGCTGTCCATCACCGACTTCGCGAACTTCACGGTCAGGTCGTAGGCGCCGCCCTTCTTGGTGGCGTTGATCTGCACCGGGGAGGTCGCCTTCTTGTCGCCGATGGGCGTCTTGCAGGCGTACGGGACCTGGACCTGCTTGCCCTCGTAGGAGGTGCCGTCGGGGTCGCCACCGCCGCCGGAGGAGCCGGAGGAGCCGCCCGTACCGCCCGTCGAGCCCCCGGTGTCCGACCCGCCCGCGGCACCGCCGCCGGTACTGCCCGTGCTCGTGCCGCCGCTCGCCGTGGAACCGCCGGCGGTGCCGCCCGTACCGCTGCCGCCGGTGTCACCGCCTCCCGTACCGCCCCCGGTGGTGCCGCCCGAGCTGCCGCCGTCCGTCACCTTGATCGTGGCGGCGGGCTGCACGTCCTCCTTCGGGGTGCACTTCGTGTCGGTGGAGATCGGCTTGTTGACGTTGATGTTGTAGAAGCCGGGCGCCAGGGTGACCTCGCCGGGCTTCTCCAGCTTCAGGGTGCCCTTCATGTCGGAGAGCTTCATCGGGCTGTTCTTGGGAATCGGCGGGTTCTGCCGCGGCCCCTGGACGCTCAGCTCGCCGCTCTGCGCGCCGCCCACCTTGATCTTTCCGCTGGGCTGCACGGTGTCCTTGTCCAGGTCGAGGACGTCGGGGTTCTTGGACGCGGCCTCGACCGTCCGCCACACCACCTCGACCTCGTCGCCGACCTTCGCCGTCGCCGGTGCGGTCACCTCCACCTTGGTGGTGCCCTGGATCGCGGGCAGCCCCGAGATCGGCGGCGGTACGCACTCGGTCCGGTACGCCGTCTCAGCGGCCCCGGCCGGTCCGGCGGTCGCCAGAACGCCCGCACCGGCGAGCATCAGGGCGAAGCCGCCCGCGCTCGCTCTTCTGCGTTGCCTCAGCACGTGGAACATCACGTGGAACCTTTCGATGTCGGCGGGTCGGTGGGTGGTGCTGTGGTGGCGGACGGTGCGGTGTCCGGGGTGAACCACGGCAAGGGGGCGGCGGCGTCGCCGTCCGCGGGGGCGGGCTCCGCCGTGCGGGGTGCGGGGGCACGGGCGCCACGATGGCGCCCGGCGGCCGCCGCACGCCGGGGGGTCCGCGCTACGGCCCTCCCCCACGGCCGGCTCTTCGTACGGGCGGCTCCGGGGCGCGGGCGGACGCGGTCGACGACGGCCATGCCGATACGGAAGACGGCGGCCGGCACGACGACGCACAGCAGAATCCAGAACAGCGTCACGCCCCAGGGCCGCCCGACGCCCCACGGCTGCTCGGCGAGCACCTTGCCGCCGTACTTCAGCGACACGAGGTAGTCACCGTGCGCCCCGGCGGGCAGTTCCACCGGCAGTTCGATCCGCTGCTTCCGCCCGGCGGGCACGGTCCCCTGCCACTGCCGCTCCTCCCACTGCGGGGCGAAGACGCCGTGCGAGGTGCCGACCTCGAAGACCGGGTCCCGCGCCGGGGTGGAGCCGACGTTGCCCACGGTGACCACCAGCCGTCGCCGCGCCGGTGCGCCGAACCAGGTCAGCAGGCCGCTGGAGCCTTCCAGCCGCGGCGGCGCCAGGACACTCAGCCGCCCGCCCCAGTCCTCCCGCGGCAGCGGCGCGACCGGGTGCCCGGCGACCGTGAACGGGGCGTCGGCGGTGGCGGGCGCGCCGGTCACGGTGGCGGCGTGCACGACGCACGGGCAGGGCTTCGGCGGCTCGGCGACCGGGAGGGCCTTGCGGAAGGAGCCGTCCGGGCCGGTGGTCACGGCCCGGCCGTCGCCGTTGGCGCACGCGTTGGTGCCGCCGATCATGTTCTGTCCGCAGATCAGCAGGGTGAGCAGCGTCCCGGGGCGCCAGCCGCTGCCGGTCACGGTGAGGGTGCCGCCCTTGCCCGCTTCCTGGGCGGAGAGCTGGATGCGGGGGGCGGGGGCGGTCCGGGGGGCGAGGGCGGTCCGGGGGGCGGCTGAGGCCGCGGCCGGTACGGGCAGCAGGACGAGGCAGAGAAGGACGATGAAGGGGCTCATCCGGCCCCACATCCGGCCGCGCATCCGCCCCCGTATCCGGCCGCTCGTCCGGCCACTCATGCGTCCGCCCCCGCCCGGGAGGCCGTCCCAGAGGCCGCATACGGCTCCTGCGACGGCCCCTGTGGCGCTTCCGCCGCCGGAGGGCCCTGCCGAAGCTTCGCCGTCCGCCTCCGGCGCCGTACGCGCCACAGAGCCGCGCCCGCCAGCAGACCCGCCGGCGGCAGCGCGGCAGCTCCCCACGGCACGGCCGTGCAGGAGGTCTCAGCCGTCCCGCGCGCACCGCCTGCCGCCGTGGCCGTCAGCCGTACGTCCACCGAGTCCAGCACGGGCGGATCGGGCCACGGCTCGGTCAGCGGGGCCCGGCGGCCGGGCGGCAGCGTGACGGGTAGGGTGCGCGCCGCGCGGCGCAGGGCCGGTCCGAAGAGCCCGTCGGCGTCGACCGCGAGCCGTGGCGTGAGCGTGGTGTTGCCGCGGTTGACCAGTACGTACCGGATGACGGCGGCGCTTCCCCGGCGCTCCACCGCCACGTCCTCGACGCTCAGCGCGGCGAGCGCGGGCCCGGTCACCCGCAGGTGCACCGGGACCGTGGCCGTCCGGCCGCCCCCTTCGGCGACGAGCGCGGCCGGGTGGTCGCCCGGAGGCGCGTCCGCGGGGACGGTCACGGTGAAGGGCACGGCCGCCCGGGTACGCGGCGGCACCCGTACCTCCTTGCCCGCCGTGGAGATCCAGCCGCCGGACCCGGTCGGCCCGCCGCGCAGCCGGAGCGTCACCGCGCTGCCGCCGGGGTTGGTGAGCGCCAGCCGGTCCTTCAGGACCGCGCCCGGGGCGCCTTCCAGGTAGAAGTACGGGCGGTCCTGGGCGCTCGGCCGCGCCGCGCCTCCGGGGGCGGGGGCGGCGGTCCACCGCCCGCCGCCCGGGCCCGGGACGGACGGGCCGGAGGCGGACGGACCGGGGGCGGACGGGCCGGGGGCGGGCGCGGCGTACGCACCGGCCGGGCTCAGCAGCGCGACGGCGGTCGCGAGCGCTGCGCCCGGGACCACCGAGCGGGTACGGGACGGCATCGGCGGCTCCTGGGCTGGTGCAGGTGCTGTGCTCGTACGCGTGCGGGGTGGGGCTCTCGGGCCGAGGTGCCGGCCTCAGGCGCGCTTCTGGTTGCGCCGGGTGAGCCAGAGGACGCCTGCCGCGCCGGCGAGGAGCACCGTGCCGCCGAGCGTGCCAAGGGCGACGGCGGAGTCGGCCGGGCCGGTCTGCGGCAGTTCGCCGCCGCCGGAGGTGCCCGCCGATCCCCCGGTGCCGCTTCCGGAACCACCCGTGGTCCCGCCGGTGGTCCCTGCGGTGTCGCTGCCGCCCGTACTGCCGGAACCGCCCGTTCCGCCGGAACTCCCCGCTCCGCCCGCGCTCTTGACGTCCAGCGTGAGCGACGGCTTCGGGTTGTTGACGGGCGTACAGGTGGTGGTCGTCCCGAGGGCCTTGATGGTGAGCGTGGCGGCGGTGAAGGTGACCTTGCCGTTCTTCTGGGGCGTGTAGGTCCCGCTCAGGTCACTGATCTTGATGGGCGTGTTGGCGGGGATCGCCTTGTCGTTGGGCGGCCCGGACACGGGTACGGTGCCGCTCTCCGCGCCGCCCAGCTCGATGAGCGCGCTCGGCTTCATGGCGCCCGCGCCCAGTTCGACGGGACTGGAGGAGACGCCCTTCTGGAAGGACATCACGAGCTTGTACGCGCTGCCGCTCCGCGTGCTCCTGATGTCGATGGGCGAGACCGCGCCCTTGTTCCCGATCGGCGTCTTGCACTGGTAGTTGACGTCCACGACGTCGGCCTGCGCGGCCGGCGCGGTGAGCAGGACCGCGGACCCCGCCGTCAGCGCCACGGCCGCGGCCAGGCCGGCCGCGCGGCGGCGGGGGCGCGCGGCGTGCTGTTCGTAGAAGCGGGCCACCTTGAGTTCCCCTTCTCGCGGTTGAGCGCCGCCCGATGTTACTGACGGCACATCAGGTCGGTGGCTCAAGGTACGCCGGGGACCTTGTCGAGGGAAGTCACAGAACAGGCCGGATCCGTACGGCGCGGGACGCCAGGGGAAGGCGGGGAGAGCGGAAAACGGGGCGGGAGGGGCGCAGGGGGCACGGAGTGCGTACGAGGCACAGGGCGCGTACGCGTCACAGGCCGCGCGGCCGCGGAAGCGCGCCGCCCCGGCCACGTCGTACCGTTCACGTCGCACCGGCCACGTCACTCCGGCCGCGTGGCCCGGTCGCGGCGCCCACCGCCGTACACCGCGCCCCGCTGCCGGCCCGGGGCGCGAAGGAGGGCCCCGCCCAGGGGCCCTAAGAGGGAGCCGCCAGCTCCGCCCACACGGTCTTGCCCGTGCCGTCGGGGTTGCGTACGACTCCCCAGTCCAGACACAGCCGCTGCACGATGAACATGCCGTGTCCGCCGGGCCGCCCCGCCCGGTGGGGCGTGCGGGGCGCGGGAGAGCCCGCGCCGAGGTCGGTCACTTCGATGCGCAGCACCTTGGCGTTGCTGCGCAGCCGGAGTTCCTCGGGCCCCTCCGCGTGCAGACAGGCATTGGTCACCAGCTCGGAGACCACGAGCAGGACGTCCTCGGCGGCCGCCCGCTGGTCGGCGCCGGCGGCCGGGAGCCAGCCCCAGTCGTGGAGGGCCTGCCGTGCGAAGTCACGGCCCCGCGCGACGGCTCCCTGCACACCCGCCAGGCGCAGCCTGCGGATCTGGCCGGCCGGCACGGCCGGGGAGGCGGAGGGAGCGCCGGCGTTGCCCGGCTCCGGGCCGAGGTCGCCCGGCGGGTACGGCCGGGTGGTGCTCATCAGCGCTTCACCTCACCGATTCGCCATTTCACGGATAGCGGTTACCTGACAGATTCAACAGATTCAGATGTCTCCTGCCCGACGGGACCGTGAGAACACCCACTTCTTGGGTACGGAAGTTGTGACGCGGGCAACCCGTACGGGAGGAACCCCCCGTAGTGCTCCGCCCACGCCGCCACCGTCAGTCGGCGAGAGCCTTGTCGAGGGAGTCGTGCACGGTGAACACCGCGTCCGCGCCAGTGATCTCGAAGACCCGCGCCACCACCGGTTGCATTCCGGCCAGATGCACTCCGCCTCCCCCGGCCTCCGCCTTCAGGCGGGCGCCGAGCAGCACGTTCAAGCCGGTGGAGTCCATGAACTCCAGTTGCGAGCAGTCGACGACCAGTCGCGCGAAGCCGTCCGCGACGCACCTCTCAAGTGATTCCCGCAACAGGTCCGCGGTGTGGTGATCCAGCTCACCCGCGACGGTCACGATCGCGCTGGCACCCTGATGCCGGATCGCGACACTGAGCCGTCCCCGACTGGCACTGCCGACCGTCCCGCGGTCCATGCGCGTGCACCCCTCTTGCTGTCTCGGCGTCCGATTGCTTACGACTGCGCTGACCGAACACTACGCCTTCGATCCACACGACTGGTAGCCGAACAATACGTAATACCCAGCAAACCTGGACAACACGCACTTGCCATCTTCCGGCAAACCCAGGTAGGCGTAGTAAGGACACATTCGAAACGGCCGGCTTTGGAGGCGCCGCACACCGCAGCTTCGCGTAGAGGCATCGGCAGCCATA
This sequence comes from Streptomyces sp. NPDC026394, assembly GCF_055567735.1. Taxonomy (NCBI): domain Bacteria; kingdom Bacillati; phylum Actinomycetota; class Actinomycetes; order Kitasatosporales; family Streptomycetaceae; genus Streptomyces; species Streptomyces sp. NPDC026394. The sequence continues at coordinate 63,569 of NZ_JBVHPX010000003.1, forward strand.
TGCCGAGAACGATGGAGGACAACATGTCACCCCGGCTCGACGAATTGCGCACCGAAGACACCACGGAGACCGCGTCGTCGACTCCCTTGTCAGAGACCACCCTCGCAGAGGCCGCTCTCACCGAGGCCGTCCTGTCCGAGGCCGCCCTGCCCGAACAGTCCCAGACGTCTCATTCCCCGCAGATCCCATCTGAATCGTCCGCACCGGACACGGCGGGAATCCCCGAGCTCGACGGACTGCCCGAGATCCCCCCGTACGCCGAGGTGGGGCCGGTGGACGCGCGGGCCCTGTCCAAGACCCTCTTCGAGCGCCTGGAGTCGCTGGAAGAAGGCACGCACGAATTCGCGTACGTCCGCAACACCCTGGTCGAACTCAACCTCGCGCTGGTGAAGTTCGCGGCCTCCCGGTTCCGTTCCCGCAGCGAGCCCATGGAGGACATCGTCCAGGTCGGCACCATCGGCCTGATCAAGGCGATCGACCGCTTCGAGCTCAGCCGCGGCGTGGAGTTCCCGACGTTCGCCATGCCGACCATCGTCGGCGAGATCAAGCGTTTCTTCCGTGACACCAGTTGGTCCGTGCGGGTGCCCCGGCGCCTGCAGGAGCTGCGTCTGGACCTGGCCAAGGCCGGCGACGAGCTGGCGCAGAAGCTGGACCGCTCCCCGACGGTGAGCGAGCTCGCCGAACGCCTCGGCATCACCAACGACGAGGTCGTCGAGGGCATGGCCGCGAGCAACGCCTACACGGCCAGCTCGCTGGACGCCCAGCCGGAGGAGGACGACAACGAGGGTGCGCTGGCCGACCGCATCGGCTACGAGGACCACGGCCTCGAAGGCATCGAGTACGTGGAGTCGCTCAAGCCGCTGATCGCCGAGCTGCCCCCGCGTGACCGCAAGATCCTCTCGCTCCGCTTCGTCGCCAACATGACGCAGTCGGAGATCGGCGAGGAGCTGAACATCTCCCAGATGCACGTGTCGCGGCTGCTGTCGCGCACGCTCGTCAAGCTCCGCAAGGGGCTGATGGTCGAGGAGTGAGTCCGGCGGACACTTCGCGGTCGCTGCCGGCCTGACGGGCCGGCCTCCGCCCGCGTGGAAGAGGGCCTGCCCCGGCTGTCCGGGACGGGCCCTCCTCTGCTGTACGGGTCTCTGCCGTATCGGCGCCGTACGGGTGCCTGACGCGTGTCTACCGCGTCGGCGCGGGCGCCTGGAGCGTGGTGATGATCTCCTCGCCCTCCAGGCCCGGGCCGTTCTCCTCCGTGAAGTCGACGGTGACCTTCACCTCGTCGCCCGCGGCGAAGTGCGCGCCGGCGGCCTGCGTCAGGCTCAGCTTCAGGGCGCGGCTGCGGTAGTCGCACGTGAGGGTACCGGTCGCGACGGTGCCGGTGGCGGACGCCGGACCGGCCTGTCCGTCCGTCTTGACCGCCTTGCCGGACAGCCCCCAGGTGTAGCCGGTGTCGCAGGAGTAGCCGAGGTGCACCGAGAGCTGCTGCCCGTCGAGCGTCACCTTGTCGATGGAGATGACGTTCGCCTTCGCCGCGGCGGCCGGTGCCGTGGCCAGGGCGGCGCCGCCGAGGACGGCGACGGTGGCCGCGGTGCCGGCGAGGCGGGCCTTGAGGCGGGTCGACTTCATGAGGTTCCTTTCCCCCCCCCGCGCGGTCACCCTGGCCCTGCGCCGTGGTTGCCTCCTCCGGAGGTCCGCCCGGTGAAGTTTCCCCGGCTGTGCGGGTGACTGCGACAGTTGTTCGTGTCGGTCCCGGACCTTACGTGATCTTCGCTGTGCCCGGTACCGGTTACTGCCGCAGGGCGCGGTTCAGACGCGTACGCCCCGGTGCCAGACGTCGGAGACGAGAGGGACGCCCGGGCGGTAGGCGAGGTGGACGTGCGAGGGCGCGTCGAGGAGGGCGAGGTCGGCGCGGGCGCCGGGGGTCAGGCGGCCGACGTCGGTACGGCGCAGGGCCGCCGCGCCGCCGGCGGTGGCGGCCCAGACGGCCTCGTCGGGCGTCATCTTCATGTCCCGTACGGCCAGGGCGATGCAGAACGGCATCGAGCTGGTGAAGGACGAGCCGGGGTTGCAGTCGGTGGACAGGGCGACGGTGGCGCCCGCGTCGAGCAGGGGGCGCGCGTCGGGCCACTGGGCGCGGGTGGAGAACTCGGCGCCGGGCAGCAGCGTCGCGACGGTCGCGCTGTTGGCGAGCGCGTCGATGTCGGCGGCGTCCAGGTGGGTGCAGTGGTCGGCGGAGGCGGCGTCGAGTTCGACGGCGATCTGCACGCCGGGGCCGTGGTGCAGTTGGTTGGCGTGCACGCGCGGGAGCAGGCCCTTGGCCTTGCCCGCGGTCAGGATCGCGCGGGCCTGGTCGCCGTCGAAGGCGCCCTGTTCGCAGAAGACGTCGATCCAGCGGGCGTGCGGGGCGCAGGCGTCCAGCATCGGGCCGGTGACCAGGTCGACGTAGCCGGCGGGGTCGTCGGCGTAGTCGGGGGAGACGATGTGCGCGCCGAGGAAGGTGACCTCGTCGGTGTGGGCGGCGGCGATGCGCAGGGCGCGGGCCTCGTCCTCGACGTTCAGGCCGTAGCCGGACTTGGTCTCCAGGGTCGTGGTGCCCTGGCGGAGCGCCTCGGCGAGGTACTTGGCGACGTTGGCGTGCAGGTGCTCGTCGGTGGCGGCGCGGGTGGCGGCGACGGTGGTGCGGATGCCGCCGGCCGAGTAGGCGCGGCCGGACATCCGGGCGTTGAACTCGGCGGTGCGGTCGCCGCCGAAGACCAGATGGGAGTGGGAGTCGACGAAGCCCGGGATCGCGGCGCGGCCACCCGCGTCGTGGTGACTGTCAGTGGCGGGTGCTTTGCTTGTCGTACCGACCCAGGCGACGCGGTCGCCGTCGAAGACGACGGCCGCGTCCTGGATCAGACCGAGGGGGCCTTCACCGAGGGAGGGGTCGTTGGTGACGAGCGTGGCGATGTTGGTGACGGCGGTGGTGCGGCCGGTGGCGGCGCGCTCCGCGGCCGTGGTGCTGGGGTTCATCGTGGGGGTGCTCTCCTTCGGCCGCGGAGTCAGCCGTGTACGGCCGCGATGGCCTCGGCCAGTGCGGTGGGGACGTCGGGCACGAGCGTGTGGACTCCGTCGCGTACGACCTGGCGGCCGCCGACCACCGTGTGGCGCACGTCCGCCCCGGAGGCGGCGAATACGGCCGTCTCGGCGCCCAGCCGGGGCAGCGGCCCCGCGGTGCGTACGGAGTCCAGGGCGACCGTGGTGAGGTCGGCGAGCGCGCCGCGTTCGATGGTGCCCGCCTCGTCCCAGCCCAGTGCCGCGTGGCCGTCGGCGGTCGCGGCGCGCAGCAGGGCGTTGGCGGTCCAGTGGCCGCGGGTGCGGGTGCGCAGCCGTTCGTCCAGCTCCATCGCGCGGGCCTCTTCGAAGAGGTCGATGACGGCGTGGCTGTCGCTGCCGAGCGACAGGGGACTGCCGGCGGCCTGGAGCTGGACGGCGGGACCGATGCCGTCGGCGAGGTCGCGTTCGGTGGTGGGGCACATGCACACGCCGGTGGTGGTGTCGCCCAGCAGCCGGACGTCCTCGTCGGTGAGGTGGGTGGCGTGCACGGCGGTGGTGCGGCGGCCCAGGACACCGTGCGCGGCGAGGAGTTCGGTGGGGGTGCGGCCGTGGGCCGCGCGGCAGGCGTCGTTCTCGGCGGTCTGCTCGGAGAGGTGGACGTGCAGCGGCGCGTCCCGGTGCCCGGCCCACTGCGCGACGGTGCTCAGCTGGTCGGCGGGCACGGCGCGTACGGAGTGCACGGCCGCCCCGATGCGGGCGTGCGGGCGGCCGTCCTTCAGGGCGGCGGCGCGCTCGGCCCAGGCGTCGGCCGTGCCGTCGGAGAAACGCAGTTGGTGGTGGTCGGGCGGGGCGCCGAAGCCGGACGAGAGATAGGCGGTGTCCAGCAGGGTGATGCGGATGCCCGCCTCGTCGGCGGCGGCGATCAGGGCTTCGCCCATCGCGTTGGGGTCGGCGTAGCGGGAGCCGCCCGGTCCGTGGTGGAGGTAGTGGAACTCGCCGACGCAGGTGATGCCCGCCAGCGCCATCTCCGCGTACACGCCCCGCGCGAGGGCGTAGTAGGAGTCGGGGGTGAGCCGGGAGGCGACCTGGTACATCACCTCGCGCCAGGTCCAGAAGGTGCCGGAGCCGACCTGGACGGTGGCGCGCAGGGCCCGGTGGAAGGCGTGCGAGTGGGCGTTGGCGAGGCCGGGCAGGGTCAGGCCGCGCAGCGGGACGGCGCCGGGCGGCGGTGCCGGGACCTCGGTCCGTACAGCGCTGATGCGGCCGTCGGCCGGGTCCACGTCCACGGCCACGCCCGGCTCGACGTGCGTGCCGAGCCAGGCGTGTTCCAGCCAGTACGTCTTCGGGGCGGCCGGTCCCGGCCGGTCGCCTCCGGGGCGCGGGGCCGTCTCGGATTCCTGCGGCGTCACCTGCACGCCAGGCCCTCCAGTACGTCGGCGAGTGCGGTCACCCCGGCGATGCAGTCGTCCTCGGCCGCGCGTTCGGCGGGTGAGTGCGAGACGCCGGTGGGGTTGCGTACGAACAGCATGGCGGTGGGCACGGTGGCGGACAGGATACCCGCGTCGTGTCCGGCGCCGGTGCCCAGCACGGGCACCTCGCGGGCGCCGCCCGGGCGGTGGTCCGCCGAGTGGGTGAGGATCTTGGCCAGCTCGTCCCGCAGGGCGTGCCCGAACTCGATGACGGGGGTGAAGGACTCGCGGGTGACCCGGACGTCGACGCCGTCGCGCGCGCCGCGCTCGGCGGCCTCCCGCTCGACGGCGGCGACGACGGTGTCCAGCGTCTCCTGGTCGGCGGCGCGGGAGTCCAGCCAGCCGCGGACCAGCGACGGGATGGCGTTGACGCCGTTCGGCTCGACGCTGATCTTGCCGAAGGTGGCCAGCGCACCGGCCAGCTCGGCGCTCTTGCGGGCGGCGAGCACGGTCGCGGCGTAGGTGAGCATCGGGTCGCGCCGGTCCGCCAGACGGGTGGTGCCCGCGTGGTTGGCCTCGCCGTGGAAGTCGAACCGCCAGCGGCCGTGCGGCCAGATGGCGGAGGCGATGCCCACGGGGTCGCCGGTCAGGTCGAGGGCGCGGCCCTGTTCGACGTGGAGTTCGACGAACGCGCCGATGCGGGAGAGGCGGTCGGGGTCCGGGCCGATGGCGTCCGGGTCGTGCCCGGCCCGCTCCATGGCCTGCGGCAGCGTCACCCCGTCGCCGTCCCGCAGTTGGTGGGCCGCCTCGACGGTGAGCTGTCCGGCGCTGAGCCGGGAGCCGACGCAGGCCAGGCCGAAGCGGGCGCCTTCCTCGTCGCCGAAGTTGACGATCGCCAGCGGCTTGGCGGGCTCGGCGCCCCGGCGGCGGAGTTCGTCGAGCGCGGCGAAGGAGGACACCACGCCGAGCGGGCCGTCGAAGGCGCCGCCGTCCGGGACGGAGTCGAGGTGGGAGCCGGTGACGACGGCTTCGCCGGGGGCCACGTCCGCGGCGGACGCGGCGCCCAGCCAGGCCCACTGATTGCCGTTGCGGTCCTGTTCGCAGACGAGTCCGCGGGCGCGGGCCTGGGCCTCGAACCAGGCCCGGCAGTCGGCGTCGGCGCCGGTCCAGGCGAAGCGGCGGTAGCCGCCGGTGCCGGAGTGGCGGCCGATGGGCGCGAGGTCGCGCCACATCTCGTGGAAGGACGGCGCGGCCGTACCGGCGCCGCCCGCCGGGCTCCCGGAGCGCCCGGAGGCGCCCCCCGGCGCCCCCGGCTCTCCGGCGGCGCCCACCGCGGCGCCGGACGCCCGGCCGCCGTCCGCCCGGCCCTCACCCGCCGGACCGTCGTACGGCGGGGTCACTCGCCCTCCCGCATCGGGATGCGTACGCCGCGCTCGGCCGCGACCTCGTCGGCGCGGTCGTACCCGGCGTCGACGTGGCGGATGACGCCCATGCCCGGGTCGTTGGTCAGCACCCGGCGGATCTTCTCGCCGGCCAGCGGTGTGCCGTCGGCGACCGTGACCTGTCCGGCGTGGATCGAACGGCCCATGCCGACGCCGCCGCCGTGGTGCAGGGAGACCCAGGAGGCGCCGGAGGCGACGTTGACCATGGCGTTGAGCAGCGGCCAGTCGGCGATGGCGTCGGAGCCGTCGAGCATCGCCTCGGTCTCCCGGTACGGGGACGCCACCGAGCCGCAGTCCAGGTGGTCGCGGCCGATGGCCAGCGGCGCCCGGAGGGTGCCGTCGGCGACCATGTCGTTGAAGCGCTCGCCCGCCTTGTCGCGTTCGCCGTAGCCGAGCCAGCAGATCCGGGCCGGCAGGCCCTGGAAGTGCACCCGTTCGCCCGCCAGCTTGATCCACCGGGCGAGGGACTCGTTCTCCGGAAAGAGGTCCAGGATGGCCCGGTCGGTGGCGGCGATGTCCCTGGGGTCGCCGGACAGCGCGGCCCAGCGGAACGGCCCCTTGCCCTCGGCGAACAGCGGCCTGATGTAGGCGGGCACGAAGCCGGGGAAGGCGAAGGCGCGCTTGTACCCGGCGAGTTCGGCCTCGCCGCGGATGGAGTTGCCGTAGTCGAAGACCTCGGCGCCGGCGTCCATGAAGCCGACCATGGCCTCCACGTGACGGGCCATCGACTCGCGGGCCCGGCGGGTGAAGTCGGCGGGCTGCTCGGCCGCGTAGGTGGCCATGTCCGCGAAGTCCACGCCGACCGGGAGGTAGGCGAGGGGGTCGTGGGCGGAGGTCTGGTCGGTGACGATATCGATCGGCGCGCCGTCGGCGAGCATCCGCGGCAGCAGTTCCGCCGCGTTGCCGAGCAGGCCGATGGAGAGCGGTTTGCGCTGGTCACGGGCTTCAACCGCGAGCTGGAGGGCGTGCTGGAGGCTGTCGGCCCGCACGTCCAGGTAGCGGTGTTCGATGCGCCGCTCGATGGCCCGCGGGTCGCAGTCGATACAGATCGCGACGCCGTCGTTCATCGTGACGGCGAGCGGCTGGGCGCCGCCCATGCCGCCGAGTCCGGCGGTGAGGGTGATCGTGCCGGCCAGCGAGCCGTCGAACTTCTTCGCGGCGACGGCGGCGAACGTCTCGTACGTGCCCTGGAGGATGCCCTGGGTGCCGATGTAGATCCACGAACCGGCGGTCATCTGCCCGTACATGGTCAGGCCCAGGGCCTCCAGGCGGCGGAACTCCTCCCAGTTGGCCCAGTCGCCCACCAGGTTGGAGTTGGCGATCAGGACCCGCGGCGCCCACTCGTGCGTCTGCATGACGCCGACCGGCCGCCCGGACTGGACGAGCATCGTCTCGTCCTGCTTGAGCGTGGTCAGGGTGCGCACCATCGCGTCGAAGGAGCGCCAGTCCCGGGCGGCCTTGCCGGTGCCGCCGTAGACGACGAGCTGGTCCGGGTGCTCGGCGACCTCCGGGTCGAGATTGTTCTGCAGCATGCGCAGCGCGGCTTCCTGCTGCCATCCCCGGGCGCTCAGTTCCGTACCGCGCGGTGCCCGCACGGGTCGCGGTCCTGACATGGGCCGTGCCTCCCTGACGTCGATGCGAATGGATCGAGCTATTCACATCTTGGAGTGCTGAATAGGCCTAGTCAACAGGTCGGGGCGGCCCGTCCGCCGCCCCGGCCCGCGGGCCGCTCCCTCAGCGCACCGTCTGGTCGCCGTCCGGCACGTCCGTCACCGTGACCTTCGCGCGCGGCTGTCCCAGGCCGTCCGCCACCGCCGCCGCCAGGCCGTCGGGGTCGGGCTCGGCCGGGAACGGCACGCTCTCGCCCTCCCCGTAGCTCTCGATCGCCTTGGTGAAGTAGCCGGGGAGCCAGGCACCGACCGCGCCCCTGACCTCCACCGCGGTCACGTCCCGGCCGCCCACCCGGTCCCGCAGGGCGCCGAGGACGCGGTCGGAGCGGTACTCCCCCGGTACCTGGAACAGGCTGGCGTGCGCGCCCACCAGGCCGCCGTCCGCGAGGCGGACCGTCACGGTCAGACAGCTGGTCACACTCGGGTAGAGCAGCGTGCCGCCGGGAGCGGCCTCCCCGACCTGGCCCTCGGTGATCCGTACGGCGGAGGCCGGGGCGGGAGCCGGGGCCGGGGCGGGAGCCTGGGCCGTGTGCGCAGCCGAAGCCGGCGCCTCGCCCGTACCCGCGTCAGAAGCCGTCGCCGTTCCGGTCTGCAACGCCAGTGCCACGGCCGCGGCGGCCAGCGCGCCGGCTCCTCGCCGCGCGTACTGCCGGCCCGATATCCCCTTGGTGAACATGTACTCCGCTTTCTCTCCGCTCGTGCGCGACGGCCGCGCACGACTGTTCACCTTCGCAGCCGCACACCCGAAACCGGGAACCCGCCACCGCCTCCGCTACAGCACGAATCCCCGGGGGAACGGGTCGGCCGGGTCCAGGACGTACGTGGCCGTGCCGGTGATCCAGGCCCGCCCGGTGACCGTCGGCACGACCGCCGCCCGGCCGCCGACCCGCCCGGTGTCCACCAGCCGGCCCGTGAAGCGGGTGCCGATCAGGGACTCGTTGACGAAGGGCCGGTGCAGCGGGAGCGTGCCGCGCGCGTGGAGCTGGGCCATCCGGGCGCTGGTGCCGGTGCCGCAGGGCGAGCGGTCGAGCCAGCCGGGGTGGACGACCATGGCGTTACGGGAGTCCGACCCGTCCGGTCCCGGTGTTCCGGGGGCCGTGAACTGTACGTGGTGACAGCCGGAGATGCCCGGGTCGGCCGGGTGGACGGGCCGGTCGCGCTCGTCGACCGCGGCCATCACCGCGAGCCCGGCGGCGATGATCTCGTCCAGGTGGGCGGCGGCGAACGGGATGCCCAGCGCGGCGAGCGGGGTGATCGCGTAGAAGTTGCCGCCGTACGCCAGGTCGTAGCGGACCTCGCCGTAGCCGGGCACCTTCACCACGGCGTCCAGTTCGTGTGCGTACGAGGGGACGTTGTGCAGGGTGACGTGCTCGGCGCGGCCGTCACGGACCGCGACCCGGGCCGCCACCAGCCCCGCCGGGGTGTCCAGCCGTACGGTCGTGACGGGCTCGGTGACCGCCACCATGCCCGTCTCGACGAGGACCGTCGCGACGCCGATCGTGCCGTGCCCGCACATCGGCAGGCAGCCGGAGACCTCGATGTAGACGACGCCCCAGTCGGCGTCGGGCCGGGTCGGCGGCTGGAGGATCGCCCCGCTCATGGCGGGGTGTCCGCGCGGTTCGTTGACCAGCAACTGGCGGATGTGGTCGAGATGTTCGACGAAGTAGCCGCGGCGTTCGGCCATGGTCGCGCCGGGGATGGTGCCGACGCCGTCGGTGACGACGCGGGTCGGCATTCCCTCGGTGTGCGAGTCCACGGCGCTGAAGGTGTGCACGCTGCGGGCGGCGAGCGAGGCGGCCCGGGAGCCGTCGGCCGCCATCACCCGGCCGCTTTCGCCCAGATCTCCAGCGCCTGCACGGCGCCGCGCAGGTCCGCGTCCAGTTGCCGCCGGCGCTCGGGCAGCAGCGGGCCGCGTGGCGGCCGGCAGGGCCCGCCGTACCGGCCGACGAGGTCCATCCCGCGCTTGATCGCCTGCACGAACTCGGTACGCGAGTCCCACCGGAACGCGGCGACCAGCGGTTCGTACAGCTCCCGCGCCTCGGCCACCCGCCCGGCCCGGGCGAGGTCGTAGAGGCGGACGCAGGCGGCGGGGAAGACGTTGGGGAAGCCGGCGAACCAGCCGGTGGCGCCCATCAGCAGCGCCTCCAGCACCAGGTCGTCGGCGCCCGCCACCACGTCCAGGCCGGGGGCCTGCTCCTTGATGTGCAGCACCCGGCGGATGTCCCCCGAGAACTCCTTGACCGCCACGACCCCGTCGATCGCGGCGACCTCGCGCAGCGTCTCCGGCGTCAGGTCGACCTTCGTGTCGAGCGGATTGTTGTAGACCATCACCGGCAGGCCGACGGCCGCGACCTCCTCGAAGTGCCGCACCACCTCGGCGGTGTTGGCCCGGTAGAGGGTGGGCGGCAGGCACAGCACGCCGTCCGCGCCGTCCTCGGCCGCCAGCTCCGCCCAGTGCCGCGCCTGGTGCGAGCCGACCCCGTGCACGCCCACGACGACCCGCGCGTCCCGTCCCACCGCCGCGACGGCCGTACGGGCCACCGCGCGCCGCTCGTCGTCGGTGAGGGAGGAGTACTCACCGAGCGAACCGTTCGGCCCGACGCCGTGACAGCCGCTGTCGACGAGCCAGCGGCAGTGCTCGGCGTACCGGTCGAGGTCCGGCCGGAGCCCGGCGGGCGCGCTCCGGTCCTCGGCGTACGGCAGGGTGGTGGCGACGATGACACCGGTCAGCGGCGCACGGGAGGCGGCGGCGGTGCGGGACGTACGGGACTGCGGCGTCGCGTGGTCCGTCATGTCGGGTCCTCTCGGTACGGTGCGGCGGGGTCGGGGGCGCCGGGGTCACGGGGTACGGGGCCGGGCGCGGCCAGGTCCGCGAGGCGGACCGGCTGGGCGATCGGGCGGCGGTCGGCGGTCTGGGGGTCGGGGAGAGCGTCCGGGCCGTGGAGTCCGGCCGCGTTACGGGCGCAGATCCGGCCCTGGCAGGGGCCCAGGCCGATGCGCGTGGTGAGCTTGAACGTGCACATGCCGTCGGCCGCGAGGCTGCCCCCGTCGTCCCCACCGGCCCCCTCCGCCCCACCGTCCACAGCACCCACGCCGTCCACGCCCGGCTCCCCCGCCGCCGTACGCAGGGCGCCGTACGGGACCTCCTCGCAGCGGCAGACGAGCGTGTCCTCGCCGAGCCAGCCGTGCCACCCGTCGCGTACGGGATGGGCCGCGGCGAGCAGCCGGGCGAAGCGGCGGCCCGCGACGACCTGCCGCCGGGCGGCCGGGGCGCGCGCCACCACGTGGGCCGCCGCGGCGGGCACCGCCCGGCGGGCGGCCGCCAGCCCCGCCAGTTCGCCTTCCGCGGCGGCGAGTGCCGCGCCGCCGACGCCGGTGGGTTCACCCGCCGCGTACACGCCGGGGACGGAGGTCCGCTGCCAGGCGTCCACCGTGACCCAGGAGTTGTCGCGCAGCGCGCAGCCCGCGGCGAGGGCGAGTTCCAGTTGCGGGGTGAAGCCGTAGCCGACGCAGACCGCGTCCACGCCCTCGATGCGGCGTTCGGTGCCGGGTCTGATCCGCCAGTCGGGGGTGAGGCGGGCCACCGTCACCGCCTCGACGCGCTCCCGTCCGTGCGCCGCCACGACGGCCCGGCGGGCCCGGTAGGGAACGCGGTGCCGCGCCAGACCGGCGGCGTACCCGAGCAGTTCGGGCAGTTTGGCGCGACCGTCGCGGAGCGCGGCCACGGGGGCGCGCAGCCAGGCGGCCGGCGAGCCCGCCTCGTACACCCCGAGGACGCGTGCGCCCACGGTGAGCAGCGACGACGCGACCGGCAGCAGGAACGGTCCGGTGCCGCAGACCACCACCCGGCGGCCGATCGCCGTGCGCTGGCCCTTGGCGAGGGCCTGGGCCGCGCCCGCCGTGACGACGCCCGGCAGGTCCCAGCCGGGGAACGGCAGGGCCCGGTCGTACGCGCCGGTGCACAGCACGAGCGCGGCGGCGCGCAGTGTGTGCGCCGTGCGGCCGGGGGCGTCGGCGGGCCCTTGGAGGACGTGTACGGTCCAGCCCGCGTCCGTACGGCCCGGCGTGCCCGGCGGCCCACCGTCCGGCTCCAGCGCCCAGACCGTGCACCCCGGAAGCCACTCGACGCGCGGGTGCTCCTGTACGGCGCGGACCGCCGCGCCCCGCGCCGGGCCGTCCGCCGCCTGCCGGAGGAACTGCCCGCCCGGCCGCTGCCCGTCGTCCACCAGCGCCACCCACGCCCCGGCCCCGGCCGCCGCCAGCGCCGCCGCCAGGCCCGCCGGACCGGCGCCCACGACGACCACCGGCACGTCGCGCACCGTCCCCGCGGGCGCGCCCGTGCCCGCCTCCGGGGGCAGGCACGGCAACGGCGTGCCCTCCTGGGTCTCGATGCGGTCGCCCGCCTCGACCACGCGCCGGCAGGCCCGTACGTCCGGTACGCCGTTGACGACCACGAGGCAGTCGTGGCAGACGCCGATCCCGCAGAAGACCCCGCGCGGGCGGCCGCCGCGGGTGGTCCGCCAGGAGGCGCGCCCCGCGGCCAGCAGGACCGCGGCGGCCGTCTGGCCGGTACGTGCCCATCGCTCGGCGCCGTTCACCGTCACGCGGAACACCGCGCCTCCTCCGCCAGTCCCGGCCGGGCCACCCGGTAGGGCTCCGGGGCGAGGCACGGCGGTTCGCCCGCGTACAGCCGGGCGAGGAGTTCGCCGGTCGCGGGGGCCAGTCCGATGCCCGCGCCTTCGTGTCCGGTGGCGTGCCACAGGCCCGGCAGGCGCGGGTCCGGGCCGATGACCGGGAGGTGGTCGGGGGTGTACGGGCGGAAGCCGCCGTACGCGCGGATCGCCGGGACCCGGCCCAGCACCGGGAACAGCGCCGTCGCCTTGCGGGCCAGTTCGCGCAGGACGTCGACGCGGAAACGTTCCTCGAAGCCGGCCCGCTCCCGGCTGGACCCGATGAGCACAGTCCCGCCCCGGGTGGCCTCGACCACCGTCGAGGTCCGCAGGTCGGCGTCGCCGCTGCCGACGGCGCCCACGTAGTCGGCGTCGTACACCTTGTGCCGGACCGTGCCCGGCGGCAGCGGCGCGGTGACCAGCACCAGGCCCCGGCGCGGCTGGACGGGCAGCGGCACGCCCGCCTCCGCCGCGAACCGGCCCGCCCACGGCCCGCAGGCGTTGACGACCGCCCCGCACGGCAGCGTCCCGGCCGACGTGCGCAGCGCCGTCACCCGCCCGCCCGTGCCGCGCTCCACGCCGAGCGCCCGCACCCCGGCCCGCAGTGTGCCGCCGCGTCGCCGTACGGCACCGAGCAGCGCGACGGCCGCCGCGACCGGCTGGATCTGGGCGTCCTGCGGGTAGTGGACGGCGGCGCGGACGCCCGGCGCGAGGTGCGGTTCGCGGGCGTGCACGGCGTCCGGTGCGACCTCGTGGGCCGTGACACCGGCGGCCCGCTGGGCGGCGGCGAACCCGGCCAGCGCCCGTGCGCCCGCCTCCCCGAGGGCCACGACCAGGCCGCCCTTCGTCTCGTACTCGCACCGCTCCGCGAGCCCCGCGCCCAGTTCGTCCCCCAGCTCCGCGAGCAGCCGTGGCCAGCGGGCCGCCGAGGCCAGCGCCAGGTCCAGTTCGGGTCCTGGCGGTTTGTCGGAGACCAGGACGTTGCCCTCGCCGTGGGCGGTCGTGCCGGAGGCGAGCGGCGCGCGGTCCACGACGGTGACCCGTACGCCGCGCCGGGTGAGCGCTTCGGCGCAGGCCGCGCCGACGATGCCGCTGCCGACCACGGCCACGTCGGGGTACGGGGGCCGGGGCGGCGGACACGGGGAGCCGTGCCGCACCGCCGGTTTCGCCTGGACGTGCCGGTATCGCATGAACCCGCACCACCGTTCCGCGTCGCGCGTCCGCGTGAAGGGCCCCCTCGTGAGAGCGCCGTGACGTTATTGCCGCGGGCCGGACAGGTCAACACCGCCTGCGCGTGTGCCGGTCGATGGCGGCCACGGCGGGCAGGTGGTGGAGTGGTGCCATGAGCACCGCGACACCCCCGCCCCCGCCTTCCTCCGACGCCGCCCTGCGGGACCGCGCCGTCGCGGCAGCCGTCGCCCAGGGGCTGGTGAGCACGGCCGATCCCGTCGCGGGGCTCCTGGACGTCACCGGCATCCGCCGGTCCGCCGCCGAACTGCGCGCCGCGTTCGAGGAGTTCACCGCGGACGGCACGCCGGTCCTGCACGCCTTCGCCGTCAAGGCCGCCTCGCTCGTCCCCGTACTGCGCCTGCTCGCGCGGGAGGGGCTGGGCTGCGAGGTGGCCAGTCCCGGCGAACTGGCGCTGGCCCGCGCGGCCGGTGTGCCGCCGGCCCGTACCGTGCTGGACTCGCCCGCCAAGACCCACGCCGAGCTGCGCGAGGCACTCGCCCTCGGCATCGCCGTCAACGCCGACAGCTTCGGTGAACTGGACCGCCTGGACGCCCTGACCGCTTCCGCGCCGACCGCCTCACCGCTGGGCCTGCGCGTCAACCCGCAGCTCGGCGGCGGCAGCATCGACGCGATGAGCACCGCCACCGGCACGTCGAAGTTCGGCGTGGCGCTGCGCGACGAGGACGCCCGCGAACGTGTCGTACGGGCCTTCCTGGACCGGCCGTGGCTGACCCGCCTGCACGCCCACGTCGGGTCCCAGGGCATGCCGCTGGAGTTGATGGCGGAAGGGGTGCGGGTCCTGTACGAGCTGGCCGAGGAGATCAACGAGAGGGCCGCGCGGGCCCGGGTCACCACGCTGGACATCGGTGGCGGCCTGCCGGTGAACTTCGCGTCCGACGCGGTGGCGCCGACGTACCGCGACCACGCCCGGCTGCTGCACCGCACCGTGCCGGGGCTCTTCGACGGCCGGTACGGCCTGGTGACCGAGTTCGGCCGCTCGCTGCTCGCCAAGCACGGCCTGGTCCTGGCCCGTGTCGAGTACGCCAAGTCGGCCGGCGGGCGGCGCATCGCGGTCACCCACGCGGGGGCGCAGATCGCCACCCGTACGGTCTTCGCGCCGGACGCCTGGCCGGTACGGGTGGCCGCGTACGACGCTCAGGGGCGCCCCAAGACCGGCGATCCGGTCGCCCAGGACGTCGCCGGGCCCTGCTGCTTCGCGGGCGACCTGGTCGCCCGGAACCGGCCGCTGCCGCCCCTGGAGCCGGGCGACCACGTCGCCCTCCTGGACACCGGCGCGTACTACTTCTCCACCCACTTCGCGTACAACTCGCTCCCCCGGCCCGGGGTGTACGGGTACGCGCCGGGGCCGGACGGCGCCCCGCGCTGGGCGACCGTACGGGCCGCGCAGCGGATGGCCGAACTGGTCGCGGAGAGCGGCGGCGCCCACGCGGACGCGCTCACCCAGCTCTAAAGATCTCCTGGAGCGGGCATCCCGGGCTCATGCAGACCCCCTCCACGGACTCCCCGGGACCGGCCGACCCGAGCGGCCCGAGCGCTTCCGACACCCCCCTGCGCCGCGCCATCGGTCCCAAACTGCTGGTCCTGCTGGTGGTCGGGGACATCCTCGGCACCGGCGTGTACGCCGTCACCGGCAAGGTCGCGGGCAAGGTCGGCGGCGCCCTGTGGCTGCCCTTCGTGATCGGCTTCGGGATCGCCGCGCTGACCGCCGCCTCGTACGTGGAGCTGGTCGGCAAGTACCCGAAGGCGGCGGGGGCCGCGCTCTACACCCAGAAGGCGTTCCGGGTGCCGTTCCTGACGTTCCTCGTCGCCTTCATGGTGATGTGCTCGGGCCTGTCCTCGGCGAGCGCCGCGGCCCGCGCCTTCAGCGGCGACTACCTGCGCGCCTTCGCCGACCTGCCGCCGACCCTGGTGGCGGTGGTGTTCGTCCTGGCGCTGGCCGCGCTGAACCTGCGCGGTGTGGCGGAGTCGGTGAAGACGAACGTGGTGCTGACCCTGGTCGAGGTGTCCGGCCTGCTGGTCATCATCGGGCTGGGGGTGTACGCGGTCTGGACGGGCGGCGGGGAGCCGGCGCGGCTGGCCGAGCTGGACACCGGCGGCACCGGCTTCGCGGTGCTGACCGGCGTGCTGGGCGCCACCGGGCTCGCCTTCTTCGCCTTCGTCGGCTTCGAGGACTCGGTGAACATGGCGGAGGAGACCGCGCACCCCGGCCGCAGCTTCCCCCGCGCGATCTTCCTCGGGGTGGGGATCACCGGCACCGTCTACATCCTGGTGGCCCTGGTCTCGTCGCTGCTCGTCGACCACCGGCGGCTCCAGGAGTCGTCGGCGCCGCTGCTGGAGGTGGTGCACGCGGGCGGCGCGACGTTCCCGCCGACGGTGTTCGCGCTGATGGCGCTGTGCGCGGTCACCAACTCCGCGCTGATCAACCTGATGATGGCCTCCCGGCTGTGCTACGGCATGGCCAACGAGCGCATCCTGCCGCGCGCCGTGGCCCGCGTCCTGCCGGGCCGCCGCACGCCCGTCGTCGGCATCGCCCTGACCACGGTGCTGGCCCTGGGCCTGGTCCTCACCGGCGAGATCGAGGGGCTCGGCGACACGACGGCCTTCCTGCTGCTGTGCGTCTTCGCGGTCGTCAACGTGGCGGTGCTGGTGCTGCGCCGCGACCGGGTGCCGCACCACCACTTCCGTACGCCCACCGTCCTGCCGGTGCTCGGCGCCGCCGGGGCCCTCGCGCTGGCCGGTCCGCTCGCCGACCGGCCGCTGGAGGTGTACGTACGGGCCGCCGTGCTGGTGGTGATCGGCATCGCCCTGTGGGGCGTGAACCAGCTCGTCCTGCGCGTGCGGGGGGAGTGAATCCCCAGCCGTCGGACGGCCCCAGGACCAGCCGGCGCAGCCGTCAGACCTTTGCGGCCTTCCGCCCGGCCGCCTTCGGCCGGGCCGCCCTCGCCCCGCCCGGACGCGCGTCCTTGGCCGCCACGCCCGTCGTCAGATGGCCGCGGACGTCCCGCCCGGCGGGCCCGCCGCGTACGGCCGCCTCCGTACGGACCCACAACAGCGCGTCGTGGTCCCGCTCCCAGCGGCCCAGCCACAGCGCCTTGGCCCACAGCCCGAGCCCCGCCCCGGCCAGCAGCATCCCGCCCGCCGCGGGCAGCGCGAACGACGAGCCGGCCGCCGCCAGGAAGGCAAGCAGCAGCCACCAGCGGTGGGCCCGCCGCCAGACCCGCAGCGTCACGGCACGGTCCTGGAGGATCGCCGTCTTGCCGGCCCGGGACGCCGCCTTCGCCAGGTGCGCGTACCGCTTGCGGCGCACCGCGAAGACCACGTATGCCGCGACGACGAACAGCGCCGCCCCGGCGTAGACCCCGATCCGCCGCCCGGTCAGTCCGGGCACCAGCACGCCCGCCCCCGCGGCCAGCACACCCGGCCACCACAGCCACCCGGCCGGCGCCCGTACCAGCACCGCCACCCGCGCCAGCGCAACAGCCCCGCGACCCACGACAACCTCCTCGCTCCACGATCCGGCTACGGATCCCCGTCACGGCGGCGGATGGTAGCCAGCCCGTCTGAGAATTCCGTGAGGCCGAAGGGGGTGCCGGAGCTGCGCCGGCGGCTCACTCCACGAACAGCCCCCGCTCGGCGGCCTTCGCGTCGAACTCCTCCAGTCGCGCCTGCGCGTCCGGCAGCGCGTCGCACATCGCCTCCAGCAGCACCCGGCCGAGCAGCATCGGCGCGCAGGCCGTGTCGAAGGCGAGGCCGGTGCCGACCGCGGCGGGCAGCAGCAGGTCGGTGTGGCGGGCGACCGGCGCGAAGGCGCTGTCCGCGACCGTCACGACGGTCAGACCGGCGGCGCGCGCGTACTCCAGGGCGTCCACCACCTCGCGCGGGTGGCGCGGCAGCGCGAAGCACAGCAGGGTGCCCGCGCCCGCCTTCACCGCCGCGTCGATGCGGTCGGTGAGCATCGTGCCGCCCTCGTCGAGCAGCCGGACGTCCGGGTGCACCTTGCGCGCGAAGTACGCGAAACCGGCGGCCTGCGCGGTCGCCGCCCGCAGGCCGAGGACCGGCAGGGGCCGGGAGGCCGCGAAGAGCCGGCCCGCCCGGACCACCGGGCCCGGGTCGGCCAGCACCGCCGCGAGGTGCCGCAGGTTGTCGATCTCGGCCTGTACGGCCTGCTGGTACTCGTTGTACGTCCCGGTGCCGCGCGCCGCCGCGGCGGGCGCGACCTCGCGCAGGTGTTTGCGCAGCGCCGGGTAGCCGTCGAAGCCGAGGGCGACCGCGAAGCGGGTCACCGAGGGCTGGCTGACCCCGGCCAGTTCGGCCAGTTCGACGCTGGAGAGGAAGGGCGCGTCGGCGGCCCGGCGCACCATGCAGTGCGCGATGCGCCGCTGGGTCGGGGTGAGGCGGTGCCCTTCGAAGAGCTTCTGCAGGCGCGCCGCCGCGCCGGTGTCCGCTCCGGGACCGGACTCCGGCGTCCCCCGCAGGCCCTCTTCCGCTTCCGCCGCCGTACCGCCACGGTCCTCGCCGCCGTCCCCGTTCATCGCTGCCTCCCGGCCGTGTTCGCGGCCGTGCTGCCGGCCTTCGTGTCGTTCCTGGTCGTGCGGGGCGGCGCTGTACCGCGCGGGTCCCGTCCCGCCGCCCGACTGTACGTAATCGGGGCGCGTTCCCCGTTCCATTGCCCGCCGCCGTCCCCGCCGCTGTCCCGGCCGCCGTCCCCGTTGCCCGTTCCGCCGCCTTCTCCGGCCCTTCCGCCCCGGCTCACAGCGCGGCCAGCCCGTCCAACAGCCCCTCCGCCACCGCCACGTCCTCCGTCAGCGGCCGGTCCGCCATCCGCGCGTCCAGCGCCCCGGCGGCCAGGGAGAAGGCGCGGGCCGCCGGCACGTCCGGCTCGGGCTCCAGCGACCGCATCCGCAACGCCCGTACGGCCGCGACGAGTTCGCAGGCGAGCACCCGCCGGTACGTGACGCAGGCGCGCAGCGTCTGGCGGGCGCCGAGCGACGCGAAGCTGGCCTGCTCCTCGACGCCGCGGGAGAGGACCGCGTGCCCGAGGGACGCGGGCTGCGAGGCGGCCCGCAGCTCGCCGAGGGCGGCCCCGGCCGCGTATTCGAGGATCATCACGCCGGAGCTGGCCGGCGCCTGGTCGCCGAGGAACGGCCGCAGCCGGGTGAGGTCCGGCTCGGAGAGCGCGGCGAGGCGGGCGGCGGACAGCAGCGCGGTCTGGAGCACGGCGAGCCGGAAGCCGTCGAGCGCGAGGACCGGGTGGGCGGCGTAGAAGTTGCCGTGGTGGTAGGCCGCCTGGTCCGCCACGCTGATGAGCGGATTCTCGGCCGCGGCGTTCACCTCGACGGCCAGGACCCGGTCGAGGGCGTCGGCGGCCTCCAGCGCGGGGCCGTGGATCTGCGGGATGCAGCGGAAGCCGTACGGGTCCTGAATGCGGCCCAGCGGCGGCGCGGGCCGGGCGGGGGCACCGGTCAGTTCCCGCATCCGGGCGGCGACGGCGGCCGATCCGGGGTGCGGGCGGGCCTGTACGACCGGCGCGGCGAACGGCTCGTGGGAGCCGCCGACCGCGAGCAGGGAGAGCGCGGCGACCGGCAGCGCGGCGGCCAGCAGGCGGCGCAGTCCGTCCAGGGCGAGTGCGGCCTGGCCGAGGGTGAGTGCGTTGCTGCTGATGAAGGCGAGCGCGTCGTTGCCGTCCAGGGCGAGAGGGGCGGGGGCCGGGCCGCCGCCCGGCGTCACCCAGGGGTGCTCACCGGCGAGCGCCAGCCCGGTCTGCGCGAGCGCGGCCAGGTCTCCGGTGCCGACCGCCCCGTACTCGTTGACGACCGGGTACGCGCCGGTCTCCAGCGCCCGGACCAGCGCGGTGATCACCGCGGGGCGCAGTCCCGCGCCGCCCGCCAGCAACTGGTTGGCGCGTACGGCGAGCATGGCGCGCACCTCACGGGCGGGCAACGGGTCGCCGATCGCCCCGGCGTGGCTGCGCAGCAGACGCAGACCGTGCCCGTCGTCGGCGACGGCCACGTCCTCGGTGCGGTTGGCGCCGACGCCGGTACTGCGGCCGTAGACCCGGCCGGTGGCGGCGAGGCGGCGGGCGGTCGTCCAGGACGCCTCGGCGCAGGCGAGGTCTTCGGCGCGCAGGGCGGCGGGCCGGGCCGTACCGTCCGCGAGCGCGGCGATCCCGGCCACGCCGAGACCGCGCCCTTCGAGGGCGACCGTGGGCACGGCCCCGGCGGAACGCGCCGCGGCAGGCGTACGGCCGGGCCGTCCGCCCTGGTCCAGAGTCCGGGACGGCATGGTGCGCGGCTCCCTTCCCCGACAGCCCTTATTCACTCACTGATGACTCTGCATGACGATATACAGTCGGGCAAGACCGCGGGGACGCGGAGCCCGCGCCACGGGGGTCCGAGGCGCCACGGGCCCCGGAGAGTCGCCGGTGTCCCGGGGAGTCGTCGGTGTCCCTGGGAGTCATCGGTGTCGCGGAGAGTCGTCGGTGTCGCGGAGAGTCGTCGGCGTCCCGGGCGCCCTCAGACTCGTACCGCCGACCCCCGCTCGCTCAGCCGCGGCGCGCACAGCATCCGCTTGCGCCGGACGCGCCGCCCCTCGATGGCCGCGACGGCCAGCCGCGCCGCCTCCTCGGCGATGCCGGCGAGTCCCCAGTCCAGTGTCGTCAGGGGCGGGGTGAGCACCCGGGAGACGGGGTGGTCGTCGAAGCCGACCACCGAGACGTTCCGGCCGACGGCCAGCGACGCCTCGGCCGCCGCCGCGTAGACCCCGTACGCGATCGAGTCGGAGAAGCAGAACACCGCCGTCGGCGTCGCCCCGCCCGGTCCGCCGCCGCCCAGCACACGCCGCGCGACCGCCGTCGCCTCGCCCAGTTCCTGGGCGCACGGCAGGACTTCGGCGGTGATGCCGAGGCGTCCGGCCGCTTCCCGTACGTACACGTCGGCGGGCCGGTCGGGGGTGGACGGGCCGGTCGGCGTCAGGACGGTGACCCGCCGGTGCCCCAGCCCCACCAGGTACTCCAGTACGGCGTCGATCCCGGCGCGGTTGTCGAACAGCACCTCGCCCGCCGTACGGGCGCGGCGCAGCGAGTCCCCGATGGAGACCACCGGCACCGCCTCGGCGATCTGCGCCCAGCCCGCCGCCGAGGGGTCGACCGGCGACACCAGCAGGCCGTCCACGCGCTGGTCGCGGAGCTGTTTGGCCAGGGCGAGTTCGCGCTGCGGGTCGCCGCCCGCGTCAAGGATCAGGGCGTAGCGGTCGCCCGCGAGCAGTTCCCGCCCTATCGCCGCCATCAGTTGCTGCTGCCACAGGTCCTGGAGGTCGCCGGCCAGCACGCCGACCATGCTCGTCCGGCCGCTGGCCAGGGCGCGGGCGATGGGGTCCGCCTCGTAGCCGAGTTCGGCGGCGGCCTTGCGCACCCGTTCCTCGGTCTCCTTGGAGACGTGCGTACCGCGCAGGGCGTAGGAGACGGCGGCGGTGGAGAGCCCGGTGGCCTCGGCCACCTCGCGGAGAGTGGTGCGCTTACGGGGCCTGGCCATGCCGGAAGCCTACCCAAGGCATCGGTGCGTCCCGCGTGTTGCTCCGTCCGTCCGCCGCCGGGTGCGCGTGGGCGCCCCCGCCGTTCCCTTGACAGCCGTTTCGGTTAATCGCTTCACTGAATCGCATCACTGAAGCGGTTGACCTCCTCCCCCCACCGGAGGAAGCCCGTGTCTTCCGACGTCCACCAGCATCTGTGGCCACCGCAGTTCACCGACCTGCTGCGCACCCGCCGCGTCCCGCCCCGCCTGGACGGCTGGACGCTGCACCTGCCCGGCGAACCCCCGTACGCCGTCGATCTCGCCGACCACGACCTCACCGCCCGGACGGAGCTGGCCCGCGCCGACGGGCTCGACCGGGCCCTGATCTGCCTCTCCAGCCCGCTCGGCGTCGAATTCCTGCCGCCTGCCGAGGCCGTACCGCTGCTCGACGCCTTCCACGAGGGCGCGCTCGCGCTGCCCGCGCCCTTCGGCGTCTGGGCCGCGCCCTGCCTGTCCGCCGGGACTCCCGACCCCGCCTCCGTCGTGCGTCTGCTGCGCAGCGGCTGCGTCGGGCTGCAACTCCCCGCCACCGCCCTGCCCGACGCCGCTGGGTGGATGCGCTGCGCGCCTCTTCTCGATGCCGCGGAAGACCTGGGAAAACCTCTGTTCATCCACCCCGGGCCCGCTCCCCCGGCCCCGCCGGGAAGCCCTCCGTGGTGGCCCGCCCTGGTCCCGTACCTCCAGCAACTGCACGCCGCCTGGTTCGCCTTCCGTGCCTTCGGCCGTCCCCGCCACCCGCGCCTGCGCGTCTGCTTCGCCGCCCTCGCGGGCCTCGCTCCGCTGCACGGCGAACGCCTCGTCGCGCGGGGCGGCCGGGACCGCGGGCGCGTCGACCCCGGCGTCTTCTACGACACCTCCTCCTACGGCACGCACGCCGTGGACGCGGTCGTCCGCGCCGTCGGCATCGACGCCGTGGTGCACGCCAGCGACCGCCCGTACGCCCTGCCGGACGTGCCCGGCCTCGGCACCACCGCCGTGCACGCCCTGCGCACCGCCAACCCCGCCCGCCTCCTCGGCCCGGCGTAAGGAGCCCGCACATGTCCTCCGAGGTCCCCGCGGCACCCCCGCACGACGCCCCCGCACTCTTCGCCGCCCTCCCCGCCCGCACCCTCGGCAAGCGCGAACTGCGCACCCTCGTCGACCGGCTGGCCGGGGCGCCCGGCCTCTGGCGCGGCGAGGTCGCCTTCTCCGACGCCGAGCGGCACTACGCCTCCCTGCACCGGGACAGCTATGTCGACATCTGGCTGCTGTGCTGGACCCGGCAGAACGACACCGGCTGGCACGACCACGACCTCTCGTCCGGCGCGGTCCGGGTCGTCCAGGGCGTACTGACCGAGACCAACCCGCGCATCGGCGGCACGCACCTGGCCACCCCCGTCCGGGCCGGTGCCTCCTTCTGCTTCGGCCCGGACCACATCCACCGCCTCACCGGCGCCACCGACGACGCGGTGTCCCTGCACGCGTACTCGCCGCCGCTGTGGCGTCTGGGGCAGTACGCCATCACCGAGGACGGGCTGATGCGCCGTCTCTCCGTCTCGTACGCGGACGAGTTGCGTCCCTTGGAGCCCACGGCCTCCCCCGGCAGCTTTTCCGGCCCGGGGTATTGATTTTTCCATTCACCCGCATCGATCCTGCATGAGCTCATACAGCCGATGCGCGGAAGAGAGCAGCCGATGGCGGCAGTGGTGGAACAGCGCTCGATCGACGTCGTCCCGGACGACGAACGCCACGGCACGCCGGTCAGCCAGTTCACCCTGTGGCTCGGTGCCAATCTCCAGATCACCGCCGTCGTCACGGGCGCCCTGGCCGTCGTGTTCGGCGCCAACGCCTTCTGGTCCCTGATCGGCCTGCTGCTCGGCAACCTCCTCGGCGGCGCGGTCATGGCGCTGCACTCCGCCCAGGGGCCGCGCCTCGGCCTGCCGCAGATGATCACCTCCCGGGCCCAGTTCGGGGTGCGCGGCGCGGTGGTGCCGCTGGCCCTGGTCATCGTGATGTACGTCGGCTTCTTCGCCAGCGGCACGGTGCTGGCCGGGCAGGCGGTCGGCGCGCTGACGCACCTGGGCGACACCCCGGGCATCGTCGTCTTCGCCGTGCTCACCGCCGTCGCCGCCGCGGTCGGCTACCGGCTCGTCCACATCCTGGGCCGCGTCGCCAGCGCCGTCTGCGCGCTGGCCTTCCTCTACCTCGGCGCGCGCCTGCTGGAGCGGGCCGACCTGGCCGTGCTCCTGCACGACCGGTCCTTCTCCTTCCCGCTCTTCCTCCTCGCCGTCTCGCTGTCCGCCTCCTGGCAGCTGGCCTTCGGCCCGTACGTCGCCGACTACTCCCGCTACCTCCCCCGGCACACCTCCACCCGCGCCACCTTCTGGTGGACGCTGTCCGGCTCGGTCCTCGGCTCGCAGTGGTCGATGACTTTCGGCGCACTGGCCGCCGCCGCGGCCCCCGCCGCCTTCGTCGGCCACGAGGTCTCCTACGTCGTCTCCCTGGGCGGCACCGGTCTGATCGCCTCGGCGCTGTACTTCGTCATCGCCCTCGGCAAGCTGACCATCAACGTCCTGAACACCTACGGCGGTTTCATGTCGCTGGTCACCGGCGTCAGCGGCTTCCGCACGCCGGGGCCGCCCGGCGCCGGCGGCAAGGGGAGCGCCCTCACGCCACGCGGCCGGGCCGCCTACATCGCCGGCATCATGCTGGCCGGCACCGCCGTCGCCCTGCTCGGCAAGGACTCCTTCCTCACCTCGTTCAAGGACTTCCTGCTGTTCCTGCTGACCTTCTTCACCCCCTGGTCGGCGATCAACCTGGTGGACTACTACCTGATCTCCAAGGAGCGTTACGACATCCCGGCGCTCAGCGACCCGGCGGGCCGCTACGGCGCCTGGAACGGCCGGGCGCTGGCGGTGTACGCGGCCGGGGTGCTGGCCCAGTTCCCCTTCCTGGCGACCCACTTCTGCACCGGCCCGCTGGTGTCCCCGCTCGGCGGCGCCGACATCTCCTGGCTCGTCGGCCTGGCCGTACCCGCCGCCCTGTACTGGGCCGTCACCCGCAACGACACCGGCCGCGTCCCGCCCGCCGCCCCGGGAGAACCGGGCTCCACCCCCACGAATACGGGGGAAAGCCCTACCGCGCGGCCCGCCTCCCGTCCGTAATCTCGGCAGCATGGCTACCCATGACCCGGAGTTGCGCAAGGAACTCGACGCGACCCTGCAGACCCGCAAGGAGCTGGGGCCGGAGTACGAGTCGGAGTTGGTCGAGCGCTTCCTGGAGAAGCTCGACACGTCGGTCGACCAGCGGGTGCGCCGGCAGTTCGCCGAGCAGCAGATGCAGGTCGCGCGCGGCGCCACACCGTCCCGCCCGCAGTGCGCGCCGGGCAGCGGCTACGGCGAGCGCTTCGGCTTCGCCACCGTCTCCCTGGTCCTGGCGATACCGCTGTCCGCGATCGGCGCGGCCCATGCGGACCTGATCGGGATGCTGGTCAGCTGGGCCGGGATCGTCGGCGTCAATGTGCTGCACACCTCCGGCCTCTTCGGGTGGGCGCCCGGGAAGCGCAAGCGGGAGGCGGACGGGTGGGACTGAGCCGGCCGGCGCGGGGGCCCGCCCGCGGGGCGGTGCGGGGGCCGGTGCGCGGGGACCGCCGCCCCCGGCCGGGGCCGGGGGCGGGACGACGGCGGTCCCCGCGGGGGACGCGGACCGGGTCAGGGCCGGCCGTCGCGTCCAGGCGATCTGCGGAAGGTCCGGGAGCCGCTCCGGAAGTCCGTATCGCCACCGTCACCACTGTGCCGGGCCAGTGTTAAGCCCGTGCTGCGGGCACGTGACGCATACGTACATCTAGCGGTGTCCGCCCGTTTCCTGACGGTCGCTTGACGCCGGCTGTCCTCGGCGCCGCGCATCGCCCGTCCCGTGCGTCCCGCGCTACGCCTGCTTGGCCTCCCGTGCCAGGAAGGCGAGCAGGTCCTGCCGGCTCACCACGCCCGTCGGCTTGCCCTCGACGAGCACGATCGCCGCGTCCGCCTTCTCCAGGACCGCCATCAGGTCGCCGACCGGCTCGCCCGAGCCGACCTGCGGCAGCGGCGGGCACAGGTGCTTCTCCAGCGGGTCGGCGAGCGACGCGCGCTGTGCGAACAGCGCGTCCAGCAGCTCCCGCTCCACGACCGAGCCGACGACCTCCGCCGCCATCACGTCGGGGTGCCCGGCGCCCGGCTTGACGATCGGCATCTGCGAGACGCCGTACTCGCGCAGCACCTCGATGGCCTCGCCGACCGTCTCCTCCGGGTGCATGTGGACCAGCGAGGGCAGTGCGCCCTCCTTGTGCCGCAGCACGTCGCCGACGCGCGCCGCGGTACCGGCGTCCTCCAGGAAGCCGTAGTCCGCCATCCACTCGTCGTTGAAGATCTTGCTGAGGTAGCCGCGGCCGCTGTCCGGCAGCAGGACGACCACCACGTCGTCCTCACCGAGCCGCTCGGCGACCTCCAGGCCCGCCACGACCGCCATGCCGCAGGAGCCGCCGACCAGCAGGCCCTCCTCCTTGGCCAGGCGCCGGGTCATCTGGAAGGCGTCCTTGTCCGAGACCGGCACGATCTCGTCGGCGACCGTACGGTCGTAGGCGCTCGGCCAGAAGTCCTCACCGACGCCCTCGATCAGGTACGGACGGCCGGAGCCGCCGCTGTAGACCGAGCCCTCCGGGTCGGCGCCGACGACCTTCACCCGGCCCTCGCTGGCCTCCTTCAGGTAGCGGCCGGTGCCGCTGATGGTGCCGCCGGTGCCGACGCCCGCGACGAAATGAGTGATCTTTCCCTCGGTCTGTTCCCACAGCTCGGGACCGGTCGTCTCGTAGTGCGAACGCGGGTTGTTCGGGTTGCTGTACTGGTCGGGCTTCCAGGCGCCCGGCGTCTCACGGACCAGCCGGTCCGAGACGTTGTAGTACGAGTCCGGGTGCTCCGGGTCCACCGCCGTCGGGCAGACCACGACCTCGGCGCCGTACGCCCGCAGCACGTTGATCTTGTCGGTGGACACCTTGTCCGGGCAGACGAAGATGCACTTGTAGCCCTTCTGCTGGGCCACGATCGCCAGGCCCACCCCGGTGTTTCCCGAGGTCGGCTCCACGATGGTGCCGCCCGGCTTCAGCTCACCGGACTTCTCGGCGGCCTCGATCATCCGTACGGCGATCCGGTCCTTCACGGAGCCGCCCGGGTTGAAGTACTCGACCTTCACCAGGACGGTCGCCCGGATCCCTCGGGTGACGTTCCTGAGCTTCACCAGCGGGGTGTTGCCGACGAGCTCGATCATGGATTCGTAAAACTGCACGGTGGTCTCCGCTGTCGGGGGCGCGCTGTCCTGCGCCCATCCGACCAGCCTATTGCCCGCCCCTCATGGAGTCGCCGCGCGTTGCACGGCCCGCCCGACGGGGCACCACCTTGGTACGGCGCTCCGCACCGCCGCCGCCACGACGTCCCGCCCCACGCCCCGCGACCCGCCCTGCCGCCGACTCCGCCGCCGCTCCGATCCCGTCCGCCCGTCACTCCACACGCCACTCCACATTCCGCACCACGTTCCGCACCCTTTCGAAACCACATTTCGCACGCACTGCACGGGGAGGTGCCCGGCCTATGCCGATGACGATGTCCAGGGCGAGGGTGGCACGGCGGATCGCCACCGCCGCCGCGGTGGGCGGCGGTGGGATCGGTCTGCTCGGCGTGGCCGGTGTCGGCCTGCTGCTGACCGAGGTCCGCCTCGCCCGCCGTACGGTCGGCGGCTCCAGCGCCCAGCCGCCCCGCGCGGACGGCCGCTACGGCTCCGCCTTCGCCCACCGCACCGACCGGCCGCCGCTGCGCCTGGGCTTCCTCGGCGACTCCACGGCCGCCGGACAGGGCGTCCACCGCCCCCGGCAGACTCCGGGCGCACTGCTCGCCTCCGGCCTCGCCGCCGTCGCGGAACTGCCGGTCGACCTGCACAACGTGGCGCTGCCCGGCGCCCAGTCCGACGACCTCGACCGGCAGGTCACGCTCGTCCTGGCGGCGCCGGGGCCCGCGCCCGACGTCGCCGTCATCATGATCGGCGCCAACGACGTCACGCACCGGATGCCGCCGGCCCGCTCGGTGCGCCTGCTGTCCGACGCGGTCCGCCGGCTGCGCGAGGCGGGCTGCGCCGTGGTCGTCGGCACCTGCCCCGACCTGGGCACCATCGAGCCGGTCTACCAGCCGCTGCGCTGGGTCGCGCGCCGCCTGTCCCGGCAACTGGCCGCCGCGCAGACCATCGGCGTGGTGGCGCACGGCGCCCGTACGGTCTCGCTCGGCGACCTGCTGGGCCCCGAGTTCGAGGCGCACCCCCGCGAACTGTTCGGCCCCGACAACTACCACCCGTCCGCCGAGGGGTACGCCACCGCCGCGATGGCCGTACTGCCCACCCTCTGCGCCGCACTCGGCCTGTGGCCCGAAGAGGAGCACCCCGAGCCGCACCGCCGCGAGGGCATCCTCCCGGTCGCCGAGGCCGCCGCGCAGGCCGCGGACGAGGGCGGCACCGAAGTCACCGCCACCCGCGCCCCGTGGGCCCTGCTCAAACACCGCAGGCGGCGGCAGATCCCGACACCGGAGCCGACGGAAGCCACAGAGGAGACCACCCCGTCCCGGGGCACCCCCCAGCATTGACCCGCGGAGCCCGAGACCGAGCGAACCGAAAACGGCCCACCCAGCACGGGGGCCGCCCCGCCCAGCACCAGAATCAGCCCGTCCGGCGCTTGAGGCCAAGCCAAGCGAAACCCGCCCACCCAGCACCCGGGCCAGCCCGTCCGGCGCTTGAGGACGAGCGAAGCGAATATCAAGCCCGTCCGGCGCTTGAGGACGCCCGCCGCAGGCGCACCGCACCCGCAGACGCACACGCGGCGCACCACCCCACCAAACACCAGCCGAGCGCAGCGATAAGCACCCGCTTAGAAAAGAGTCCCGCATCACAAGCGCTACCGCGTGACCTCCGCCCTACGGCCGGGTAACTTCCCCCACAGCCCTGCCCGTCCTTCCTCTGGAGCCGTCATGCCCGAAGCCGTGATCGTTTCCGCTGCCCGCACCCCGATCGGCCGCGCCTTCAAGGGCTCCCTGAAGGACGTACGGCCGGACGACCTGACCGCCGGAATCATTCAGGCCGCCCTCGCCAAGGTCCCCGCCCTGGACCCGACGGACATCGACGACCTGATGCTCGGCTGCGGCCTGCCCGGCGGCGAGCAGGGGCACAACCTGGGCCGGATCGTCGCCGTGCAGATGGGCATGGACCACCTGCCCGGCTGTACGGTCACCCGCTACTGCTCGTCCTCCCTCCAGACGACCCGGATGGCGCTGCACGCCATCAAGGCGGGCGAGGGCGACGTCTTCGTCTCGGCCGGTGTCGAGACCGTCTCGCGCTCCGTGAAGGGCACCTCGGACGGGATGCCGGAGACCCACAACCCGCTGTTCGCGGACGCCGAGGCGCGCACCGCCGCCCGGGCCGAGCAGGAGGGCGCCGACTGGCACGACCCGCGCGCGGACGGCCTGCTGCCCGACCCGTACATCGCGATGGGGCAGACCGCGGAGAACCTGGCCCGCGCCAAGGGCGTCACCCGCCAGGACATGGACGAGTTCGGCGTACGGTCCCAGAACCTCGCCGAAGAGGCGATCAAGAACGGCTTCTGGGAGCGCGAGATCACCCCGGTGACCACGCCGGACGGCACGGTCGTCAGCAAGGACGACGGCCCCCGCGCGGGCGTCACCCTCGAAGGCGTGCAGGGCCTCAAGCCGGTCTTCCGCCCCGACGGCCTGGTGACGGCCGGCAACTGCTGCCCGCTCAACGACGGCGCCGCGGCCCTCGTGATCATGTCCGACACCAAGGCCCGCGAGCTGGGCCTGACGCCGCTCGCCCGGATCGTCTCGACCGGCGTCAGCGGCCTGTCGCCGGAGATCATGGGCCTCGGCCCGGTCGAGGCGTCCCGGCAGGCCCTGCGCCGCGCGGGCCTGGGGATCTCCGACATCGACCTGGTGGAGATCAACGAGGCGTTCGCCGCCCAGGTGATCCCCTCGTACCGGGACCTCGGCATCGACCTGGACCGGCTGAACGTCAACGGCGGCGCGATCGCCGTGGGCCACCCCTTCGGGATGACCGGCGCCCGCATCACCACCACCCTGATCAACTCCCTCCAGTGGCACGACAAGCAGTTCGGCCTGGAGACGATGTGCGTGGGCGGCGGCCAGGGCATGGCCATGGTCATCGAGCGCCTGAGCTGACCCCGGCCGGGCGGGCGCCGTCCGCGGCGGACGGTGCCCGCCCCGCGGCTACGGCTGGTGCCCGCCCGCCGGTCATGGACGGCCCGCCGCCGCGCGGACGCGGCACGCTCCCGCGACCGTCCGTGACCGCCGGTGTCCGTCCCCCCCATCGGCGCCACACCCGCACCCTGCGTCCCAACTGACGTACGCAGAGCGACCGTCGGTGAGCTGGGTCACCGGTTGACAAGATCGCGATCAAATCACCCCCAGGATTGTGACCAAACCCCTCACGAGGCCGCGTCACCGCAGGTCAGAGCGGCGTCACCCGAACGTACGAGGACCGAATCCCCACCCGGTCGAGGACCTGCGGCACTGGGCCCGGTCGCCGACGGGCGGCAGCCTGATGTAGGAAGTCGGGGGACATTCTGCTAATGGGAGTACGTCAGTGAGCGCCATCACTCTTGCCCTGCTGCTGGCCGCGGCGGTCGCCGTGACCCTGGGAGCGGCCGCCCTGTACACCGCCCACGCGCTGCGCCGCCAGGTCGCCGGGCTGCGCGCCGAGCTCCTGGCCGCGTACGCGGAGGCCCGCGCCGAGGCGCGCGCGCAGACCGCCGCCGCGAGCATCCCAGCCGCCCGCACCACCCCGGACGCGGGGCACGCGCTCGCCGACATACGGGCCGCCGTCGCCGACGCGCTGGCCGAGGAGCGGGAGCGCGAACTCGCCGAGGCCCGCGCCTTCTGGGCCGCCCAGGAGGCCAGGGACGCCGCCGACGCCCCGTCCCTGATGGGCCCGCTGGACGGCGGCACCGACCACTTCGACCCGCACGAGCGCCTCGACGACGTGTACTTCCTGCCCCGGCAGGCGGACCTCGCCGGGCTGGAGCCGCTGCTCGGTCCGGACGCGCCGCACGCCGACGGGGCGGGCGCCCTGGAGCCGGTGGAGGCGCTGGAGAGCGAGGCCGCCGAGGAGGCGGAGGCCGCCGAGCTGGCCGCCGCGCGCCGGCGCCACCCCTCGCACCCGGACTTCACCCCGGCCCCCGCCGTCGGGGACCACGAGCGCACCGTCGGCCGTCTGGAGGAGCTGGCCCGCGACCGCACCCCGCTCGCGGACGTCCGCCCCGGCCCGCTCGGCACCCTGGACGTCTACGTCTTCACCGACGGCACCACGATCTGCATGACGCCCGGTCACCGCGAGACCGCCGAGCGCGTCGCCGCGGCCCTGCGCGCGGGCAGCTCCCCCGTCCTGCTGGGCGGCTCCGGCATCTCCGGCGCCTACGCCCTGACCTTCTCCTGGGGCCCCGCCGCCACCGACAGCGTCTACATCCTCGCGGACCGCGTCATCGCGTCCCTCTGAAAGCCGCTCGCCGGACGATCCGGCCGGAAGCAGCCGTCCCCCGGGGGGCTCAGCAGCGCGCCGCGGCCCCCCGCACCAGCTCCACCGCCGCCGCCAGCGCGCGCTCGTCGCCGGCCGCGCGTACCGCCTCCACCAAATCGTGCCCGGCCACCGCCACTTGGTCGCCGACCGCGAACATCCCGGCGTCCGGCAGCTCCCGCGGCTCCCGCCCCGGCTCCTCGACGCGCTGCGCCCGTACCGCCAACTCGCGGGCCACGGCGAGCGCTTCCGCTGCCGCACCGCGCGCCAGGGCGCTCTGCGGCAGCGCCCGCAGGCGGTCGGCGAGGGCTTCCACGGCAGTCTGCAAAGGCGTCACGTCAAGCACAGGCCGAGCTTATGCGCCACTCCCGGGTGGTTGCCAACACCCCAACGGTCAGGCACGGTGGGCTGAAGGACCAGCATCGAACGCGTCCGGAGGCGCCGATGTCTCAACTCTTCTCCGAAGAGACCCACCGGAACCTGCTCTCCCGCATCCCCCACTGCACCGGCCGCGAAGTCTCCGACTGGCTTCGCACGGTAGATGAAGGCCCCGCTCTCTTCCGCTTCGAGGAGAAGGTCAGCTGGCTCCGGGGCGAGCACGATCTCGCCTACGGGCACGCCAAGGCAATCGTCCACGAGTACGACCTCAGGCGCGCCGCGCGCAAGCTTTAGCCGTGTCCGCCGGAAGACAGGCGAAGGGCCCGTGGGAAAACCCACGGGCCCTTCGTCATGTCACCGGGTCACCGCGGCGGGCGTCGCCCGTCGCGGTGGCGGACCTCAGTCCCGGAGGATCGAGATCAGCCGCAGCAGCTCCATGTAGATCCACGCCAGCGTCACGGTCAGGCCGAACGCGGCCAGCCAGGACTCCTCGCGCGGAGCGCCGTAGGCGATGCCGTCCTCGACCTGCTTGAAGTCCATCGCCAGGCACAGCGCGCCGAGCACCACGCCGACGACACCGAAGAGGATGCCCAGGCCACCGCTGCGGAAGCCGAGGCCGTCACCGCCGCCGAAGGCCATGAACAGCACGTTGACGAACGACAGCAGCACGAAGCCGAGCAGCGCGATCATCAGGTAGCGCGTGAAGCGGGCGGTGACCCGCACGATGCGGGTCTTGTAGGCGACGAGCATCGCGACGAAGACCGCCATGGTGCCCATCACGGCCTGCATGGGCGCGCCGGCCAGCTTCGGCACGTCGTTGATCGCGCCGCTGAGCGCGCCGAGGAACAGGCCCTCGAACGCGGCATAGGTCAGGATCAGGGCCGGCGAGGGCTTGCGCTTGAAGGACTGGACGAACGCCAGCACCATCGCGATCAGCCCGGCGCCGACGGCGAAGCCGAGGCTCTTGGTCAGGAAGATCCAGCCGACGGCCGCACCGGCGATCACGGTGCCGAGCGTCATGCCGGTACGCAGCACGACGTCGTCCATCGTCATCCGACGGGTCTGCGGCGCGTACTGCGGCGTCTGGGTGCCCGGCGCGGCATCCTGGGCGTACGGGTTGCCGCCCTGGGCGTACGGGTTGGTCCCGGCGTAAGGGTTCGCTGCGGCCCCGGCCTGCGGCGGCGCGTCGAAGCCCGCGTAGCCGTTGTTGTCGCGGCTGAACCCCCGTCGCGAGAAGACCGGGTTGCTGCTCCTCATCTCACTCCTCCATGGCCGCCGTGCGCGGCCTTCCCACAAGGGTAATGGCTTGGCAAAAGCGCGTTCTAGTTCTTGAGCAGGATCTTCACCGCAACTTCGGGTGATCAATCCCGCCCGGGGACGATTCCCCCGGTGGATCACGTCCGTAGGACGTATGGGAGGCCGAGAAGGTGCCCGGACGCCGTTGAGGGACCGTACGCGGGCGGCGTGCGGTCCCTCAACGGGTTTCGGCGGCCGGTGACGGCCGCCGGACGGGTCACTGGTTGTTGACGCCGTTCTGGGAGAGGATCGGCAGCTTGTCGATGAGGTGCGACAGCGCCTGGTCCTGCTGGGACTCGGTCGAGTTCTCGACACACTGCTGGTGCTGGTCCGAGGACAGGATGTCCTGGACACCGACGTTGACCAGGGCCACGATGTTCTGCACGTTCGTGACCGGGATGCCGATGCACAGCTTGTTCAGCGAGTCACCGATGAGCGTGGCGTCCGGGCTCATGTCGCCCTCGGTGCCGCCGTTGCCGAATGCCTGCGCCGAGTGGTTGCCGTTCGCCGTTCCGGTGTTGCGGCCGTCGCCCACCGCCATGGCCTGCGGAGCGGCCGCCGCGGAGATACCGACCAGAGACGCAGCAACCGCCACGCTCGCCATCATCTTGTTCATCTCGAAACCCCTTCAGGAAATGAACTCCCATGACGAAGGGAGCCCTGTAAGAAACAACCCGGCACAGCCCGGAAAGTTGCGCATCATCACCCGAACAGATCGACATTCCAGCTCCCTGCCCGAAATCCCACTCTTCCGTGTGGGCTTTCGGCAGCACGTTCCGGGGACGATTCTCCCGGCCCCGCCGAACAGTGAAAGGACAAGACTTACCGCATGGTCGCCCCCGTGGACGCGATGCGCGTGAAAGAAGAAATCGTCGCAGCGGTGCGCCGCGGCGACGACGCCGGCGTCGACACCCTGCTCGGTCGCTTCGCGCGGGTCGCCGATCTGGAAGCGCTGATGAGTCTGCGCAGAGCGCTGCTGGAACGGCCGGACGAGACCGGCTGACACCGGTCTTTTCATCGGCGCCGGTTCCCGGCCGCCGGGAACCGGCTGTACGGAAAAGGGTCCGCGCTGCCGGGCGGCGGCATCGCGGACCCTCGTTCCGGTCACCCGGCGACGGCACCCGTCACTGGTTGTTGGTGCCGTTGACGGAGAGGACCGGCAGCTTGTCGATGAGGTGCGACAGCGGCCCGTCGCCCTGGACCTGGGTCGAGTTCTCGACGCACTGCTGCTTCTGGTCCGAGGACAGCAGGTCCTGCACACCGACGTTGACCAGGCCCACGACGTTCTGCACGTTGTCGATGGGCACCGCGATGCAGGGCTTGTTGAAGGAGCCCTGGATGAGCGCGAACTGCGGGCTCATGTTCCCCATCGTGGAGAAGTTGCCGTACGTCTGGGCCGCGCCGTTTCCGTTGACCGTGGTGACCTTGCGGTGGTCTCCGACGGCCGATGCTTCTGGGGCGGTGGCGGCCGCGATACCGACAATGGAAGCGGCCGTGGCCACTGTTGCCAGCGCCTTGTTGATCATATGTGATCCTTCGCGTTTCGGGATGCTCTTTACCCGGGGCAGTTTGCACAACTCGGTGTGACGAGCTTGGTTGTGCTCCATCACTCAAATGATTTCGCGTACAACTGAGCGGCACAGTCGTACAGCGGGCCGGGCCTTACTTCCTGGCCGGCTTGGCCACCTCGACGCCCCTGAGCCCCGGCGTCTTCTGCGTGACATCCCCGACGGTGTTCAGCAGCTTCTTGGTGGCGGGGGAACTCTGTAGATCACCGGAGGCGTTCTCGACGGTCCGGACCACCGGATCGAGCTGCCGGCCGTCCAACTGCTTGTTCTTCAGCGCGTCCGCAAGGCCACCGTTCAGACTGAAACTCGGCACCTGCCCCGGTGCACCGGCGAAAACGGGGGACGCCGCTCCCAGAGCCATGACGGAACCGGCCAGAAACGCGGCCGTCTTCGCGTACTTCACTTTCCGCTGTCCTTTCCTGAGCGGTGTTGGCGGACGCCGCGGCGGAAATCGCCGCGCGGCCTCCCCGGCTCTCTCCGGACCACCGCTTTTTCGGTGTTCAACGATGTCGGACCGAAAGAGAAACCCATCCGTTTCACCACTTCCCGGCCCCCTCCGACGCGAAGGGCCCCGGCACGCTTGGCTGGCGCGCCGGGGCCTTTCGCTCCATCCACTGCTACCCGTTCGACGCGGTGCGTCAGTCGTTGACGCAGGTGTTGCCGAACGCCGGGTTCAGCAGACCGATGATGTCGATCGAGTTCCCACAGAGGTTGACCGGGATGTGGATCGGGATCTGGAGAACGTTGCCGGAGAGGACGCCGGGGGAGTTCTGGGCGGCGCCCGAGGTACCCGCGTCGGCGAACGCCGGAGTGGCGGCTCCAGCCGCCATGAGCGTTCCAGCAGCGACTGCGGCAACCTTCGCGTACTTCACTTTCAGCCCTTTCCGCAGCGGAGTCTGAAACGGTCACGTCCTTCGTGCCGCACGGGCGCCCTCTAGTTCGCCCGTAACACCGCTACCAATATGTCTAACGATTCGTCCGCGCCGACGAAACTCCTGCGAAGTCGATTTTCACGAG
Source organism: Streptomyces sp. NPDC026394 (assembly GCF_055567735.1). Classification (NCBI taxonomy): domain Bacteria; kingdom Bacillati; phylum Actinomycetota; class Actinomycetes; order Kitasatosporales; family Streptomycetaceae; genus Streptomyces; species Streptomyces sp. NPDC026394. The sequence goes on from NZ_JBVHPX010000003.1 coordinate 98,465, forward strand.
GAATCGCCCGAATGGTTCAGCGCGGCCCGGATAGAAGAGTGGGGTAATGCAGGGCCTGCTCGCGCTTTTGTGAAGCGCAAAGGCCCGAGCCGTTCAGGAGGAGAGAACCGACGCCCCGGGCCTTTTACGGCAGACCGGCTCAGCTGTTGTTGACGCCGTTCTCGGACAGCAGCGGGAGCTTGTCGATGATGTGCGACAGCGGCTGGTCGCCCTGCGCCTCGGTCGAGTTCTCGACACACTGCTGGTTCTGGTCCGAGGACAGGATGTCCTGCACGCCGACATTGACCAGGGCCACGATGTTCTGCACGTTCGTGATCGGGATGCCGATGCAGGGCTTGTTGAGCGTGCCTTCGATCAGGCTGAGCTGCGGCGACATGTCGCCCTCGGTGTTGGAGTTGCCGAAGGCCTGCCCCGCGCCGTTACCGTTGGCTGTCGACGTGCCACGACCGTCACCGACCGCCATGGCCTGCGGAGCCGCCATGGCCGAGACGCCGACGATGGACGCAGCTACGGCCGTCGTGGCCAGGAACTTCTTGATCACGATTCACCCTTCTCGAAGCGGAGTGCCCGTTTCCGGAGCGTCCTGGACAACTCGCGTCCGCCAGTTCAGTTTCGCCGGTTCACCCGAATGCCACGAAACCGTAGACACATATCACCGCGCTACCGTCCGCCCGGGAGCGCACGCCCCGAGCAAAAGTCCCGAACTTCGGGCCCCCCGCGCCAAAATCGCGAAAATGAGCGAAACCGCCATCGGCTCCGCCCACCGTGCCATTCCCCGTCCCGACTGCCATAATCCCGCCACACAGAGAAAGGCCCCGCGACACGCGGGGCCTTTCCTGGTCTCAGCGGGTGGGCAGGCTCGGGAGCCGCCCGTCCCGCGGAAGCCGGCTCACTGCTCGACGTTGCCGATCGCCAGGCCGACCTTGGTCACGTTCTTCTTGTACTTGAACTTGTACGTGTCGTTGTCGTTGTACGTGTACGCCTTGTTGTCGTTGTACTCGTTGTGCTCCTTGTGCACCCGGTCACAGTGGAACTTGCCGTACTTGGCACCGCAGTTGTTGCCGGCGCTGAGGCGCGGCGCGTCGTCCCACGACGCGGCGGAGGCCAGGCCCGAGAGCGGGACGACGGCAAGGGCGGCGATGGCGAACGAGCCCGCGGTACGACCGATGAACTTGCGCATGCTTTCTCTCCTCGTGCGCAGAAATGTGACACGGGATGTCTACCGCGGCCGTATCCGATCGAACACGCGCTGCCATGTGATATATCTGTTCGGGTCCGAAGTGCGACCATTTGCAGCACCAGCGTTTCCCCCGTGGAAATGCTTGCGCTATCCACGGCGGGACGCATTCGCGCGGTGCGCCGAATGCGGGACCGGCCCGCGGGGCCCGGCGCCCGCCGGCGGCCCCGCGCGGCGGGCACGCCCCGTGCCGACGCCGGGGAACGGAGCGCCGCCCGGCACACTGGACGGAAACGGGGACACGCCCCGGGAGTCCGGCCGGGTCCGGGCGTACACGTGGAGGAGCGATGGCTCAAGGAAGGCGGCACCTGACGATCACCACGGTCGTCGACGCCGAGGAGTGCGCGGTCCTCCGGGTGGCCGGAGAACTGGACGTGCACGCGGAGCGGCAGTTCCTGGACGAGTCGGGGGCCGTGATCGCGGCCGGGCACCGGTTCCTGGTGCTGGACCTGACCGCGCTGCGGTTCTGCGACTCCCGCGGCCTGAACTGCCTCCTCGCCCTGGAGTGGCTGTGCCGGCGCATGAACGGCCGCCTGCTGCTCGCCTCCCTGGGCGTCCGCGTCCTGCACGTCCTCCTGGTCACCCGTGCCGTGGACGCCCTGGCATGCTTCCCGACCGTCGGCCACGCCCTGGCCGCCGTCCCCGAGGAGATCCGCCCGTCCTGGCCGCCGGGCGGAGCGGTGATCAACGACGGTGACGGCGGTGACGGCCGTAACGACACTGATGGAAGTGACGGCAGGGACGGCGACGGCGTCAAGAGCAGCGACCCGGACGCGTACCGGCCCGCCGACCGGGAGCGACCGCAGCAGGACAGCCGGGGCCGGTCCGCCCCGTAAGCGTCCGGGCGGCTCCCACGGGCCTCACCGGCCCCACGAGTCGTCGGCGTGCCGAGCCGGGCAGAACGCCGGACCGGTGATCAAGTACTGTGCCCGGAGCCGGACTTGAACCGGCACGGCCCGAAGGCCAGCGAGGTTTAAGCTCGCCGTGTCTGCATTCCACCATCCGGGCCTGGGACCCCCCAATGCCACCTCGAAGGGGGCAGCACGAGCCTAGCCCGCAGTGCCGTCCGAACAGGGGCCCGTCTTCCCGAGGTTGTCTTATTTTATTGGCAACTGAGGGGTCATCAGCGGCTGGTACGGGCCTTCGGCACATGCCTGCGGCCCACCCCCGCCGCTCCGGCGCCTGCCGCGAGCCGTGTCCGGATTGACGGAAACTCGACGCCTTGCGTGCGCCCCCTCGGGCGCCCTTCCGCCCCCTGGCCCCTCGTGGTCCCCCTCATACCCAGGGATGACCGGCCGGGTCCGCGCTACGCCCCAGGGCTCCCCCAGGACCGGCTCGGGGGGTGACGTTGGCGTGCCCACGTCTCCCCCACGATGGACAAGGCCGCTTTCACCCGGCCTGCCACGGTCCCGACGTTCGACAGGAGTCCCTTCCCGTGACCACCCCCCACACCGGCGTTTCCACCGCCACCCGCGCCACTGTGGCCGCACGCGCCACGGATCTCACCAAGGTCTACGGACAGGACGAGACCCAGGTGGTCGCGTTGGACCAGGTGTCCGTGGAGTTCCGGCAGGCCGAGTTCACCGCGATCATGGGCCCCTCGGGGTCCGGCAAGTCCACCCTCATGCACTGCATGGCCGGACTGGACGCCATATCCCGCGGCTCGGCCCTGATCGGCGGCACGGAGCTGAACGGCCTGAAGGACAAGAAGCTCACCCAGCTCCGCCGCGACAAGATCGGCTTCATCTTCCAGGCGTTCAACCTGCTGCCGACGCTGACCGCGCTGGAGAACATCACGCTGCCGATGGACATCGCGGGCCGCAAGCCCGACCGGCAGTGGCTGGACCGCATCGTGCAGACCGTCGGCCTGTCCGGGCGGCTCAAGCACCGGCCCGCGCAGCTCTCCGGCGGCCAGCAGCAGCGCGTCGCGGTGGCCCGCGCGCTCGCCTCCCGGCCCGAGATCATCTTCGCCGACGAGCCGACCGGCAACCTCGACTCCCGCTCCGGCGCCGAGGTGCTCGGCTTCCTGCGCAATTCCGTACGGGAACTGGGGCAGACCGTGGTGATGGTGACCCACGACCCGGTGGCGGCGGCCTACGCGGACCGGGTGATCTTCCTCGCCGACGGCCGCATCGTCGACGACATGGCCGACCCGACCGCCGACCGGGTGCTGGAGCGCATGAAGGGCTTCGACGCCAGGGGCCGGGTCAGCTGACCCGCACCGGAAGCCCGCCGACCGCCCCACTCCCCCCAGGACCCACCATGTTCCGTACCGCCTTGCGCAACGTGCTCGCGCACAAGGCCCGGCTGCTGATGACCGTCCTCGCCGTCATGCTCGGCGTCGCCTTCGTCTCCGGCACCCTGGTCTTCACCTCCACCCTCTCCAACGCCACGCAGAAGAGCTCGCAGAAGGGCCTCGACGGCGTCGACGTGGCCGTCCAGCCGCACCGCTCGGACGCCGCCGACGCCGCGCCCGGCGAGGCCCCCGGGCTGAGCCAGGCGCTGCTCGACCAGGCCGGGAAGGTCCCCGGCGCGGACGGTGCCACCGGCACCGTCGAGGGGTTCACCGCCATCGCCGACAAGAAGGGCCGGCAGGCCGGCAACGGCACCAGCGCCCGCGGCCGCAACTACTACCCCGGCGCGGACGGCAAGGACGCCCGCTTCCCGATGACGTCCGGCACCGCCCCCAAGGGCGCACACGAGATCGCACTGGACTCCGGGACCGCCGCGAAGACCGGCTACAAGGTCGGCGACACCGTACGGCTGTCCGTCGACGGCCCGGTCCGCGAGGCGAAGATCTCCGGCATCTTCACCACCGACGACGGCGCGGTCGCCACGGGCGGCAGCCTCGCGCTGTTCGACACCGCGACGGCGCAGAAGCTGTTCGCCGCGCCCGGCGAGTTCAGCGAGATCGACGTCAAGGCCGCGCCCGGCACCTCCCAGGACGCGCTGAAGGCCGCGGTCGACAAGGTGCTGCCGGACACCGCCGAGTCGGTCACCGGCAAGAAGATGGCCGACGACCAGGCCGAGATGATCGCCAAGAGCATGGACAGCATGAAGACCGTCCTGCTGGTCTTCGCCGGTATCGCGCTCTTCGTCGGCATCTTCATCATCGCCAACACCTTCACCATGCTGGTCGCCCAGCGCACCAAGGACCTGGCCCTGATGCGGGCGGTCGGCGCCAGCCGCCGCCAGGTCACCCGCTCGGTGCTGATCGAGGCGTTCGTGGTCGGCGCGGTGGCCGCCGTCACCGGCCTGCTGGCCGGTATCGGCATCGGCGCCGGGCTGCGGACGTTCACCGGCGCCCTGGGCACCGTCCCGGAGGGCCCGCTGGTCGTCGCCCCCTCCACCGTCGTCGTCTCGCTGCTGGTCGGCACCGTGGTCACGGTGCTCGCCGCCTGGCTGCCGAGCCGCCGCGCCGCGAAGATCCCGCCGGTCGCCGCGATGAACAGCGTCCACGCGGCGGCGACCACGAAGTCCCTGGTGGTGCGGAACACCATCGGCGCGGTCCTGGCCGGCGCGGGCATCGCCTGCGTGCTGGGCGCCACCGCGATCGGCACCGACGGCAAGGGGCTGATGGGGCTCGGCGCCGGGCTGCTCCTGATCGGTGTCTTCGTGCTGACGCCGCTGCTGTCCCGCCCGCTGATCGCGGCCGCCGCACCCGTCCTGCGCGTGTTCGGCATCTCGGGCAAGCTGGCCCGCCAGAACGCGGTGCGCAACCCGCGCCGTACGGCTGCCACGGCCTCCGCCCTGATGATCGGGCTCACCCTGGTCACCGGCCTGACCGTGATCGCGGGCAGTGTCCAGAAGGCCATCGACAAGATGGCGACCGACGCCCTGAAGGCCGACTACGTCGTCAGCATGGCCACCATGGGCCCGCTCTCCCCCGACGTGGCGAAGACGCTGGCGGCCGACCCGAAGGTCACCGCTTCCAGCCCGGTGCGCAGCGCCGACGCCCGGGTCGGCGGCGGGACGGAGTCCCTGACCGGGGTCGACGGCAGGACGATCGGCGAGCTGACGAACCTGAAGTTCACCGCTGGCTCCCTCGACGGGCTCGGCGCCCCGAAGACGAACCGGGCGGTCGTCGACAGCGACACCGCCGAGCAGCACGGCTGGCAGGTCGGCTCGTCCTTCGAGACGACCTTCGAGGACGGCAGGAAGGGCCGCCTCACCGTCTCCGGTGTCTTCGAGGGCAACAATCTGCTGCGGGGCATCCTGCTCGACACCTCCGTGCTCACCCCGCACCAGAAGCACCCCACCGACGCGCAGGTGCTGGTCAAGACGGCGGACGGCGCGAGCCAGGCCGCCAAGGACTCCCTGACCGAGACGCTCGGCAAGAACCCGGCGATCACCGTCAAGGACAAGAAGGACGTGTCCGAGAGCATCGCCCAGACGATCAACCTGATGCTGAACATGCTCTACGGGCTGCTCGCCATGGCCGTGGTCGTCGCGGTGCTCGGGGTGGTCAACACCCTGGCCATGTCGGTCTTCGAACGGTCGCAGGAGATCGGCATGCTGCGGGCGATCGGCCTGGACCGGGTCGGCATCAAGCGGATGGTGCGGCTGGAGTCGCTGGTGATCGCGCTGTTCGGCGGGGTCCTCGGCATCGGCCTGGGCGTCTTCTTCGGCTGGGCCGCCGGTGAGCTGATCGGCGGCTCGATGGCCGCCTACGAGCTGGTGCTCCCGTGGGGCCGGCTGGGCGTCTTCCTGGCGCTCGCCGCGGTGGTCGGCATGCTGGCCGCGCTGTGGCCGGCCCGCCGGGCCGCGAAGCTGAACATGCTGGAGGCGATCAAGGCCGAGTAGCGGCCGCCCGTACGGCGGCGCGCCGGTGCCCGTACCGCGCCGCAACGGTACGGGCACCGCACGACTCGACCCCGGTGGCCGGTCCGCTCCGCGCGGGCCGGCCACCGGGGTCGTCGTGTGCCGTACGGGGTCAGCCGCGCCAGTCGCGGCTGCGCAGCGGCAGCCCGGAGGCGCCGGAGTCCGGTGTGCGGACCGCGAGCACCTGGTTGACCCCGATCCGGTTCTGCTCGAAGGAGAGCGCGGAAGCGGCCATGTACAGCCGCCACACCCGGGCCCGGCCCGGCGTCGTCAGCCGCACCGCCTCCTTCCAGTGCGCCTCCAGGTTGGCCACCCAGGCGCGCAGCGTCAGCGCGTAGTGCTCGCGGATCGCCTCCACGTCCCGCACCTCGAACCCGGCGTCCTCCAACTGCCCGACGGTGCGGCCGACCGGGGCCAGCTCGCCGTCCGGGAAGACGTACCGGTCGATGAACTCGTCGACGTGGTAGGCGTCCTCGTCCGCCAGCGGGCGGCGGGCGATCTGGTGGTTGAGCAGCCGCCCGCCGGGCTTGAGGAGCGCGTACAGGTCGGCGGCGTACTCGGCGTAGCGGGCGCGGCCGACGTGCTCGGCCATGCCGATCGAGGAGATCGCGTCGAACGGCTCGTCGTGGACCTCGCGGTAGTCCTGGACGCGGATCTCGACACGGTCCGCGAGGCCGGCCTCGGCGACGCGCTTGCGGCCGTAGGTGGCCTGCTCCTCGGAGAGGGTGATGCCGACGACCCGTACGCCGTACTCGCGGGCGGCGTGCAGGGCCATCGAGCCCCAGCCGCAGCCGACGTCCAGCAGCCGCTCGCCCTCCTTGAGGCCCAGCTTGCGGCAGATCAGGTCCAGCTTGTCGCGCTGGGCCTCTTCCAGGGTGGCGTCCGGGCTCTCCCAGTACGCGCACGAATAGACCATGGACGGGCCGAGCACCAGCTCGTAGAAGTCGTTGCCGACGTCGTAGTGGTGGCTGATGGCCTCCTTGTCACGGCGCAGCGTGTGCAGCGGGCCGTGGCTCTTGGGGGCCTCCTCGGCCGGCGGCTTGGGCGGTACGGGAAGGCCCGCCAGGGCCACCAGGTCACGGGCGGCGGCACGGATCTCCGGCCTGACCAGGGCCCGCAGGGCGGCGGCACGCTGCGGCTTGTCCGCCGCCGTACCGCGCTCCCACACCATCCCCGACAACAGGTCCAGCGCCTCGTACAGGTCGCCGTCCACATCGATCTCACCGGCCACCCAAGCGCGCGCCAAGCCCAACTCCCCCGGCTTGAACATGAGGCGGCGCAGGGCACGACGGTGGCGGACGACGAGGGTGGGGGCGCCCGGCGGGCCGTACTCGCTGCGGTCCCAGGCGCGGATACGGACCGGGAGCGGGGCTCCCAGCACCTCCTCGGCGAGCTTGGAGAGCCGTCCAGCGGCGTCGGCCATGTCGCACACCTCCGTGTTGACGAGAAGGGCGAAGACAGTTTCACCCACCATGTAAACGCCGTCCGGGCGCCCGCTAGTCCCGTTCGTTCGTAAGGGAACAGCAAAACGACCGCGCTTCGCCACAACGAATACGCCGAAGGGGCGGCCGCACCACGGATGGCGGCCGCCCCTTCGGCGGTGGTGTACGGGTGACGTCCGCTGCCGGACGTCACTCCCGACGGAAGGTCAGGAGGCCTTGGCCTCCGCCTTGTCGCCGCTCTTCGCCTTGTCGTCGGCCGCGGCGGCGGGCGCCGGGGCCGGCTTGGCGGCCTCGTAGAACTCCTCGCGCGGGTTCTCCATGGCGCCGAGCGAGGTGATCTCGCGCTTGAGGAACATGCCGAGGGTCCAGTCGGCGAAGACGCGGATCTTGCGGTTGAAGGTCGGCATCGCCATGCCGTGGTACGCGCGGTGCATGTACCAGGCCAGCCGGCCCTTCAGCTTGATCTTGGTCTTGCCGAGGACGATCATCGCGACGCCCTTGTGCAGGCCCAGGCCCGCGACCGCGCCCTTGTTGGCGTGGCTGTACTCCTTCTGCGGGAAGCCCCGCATGCCGGAGATCACGTTGTCGCCGAGGACCTTGGCCTGGCGGAGCGCGTGCTGGGCGTTCGGCGGGCACCAGGCGTTCTCGTTGCCGGCCTTGCGGCCGACCAGGTCCGGGACCTGGGCGTTGTCGCCCGCGGCCCAGATGTAGTCGGTGCCCTGCACCTGGAGGGTGGCCTGGGTGTCCACGTGGCCGCGCGGGCCCAGCGGGAGACCGAAGCGGGAGAGCGCCGGGTTCGGCTTGACGCCCGCGGTCCACACGATGGTGTTGGAGTCGACCTCCAGGTCGTTGCTCAGCACCACGTGGCCGTCGACGCAGGACTTGGTGCTGGTGCCGAGGTAGACCTCGACCCCGCGGCTCTCCAGGTGCTCCTTGCCGTAGGCGCCGAGCTTGGGGCCGACCTCGGGGAGGATCTTGTCGGCCACGTCGACCAGCAGGAAGCGCATGTCTTCGCGCTTGACGTTGTTGTAGTACTTCGCGGCGTCGCGGGCCATGTCCTCGACCTCGCCGACGGTCTCCGCGCCGGCGAAGCCACCGCCGACGAAGACGAAGGTCAACGCCTTGCGGCGGACCTCTTCGTCGGTCGTGGAGTCGGCCTTGTCCAACTGCTCCAGGACGTGGTTGCGCAGGCCGATGGCCTCCTCGATGCCCTTCATGCCGATGCCGTTCTCGGCAAGGCCGGGGATCGGGAAGGTACGGGAGACCGCGCCCATCGCGATGACCAGGTAGTCGAAGGGCAGCTCGTACGCCTCGCCGACCAGCGGCGAGATCGTGGCGACCTTGCGGTCCTGATCGATGGTGGTGACGCGGCCGGTGAGGACCTCCGCCTTCGGGAGCACGCGTCGCAGCGGCACCACGACGTGGCGGGGAGAGATGCTGCCGGCAGCAGCTTCAGGGAGGAAGGGCTGGTACGTCATGTACGAGCGCGGGTCGACGACCGTGACCGTCGCCTCGCCGTACCGCATCTTCTTGAGGATGCGGCGTGCCGCGTACAAACCTACGTACCCACCGCCTACAACGAGGATCCTGGGACGCTCCGTGGTGCTCATGCAATCGAGTATCCACCCCGACCCGGGGCACCCCTCGTGAGCCCCTTCACAAGGTTCCGAAGGTCATCTGCTACACTCCGCGCCCCCGTGATCGACGCCATACCCCCAAGAGGGAACCACGCTACCCTCCGAAGCGTTGGAAACCCCTTTTGATCAGGGATTGCGCCCTCCGACCCCGGTGGACCACACGGTGCGTAAGGATCTCTTTAACACCACTGAAACCGCACATTTTTGCGACCTCGGGGGCCTACGGCTCCAGAACTAGGGCCAGGCGACCGGTTTCTCCCGCCCGTTGGGCCCTTTTTCATGTGAAGAGTTTCACGAACTTTCTCGCGGAAGGGGCCGTTCACCCCCGAAGAAGACCCCGCCAGGCCCTGCCGCGAGCCCGCACGAGGAGCCGCCCACCCCCTCCACGACGGCCGCGGCACCATCCCGTCGGGCCACCTCCGCCCCCCGTCGCCTCAGCGCAGGAACACCCGCTGCCAGTCGGCAGAACTCATCCCCTGCGCGGCTTCCGCAAGCTCGACCGCCGAAGCGGTCTTCAACTTCGCCCGCGTGCTGTCCGCCCCACTCCTGGGCGTTGCGGTAGCCCTGTTCGAGGTACTCGATCCCCTGGATCATGCACTCCAGCTCGTCCGCGTCGTGCGCGACCGCGACCTCCAGGGAGTCACCGTTCGCATAGTCCTCGACCACCGCCCGGACACCCACCGCGACCGCCGGATGGGCGTCGGCGACCTGATCGGCCGTGACGTCCTCGCTCTTCGCCGCCTTCAGATAGCGCCGGCCGACCCACGGGATGTCGCCGACCCGCGTCTCCTGTGTGTCGTGAAACGTGCACATCAGCGCGACCTTCGCCGGATCGGCGCCTTCCATCATCGCCAGCACGGCACCGATGACCGCCGTACGGAAACTGTGCTCGGCGATCGTCTCCGGGTCCCCGTATTGCACGGCGTCGAGCTCGCGCCGGGACTGCCTGGAACCGGTGCCGCTGTCGAGCAGGCGCTCGCCCCGGTGCCGCAGGTCTACGACGAGTCCGGGATGAGCGGCCGGAGCCCCCGGACGAGCCACGATCAGCGCCCACACCGAGTGGATGTTCAGATCCACACAGCCGAGACCGGGGGCGAGGCGATCCGCGAGGCTGCGGAGCAGCGCGCCCGCGTCCCACACCGGCGTGCGGTCCGCCATGAAGGAATCGTCGGACCTCAGGAGAGGGCCGGAGAGATGGGAGACGGTCCGCGCCTGCACGGTGTGGTCGCCGGGGCCGCGGAAGGGCCTTGGGGGTTACCCCGGTAAGCACCCAAGCGATCATGTGGACGGCCGTCCGTGTGCACACCCATCCGGACAGCGGGTGGCTGCGGAACGCGTCCACCGTGCCGGAGCAGGTGGCGGCGGATCCGCAAGAACTGAGCGGACGGCACGGCCGCCAGCGACCGGCGGCCGGACTCCCAGCCCTGGACGGTCGCGAGGTCCACGTCCAGCAACTCGGCCAGGCCATGCTGTGTGCAGGGAATGCGTTCTCGGTGGCCTTGAAGAGGTGCCCCGTGATCCCCCCCCGGAGACCGGACCGGCTGCGGAGAACCCGCACCCCCGTCAGCCTTTCCGGACCGATCGGCGAACGCATCGACGTCATGGCTCGCTCCCGTGTGCGGGGGCCGCGAACAGCTCCTAGCGTGCGGCAGTTTCCCGGGACCAGCATCCGTGTCCACAGCGCCGCTCCGGGGATTCCTGAGCGACGCGCAGATGCCCGAAATGCTCGGACGTATGCGCGCGAGGCGATCGAAGCGGCCGTCCCCGACATCTCCGGGAGCAGCCTCGCGGACGTAATCGGGTGCTCGTGGGCATGACGGGAGTCCGTGCGGTTCGTGGGGCTCCGAGGGGCCGTAAGCGGTAGCGTCCGCGACGGGCCGCCCGGTCTCGGGCCGGGCGGGGAGTATCACGCGCAGCACCAGGCGATGCCGTGGAGCATCGCCTCCCAACGCAACTCCCGACGAACGCCGCGTGTACACGCGACTGCGTACACTGACCTCATGACTGAGAACACCGTGACCGTAAGGGAAGCCCGCGCGCACCTTGCCGACCACATCAACCGGGCGGAGGGAGGTGTCCCGACTGTCATTACGCGCAATGGCGCCCCGGTGGCGGCCGTGGTGCCGATCTCTGACTTCGAAGCGTTGGAGGAAGCGGCCGACGTGATGCTGGCGCGCGAGGCCGAAGCGGTGCTGGCCGAGGGAGGCAGCACCGTGACCATGGCGGAACTGCTCGCGGACCTGTTCACCGAGCAGGACGGCGAGACGGCGTGAAGTACGCTTTCCGGTTCACCACAGCGGCGCAGCGGAAACTCCGGACCATCAGCCGACCCGACGCCATGCGCATCCTGACCGCGCTGACCGCACTCGGTGACGACCCGTACCGCCAGGACGCCGACGTCAAGAAGCTCACCGGCCCGTCAGGGCTCTACCGGCTCCGGGTCGGAAGCTACCGGGTCGCCTACCAGATCAACGAGGGTGAACTCATCGTCCTCGTCGTCAAGGTGGGCGACCGGCGGGACGTCTACCGCAACCTGTAGGGACTCAGGCCAAGGACCAGGCGATCCCGTCCAGGATGTCGTGTTCCGAGACGACGACCTCGTCCGCGCCCACCCGTTCCATGATCGACAGGAGGACGAGGGCGCCCGCGCCGATGACGTCGACGCGGCCCGGGTGCAGGGAGGGGATGGCGGCGCGGTCCGCGTGGGTGGCGGTCAGGAGGTGGTGGGTGATCTCGCGGACCCTGGTCAGCGGGATGCGCGCGTGGTGGATGGCCTCGGAGTCGTAACCGGGCAGGTCCAGGGCGATGGCGGCGACCGTGGTCACCGAGCCGGCCAGGCCGACGAGGGTGGCGGCCCGGTCCAGGGGGACGGACTGTGCCGCCTCGTCCAGGGCGCGGGCGATGTCCGACCTCATGGCGCTGATCTGCTCGTCGCCGGGCGGGTCGACGATCTCGCCGTCCCGTACGAGGTGCCGTTCGGTCATCCGGACGCAGCCGATGTCCACGGAGCGGGCGGCGTCCACCGTGCCGGAGCCGAGGACGAACTCGGTGGAGCCGCCGCCGATGTCCACCACCAGGTACGGGGTGTCGAGGCCGGTGCGGCCGGTCAGCTCCTTGGTGGCGCCGGTGAAGGAGAACTCCGCCTCCTGGTCGCCGGTGATCACCTCGGGCTCGACGCCCAGGATGTCCACCACACCGCGCACGAAGTCGTCACGGTTCTCGGCGTCGCGGGAGGCGGAGGTGGCGACGAAGCGGACGGTCTCGGCGCCCAGCTCCTCGATGACCGCGGCGTACTCGCGGCAGGCCGCGAAGGTGCGCTCCAGGGCCTCGGGAGCGAGCCGGCCGGTACGGTCCACGCCCTGGCCCAGCCGCACGATCGTCATCCGGCGGTCCAGGTCCTTCAGCTCGCCGGTCGCCGGGTCGAGGTCGGCGACGAGCAGGCGGATGGAGTTGGTGCCGCAGTCGACGGCCGCTACGCGCTTCATGCGGTCAGGTCTCCTTCGTCCTCGGTGGTGTCCGTGCAGGGGGTCACGCAGGGGCCCTTGCGCCACCACGCCGGCAGCATCGCCAGCGCCTCGTCGCCGAGCGGGTTGACGCCGGGGCCGGCGGCGAGCGAGTGGCCGACCAGGACGTGCAGGCACTTGACCCGGTCGGGCATGCCGCCCGCGCTCGGGAAGTTCTTGAGCTCCTCGATGGCGTCCCGGCGGCGGATGTAGTCCTCGTGGGCGGCCCGGTACCGGTCGGCCAGCTCCGGGTCCGTGGCCAGCCGCTCGGTCATCTCCTTCATCACGCCGTTGGCCTCCAGCGTGCCGATCGCGGAGGCCGCGCGCGGGCAGGTGAGGTAGTAGAGCGTGGGGAAGGGGGTGCCGTCCTCCAGGCGCGGGGCCGTCTCGACGACGTCCGGCTGGCCGCAGGGGCAGCGGTGCGCGATGGCGCGCAGGCCGCGCGGCGGGCGGCCGAGCTGTTCCTTGAAGGCCGCGATGTCCGCGTCGGTGGGCTCGGTGCGCTCGGTCTGCGGCGGGGGCATGAGGTGTTCAGACACGGACGTGGGTGCTTTCGGTCGTGGCGGTGGTGGAGGACGGCGGCGCCGTACGGCGGGCCGGGCCGGGCGCGCGCACGGGACAGGCTACTTGTCGGCGGCGTCCAGGCCGTTCCAGATGTTGTCGTACCAGGGATCTTCGGTGGCGGCCCGGCCGGTGCGCCGCTTTCCCGTGCCGGACCCGTCCTGGACGATGAAGCCGGTCTCGCCGGGCCGGACGTAGTGCAGGTGCAGCCGCGCCTGCTGCCGTACGTACTCCGGGTCCTGCCAGCGGGCCTTCTCGTCGCGCAGCTCGTCGGCGCGCAACTGGGCCTCGGCGGCCTGGCGGCGCTGGTCGGCGATCTCGGCGCGCTGCGAGATGTACTGCCGGGTGGGGTACGCGAGGGCGACGACCAGGGAGCACAGCACCAGCGCGAGCAGCGCCGCACGGCCGGTCAGGCGGCCCCGGCGGGGCCGGCCGGCGCTCTGGACGCGGGCGGCGGCCTGCTCGCCGAGCGCCTTGAGCCGGGTCGCGGTGGAGAACCGTTCCGCGGACACGTCGCCTCCCCTGGATCACCGGGCCCGGGACGGCCCGGCCCGCAGCACGTACGTCCCCGGCAACGGTACGGGACCGCTGCCGGGGACGTACGTATTCACGGCTTCCGGGGCCGTTCGCGGCCCGCGGGGCTTCAGCCCCCGCTCGTGCCGGTCAGTCCGCGACGCGGAACCGCGGGAAGGCGGAGCGGCCGGCGTAGACCGCCGCGTCGTCGAGGATCTCCTCGATGCGCAGGAGCTGGTTGTACTTGGCGACGCGCTCGGAGCGGGCCGGGGCGCCGGTCTTGATCTGGCCGCAGTTGGTGGCGACGGCCAGGTCGGCGATGGTGACGTCCTCGGTCTCGCCGGAGCGGTGCGACATCATGCACTTGAAGCCGTTGCGCTGGGCCAGCTCGACGGCGTCCAGGGTCTCGGTCAGCGAACCGATCTGGTTGACCTTGACCAGCAGGGCGTTGGCCGAGTTCTCCTCGATGCCGCGGGCCAGGCGCTCCGGGTTGGTGACGAACAGGTCGTCGCCGACCAGCTGCACCTTGGACCCCAGGCGCTCGGTGATGACGTTCCAGCCGGCCCAGTCGTCCTCGAACAGCGGGTCCTCGATGGAGACCAGCGGGTAGGCGGCGACGAGCTCCTCGTAGTACGAGGTCATCTGCTCGGCGGTGCGCTGCTCGCCCTCGAACGCGTAGACGCCGTCCTTGTAGAACTCGGAGGCGGCGACGTCGAGCGCCAGCGCGATGTCCTGGCCGGGGGTGTAGCCGGCTTCCTTGATCGCTTCGAGGATCAGGTCCAGGGCCTCGCGGTTGGAGCCCAGGTTCGGGGCGAAGCCGCCCTCGTCGCCCAGGCCGGTGGCCAGGCCCTTGCCCTTCAGGACCTTCTTGAGGGTGTGGTAGACCTCGGTGCCCCAGCGCAGCGCCTCGGAGAAGGACTCCGCGCCGATCGGGGCGATCATGAATTCCTGGATGTCCACGTTGGAGTCGGCGTGCGAGCCGCCGTTCAGGATGTTCATCATCGGGACCGGCAGCACGTGGGCGTTCGGGCCGCCGAGGTAGCGGAACAGCGGCAGGTCGCTGGCCTCGGAGGCGGCGTGCGCGACGGCCAGGGAGACGCCGAGGATGGCGTTGGCGCCGAGCGAGCCCTTGTTGTCGGTGGCGTCCAGGTCGAACATGGCCTGGTCGATCAGGCGCTGCTCCGTGGCGTCGTAGCCGACGAGCTCCGGGCCGATCTGCTCGATGACCGCGAGGACGGCCTTCTCCACGCCCTTGCCCTGGTAGCGGGCCGGGTCACCGTCGCGCAGCTCGATGGCCTCGAAGGCGCCGGTCGAGGCGCCGGACGGGACGGCGGCACGGCCGGTGCTGCCGTCGTCGAGGCCGACCTCGACCTCGACCGTGGGGTTGCCTCGCGAGTCGAGGATCTCGCGAGCTACGACGACGTCGATGGACGGCACGTTGTCTCCTTCATGGGTGTCTGGAGTTCTGCAGCACGAGCCTAACGGCCTCCGGGGGTTCCGCTCGCCGCCAGCCCGGCCCTCGGGCCGAATACACCCACAAAGGCCCTGTTCACGGGACGTATGGGTGCAATGTTCGCTGAAGGGAGAAGTCGGCGGACGGGGGCGGGGCGGGTCCGGCGGAGCGGCCGGGACGGTGGCCTCCAGGGCCCTGGGCGGGTCCTGGACGGGCCCGGCCGGGGCTCGTGGCCCGGGGGGCCGGGGAACGGGAGAAGCCCCGCCGCGGCGCCTGCGGGGGACAGGTGCCGTGACGGGGCAGTCTCACGGGAAGAGCGGATTCCCGGGGTGAGCGGCTTCCGGGGAGCCGGGCCGCCCGTACGTACCGCCGTACGTACGGAGTGCCACGGTCACCCGGGATCTCTCAGGACCGGAGCCGGCTCAGACGGCCAGCTTCTGGCCCGGGAAGATCAGGTTGGGGTTGCCGCCGATGACGGACTTGTTGTTCGCGTAGACCGACTTCCAGTTCTTGCCGTGGGAAGCGGCGATCTTGGCGAGGGTGTCACCGGACTTCACGGTGTAGTTGCCCTCGGGGTTCGACTTCGGCGTGGACTTCTGGGCCGGGGCCGGGGTCTTGCGGGCCAGCTCCTCGCCCTGCTTGCGGGCCTCGGAGCGCGAGGTGTTCTGCGGGGCGGAGTAGGAGCGCTTCGACTTGTACGACTTGTGCGAGCTGCTGCCCTGCGACGAGCCGCCGTCGGCCTTGGCGTTCGCGTTGCCCTGGCCGAGGTGGCCGCCGGCGCAGGTCCAGGCACCCGGGCCCTGGATGGCGAGCAGGCGCTCGGCCGCGGCGATCTGCTGGCTCTTGCTGGCCTGGTCGGCGCGCGGGGCGTACTGGGTACCGCCGGCGGCGGCCCAGCTGGAGTTCGAGAACTGCAGGCCACCGTAGTAGCCGTTACCGGTGTTGATCGACCAGTTGCCACCGGACTCGCACTGGGCGACGGCGTCCCAGTTGTTGCCCGCGGCGGAGGCAGAGGTGGCGCCCATCAGCGGGACGGCCACAGCGGCACCGGCGACGCCCGCCAGCGTGGCGACGCGGACGGCCTTGGAGGGACGACGGTGCTTGCCCTTGGTGTTCAGCATGGTTGTTCCTCACCGACGCCTGCGAGGTGAGCTGTCGGGTTCGGGCCATGTGAGTTGCCCGGCCGTGTGTGCTTCACACATGGCTTCACCCCTAGCCGGTTGGACCCGCTTCCGCGGGCGGGGCCGGCGCTTACCTTGGGTCCCCCGCTCCTGCCTTCGGCGCTCTCGCGTCGAGTGACCTCCGACCACCGGCAGGATTCGGCGTGCGATCGAAGGGCCCGCTTTGGCGAGCGATGAAGACGGTAAACAGGAACACCCCGCGGGTTCAAACCCCTACATCTGAGGCCAGTTGACCCCCAGACATCACAGGATCATCACATTTCCGCAGGTCGCCGCAGGTTTGGAAACAACGGACGGGACGGTCACCGCGGTCCCGAACGAGATCCATGTCTCACTTTCACCAAAGCGGGCAAATACCTGCGAACTATCCCTGCTGGTCTCCGAGCTCAAGGCGCTGACCAGGGTGGATAAGGTCCGGATCGCCCCCGATGACGCCTTTGTTGGCCGCGTAGAGCGCCGGCCAGCCCCCGGTGACCCCGCGGTCCGCCGCGATGACTGACAGGTTGTCACCGGGCCGCACGGTGTAGTCGCCCGGCGCGCCCGGGTCCGTACGGTGCGCGTCGCCGCCCCGCGAGGGGTGCCCCCCGCCGGACCGGCCCGCGTCGCCGGAGCCCGTGCCCCCGCCGGCACCCGTGTCCGCGCCCGTACCCGCACCCGTGCCGGGCTGCTCGGCGGGCCGGCCGCGGTGCTTGCCCTGCGACGGGGGCGCGGTGGGGCTCGTGGAGGCGCCGTCGTCCGGGGTGGCCGGGCCGGTGGGCCGCGACGGGTCCTGCGTACGGCCCGTGCCGGACGGATCCGGCGTACGGGACGGGTCCGGGGTGCCGGCCGGGCCGGTGGGCGACGGCTTCGGCTCCGGGGTGCGCGTACCGCCGGATCCCGGCGTCCCGGACGGCTTGGACGGCTTGGACGGCTCGGACGAGGGCGGCGGGGTGGACGGGGACGGCGAGGAGGGCTCCGGGGACGGCGTCGCCGTACCGCCCGGGTCGACGTCCGGCCCGCTGCCCCCCTGCTTGAGCCCCGCGTTCACCGCGCAGCTCGGCCAGGTGTCGGGGCCGCGCGCGGCGAGGATCGACTCGGCGACGGCTATCTGCTGCGACCGGCTGGCCAGGTCGGGGCGCGAGGCGTACGACGGGCCGCCGTAGCGGTCCCACATCTCCTGGGTGAGCTGGAGCCCGCCGTAGAACCCGTTGCCGGCGTTGGCGCTCCACACCCCGCTGCTCTCGCACTGCGCGACGCGGTCCCAGGTGGCCGCGTCGGCGGCGTTGGCGCTGCTCGCGGCGAGCAGGGGCATGGCGAGGGCGCCGCCGGCGACTCCCGCCGTGACGAAGATGGCCGGAGCCTGGCGGGGGCGTCGGTGACGGCCGTTCCCGGAGCGCATGCGGTTGCCTTTCGAGCGGCGGTTGAGTTGTCGTCGAGAGGCCGGCACCGTCGGCTGCGTGGCCCGTGCGCTGCCGCGCCGCCCGCCCCGGCCTTTCAAACGGTTGAAAGTAGCGGGACGGCCCGTCCGTCACAAGCCGGTGTAGCGGAGATCACGCGCAGGTCACGGCCTGACGGGATGTCATGTACAGCGGGTGCGCGGAACCGCGTGTACGGGTACCGCGTCATCTCTGTACGGGGGTGAACTCCACCGGCAGGGCCCGCAGCCCGCGCATGATCAGTCCGCCGCGCCAGCGCAGTTCGTCCGGGTCGGCGCCGAGCCGGAGGTCCGGCAGCCGGTTCAGCAGGGTGGCTATCGCGGTCTGCCCTTCGAGGCGGGCCAGCGGCGCGCCCAGGCAGTAGTGGATGCCGTGGCCGTATCCGAGGTGCTGGTTGTCGCGGCGGGACAGGTCCAGGACGTCCGGCCCCGGGAAACGCCCGGGGTCGCGGTCGGCGGCGGCCAGGACGACCAGGACCGGGTCGCCCTCGGCGATCCGCTGCCCGCCGAGGGTGAGGTCCCGGGTGGCGAAGCGCCAGGTGGCCAGCTCGACCGGGCCGTCGTAGCGCAGCAGCTCCTCGACGCCGGTGGCGAGCAGCTCCTCGTCGCCCTCGGCGGCGGCCTTCTGGAGCAACTGCCGCTGCTCGGGGTGGCGCAGCAACTGGTACACGCCGTTGCCGATGAGGTTGACGGTGGTCTCGAAGCCGGCGAACAGGAGGATGAAGGCCATCGCGGCGGCCTCGTTCTCGGTCAGGTGCTCGCCGTGGTCGGAGGCGCGGATCAGGCCGGAGATCAGGTCGTCGGCGCCTTCGTCGCCCAGCGACTCGCGCTTGCGGTGGATCAGCTCGGCGAGGTAGCCGCGCATCTTCTTCACCGACCGGGCGACGCCGCCGCGCGGCCCGCCGCCGTGCCGGATCATCATCCCGGCCCAGTCGCGGAAGTCGTCCTGGTCCTCGCGCGGGACGCCGAGCAGGTCGCAGATGGCGTAGATGGGCAGCGGGAAGGCGAACTCGTGGATGAGGTCGGCCTCGCCGCGCTCCGCGAAGGAGTCGATGAACGCGTCGGTCAGTTCCTGTACGCGCGGCGCGAACCGGGCGATGCGGCGCGGGGTGAACGCCTTGGAGACCAGCCGGCGCAGCCGGGTGTGGTCCGGCGGGTCGATGTTGAGCAGATGGGTCATCAGGTTCGCGCCGCGTTCGCCGGGGATGCCGACCTTGCCCTTGCCGTGCGCGGCCTCGCTGTGGTGCACCGGGTTCTTCGACAGCCGGGTGTCGGCGAGCGCCTGCCGCGCGTCCGTGTACCGGGTCACCAGCCAGGCCTCGACGCCGCTGGGCAGCCGTGTCCGGTGTACGGGCGCGTGCTCGCGCAGCCAGGCGTACGCCGGGTACGGGTCGGAGGCGAACTCCCAGGTGAACAGTTCCGGGCAGGCGGGGGCGGCCGCGGGGCCGGTCACGGGGCAGGCGGGGGCGGCCGCGGGGCCGGTCACGGGGCAGGCGGGCCCGGCCCCGGAGGGGTCGGCGGGCCGCTCGCCGGCGGGGAGACCGGCAGCGGGGTTGGCGGGAGATTCGGCGGGGAGAGGGGTCTGCGGGCGCACCCCTCGACGTTAACCCCCGCCGAAGGACCCGCTGTGCCCGTCCTGCCAGCGCTTGCGCTCCCGGTCCTGGTCGTCGCCGTGCCGGGTGGGGGCGTTGCCGTAGTCCGGCAGTTCGTGCGGGGTCAGCCGGTGGTCGCCGTCGCGCGGCACCTCGTTCGGGTCGCGCAGCTCGCTCTCGTACCCGGTCGGGTTCTTGGGCGGTGTCGGCTGGGTCTCCGGCTCGGGCGGGTCGGGCTCACGGTCCCGGCGGCGCCTGCCGTAGACCACGGCGAGGATCAGCCCCGCGACGATGACGATCCCGGCGATCAGCGGACCGGTGCCGACGACCATGTCCCGCGTGAAGTCCACGGCCTGCTGGACGGAGGTCACGTCCTGGGCCGGTGTGGTCGAAGCGATCGTTGCTGCCATTGGACCCGGGTACCCGGGCGGGCGGGGACGATGCGCGGGCGGCCACGGCGCCCGCCCCGGAGGCCGCCACCCGTGCGAACGCCCTGGTCACCGGCTCGGGGTACGGGCTCATGTCCCCCGTACGGCCGATCCCGGGTCCGGCCGGCGTACGACGGGGTCCGGGTCCGGCCCGCGTACGGCAGGGCCCGGGTCCGGCTCGGAAGGGTCCACGCCCAGCGCGTCGAGGAAGGCCGCGGCCGCCGGGGAGGGCCCGCGGGCGCTCCAGACGACGCGTTCGACCCGGGCGGGCGCGTCGGGGACGCGCACCACGCTCAGCCCGGTCAGTTCCGCGGCGAACGCCAGCGGCACCATGCCGATGCCGAGCCCGGCGCGGACCAGCTTGGCCAGGAACTCCACGGTGGTCACCTCGAAGGCCACCTCGGTCGTCAGGCCCGCCGCGCGGAACGCCTCGTCCCGCTGGCGGCGCGCCGCCGACCCGGCCGTGAAGTCCACGAAGGTCTCCTCGGCCAGCCGCCGCAGGTCCGTCCACTCCCGGCCCGCCAGCGGGTGGTCCGGCGGTACGACGGCGACCAGCTCGCCGTGGGCCAGGGCCCGCTCCCGTACGCCCGGACTGCGGGCGCCGGGCACCAGGCCGACGAAGGCGACGTCCAGCGAGCCCTGCCGGACCTGGTCGATGAGCTGCTCGCTCATCTCCGTGCGCAGGCTGATGCGCACCTGCGGGTAGCGGGCGCGGTAGGCGCCCAGCTCGCGGGCCAGGTCGACGGCCGCGACGGTGGAGATCGCCCCCACTGCCAACCGGCCACGTACCTCGCCGACTGCCGCCTCCACCTCGGCGCGGGCCCGCTCGGCCGCCTCCAGCGCCTGCCGGGCGGCCGGCACGAACGCCTCCCCCGCGGCCGTCAGCCGCACGCTGCGGCTCGTCCGGTGGAAGAGCCGGGCGCCCAGCTCCTTCTCCAGGCGGGCGATCTGGTGGCTGAGCGCGGACTGCGCGACGTGGCAGCGTTCGGCGGCGCGGGTGAAGCCGCCGGTCTCGGCGACCGCGACCACGTACCGCATCTGTTGCAGCTCCATGGCGGGGAGCGTAGCCAGCCGGGAACGGCCGGCGGGGCGCATCCATCGTGTTTCGCGATGGATGCGATGAAAACTATGTGTTGGACTCATCGTCCGGCGCGGCGGAGGCTGAGGGTCCGAGCACCACCGAACGGGTGACGCGTCATGGAGAAAGGGACCCGATGGCTTCCCAGGTAGAGGGGCATCCCGGGCTGGGGCGCGGCACGCTGCTGCTGATGTCCGTGGCGACCGGCCTGTCGGTGGCGGGCAACTACTTCGCCCAGCCGCTGCTGGACGTCATAGGACACGACCTCCACCTGGGGGCGGCCACCGCCGCGCTGGTGGTGACCGTCGCGCAGGTCGGCTACGGGCTCGGGCTGCTGTTCCTCGTGCCGCTCGGTGACCTGCTGGAACGGCGGCGGCTGGCGGTGGGCCTGACCGCGGCCACCGCGGTCTTCCTGACCGTGACGGCGAGCGCCCCCAACGGGACGCTGTTGTTGGTCGGCACCGCCCTCACCGGTCTGACCTCCGTCGCCGCCCAGGTGGTCGTCCCGTACGCGGCCTCCCTCGCCCCGCCCGCCGAACGCGGCCGTACGGTCGGCACCGTCATGACCGGGCTGCTGCTGGGCATCCTGCTGGCCCGTACGGCCAGCGGGCTGCTGGCCGACCTCGGCGGCTGGCGCACCGTCTACTGGGTCAACGCGGGCCTGATGCTGCTGATGGCCGTACTGCTGCGGCTGCGGCTGCCCGCGCTGCACACCGGCGCCGGACTGCGCTACCCCGCGCTGATCCGCTCCACGCTCGCCCTCTTCGGGCAGGAACCGGTGCTGCGCCGGCGGGCCGCGCTCGGCGCGCTGTCCTTCGCCGCGTTCAGTGTGCTGTGGACGGCGATGGCCTTCTTGATGTCCGGCCCCTCCTACGGCTGGTCGGAGACGGCGATCGGGCTGCTGGGCCTGGTGGGCGCGGCCGGGTCGCTGTCCGCCTCGGCCGCCGGCCGGCTGGCCGACCGGGGGCTGGCCCACCGGGTCACCGGCGCGGGCGCGTTCCTGCTGCTCGGTTCCTGGGCGCTGCTGGCGGCCGGGGGCGCGGGCGGTGCCTGGTCGCTGGTGGCCCTGCTGGCCGGGGTGGTCGTCCTGGACGCGGCGGTGCAGGCGGTGCACATCAGCAACCAGAACCTGGTCTACGCGGTGCGCCCGGAGGCCCGTAACCGCCTCAACTCCGCCTACATGACCAGCTACTTCGTCGGCGGCGCGGCCGGCTCGGCGCTCACCTCGGCGGTATGGGGCGCGGCCGGCTGGGCCGGGGTGTGCGGCGTGGGCGCGGCGGTGAGCGCGGCCGTGGCCGCCGTCTGGACGGCCGATCGGCTGCGGAACCGGGGCGCCCGGTCCAGGGCTCAGTCCCCGGCGCCGGAGGCAGCCTCCTCGGCGGAGCGGATCACGTCCCGGTAGGCGCGGGCGGCGGCGCGCAGCGCGGTCTCCGGGTCCGTGCCGGCAGCCTCGGCCCGTACGGCGAGAGCGAGCAGCTCGTACCCGATGCCCTCGCCCGCCGGGAGGGCGTCGATACCGGCCGCACGCGCCCGCGAGGCCAGCTTGCCGGCCAGCGCCAGGGCGGGCTGGCCGAGCGGGATGCCCTCGGTGACCGAGGCGCGCTGCTTCTCGGCCGCCTTCGTCCGCGTCCAGTGCTCCTTGACGTCCTCGGGGGTGTGCGCCTCGTCCTCGCCGAAGATGTGCGGATGGCGGTGGATCAGCTTCTCCACGATCGTGCCCGCCACGTCGTCGACGGAGAACGGCTCGTCCGGGTCGTCCTGCGCGATCCGGGCGTGGAAGACGACCTGGAGGAGCACATCACCCAGCTCCTCGCGCACCGCCTCCCGGTCGCCGTCCTCGATGGCCTCGACCAGCTCGTACATCTCCTCGATGCCGTACTTCGCCAGGTCCTGGTGGGTGCGCACCGCGCTCCACGGGCAGCCCCGGCGGATCCGGTCCATGACCTGGACGAGGTCGAGCAGGCGGGCGCCCGGCAGGTCGTACGAGCCCGGCAGCAGCTCCAGGTCCGGCATGGTCTCCCGGCCGGAGCCCGCCATCCGGGCCAGGCCGTCGGTCAGCTCCGAGTCACCGTCGGCCGAGGTGATCACGACCGCCGTACGGTTCCCGGCCCGGCAGAACTCCACCAGCTCACGGGCGCCCGGCACCTCCGTACCGACCGCGACGCCCGCCTCGCGCAGATACGGCAACTGCGGGTGGGCGGCGTCGGCGCACAGCACGAGGCCGGCGGCGCGCAGCGTCTGCCACGCGGGCCAGGACAGCAGGCCGGGCGCGACCCGGTGGCTGGTCGTGAGCAGGACCAGGCGGCCGGGGGCCGGGGCCTGCGGAGTGCCGGGGGCGTCGGTGGCGTCAGCGTTCACCCGACGAACGTAACGCACGACCTCGTACGCGCTCCGCCCCCGGCCGGGTCATGACCCGGGCTCTCAGGTCTGCTGCGGCCCCGCGCCCGTCACGTCCTTGACCCACGGCTCCTTCGTCCCGCCGAGGACGACCTGACTGTCGTCCCACTTCCCGTAGCGCGGATTGACGTCGATGCGCATCTTCCGGGACGTCTCGGCGAGCGACTCGGCGAGCCGCTGCTGGCCCCGCGGCTGCCCCCGGTCGGCGCCGATGCTCTTGGCGACGCCGTCCAGCAGCAGCTGGTTGCGGACCACCGCGTCGATCTCGCCGGGCGCGATGGCCTGCTGGAGCCACATCTCCTTGAGCCGGTCCGCGCCCCCCGCGCTGCGCTCGGCAGCCGCGCGCCACTGCTGCACGTCCCGCCGGGAGACGGTGACCCCGGCGTCCTTCGCGCCGCGCTCCAGCACCCGGTCGAAGATCATGCCGTTGAGGGTGGCCGGGCTCAGTTTCCCGGTGTTCTCCACCAGTTGGGCGGCCTGCGGGGACTTCTCCTGGGCGGCGCGTACGTCCCGTACCCGCGACTGGAGCTGCGAGACACTGATCCGCTGCCCGTCCACCACGGCCGCGGCGCCGGGGTGCGCCTCCGTGCCGCAGGCCGTGAGCAGCGGGGCGGCCAACAGGGCGGCAGCGGCGGAAACGGGAAGCGCGGTCCTACGGCGGAACATCAAGCCTCCTGGCAGGGTGCGAACGGTGCGGCGACGTGCGGCTCTTCCAACCTGGCAAAACTGGCGTTGATCGATGCCGATGCTAAAGAGTCCGCGTGGTCCGGGCCACTGATTCGACCAACGAGTTGCCCGGGAGGCGGTTTCTCTTCGGGGACGGGGAAGGTACGGGATTCAACCGCGTACCTGGCCCAGCCAGTACAGGGTGCGGCGGACCTCCGCCGGGAAGGCGCCGTGCGGGCCGTGCAGGCGTTCCGCGTCGTGCAGGAGGCGGGAGAGGGTTTCCTGGGCGGCGCCGCGCTCGCCGAGGGCGAGCAGGAGGTGGCCGATGGAACGCCGGATCTCCAGGGGCCTCATGGGGTCGTCCGGGTAGCGCTCGAAGTGCGGCAGCAGGGCCCGGTACTCGCCCAGTGCCTGGGTGACCTCGCCCAGTTGCTCCAGGCACTGCGCGGCCTCGTAGTGGAACTGGAGCGCCTGCCGGGCCGATCCCGGGCCGGTGTCGCGGCCGAATTCCTCGGCCAGTGCGCGCAGTTCCGGCAGGGCCCGGCGGTACTGGCCGTCGTCCATGAGGGTGGCCGCGTACTGCTTGCGCAGGGTCCGTACGACCGGCGAGTGGGCGCCGTGCCGGGCGGCGGCGGCCGGGAGGATGCCACCGAGGATGTCCACGGCGTGGGTGATACGGCCCTGGTCCAGGAGGCGTTTGACCTCGTCCACGGCCGCGGCGACATCGGGGCCGCCGGTGCCGGAGGTCCGGGGGTCGGTGGTTCCCGGGGCCCGGAAGCCCCCGTTTCCCAGGGACATCCGCGGGTCGGCGCCCACGGGCGGGTACGGGGGCGGCGGGGCGTGGGCGGCGGGTGCCGCGGCCGTCTGCTGCGGTACGGCGGGCGCGGCCACCACCGGCTGCGGGGCCGGAGGTGTCGCCGCGCGGGCGGGCCACGGCGCGTGCGGGTGCAGGAACGGGCGGGTCGGATCCATCGGCGCGCCCGTGCCCGTACCGGCCCGGCCCTGCGCCGCGGTGGGCAGCAGCGGCACCAGTGCCTGGTAGACCTCCTGCGCGTCGGCGGGGCGCTCCTGCGGGTCCTTGCCGAGCAGCCGCAGGACCAGCGCCTCCAGTTGTTCGGGCACGTCCGGCCGGAGGCGGCGCACCGGCACGGGCGGCTCGTAGAGGTGGCGGTGCAGCACGCCCAGCGCCGTGGAACCGGCGAACGGCACCTCGCCGCTGAGCAGCTCGTGCAGCAGCACACCGAGCGCGTACAGATCCGTGTACGGACCGACCGCGCCGCCCATCGCCTGCTCGGGCGCCATGTAGGCGGGGCTGCCGATGGGTGAGCCGGTGCTGGTCAGGCGGGTGGTGTCGGTGTCCAGGGCGGCGGCGATGCCGAGGTCGAGGACGGTCAGCGTGCCGTCCGGCTTGACCATCACGTTCCGCGGTTTCAGGTCGCGGTGGATGATCGGCACGGCGTGCACGGACGCCAGCACGGCACACAGCTGCGCCGCCACGCTGACCGCCCACGGCCAGGGGTACGGCTCGTGCTCGGCCAGGTGGTCGGCGAGGTCGGCGCCCTCGACGTACTGCATGACGAGGTAGAGGTCGTCGCCGTCGCTGCCCGCGTCGTGGACGGTGACCAGGCCGGGGTGGTCGACCTGCGCGGTGACGCGGCACTCGCGGACGAAGCGGCGGCGCATCTCCTCCGCGTCGGGGGTGCCGGACACCCGGTCGGGGCGCAGCAGTTTGACACCGACGCGGCGGTCGAGGCGGCGGTCGTAGGCGATCCAGACCTGGCCCATGCCGCCTTGGCCGAGCAGTGCGGAGAGCTCGTAGCGCTCGGCGACGACACGTCCGTTCAACGGCCCTCCTCCTTGCGGAGGTAGTCGCTCAGCTCGTCCAGTTCGGCGCGCACGCGGTCGATGCGCTGGGGCTGGGGGTGCGGGTGGGGCTGCTGGTGGGGCGGCTGCTGCGTTCCGGTGTACGGGTTCGGGGCGGGCGGCATGGGGGCCGGGGCGGGAGCCTGGGCCTGGACCTGGGGCGGTCCGGGGTAGCCGTACGCCGCGCCGTCCGGCCCGGGGTAGCCGTACCCCGCACCGTCCGCACCGGGACAGCCGTACCCCGGCGCGGGGGCCGGTCCGGGGGCCGAGCCGGGGTAGCCGTACGCCGGAGCCGTCCCCCGGGCCCCGTGCGCCGGCCAGTCGGCCGTGACGCGCTGCGCGCGCCCGTCGACGACGAGGTAGTACACGACGGCCCCGGTCATCTGGAGGAGGATCAGCGCCGCGCCGGCGTTCGACTGCCAGGAGTTCTCGTCATGGCCGCCGGCCAACGCGATCGCGGCGAAGACGAGGGCCAGGTCCGCGCCGAACACCCACCAGCCCAGCGGCCGCCGCTGCACGAGCGCGGCGCGCAGCAGCGTCACCCAGGCCAGGAAGCCGAGGCTGAGCACGGCCAGCGCCACGAAGACCACCCGCAGCAGGACGACCGTCCTGTGCGACGCGGGACGGTGCGGCGGTGCTGCCGGGACGGGGCCGTGCATGACTGCTCCTGACGGATCGAGGCCCGGCGTGGGGCGGTGGTGTGCGGTGCCGGGACATGCTCGGATGCGTGAGATCGAGCGTATATACGACTCCGCTGGGGCCGCCGGGGTTGTAGGGAATCAGCCGGGCGTCACCGAACCGTCCGTCAGGCCGTCGTGGAGCCCCTGGACGAGCTGTTCGCCCAGGCGGGCGGCGAGGCGCAGGGCCTCCTCGAAATCGGCCAGTTCGCGAAAGCGCCGTCCGTAGCGGAGCTGGTCGGCCAGCGGCAGCCGGGGGAGCTGGAGGCGGCGGACGTCCAGACGGGTGGCGGTGGACGCGTAGCTGCTGGCCTGCCGGGTGTTGGCGGTGCCGCGCAGGAACCCGGCGAGGAACCACGAGTCGAGGGCGGCCGGGTCGGGCCGCAGGAGGAAGAGGTTGCGGCCGAGGGCGGCGCCCGCGGTGGCCTCGTCGACGACACGGGCGACGGCACCGCCGCCCAGGACGGGCACCACGACGTCCCCGGCCGCCACGAGGACGGGCTCCTCGGCCGGTGCGGCGCCGCCCTCGGGCAGCACGCCGCTGGGCGCCGTGCCGCCGATCACGTCGTGCTCGGTGAGGACGGCGGGCGCGGCGTCCGCGGTCGCGGTGCCGGGGCCGCCGGCGCGCAGCACGAGGGCGCCGGCGCGGGCGAGTTCCCCGACGGTGGTCAGCGGCCAGCGGGCGGGCGCGGACTCGGGGCCGCCCGCCGCTTCCGGGGTCAGTTCGGCCGTACGGGACAGGGTGGCGGCCAGCCGCTGCCGGACGGTGGCCAGTTCGGCGAGGCCGCCGGCGGCCGAGGGGGGCGGCAGGTGGCGGGCCGGGGCCAGGTCCACGTCGTCGCCGATCAGGTCGATGGCGGCCAGCGAGCGCCGGACGCCGGGCTGTTCCTCGACCTCGCCGTCCCGGTCGAACGCTTCCCACGCCTCCAGCGCGGTGGTCCGTACGGCCTGCCAGTCGGGCTTGTCCCGGCCGGGAGCGCCGCCCGCGGTGAGGGCCGCGGTGTCGACGACGAGCAGGTGCGGCGAGGGCTGGGCGGCGGCGCCCGGCCTGCGCAGGACCCACAGGTGCAGCGGGATGCCGTACGGCGGCGCCGCCCCGGCGGGCAGCGCGATCACGGCGCGCAGGGCGCCGCGGCGCAGCAGGTCGGCGCGGATACGGCGGCCGGAGCGGCGGGACGCGGCGGCGGGCGGCATCAGCAGGACGGCGGTGCCGCCCTCACGCAGCCGGGCCAGCGCGTGCTGCACCCAGGCCAGTTCGGACTCCGTACGGGCCGGGAAGCCGTACTCCCAGCGTGGGTCGTAGGCCAGTTCGTCATGGCCCCAGTTGCGTTCGTTGAAGGGCGGGTGGGCGAGGACGGCGTCGGCGGCCAGCTCCGGGAAGGCGTCGGCGCGCAGGGTGTCGGCGGCGTGCACACGCACCTGGGCGGCGGGGGCGTGCAGCGCCAGGCGCAGCGCGGTGAGCGCGGCCAGGTCCGGGTCGGCCTCCTGCCCGTACAGCTCCGCGGTGTCCTCGGCGGCGTCCGCGGCCGCGTCCAGGAGGCTGCCGGTGCCGCTCGCCGGGTCCAGGACGGTCCGGGCCGGTCCGGCCAGCGCGGCCATCAGGGCGGCGGGGCCGGGCGGGGTGAGGGTGTACTGCCGGGGGTTGGCGTCCAGGTGACGGCCCAGCAGGAACTCGAAGGCGGGTACGGCGCCGTCCTCGCCGGTGGCGAGTTCCGCGGTGGCCCGCACGAGGGCGGCGGACGGCAGGAGGGCGTCCCGGGTCAGGCCGTGCACGGGGTGGTGGCGCCCCAGGTGGGCGGCGAGGACCGAGGCGAGGGGGGCGGGCAGCAGGCCGGCCAGCTCGGTGTCGTCGGCGGCCGCGTTCAGCCGGCGCCAGGCGGCGGGCCGGTCGCGGACGAAGAGCAGGACGGCGCCGGCGTGCCGCAGGGCGGTGGCGGCGCCGGCCGGGTGTGAGACGAGCTGCTGCCAGACCCGTTCGCGCAGCGGCACCTCGGCGAGTTTGCCCTGGGCGCGCAGCCAGTGCTCGACGTCGGCGAGGGCGAAGGTGGGGCTGGTCTCCGTACCGCCGACGGGCCGGGGGAAGCCGGTGTGCCGACGGCGCCAGTTGCTGACCGCGGCGCGGCCGACACCGGCCAGCCGGGCGATGCCGGCGGCGGTCACCTCGGTCACGGGCCCGGGGGGCGCGCCGTCGGTCGGTCCGCTGTCCGTCGCCGCTGTCTCCGCCACCTTGCCGGCTCCCGTCCGCTCGCGCCTGACCTGCCTGTGACGCCGAGCATACCCACGAATACGACCCCACCCTCTTCACGGCGTGAATTGACCCCACCTTGTTAACCGTGTTGACTCGGTTCACAGGTAGTGCTGTTATTGACCCACCGCACCACCGGTTCACACGGCGGAACCGGCTCACCCCGGCTCGTGGCGCACCCCGGTGCCCTGAACCGCCGATCTCCCGCTCCAGCGCCCGGAAGGGGCCGTATCTCCATGTCGCACCAGATGCACCACCCGCACGCGCCGCAGGCCCCGACGGGCATGCCGCCGCAGCAGGCCGCCCGCAACGGGCTGGGCATCGCCGCCCTCACCCTCGGCATCATCGGCACCCTGAGCGGCCTGATCCCGCTGCTCTTCTGGCTGGCCGGCATCCTCGGCGTACTGGCCCTGATCTTCGGCCTGGTGGGACTCGGCAGGGTCAAGCGCAGGCAGGCCACCAACAAGGGCGTGGCCCTGACCGGCACGATCTTCGGCGTCCTCGCGCTGATCGCGTCGGTGGCCGGCCTGGTGATCACCGTGACCGCGGTCGACCAGGCGGTGAAGGAGGTCAACAAGGCGCTCGACGGCTCGGAGGCCAAGCCGAAGGACGGCGGCGCGTCCGCGAAGGAGTACAAGGGCGGCGCCACCGCCGTCTACGGCACCGGGCTGAACGTCACCGTCTCCAAGCCGGCCTCCTACACCGCCGACGAGTTCGCCCTCGGCCACAAGCAGGGCAACAAGTCCTACAAGGTCACCGTGCGCCTGGAGAACAAGGGCACCAAGGACGTCACCGGCGACCTGGTGACCGTCGAGGCGCGGGCCGGCAAGGACGGCAAGACCGCCGAGCGGATCTACGACGGCAAGACCGACTCCGGCTTCAGCGGCACCCTGACGGCCGGCAAGACCGCCACCGCCGACTACGCCTTCGACGTGCCGGCCGGCGCGAAGACCCTGGACGTCGAGGTCCGCCCCGGCTTCGACCACAAGGCCACCCACTGGCAGCTCACCCTCTGACGGCCCGGCGCCGTTCGGCCCGCACCCGACGCCCCGGGTGCGGGCCCCGCACACCACACAGGCCGCCGGCCCGGAACCGCAGCACGCGGAACCGGGCCGGCGGCCTGTCGCACACCGCCCGCGCCGTCCCTACTTGGCGGCGAACCGCTCCGGCGCCTCCGTCGGCCCGCCGCCCGCCGGCAGCTTCAGCTTCGGGCACCCGCCGAGCACCCGGGTCATCGCGTCCTTCTCCCCCTGCGTCACCCACAGTCCGTACTTCTTCTTCACCGCCACCTGGTGCGCCACGTAGTCGCAGCGGTACGCCTTGTTGGCGGGCAGCCACGTCGCCGCGTCCCCGTCGCCCTTCTGCCGGTTGGCGGAGGAGTCGGCGGCGATCAGGTTCAGCGGGTCGTTGGCGAGCGCGACGCGCTTGCGGCCCGGCCACTGCTGCGCGCCCTTCTGCCACGCGTCCGACAGCGCCACGAGGTGGTCTATGTCCACCTTGCTGCGCCCGCGCTCGTACTGGACCGCCCGGCCGGTGTACGGGTCCTTCTTCAGCGTCCCGGAGGCGACCTTGCAGTGCCCGTCGGTGAACCGCACCTCCGTCAGGTCCCGCTTGAGGATGTCGTCGCGGGTCCCGCAGTGGTTGCCGTCCGTGTCGGCCCAGGCGGTGCCGAAGCGGGCGCGGGCGTAACCGGTCTTGGGGGCGCGGCCCTTGACGGTGAGCGTGCCGACGGCGTGCAGCGCGGTGCCGCCCGCGGCGGGAACGGACGACGCCGGGCCGCCGTCTTCTCCCGTACCGCCCCCTTTGCCGCCGCCGGGTGTGCAGCCGGTGAGGGCGAGCAGCGCGGCCAGTCCGGCCGCGGCGACGGCGCCGCCGCGGCGGGTGCCGGGCAGGGTCCTGGTGCGGAGCGACGATGCGGTCCGTATCCGGTGCAAGAGGGACATCCCATCTCAAAACAGGCGACAAATACCGGCCGGTTCAGCGGCCTCGGATATCTTTTCGGAAGTTGAGAGTAAGGACGCCCATGGACACGGCCGCAGCAACCGCGACCAGCGGCAGGACGACGCCCGTGCCCGTCACCGGAAGCGGCCGCGCACCGGCCCCCGGCCGCCTCCGCGCCCGGACCGCCACCCTGCTCGGCCCGCGCCTGCTCCCCTACTGGACCGCCGCGGCCTTCTTCGTCCTGTTCGCCACGGTCTCCGTCCTGCGCTTCCGCTCGATGGCGACATCCTCCTGGGACCTCGGCATATTCGAGCAGGCCGTACGGGCCTACGCGCACCTGCGGGCCCCCGTCGCCGACCTCAAGGGCCCCGGCACCAACATCCTCGGCGACCACTTCAGCCCCGTCCTGGCCCTGCTCGCCCCGCTCTACCGGCTCTTCCCCGGCCCCCAGACACTGCTGTTCGCGCAGGCGTTCCTCTTCGCGCTCTCGGCCGTGCCGGTGACCCGGATCGCCGTCCGCGTCCTGGGGCAGGGCCGCGGCCTGGCCGTCGGCGTCGCGTACGGACTGTCCTGGGGCCTGCAGAAGGCCGCCGACTTCGACTTCCACGAGGTCGCCTT
The DNA here is from genome assembly GCF_055567735.1 of Streptomyces sp. NPDC026394. Taxonomy (NCBI): domain Bacteria; kingdom Bacillati; phylum Actinomycetota; class Actinomycetes; order Kitasatosporales; family Streptomycetaceae; genus Streptomyces; species Streptomyces sp. NPDC026394. The sequence goes on from NZ_JBVHPX010000003.1 coordinate 129,732, forward strand.
CGCCGTACCGCTGATCGCCTTCGCGCTGGAAGCGGTGCTGCGCGGCCGCTGGACCGCGGCGGTGTGCTGGGCGGCACCGCTCGTCCTGGTCAAGGAGGACCTGGGGGTGACCGCCGCCGTCATCGGCGCGCTGATCCTCGTCCGCGCGCGGCGCGCCGTGCCGCTCGCCGTCGGACTCGTCGCCTTCGGCCTCGCGGCCACCGCCGTCACCCTCGGCGTGATCATCCCCGGCTTCAACGGGTCCGGCTCGTACGACTACTGGACCAAGCTCAGCGGCGCCGGCGGCCCGGCGCCCCGCATCCCGGCGGACACCGCCGTACGCACCCTGCTCTGGCTCCTCCTGCCCACCACCGGCCTGCTCGCCCTGCGCTCCCCCCTGCTGCTGGCCGCGCTGCCCACCCTCGGCTGGCGGTTCCTCTCCCACGAACCGCACTACTGGGGCATCGACTGGCACTACAACGCCGTCCTGATGCCGGTGGTCTTCCTCGCCCTGGCCGACGCCCTGCCGCGCACGCTGGCCTCCGCGCGCCCCTGGCTCCGCGCCTACGCCCACCACCTGCCGGCCGCCGCACTGGCCGCCGCGCTGGCCCTGACCACCACCCTCCCCCTCGCCCGCCTCACCGAGGCCGGCACCTACCGCAAACCGCCGTCCGTGACGGCCGCCGAGCACCTGCTGGAACGTATCCCCGACGGCGCCACCGTCGAGGCCGACATACGGCCCATCTCCCGCCTGACCGACCGCACCCGGGTCTTCTGGATAGGGGACACCCGCGGCATCGACCCCGACTACGTCGCCGTGGAGCTGAATGACGGCCGCAAGCCCGAACAGGCCCTGGAGGACGCCCGCAAGCGCCACCCCAAGGCCGTGTACGGCATCCTCGGGGTGGCCGGTGACGTCACGGTAATCCAGCGGACAGGCCGGCTCTGACTCCGTACGGTGGCCCGATGACCACCGGCCCGTCCCGCACCCGCACCGACGTCGTCGTCCTGAACGGCGGCTCCAGCTCCGGCACGTCCACCCTGATCCGGCAGCTCCAGGAGGTCCTGCCCCGGCCCTGGCTGACGTTCGGCGTCGACTCCTTCATCGAGGCCCTGCCACCCTCGCTCGTCGTACCGGAGGCGTCCGACAGCGCACCGGGCCTCGGCCTCGCCCCCGACGGCAGCATCACCGTCGGCCCGGTCTTCCGCGCCCTCCAGAACGACTGGCAGGAAGGCGTCGCCGCCGTCGCCCGCACGGGAACCGGCGTCCTCCTGGACGAGGTCTTCCTCGGCGGCGCCGAAGGCCAGGAACGCTGGCGCCGCACGCTGAAGGGCCTGTCGGTGCTGTGGGTCGGCGTGCGCTGCGCCCCGGAGACGGCCGCCGCCCGCGAGGCCGCGCGCGGCGACCGGATCACCGGCATGGCGGCGTCGCAGGCCGAACTGGTCCACCGGGGCGTCAGCTACGACGTCGAAGTGGACACCGGCGTCACCGATGCCCTTACGTGCGCACGGCGGATAGCCGCGTACGTGGTGTGAGGGCGGCCGGGCGGCGGGGGCTCACCGTCGGTGCGGGCGCCCGGCCGGCACCGCTCACTGCCAGTGCGGGCGACCGCTCTGCATCTCGCAGCTCAGCGTCGCGCCGTGGGCGTCCTTCGTCGTCAGGCCGAGGTGGGCCTTCTTGCAGAACTGGCCGCGGCGGTAGTGGTTGCCGGACGGCGCGAGGATCACGTCGCCGGACGCGTCGCTCCCGGAACCGCCGGAACCGGAGCCGGAACCCGATCCGGAGCCGCCGGAGGACGAACCGCCGGAGCCGGAGCCGGTCCCACCGGAACCGGAGTCCGAACCTCCGCCGGTCCGGTGCGTCTTGCGCGCCGGCGCGGGCGGTTCGGCCGCCTCGGGTGTGGGCGTGGGCGCGGCGGCCGACGGCGTGGCGCTGGGGCTCGGGCTCTCGGTCGGCGACGCGGACGGCGAAGGCGTGGCGGACGCCGAGGCGGAGGCTGTCGCGGACGGGCTCGCCGCGCCGTCCTTGTCCGCTCCGCCGTCCGGTGTGCATCCGGAGAGGGCGATCAGGGCCGCGGTGATCAGGGAGGCGGCGGACAGGGCGGCGCGGCGGGGTCTTATCACGGTGGGAACATCCAGTTCTCTGCGGTCGGGTGGCCCCGTGCGACGCGCGGGGCAGCCCGACCATAGAGCGATATCTTCTACCGGTCACCGTCAAGGTGCCTGAATCGGGCGGAAGACGGCACAAAGACCGGCAGGCCCGCCATGGCGTCAGACGGTCGCGCCGCGCCTCAGCCGAAGGTGGAGCGCATCTCGTCCGCGACGTTGTGCTGTCCGGTGACCACCTCGGCGCCGGAGCCGGACCCGTCGGACGGGGACTCGGCGTCCACGACCGTCACGGTCTCCGCGATGAGACGCAGCATGTTGACGTACACCGGCAGATCGGTCAGCGACGGGGTGCTGAGGGAGAGCGTCAGCAACTGGGCGCGGCTCGGTACGGGGATCTGCGCGTCCACGCGGGCGATGCCGAGCGGCTCAGCGCCCTCGGCCGGCACCCATTCCGAGCCGTGGAAGGACACCACGCACGGCCCGGCGGGCACCCGCGTCACACTGACTTCCGTCGTGGTGTGGGACAGCGCCTCCGCCAGACCGGTGGCGACGAGGTCGGCGTCGGTCGCGTCCGCGTCGTCGAGCCGGGCGACCACCGACGCCGTACTGACGCGGTCGTCGTCCATGCCCACGAAGCAGACACCGGCGTAGAACGCCCCGTCGTCGGCGAAGGACTCGGCCATCTCGTCGTACACGGCCGCCATGGTGTCGCGCTGGAGATCGGTCCCCTCGGACCAGACGAGGTCCGCCATCTCCCGGATGCAGTCCGCACGGTAGGCGACGTCGCCTTCGAGGCCGAGGGTGTGGAACCCGTCCGGTATCTCGATCTGGAGCTGGGTGGAGTTCTTCATGGCTTTCCGGAGGGGGTGGTGGGGGGTGGTGTCGGATGCATGCGCGGATGCGGGATGGCCAGGACGAGGCCGTGGCGCTCTTTCGGGGCCAGGCCGTTCCCCGTAGAGGTTCCGGGCGCGAGGATCCGCCAGCCGTCCGCCCGCGCGATGCGCCGGGCGGCCTCCGGACCGCATCCGCGGTAGTGATGTACAGGAACCATGAACGCCACGTCGGCACCGCTGCCCGAGCGCTCCCCGCCTTCCGCTCTGATGAGCCTGACCATGTACTTGATACGTGCCCGGACCCGGTGCTCGACCAGCCCTCCCGGCGACACCGAGAACTTCGTCGCTTCCTCACGCAGCGTGGGCAGGAGCGCCCGGAAGTGCTCCTCCCAGCGCCCCGGGTCCCGGCTCCATTCGCGAGCGAACCGCCGGGGGCCGAGGTAGTCCCGGAACGCGAAGTGGAAGTGGGGTTTGTTGTCGCCGGACGCGTCCCCGAGGAACGCGATGACGTAATAGGCCACCATGAGCGCCACCTTGGCGGGCACCACCAGCCACTGCAGCACGAACCACACCAGGAGCCAGATCCGGGAAAGGTGTGCGGGCCCGCCGCTCTTGTCCTGTCGGTGGTTCACGCTCACCCCTCGTTCGCGGTCTGGTACATACCCACCCCGGCGCCGACGGCGCCCTGCCCGACGAGCGGGCCTTTGGACCACCAGGACATGGGGTCGAGTGTGCCGTCCGCCCGGACCGCCGCCTTGAAGGAATCGAGGTCCTTGACACCGGGGATCTTCTCCAGCGTCTTCGCCCAACCCTGTTCTTTGATACCCGACCCCATGGTGTGGCCGACGTGTTCCTCCCAGGCCAGCTTCATGCGGTTGGAGAACCCGCCGTTTGCCTCGAAGACCCGCCCTGCGTGGCGTTCGATGCCAAGGATGGGATCCGCCCCCGCGAGGTCGCTACTGCGGGCCGCGCCCCGCTGCACCAGCCCCTCCAGACGGTTCACCTTGGCCACCTTGTCCACGTCGTCCACATGCCGGCCCGCTTCCTCCACCCACCTGGTCCCCACCCGCACCTTGACCTTCCCCATCGCCCCCACCTTGGCGAACTTGCCGAACGGCACCACCCCGAGCGCGTCCATGCCCAGATCCGTCCAACTCACCTTGGCCCCGCCCAGCTTGGCCCCGGCGTGGGCCGCCAGTGAGCCCAGGGACAGCGCGCCGCCCGCCAGGGCGAGGGCGCCGGACAGGGGCGGGCACCACATGGTGAGGAGGGAGAGGACGCCCAGGACGCCGGCGATGTTGCCGAGCCAGTCGCCGATCGTCTTCAGCAGGTCGGCGTGTTTGACGCACCATTCCTTGATGGCGTGGCCCATGCGCTTGAAGGCGTCGCCGAGGCGCTCGAAGAGGCTGATGTCCGGGGCGTTCTTGTTGGCCTTGCGCAGCCGGTCGGCGACGTCCCGCGCGTCGGACTGGTGGTGTTCGAGGAGTTCCTTGGCCTTCTTGATGATGTCGTCGAGCTCGTCCTTGGCCGCGTCGAGGCGCTTGCCGACGCTGTCGAGCTCCTGGCCGGCGGTCTTCAGGCGGGCCTGGGCGGCGTCCAGCTTGCTCTGTGCCTCGTTGAGCGCCGCCTGGTCGGTGTAGTACTGGCCGGCGAGCCGGAAGGCCGGGGCCGAGGCGGCCTGGTTGTAGTCGTTGGTCGCCCGGTCGTGGGCCGCCTCCTGCGTCTTGATGCGTTCCTTGGCCGCCTTGGCCTGCGCCTCGTACTGGCGGGCCGTGTTCTGGTAGCCGGACAGCTTGCCGCGCCAGCCGCCGAGCTGGGTGGACGCCTGCTTCAGCGCGTCGACGCTGTCGGAGAGGGATTTCGGCAGGTCGCCGACGTGCTGGGTGAAGGCGTTCGCCGCCAGGCCCTCCCACGTCTTGCCGCCCTTGGCGATGCCCATCAGCGTCTTGTGGGCGCTCTCCAGGCCGCCGGACGCACGGTTGATCTTGTTGCTGAGGTCCTCGACGCTCTCGACCTTGCCCGGGGCCGGGTTGAAGCCGAGGCCGGGGAATTCCTTGTCGTCGCTCATCGGGCACCCGCCCCGGGGGCGGCCGACGGGGACGGGGACGGTGCCGACGGCCGCGGGCCGGCCGGGTACCCGCCCACATTGGGCGGTGCCGGCCGGCCCGGCATCGGCGGGGCCGCGCCCTTGGTCATGGCGTCCCGGATGGCCTTTTCCGTCTCCTCGTAGTTGTTCTTGGTGGCCTTCAGCTTCTCCTCGATCTGCTGGGTACCCTTCGCGATCTTCTTGATCGCGTCGTCCCAGCTGTCGTGGAATTCGTCGCAGGCGTGGTCGAGAGCCACACTGCCCGTGCTTTTCGGCCCCACGTGCTCCAGGGCGTTGAGCGCCTTCTCCATGTCCTCGCGCCCGGTGCTCAACTGCCGTAGAAGCTGGTCGAGCTCATGCGTCTCGACCTGGAACTTGCTGCCCAACGCTCTCCCCCGTGTCTCGTGCGGTCTGCCACGGCATCGTAATCAATCACCGTGACAGCGGAACCGCCCCGGGCAATTCCGCTCCGGCTCCTCCGGAAGACGGCAGTGCGCGCCCGGCCGGGCACCCCGGCCGGTCATCCCGCCCGGCCGGGCAGAGCCGTCAGGACCCCAGGATCGACGTCAGGAACTCTCCGACCCATGCCAGCAGGTCCCGCCCGACCAGCGGCTTTCCGCCGATCTTGCCGGTGGACGGGCGTGGCACCAGGGCCTGGCGGGTGGCGGGCTTGAGGACCGTACGCGGGTAGAGGCGCTTGAGGCGCAGTTCCTGGGACTCGCGCAGTTCGACCGGGCCGAAGCGCACGTTGGAGCCCTGGAGCGTGATGTCCGTGACCCCGCAGGAACGGGCGAGCATCCGCAGGCCGGCGACCAGGAGGAGGTTCTCGACCGGCTCGGGCAGCTTGCCGTAGCGGTCGGTCAGCTCCTCGCGGACGGCCGCGATGTCCTCCTCCGAGGACGCGGCGGCGATCGCCCGGTACGCCTGGAGGCGCAGCCGCTCGCCGGGCGCGTAGTCGTGCGGGACGTGCGCGTCCACCGGCAGCTCGATCTTGACCTCCAGCGGCGGCTCCTCCTCCACGCCGCCCTCCAGGGACGCCCGGTAGTCGGCGACGGCCTCGCCGACCATCCGTACGTACAGGTCGAAGCCGACGCCCGCGATGTGCCCGGACTGCTCGCCGCCGAGGAGGTTGCCCGCGCCGCGGATCTCCAGGTCCTTCATGGCGACGTACATGCCGGCGCCCATCTCCGTGTGCTGGGCGATGGTGGCCAGGCGTTCGTGCGCGGTCTCCGTCAGGGGCTTCTCGGGCGGGTAGAGGAAGTACGCGTAACCGCGCTCCCGGCCACGGCCGACGCGCCCGCGGAGCTGGTGCAGCTGGGACAGGCCGAAGTTGTCGCCGCGTTCCACGATCAGGGTGTTGGCGTTGGAGATGTCGATGCCGGACTCGACGATCGTCGTGGACACCAGCACGTCGAACTTCTTCTCCCAGAAGTCGACCACGACCTGTTCGAGCTGGGCCTCGCCCATCTGTCCGTGCGCGGTCTGGATGCGGGCCTCGGGCACGATCTCGCGGAGCCGGGCCGCGGCCCGGTCGATGGACTCGACGCGGTTGTGGATGTAGAAGACCTGGCCCTCGCGCAGCAGTTCACGCCGGATGGCCGCGCCGATCTGCCGGTCCTCGTACGGCCCGACGAACGTCAGGACCGGGTGCCGCTCCTCCGGCGGGGTGGTGATCGTGGACATCTCGCGGATGCCGGTCACCGCCATTTCGAGCGTACGGGGAATGGGCGTGGCGGACATCGTCAGCACGTCCACGTTGGCGCGCAGCTTCTTCAACTGCTCCTTGTGCTCGACGCCGAACCGCTGCTCCTCGTCCACGATGACCAGGCCCAGGTCCTTGAATGTGGTCTCGGAGGAGAACAGCCGGTGGGTGCCGATGACCAGGTCGACCGAACCGTCCTTGAGCCCTTCGAGGGTGGCCTTGGCCTCGGTGTCGCTCTGGAAGCGGCTCAGCGCCCGCACGACGACCGGGAACTGGCCGTACCGCTCGGTGAACGTACCGAAGTGCTGCTGCACCAGCAGCGTCGTCGGCACCAGGACCGCGACCTGCTTGCCGTCCTGGATGGCCTTGAACGCCGCCCGCACCGCGATCTCGGTCTTGCCGTACCCGACGTCGCCGCAGATCAGCCGGTCCATCGGGACGGACTTCTGCATGTCCTCCTTGACCTCGGCGATCGTCGTGAGCTGGTCGGGCGTCTCCGCGTACGGGAACGCGTCCTCCAGCTCCCGCTGCCAGGGCGTGTCCGGGCCGAAGGTGTGGCCGGGCGCCGCCATCCGCGCGGAGTACAGCTTGATCAGGTCGGCGGCGATCTCCTTGACGGCCTTCTTGGCGCGCGCCTTGGTCTTCGTCCAGTCGGCGCCGCCGAGGCGGTGCAGCGTCGGCGCCTCACCGCCCACGTACTTGGTGACCTGCTCAAGCTGATCGGTGGGGATGTACAGGCGGTCGCCGGGCTGGCCGCGCTTGGCCGGCGCGTACTCCACCAGCAGGTACTCGCGAGTGGCGCCCTGGACCGTGCGCTGCACCATCTCGATGTAGCGGCCGACGCCGTGCTGCTCGTGGACGATGAAGTCGCCCGCCTGGAGGGTCAGCGGGTCGATGGTCTTACGGCGGCGGGCCGGCATCCGGCCCAGCTCCTTGCTCGCCGACTTCTGGCCGGTCAGGTCCGTCTCGGTCAGCACCGCCAGCTTCAGGCCCGGGTCGATGAAGCCGTTGTCGAGGCAGCCGCACGAGACGTGCACGACCGACGGGGACAGCTCGCCCAGCTCCGGGTCGAGACGGGCCGCGATGTTCTCGTCGCCCAGCACCTCGACCGTACGGGCGGCTGGGCCGTGCCCCTCGGTGATGAACACCGACCGCCAGCCGTCCGCGATCCAGCGCTTGGTGTCGGCCAGCGCCCGCTGGGTGTCGCCGCGGTACGTCTCCGGGGCGTGCATCCCCAGCTTGAGGGTGTCCTCGTCCAGCTCCTCGTCGGCGGCGAACGGGCTGACCGTCCACCACATCATGCCCAGCTCGCGGGCCCGGTCCCGGACGTCCGCGATGCCCCAGAGGGAGGCCGCGCCCACGTCGATCGGCGCCTCGCCGCCTCCCGCACTGGCCGCCCACGACGCCTGGAGGAACTCCTGGGAGGTGGCCACCAGGTCGGCCGCGCGCGTCCGCACCCGCTCCGGGTCGCACACCACCGTCATGCTGCCCTCGGGCAGCACGTCCAGCAGCAGCTCCATGTCGTCCACCAGCACCGGGGCCAGCGACTCCATGCCCTCGACGGCGATCCCCTCGGCGATCTTGCCCAGCAGCTCGCCCAGCTCCGGGTGCTGCTCGGCAAGGTCCGCCGCGCGCGCCCGCACCTGGGCGGTCAGCAGCAGCTCACGGCACGGCGGCGCCCACAGGCCGTGCTCCGCCACCTCCAGGGACCGCTGGTCGGCGACCTTGAAGTAGCGGATCTCCTCGACGTCGTCGCCCCAGAACTCGATCCGCAGCGGGTGTTCCTCGGTCGGCGGGAACACGTCCAGGATGCCGCCGCGCACCGCGAACTCGCCGCGCTTCTCGACCAGTTCGACCCGCGCGTACGCGGCGGCCGCCAGCCCGTCCACGACCTCTTCCAGGTCCGCCGTCTGCCCCGTCCGCAGCGCCACGGGCTCCAGGTCGCCCAGGCCCTTGACCTGCGGCTGGAGCACGGAGCGTACGGGCGCGACGACCACCTGGACCGGGCCCGCGGTGGGGTCGTCCTGGCTGGGGTGGGCGAGGCGGCGCAGCACCGCGAGGCGCCGGCCGACGGTGTCCGAGCGCGGCGAGAGCCGTTCGTGCGGCAGCGTCTCCCAGGACGGGTACTCCACCACCGCGTTCTCCTCGCCGGCCGGCATCAGCGAGCGCAGCGCGGCGGCCAGGTCCTCGGCCTCCCGGCCGGTGGCGGTCACCGCCAGGACCGTACGGGAGCTGCGGCGCGCGAGGGCGGCGATGGAGAACGGGCGGGCGGCGGGCGGGCCGACCAGGTCCACCTGGGGACGGTTGCCGTCCGCCGCGGCCCGCACGGCTTCGGCGAGCGCCGGGTCCTGGGCGACGGCGTCGAGCAGACCAGTCAGGCTCATGAGAATGGCTTTTCCGTCCCGGTGAGGCGAACAACGCGAGCAGCCCGGCACGTGCGACGGGCCGGGTTTCCCCAAGAGTACGACTCCCTGCTGACACCCGCGTTCCACTCGCCCCGGCGACCCGCCCCACCCGGGCGCGAAGTCCCGTTCCGGTCGCGGCGTCTCCATGGAAGGGTGTCACGTACACGCAAAAGCCGAGGGGGGCATGTGAGCCAGCACAGCGGGAGCGGTCACCGCACGAGCGGCCGGACGGCAGCGGAAGGGACGGCGGGAGCAGGGGCGGCGGGGGCAGGGAGCAGCACCGGCCGGGGCGCGGAGGCCGGCGGGGGCGCAGGGGCCCGGAGAGGCGCGGGGGCCGGGGCGGACGCCCCCGTACCTCCGATACCCGGCACCCCCGCGGGGCGCGGCCGGGTCGTGGCCGCCCTGATGCTCTGCATGGCGCTCGCCGCGCTCGACTCGACGATCATCGCGACCGCCGTCCCGCAGATCGTCGGCGACCTCGGCGGCTTCGCCGTGTTCTCCTGGCTCTTCTCCGGATACCTGCTCGCCGTCACCGTCACCCTGCCCGTCTACGGCAAGCTCTCCGACACCTTCGGCCGCAAGCCCATCCTGATCACCGGCGTGATCGTCTTCCTCGTCGGGTCGCTGCTGTGCGCGGCCGCCTGGAACATGGCCTCCCTCATCGCCTTCCGCGTCCTCCAAGGGCTCGGCGGCGGTGCCCTCCAGGGCACCGTCCAGACCGTCGCCGCCGACCTCTACCCGATGAAGGAACGGCCCAAGATCCAGGCCAAGCTGTCCACCGTCTGGGCGACCTCCTCGGTCGCCGGCCCCGCCCTCGGCGGCCTGCTCGCCGCGTACGCCGACTGGCGCTGGATCTTCCTGGTCAACCTGCCGGTGGGGGTCCTCGCGCTCTGGCTCGTCGTACGGCACTTCCGTGAATCGCTGCCCGCACGGGACCGTACCGGGCGCCCCCGTATCGACTGGCCCGGCGCACTCGCGATCTTCGCCTGCGGCGGCCTGCTGCTGACCGCCCTCGTCCAGGGCGGTGTCGCCTGGCCCTGGCTCTCCGCCCCCTCGCTGCTGTTCTTCGCGGGCAGCGCGCTCTGCGGCGCCGCCACCGTCCTCATCGAACGCCGCGCCGCCGAACCGATCATCCCGGGCTGGGTCTGGCGCCGCCGGACGATCTCGGCCGTCAACCTCGCGCTCGGCGCGGTCGGCCTGCTCATGGTCGCGCCGACCGTCTTCCTGCCCACCTACGCCCAGGCCGTACTGGGCCTGGGCCCGATCGCGGCCGGTTTCGTGCTCTCCACCATGACCCTGAGCTGGCCGGTGTCCGCCGCCCTGAGCAGCCACGTCTACAACCGCGTCGGCATCCGCACCTGCTCCATGATCGGCATCGGTGCCGCCACCCTCGTACTGCTCACCTTCCCGCTGCTCCCCTACCCCGGCGCCGCCTGGCAGCCCGCGCTGCTGATGTTCGCGCTCGGCGCCGTCCTCGGGATCTTCCAGTTGCCGCTGATCATCGGGGTGCAGTCCTCGGTCGGCTTCGAGGAGCGCGGTACCGCGACCGCCTCGATCCTCTTCTGCCGCCAGGTCGGCCAGTGCGTCGGCGCCGCCCTCTTCGGCGCCGTCGCCAACGCCACCCTCAACGGCCGGCTGGCCGCCGCGCCCACGGACATCCGGCCGGGACTGCCGGACGACCTGGACTCCGTCTCGCACGCACTGGCCAGCGCCGGCACCCTCACCGACCGGGCCGCCGACTACCTGCGGCGCGCCGTGGACGCCACCGTCGAGCACGTCTACCTCGGTGCCGCGGCCGCCGCCGCTCTCGCCTTCCTGATCCTGCTGTTCCTCGCGCCACGCCGCTTCCCGGTCCACGGAGAGGCGGGCGGCGGGCCGGAGGACACGTCCGAGGACGAGCCCGGGGGCGGGGCCACTACAGGCGGTACGGGTGGGACTGCCGGGGCGGGCGGCACACCCGGGGCAGGCAGTACAGGCGGGACGGATGGCACACCCGGTACGGCCATAGAGCAGCCGCCCCTCAAGCAGCCGGTCGCCGACTCCGCCAGCGGCTGACTGACAGCGCTACGGCGCCCGGCGGGGAAGCGGCGTGCGCCCCTCGGCGCCTGCCGTCCTCCCCGCAGGGTTCACGGCCCGTATCACTGGTGCCCTTCCGGCAGCCGCGGCAGCTTCGTCTCCAGGGTGTCCTCGTTGTCGGGGTCCACCGGCGCCCGCGTGTCGGCGGGCTCCCCGGCCGCGGTCGCACCGGTACCGGACACCGTGGCCTCCCGTACCCGACCGGCCCCGTCGGACCCGTCAGCCTCACCGGTGCTTTCGATCCCCTCGGACACTCCAGCGTCCTCGGCCTCCCCCGCGCCACCGGCCTTCTCCAGCAGCACCGTGCCGCCCCGCGCGTTCGTCGTGGCCCCCGCGTCCGCGACGTCCCCGGCGCCCTCGGCCGCCGTGCCGCCCGCCGGCTCGTCCTCCTCGGGAGCCTTGCCCGTCAGGGCGGCCAGCGTGTTGCGGACGTGCGTCATGTGCTCACGCACCTTCTCGCGCCGCTCCGTGTGCTCCCGCAGTATCCGGTCGGTGGCCCGCTCGATCCGCTCGACCTCGACCCTGGCCTGCGCCAGCAGGTCGGCGGCGCGCGCCTCGGCGTCCTCGTCGCGGTGCCGCGCCGCCTCCTCGGCCTCCGCGAGGAGGCGCTCCGCCTCGGCGACCTTGGCCCGGCCCAGCTCCTCCAGCTCCGCCACCCGCAGTTCGAGGTCGGCCTCCTGCGCGGCCAGGTCGCGGCCGGCCGCCTCCCACTCCTCGGTCTGCTCCTGCTCCTGCTCGCGCAGCATCCCGGTGGTGCGCTGCTCCATCTCGTGCAGCGCGTCCTGGGCGGCGGTCCGCCACTGCCCGGCGTCCTTGACGGCCGCGGCCTCGATGCCGTCCGCCTCGGCCCACGCCGCCTCGACCGTGCGGCGCGCCTGGTCCTCGGTCTCGTCCCGCAGCTGCTGCGCGGCCCGGTCCGCGGCCTCCTGGATCTGCCGCGCGTACGCCTCGGCCTCCTCGCGCGCCCGCTCGGCCGCCTCCTCGGCATCCTTGCGCAGCCGCGCCGCCTCGGACTCCGCCGTCGTCAGGATCAGCCGCGCCTGGTCGCCCAGCGACTCGTACGTCTGCGGCGGCAGCTGCCGGACGTACTCCTGCAGCTCCGCCAGCTCGGCCGTCATCTCGTTGGCGAGGACCGTCAGCCGTGCCGCGCGCTCCCAGCAGGAATCACGGTCGACCGAGAGCCCTTCCACCCGGCGGTCGACATCCTCGGGACGGTAGCCACGTCCTCGTACGATCTCGAACCCGTGAGGCGAAACCGATGCACTCATCCCTCAAGCCCCTCTCCGACGTGCGGCGCACTCGCGCGCACATCTTTCTGGATCGATTCGAAGCGACCGTTACGCGACACTCCGCCCCTTTCCATCGTCCAAGGATGCGTCAATTGTTGCCAGAAGTCGGAATCGGGACATCTTCGCGGAGAGCCTGGAAGAGCCGCCGCGCTCCCTGCTCGTCCCACTCCACCACATCACCGAGACCGCCCAGGTTCACCCCGGGGTTCGCCACCGGAACGGTGGTCGCCGCACCCGCCCCGTCCGCGATCTTCTTCATCGACCAGCCCAGGCGCGCCAGGCCCGGTACGCCCGCCGCCCGGTCCACCGTCAGTGCCGACAGCGTCGCGTCCAGTGCCGGGACCAGCGCGAACGGGTTGAGCAGCACCCCGGCACCGAGCATCTTGTCGCCGAGCGCGCCGATCAGCTGCCGCTGCCGCCTGACCCGGCCCAGGTCGCCTTCCGGATCCGTATACCGCGCCCGTACGTACGCAAGTGCCCGCACTCCGTCCATTTCCTGGCAACCCGCCCGGAAGTCGGCACCCGACTTCTCATCCTTGAGCGGTTTGTCCAGGCACATCCGTACCCCGCCGAGCGCGTCCACCACCTTCACGAAGCCGAGGAAATCCACCTCGGCGTAGCGTTCGATCCGCAGCCCCGTCGCCTGCTCCACGGTGCGCGTCAGCAGCTTCGGCCCGCCCTCGGCGAACGCCACGTTCACCTTGTTCCGGCCGTGCCCCGGCACCGCCACATAGCTGTCCCGCGGCAGGCTCACCAGATAGGGGCCACTGTCCCCGTGGTGCAGCACCATGATCGTGTCGGTGTTCAGCCCCTGGTCGTTGCCGACGTGCAGCCGCTCGCGCTGCTCGGGCGTCAGGCTATCGCGACTGTCCGAACCGACCAGCAGCCAGTTCGTGCCCTTGCCCGGCGACGGCCTGCCGGAGTAGTCGGCGACGGCGTCGGTACGGCGCACCTGGTCACCCGCCCAGACGTACAGCGCCACCCCGCCCGCCACCGCCAGCACCACCAGAACCAGCAGCACCAGCGCGATCCGCTTCGGCCAGGACATCCGCCGCCGCCCGCCCGGACGGCGGCCCCAGCGGCCCCCGCGCCCGGACCGGTACAGCGTCGACGTACCCTCCGGCGACGGAGGCTGCGGCGACCACGACGGCTGACCCATATACGAAGGATCATGGTGAGCCGCGCGTCCCGCAGGTCGAGCGCCGCCGGAGGCGGCACGGGCGGCCCACCGGCAACCGGCGTGTCACCCGCCCCACGCAGCCGCGCCCTACAGCAGCCCGTCCCACATCTGTTCGAGCAGCACCGACCACCACGTCTCCGGTGACCCCAGCGCCGGCGCGTCCAGCGCCACCAGCTGCGCCTGGAAGTCCACCGTCCAGCGCCCCGCCTGTTCCGGCGTCAGCCCGTACCGCAGCCGCCACATCCGGCCCAGCATCGCCAGGCAGCGCACGAACTCCGGCAGCCCGCTGTTCACGAACTGCGGCACCGCCGGCTGCCCGCCCGGCCCCTGCGCACCACCGTCCAGCGGCACCGCCACGATGTGCGCCGTCCCGTACTGCACACACAGCTGACGGCCGAAGTCGTTCCCCATGACCAGGTACGACCCCGCGTCGGCCGCCGGCCGCACCCCGCGCTCCGCCGCCAGCTCCGCCAGCGTCGGCACCGGACGGCCCGGCTGCGCCTGCGCCCAGAAGAACGGCCCGAAGTCCACCGGCAGTCCGGCCCACACCAGCGTCTGTGCCACCACCTCCGGCACCCCGTGCCGGGACACCGCCCGCTGATCGAAACGGAAGATCCCCTGCGGACCGAACGACTGCTCCAGCTCCTGCCCGAACACCTGCGGCGGCACCGGCGGCACCACCTGCACCTGGGACGGGTGCGGCAACGGCGCCCGCACCGGCGCGGGCCGCGCCGGACCGTCCGCCACCTGGTGCAACTCGCCCTGGTGCTCCAGGAGGTGGCGCACCCCCTGCTGCCGCGAGGCGTGCTCCGTCCCGTACGCCGCGGTGTGGCTGATCCGCACCTGCGGCCAGGTCTCCCGCACCATCCGCGCGCAGTACCCGCCCGGCACGTCGCACGACTCCAGCTCCGTGTGCAGTTCCAGCACCTGCTGCGGGGGGACGTTCATGCCCCGCAGCTCGTGCAGCAGCTGCCACTCCGGATGCGGGGTGCCCGGCGCGGAACGCCGCACGATCTTCTGCTCCGAACCGTCCGGAGCGCGGTAGCTCAGGACGGCCATGTAGCCGGGGCCGACGGTCGGCTGCCCGGACGGCGGCGCCTGCGGATAGCCGTACGAGCCGGAAGCGGGCGGCGCGGCGGACTGCGGTGCGGCGGACGGCGGCATACCGGGCGGCGGCGCGGCCGGGGCGGATGCCACCGGGTGAGGGGCGGCCGGACCGGGGGCGGCGGGAGCGGGCGCCGGCGGGCCCGGAACGCCGGGCGGCGGCATCCCCGGGCCACCCGGGCCACCCGCGCCGTCGGCCAGCATCGTCGCCGCGGCGTGCACACCGCCGCCGGCACCGGCCGAACCGCCGGGAACGGCCGAGGGCGGCGCGGACGGCGGCGGAGGCGGGCCGCCCGCGGCGCCGGACGCAGCCTGGTCACCGGATGCACCGGACGTACCGGATGCACTGGATGTACCGGGCGCACCGGAAGCTTTCGGGCCACCGGGCGGACCCGGCGGCACGCCAGGAGGCGCCGGGGGCGGTGGCACACCGGGACCGGCGGGGCCACCGGCGCCGCCCGGACCACCCGGCCCGGCCGCGCCGGACGGCAGCGCGGCGCCACCGGCCAGCATCGTCGCGGCCGCGTGCACCCCACCACCGGCACCGGCACCGGCCGACGGCGGAGCGGGCGACCCCTGCTCCCCTTCCGGCCCGGCCGCCTCCGGACCGTCCACCGCACTCAGATCCACCTGATCGGCGTCGAGCTGCGACACGAGCTGCGTCGGGACGTACCCGCCCGCCGGAGCGGCAGCGGACGGCGCCGACGCGTCCGCGCCACCGTCCGGCGCGCCCGGACCCGTACGGTCCGCACCGCCCGCACCCGGCACACCGGGAGGCGGCGGACCGCCCGCGTTCCCCGGCAGCGCAGAACCGTCCGCCGGCGTCATCGCGGCCGCGTGCACACCCGCACCGGGCGGCGCGGGCGGCGCCCCCGGCCCTTCGGCGGCACCGGAGCCCGCGTACGCAGGGGGCGGCGGCACATCGGCGATCGGCGGCCCGGACGGCGGCGGCAGCTCCGCCAGCCCCGCCGCGTCCGGCCCGGTCCCGTCCGGCCCCGCCGCATCCGTGTCCGCGGGCGGCACCGGACCGCCGTACGGCACGGCCCCGGCGGGCGGCCCCGGCGGAGGCGACGACGGCATCGGCGGCGCCACCGGCCCGCCGGCCCCCGCCTCCTCGACCGCCGGCGCCATCATCGTCCGCGGCAACTGGCTGCCGCCCGCGATCAGTTCCGTCCTGGCCTCGGCCCCCGCGCCCGCCGGCGGCGTGTCCTCGTCGTCGAAACCGGCGAGCGGCGGCGCGAAGACCGTCGCGGGCAGCCCCACCGAACGGTCGTCGGTGTCCTCGTCCGCCCGGACGTCCGTCCCCGCCCACGGCGTCACGACGGCCGGCTCGTCCCGTACGGAAACGGCCTGGCCCGGCACCGGTACGGAAGCAGCCTGATCCGGTACGGACACGGAAGCGGCCTGATCCGGCACGGAAGGTGCGTCCGCCGGTACGGGCGGCGCCCCGGCCCCCGCCGACCGCGCACCCGCACCCCCGCCCGCATCCGCCACAGGCACCGCGTCCCGCACCTGCTCCGGCGCCGCCGGCCCGTCCACGGGCAGCACCAGCCCCGCACCCGACGTCCGCCGGTCCGCCGCCTCCTGCAACCACTCCGGCGGCGTCAGCAGGAACGACGTCGCCTCCAGATCGATCCGCTGCGGCGGCGCCTCCACCACCGCGGCGTCCGCCACCGCGCCGTACTCCTCCTCGTACCGCCGGATCACCTCACCCACCGGCAGCCCCGGCCACAGCGTCGTCTCCCCGCTGTCCCGCGCGATCACCAGCCGGGCCCGGCCACCCTCCGTCGTCGGACCGCCCGCACGGTCCTCCGCCCAGGCCACGAACCCCAGATCGAACTCCCGTACCCGCACCTCACGCTGGAACGGACCCGACACGTCCTCGTTGACCCAGCGCTCCGCACGCTCCTGCGCCTGCGCGAACGTCACCACCGCGCCTCACCCTCCACCGGGACGACACGCGCGAAGCCGCCGTCCACCATCAGACCCGCCACCGTCTCCAGCTCCGGCGGACTCCCCGCCAGCTCCTGCAGGAAATCGTCGAAATCCGCCCCGCACGGCAGCAGAAGCTGCTCCACCCGCTCCTGCACCGGCCACCCGTCCCGGTCCCGCGCGTCGTCGTACGCGCAGAACCACACCGAACCCGGCGCCGCACCCCGCACCTGCACCGCTATCACCCCGCCCTGCACGAACCCCACACCCAGGTAGTCCTTGGTGAAGTGATCGCGCAGACACTTGTTGACGTACACCAGGTCGTTCATCGCGGCCTCGTCCCGCACCGTGAAGAACGGCTGGTCCACCAGCAGCCCCAGATCCGCGTACAGCCCCACACCCACCGGCGCACACCCGCCCGCCGCCTTCAGGAACGCACGATAGGCACCCGGCAGCCGGTACCCCAGCGCCTCCTCCGCCTGCCGCACCTGCTCCTCCGTCACCGACAGTTCCCGGTGCGGCAGCCCGAAATGCACCGGCCGCGTGTCCTGCAACGGCCGCGTCCCCCGCTTCCCGTGGTCCACCGCCGCCGTCGCCAGCCCGCCGTGATGCCGCAACAGCGCCTTCACCTCGACCGGCACCAGCTCCATCCGCCGCGTCCCCGCCACGTGATGCCACGTCCAGCCGTGCGGCGTCGCCACCGGCGGCACGTCCTCCCACAGCTCGTGCCCCCGCGCATGCAACGCCACGTTCGCCGACACGTAGTCCGTCAGCCGCAACTCGTCCACGCCGAAACCCTCCGGCGGCTCCGCGATCTCCGCGGCCGCCCGCGCGTACGACGAGAAATCCGGGAACCCGGCACCGTCCACCGGCACCCCCCGCGGATACCGCGCCGCACGCACCGGATCCGGGAAATGCACGACCTGCCCGGCGTAGGCCGTGTTCGGTGGCGCGGCGTGGCCCGCGGCCTGAGGGCCGGGAGGTGCCCCCAGCCCGTGCCGACCTGACGTCATGGCGGTGCTCCCTGGCTGAATCCGGCTACTGGGCACAGCCTATGCCGTACCGCAACCCACCCTCCCGCGCACGTCGACCGGCCTCCCCCACCCCCGTCCCAACCAACGGCGGCACACCGCCACTTCACCGCACGCCCCCACCGCGCAACCACCCGCCGCCCCCGGCCGGAACACCACCGGAACACCCCGGAACCCGGCCCCGCCCCGGGACACAACCGTGACATCACCGACAGCACACCCGACTTCCCCAACACCCACCACATTTGGCAGGCTGACCCTCCCCCTACCCTTGCGGGGGACCTCCGGCGTCCCGGGGATTCGGGGAGGGAAAAGCACTGACCATGCGCACCACGGCACACCACAACACCGCCACCGCGGGAGACCCCCGCGTCGGCTGGAGCGGCACCGCCGACGACGACCGTCCGCCTGCCCTCCGCCACCGCCGCGACGGCATCCTCCCCACCGTCGGCGCCGCCCTCTCCGTCCGCGGACGCACCCTCACCTGCACCGCGAGCAAAGCCGAACAACCCCCCGTGCTCCACCACCTCGTCCAGGACTTCCTCGACACCCTCGCCACCGCCCAGCGCGAACGCTTCACCGGCCGCTGCCCCGAAGCCGTCCTGCTCAGCCGCCACCTCACCGCCGTCGAGGCCAACCGCGGCAAACGCGCCTCCCGCAAACCCCTCACCAACGGCGAGGCCCGCCGCTCCCTGAAACACTCCAAAATCACCGCCCGGCACATCCGCGAGGACGGCGACCCCCTGCACGGCAGTTACGCTCCCCCCTGTCGCTCCTGCGACGCCCTCCTCGCCTTCTTCGGCGTCATGCCCATCGGTACGCACGCAGGGAGCTGACCCGCACCATGCCCCCCACCGCACCGTCCGCGGACACCACCACCCCGGCCTCCGCCGCGCCCGTCGCCCCGGTCTACGACTCCTACGACCGCACCTCGGCCACCCGCTTCCCGGTCGCCGTCGACGCCGCCCTCCAGGACGCCGGCTGGCGCACCGGACGCTGGGACATCCAGCAGGCCGAACACTGGGCCGACGCCCTGCGCGCCCACACCTCCCCCGCCGGACACCGCCACACCGTCTTCCCCGCCGCCGTCGAGGCGTGGGCCGAATTCGGCGGTCTCGACATCACCCCCACCGGCCCCGGACGCCACATCGCCCCCACCCCCTTCACCCTCGACCCCCTCCACGGCCTCCACCTCGCCCGCACCCTCGGCGACCTCGGCCGCGCCCTGGAGACCGATGTCGCCCCCCTCGGCCAGGAAGCCGGCGGGCAGGCCGTCCTCGCCATCGACACCGAAGGCCGCGTCTACAGCCTCGACCACACCGGCGACTGGTACCTCGGCCCCCACATCGACCAGGCCCTCAACACCCTCGTCCTCGGCATCCGCCCCACCCGGCTGAGCCAGGCCACGGCACGAGAGAGCTGAACGGGGCCGCACCCCCGGCCCCCGCCGAACAGGGCCGCGCCCCCGCCTCACGGGGCCGCACCCCCGGCCCCCCGCCTCACGGGGCCGCACCCCGACACCCGCCGAACAGGGCCGCGCCCCCGGCCCTTGCTCAACAGGGCCCTGCGCCGGCCCCCGCAGACCCGCACCCCCGAAACCGCCCCCTCGCGCCCCCTACCGCCCCGGCAACACCGCCGACACCCGGAAACCACCCGCCTCCGTCGGCCCCGACACGAACACCCCACCCAGCCCGGTCACCCGCTCCCGCATACCGACCAGGCCGTTCCCCCCACTCGGCAACCCCACACCCGCCGCACCCCGCTCCGACGGACCGTTCTCCACCTGCACCGCCACCTCCCCCTCACGATGCGCCAACCGCACCCGGGCCTCCGCACCCGGAGCGTGCTTGTGCACATTCGTCAGCGCCTCCTGCACCACCCGGTACACCGTCTGCTCCACCCCCGACGGATAACCGGCCTCCCCCGCCGCACCGTCCACCGACAGCTCCACCGCCATCCCGGCAGCCCGCGACTGCCCCACCAGATCCCCCAGCTCCGCCAGCGAAGGCCCCTCCCCCTCCGGCTCCGCCGTCACCACCGCCGCGCCACCGCGCACCGCACCACCACCGGACCCCGCCCCGGCCTCCGCCACCCGGCCCGACCCCTCCGACCACGAGCCACCGGCCCCACCAGCACCAGCGGCCTCCCCCGCCGCCTGCGTCTTCGCCTTCGACGCCACCGCCACCAGCCGCTCCGGCTCGTTCGACACCGGCGCCGACGGACGGCCCGACGCCCCCTCCGCCGTCCGCAGCACCCCCAGCATCTCCCGCAGCTCCGTCAACGCCTGCCGCCCCATGTCCCCCACCAGCGCCGCATTCCGCGACGCCTTCTCCGGATCCTTCAACGCCACCGCCTGCAACGCCGCCGCATGCACCACCATCAGACTCACCCGGTGCGCCACCACGTCGTGCATCTCCCGCGCGATCCGGGTCCGCTCCTCGTTACGCGCCCACTCCGCCCGCTCCTCGGCCCGGTCCGCCAGCAGCGACAACTCCCGCTCCAGCCCGTCCGCCCGCTCCCGCAGACTCTCCACCAGCCGGCGCCGCGCACCGACGTACAACCCCCACAACACCGGCGGAGCCGTCACCACCAGCGCCACCGCCGCCGCCATCACCAGCACGAACCACGTCGGCGGATTGAAATCCGGCTCGCCCCCCACGTCCTGCCGGATGGTGAAGAAACCGGAGACCAGCGTCCCCGCCACCGCCATCCCCGCCAGCAACCCGATCACCCGCCGCGGCGCGTCCGAGACCGCCAGCGAATACAGGCCGACCATGCCCAGCAGCGCGCCCATCTGCGCCGGCGTCACCGCCACCGACACCAGCACCACGGCCACCGGCCAGCGGCGCCGCAGCAGCAGCACCGGACCCACGACCAGCCCGAGCAGCAGCCCGGCCCACGTCGGCAGCCCCGTGTCGCCCGCGAAGTCCAGCCCTTCCAGCACGGTCTCGACGGTCGACACGGCAGCCAGCGACACATCGAGCACCACGCTCCGCCGCCGCGGCCACCACCACGGTCCGGCGGGCGCGTCCCTCGCACCCGTTGCTTCGATTGCCCCCGTTGCGGTCATACCGACCAGCCTACGGGCGCCCGCACGCGAATTTCCGTCGAGCGCTCTGCACGCGAGTGCACCGTTACGGACCAGTACTTTCCTGTTTTCCCTCGAACTGTTGAATCGCCCACATTTTCGACTCGTTTGTCCAGCGCCCGGCCTGAAGCTGAGCCCATGCACCACCACACACGAGCGGACTTCGAGTCCCTGCGCGACCAGGCGGTCACCCTCCGCCGCGACGGCCTGAGCCGCCGCCAGATCCGCGACCGCTTACACCTCCACAACAACGACATCCTCAACCGCCTCCTCGAAGGCGAACCACCTCCCGACTGGACCCGCCGCCCGAACGCGAAGGACGGCCTGCGGGCCAGGGCGCGGGAGCTGCGGGGGGAGGGGATGACGTATGACGAGATCGTTGCCGAACTCGGCGTCTCCAAGAGCTCCGTCTCGCTCTGGGTCCGCGACCTCCCCAAGCCGGTGGCTTCACCGGAACGCATGCACCGGATGCGAGAAGCCCGCTGGGAGCCACACCGCAGGGCAGTGGCCGAAGCGCGCATGCGGACGAAGGAGGAGGCGACCCGCGACATCGGCCCCCTAAGCGAGCGGGAACTCTTCCTCGTCGGCGTCGGCCTGTACTGGGCGGAGGGCTCGAAGAGCAAACCGCACCGAACGGACGAATCGGTCACTTTCATCAACAGCGACCCGGGCATGATCCAGGTCTACCTGGCCTGGCTGAACCTGCTGGCCGTAGGAGCCGACCGACTGCGGTTCCGGGTACTGATCCACGAATCCGCCGACGTGGCCGCGTCCGAGCGCTACTGGGCGGAACTGGTGGGAGTCGACGTCGCGGCCTTCGGCAAGACGACGCTGAAGAAGCACAACCCGAAGACCGTCCGCAAGAATGTCGGCGAGGACTACCACGGCTGTCTGGTCGTCCGTGTTCTGCAAGGCACAGAGCTGTACCGTCGCATTGAAGGCTGGTGGTACGGCATAGTGTTGGGAGTCCGGTCGACAGCCTGACGCAATGTCCGGTTTAGACCGCAATAATCCCCCGTGGTGTAATTGGCAGCACTGTGGCTTTTGGTGCCATCTGTTCGGGTTCGAGTCCTGACGGGGGAGCCAAGTTCGGGTCCCGACCTCCGGTCGGGACCCGCCCGCGTTTCGGCCGCAAACCGCACCGGTATCCTTCGGGTGTCCACCACCCGAAGAAGCCGAAGGGCATCCCCGTGAGCGCCAACCGCCCGGCCGCCGTCGTCGTTCTCGCAGCGGGTGAGGGCACCCGCATGAAGTCGTCGACCCCCAAGGTTCTGCACGCGATCTGCGGCCGCTCCCTCGTGGGGCACGTCGTCGCCGCCTCCCGTGAGCTGGACCCCGAGCACCTCGTGGTGGTCGTGGGTCACGCCCGTGAGCAGGTCGGCGGGCATCTCGCCGAGATCGACCCGGATGTGCGCACCGCCGTCCAGCACGAGCAGAACGGCACCGGTCACGCCGTCCGTATGGGCCTGGAGGAGCTGGGCAACGGCGGGGTCACCCTCGACGGCACGGTGATCGTCGTGTGCGGCGACACTCCGCTGCTGACCGGCGAGACCCTGAAGAAGCTCGGTGACACGCACGCGGCGGACGGCAACGCCGTCACGGTGCTGTCGGCGGAGGTGCCGGACTCGACCGGGTACGGCCGGATCGTGCGGGACGAGAACACCGGCGCGGTGACCGAGATCGTCGAGCACAAGGACGCCACGGACGCGCAGCGCGCCATCCGGGAGATCAACTCCGGAGTGTTCGCGTTCGACGCGCAGCTGTTGACGGACGCGCTGGGCAAGGTGCGTACGGACAACAGCCAGGGCGAGGAGTACCTCACGGACGTGCTGGGGATCCTGCGCGAGGCCGGGCACCGGGTCGGTGCGGCGGTGGCGGACGACCACCGGGAGATCCTGGGCATCAACAACCGGGTGCAGCTCGCGGAGGCGCGGCGCCTGCTGAACGAGCGGCTGCTGACGCGGGCGATGCTGGCGGGTGTGACGGTGGTGGATCCGGCGACGACGTGGGTGGACGTGTCGGTGACGTTCGAGGCGGACGCGACGGTGCATCCGGGTACGCAGTTGCTGGGCGGTACGCATGTGGCGGCGCACGCGGAGGTGGGTCCGGACGCGCGGCTGACGGACACGTCGGTGGGTGAGGGCGCGAAGGTGTCGTTCACGGTCGCGGACGGGGCGAAGGTCGGGCCGGGGGCGAGTGTGGGTCCGTACGCGTATCTGCGTCCGGGTACGGATCTGGGGCCGAAGTCGAAGGCCGGTGCGTACGTGGAGATGAAGAACGCTTCGGTGGGTGAGGGCACGAAGGTGCCGCATCTGTCGTACGTGGGTGACGCGACGATCGGTGAGTTCACCAACATCGGTGCGGCGAGCGTGTTCGTGAACTACGACGGTGAGGCGAAGCACCACACGACGATCGGGTCGCACTGCCGGACCGGTTCGGACAACATGTTTGTGGCTCCTGTCACGGTCGGGGACGGCGCTTACACGGCTGCCGGCTCGGTCATCACCAAGGATGTGCCCCCGGGTTCGCTGGCGGTCGCGCGTGGCCAGCAGCGGAATATCGAGGGTTGGGTCGCTCGTAAGCGTCCCGGAAGCGCCGCCGCGCAGGCTGCGTCTGCTGCTGGCCAGGAGTCCGACGGCGAGCAGTGATCGTGCTCGGGTGCGCCGTGCGGGGCGTACCGTGATTAGTGCACGCAAACAGGATTCGAGGAGATTTGCTGTGACCGGGATCAAGACGACCGGCGAGAAGAAGCTGATGCTCTTCTCCGGCCGCGCCCACCCCGAGCTGGCTGAGGAGGTCGCCCACCAGCTGGGTGTCGGGCTGGTCCCGACCAAGGCGTTCGACTTCGCCAACGGCGAGATCTACGTCCGTTACCAGGAGTCGGCGCGTGGTGCGGACTGCTTCTTGATGCAGAGCCACACGGCTCCCATCAACAAGTGGATCATGGAACAGTTGATCATGATTGATGCGCTGAAGCGGGCCTCGGCCCGGAGCATCACCGTGGTCATCCCGTCGTACGGGTACGCCCGTCAGGACAAGAAGCACCGTGGCCGCGAGCCGATCTCGGCCCGGCTGATCGCGGATCTGCTGAAGTGCGCGGGCGCCGACCGGATCGTCACGGTCGATCTGCACACCGACCAGATCCAGGGCTTCTTCGACGGCCCGGTGGACCACCTGTTCGCGCTGCCGGTCCTCGCGGACTACGTGGGCGCCAAGGTGGACCGCGAGAAGCTGACGGTGGTCTCGCCGGACGCGGGCCGGGTGCGGGTCGCGGACCGCTGGTGCGACCGGCTGGACGCGCCGCTGGCGATCGTGCACAAGCGCCGGGACAAGGACGTGGCGAACCAGGTCACCGTCCACGAGGTCGTCGGTGACGTGAAGGACCGGGTCTGCGTCCTGGTCGACGACATGATCGACACCGGTGGCACGATCTGCGCCGCAGCGGAGGCGCTGTTCGCCAACGGTGCCGCGGACGTCATCGTGACGGCCACGCACGGCATCCTGTCCGGTCCGGCGGCGGACCGGCTGAAGAACTCCAAGGTCAGCGAGTTCGTCTTCACCAACACCCTGCCCACCCCGTCCGAGCTGGAGCTGGACAAGATCACGGTGCTGTCGATGGCGCCGACGATCGCGCGGGCGATCCGTGAGGTGTTCGAGGACGGCTCGGTGACCAGCCTCTTCGAGGAGCAGTGAGCCGGATTCCGTAGCCCGTAGGGGCGCGCGGAGATCGACTTTGGGGG
Organism: Streptomyces sp. NPDC026394; assembly: GCF_055567735.1. NCBI lineage: Bacteria > Bacillati > Actinomycetota > Actinomycetes > Kitasatosporales > Streptomycetaceae > Streptomyces > Streptomyces sp. NPDC026394. Next base: position 154,286 of record NZ_JBVHPX010000003.1, read on the forward strand.
CGGCCTCCCCGCCGGGTAGACTCATGGAGTTGCTCGGCGAGGGAGGCCGCACTTTCTGTGGTGCGGCGGTCCGTTATCGACGCGCTCTTCGTAGCAGGTCTGTCGTGGGCCGGGTGACGCCCCACAGATCCGTCCGGTCGTCCGTCGACCGCGCCGACTACGAGGAGTGCCGCAATGGCTGAGGTCAAGCTCGACGCCAAGATCCGTACCGACTTCGGTAAGGGTGCCGCCCGCCGTTCCCGCCGTGCGGACATGGTCCCCGCCGTGGTCTACGGCCACGGTGACGAGCCGAAGCACATCGCCATCCACAACCACGCGCTGATGATGGCCCTGAAGACCCCGAACGCGCTGATCCGTCTGGAGATGGACGGCGAGAACATGCTGGTCATCCCCAAGGCCGTGCAGCGTGAGGCCATCCGTGGCTTCCTGGTCCACGTGGACTTCCTGGCCGTGCGCAAGGGCGAGAAGGTCACCGTCGAGATCCCGATCCACACCGAGGGTGACCTGGCGCCGGGTGCGAACCTGCTGGAGCACCTGCTGAACACGCTGCCGCTGGAGGCCGAGGCCACCCACATCCCGGAGTCGGTGACCGTCTCCGTGGCGGGTCTGGACGCCGGTGACTCGGTGCACGCCAAGGACATCACCCTGCCGACCGGTTCGACGCTGGCGATCGACGAGGAGACCGTGGTGCTCCAGGTCGTCGCGGCGCAGGCCGAGGCGCCGGCGGCGGGCGAGGGCGACGAGTCCGCCGAGGGCTGATCGCTTCCGTAACGCGCGTTACTGTCAACCGCTGCCCCGCCCTCTCGGTGCGGGGCGGCGGTTGAGCCGTTTCAGGGTGGGTCGCTGCAAGGAGACATGAGGATGACGACGGACGCCGAGGGCCCTTGGCTGATCGCGGGGCTGGGCAACCCGGGCCCGGAGTACGCGGCCAATCGCCACAACGTGGGGTTCATGGTGGCGGATCTGCTCGCGGAGCGGATGCGGGGGCGTTTCAAGGCGCACAAGGCGCGGGCGCAGGTCGTGGAGGGCCGGATCGGTCCGCCGGGGCCGGGTGGCCGGCGGGTGGTGGTGGCCAAGCCGATGACGTACATGAATCTGTCGGGTGGTCCGGTGACGGCGCTGCGGGACTTCTACAAGGTTCCGGTGGCGAACATCATCGCGGTGCACGACGAGCTGGACATCGACTTCGGGGCGCTGCGGCTGAAGCTGGGCGGTGGTGACAACGGGCACAACGGTCTGAAGTCGATCACGAAGTCGCTGGGGCCGGATTATCACCGGGTGCGGTTCGGTATCGGCCGTCCTCCGGGGCGTATGCAGGTGGCGGATTTTGTGCTGAAGGACTTCTCCGGTGCCGAGCGCAAGGAGCTGGACTACTTCGTGGACCGGGCCGCGGACGCGGTGGAGGGGCTGGTGCTGGACGGTCTGGAGCGGGCGCAGAGTACGTACAACTCCTGAACGGGCCGGCGTCCCAGGTTGACCGCGCGCAGTCATATGGCCAAGGATCGCCGCCATGCCCAAGAGCCGCCCGAGCAGCAAGAAGCGCAGCCGCCCCGTCAAACGCAGCCGTACCCGCCGGATGGGGGAGAGTGCCTATGGGCTGCTGCTCGTCGCCCGTATGGGGCTGATGGGCGCGCTGGCGCTGTTGCTGCTGGTGGCGGGTGTCTGGACGTCGTGGAACACGGCGCGGTACGCGATGCTCGTGGAGGCGCGGGAGCGCGGGACGATGACGGTGACGGCCTGCCATGAGGACCGGTGCACGGGCCCGTATCTGCCTTTGGAGGGCAGTCGGCGCCGGACGCAGGTGTCGATGGCCGCCGCGGCCGCTCCGGACCGGGGTGAGCAGGTCGAGGTGACGGTGAAGCCGGGTACGGACCGGGCTGTGCGCATCGGGGCGGGCGGCGTTCTGCATGCGTGGGTGCCGTTCGCGGGGTCGCTGCTGCTGGCGGCTCTGGTGGTGGCGGGCGGCATGAAGCTGCAGCGTACGGCCTGGGTGATGGGGCTGATGGGGACGGTGTTGCTGGGGGCGACGTTCGCGGCGTTGTAGGCGGGGGTTCGTATCCGCGCACGACTGTTGGCCGGGGCACGGGCCCCGGCCAACGGTGTGTGTCCTACCGGTCGGCCGTCCGGCTCATCCGGTGTTGCGAAGTCCCGCCGCCACCCCGTTGACGGTGAGCAGGAGCGCCCGCGCCAGTACCGGGTCGGCTTCCTCGCCGCGTTCCGCGGCGGCCCGCTGGCGGTGCAGCAGGGTGACCTGGAGGTAGGAGATCGGGTCCAGGTAGGCGTCCCGGATGTGGAACGTCTGCTTGAGCACCGGGTTGGATTCGAGCAGTTCGCTCTCGCCCGTGACGCGCAGGACTTCCTGCACGGTCAGTTCGTGTTCGGCCTTGATCGTGTCGAAGACGTGCTTGAGCTCGTCGGGGACGAGGGTGTCGACGTAGTGCCGGGCGATCCGCAGGTCGGTCTTGGCCAGGGTCATCTCGACGTTGGACAGGAAGTTGCGGAAGAAGTGCCAGTGCTCGTGCATCTCGTCGAGGACGACGTCGAGTCCGGCTTCGCGGGCGGCCTTGAGGCCCGTACCGACGCCGAACCAGCCGGGGACGATCTGCCGGGACTGGGTCCAGCCGAAGACCCAGGGGATGGCGCGCAGGCCGTCGAGTCCGGCGCCGGAGTCGGGCCGGCGGGAGGGCCGGGAGCCGAGGTGCAGTTCGGCGAGCTGGTCGACGGGGGTGGACGCGAAGAAGTACGCGGGCAGGTCGGGGTCCTCGACGAGCCGCCGGTACGCGCCGTGGGCGGCGTCGGAGACGGTCTCCATGGCGGCGTCCCAGCGGGCCAGCGCCTCGTCGGACTGGCGGGGCGCGGTGTGCAGTGCGGAGGCCTGGAGGGTGGCGGCGACGGTCAGTTCCAGGTTCTCCCGGGCGAGGGAGGGGACCAGGTACTTGTCGGAGATGACCTCGCCCTGTTCGGTGACCTTGATCTCGCCTTCGAGGGTGCCGTAGGGCTGGGCGAGGATCGCGTCGTGGGAGGGGCCGCCGCCGCGGCCGACGGTGCCGCCGCGGCCGTGGAAGAGGCGCAGGCGTACGCCGTGCCGGTGGGCGACGTCGCGCAGCAGGCGCTGGGCGCGGTGGATCTCCCACTGGCTGGTGGTGATGCCGCCGAACTTGGAGGAGTCGGAGTAGCCGAGCATGACCTCCTGGACGTCGCCGCGCAGGGCGACCAGGCGCCGGTAGGAGGGGTCGGCGAGCATCTCGTCGAGGAGCTGGTCGGCGATCTTCAGTTCGTCGGTGGTCTCCAGGAGCGGCACGATGCCGATCTTGGCCCAGCCGGCGTGCAGGTCGATGAGGCCGGCCTCGCGGGCCAGGACGGTGGCGGCGAAGACGTCGTCGGAGCCCTGGCACATGGAGATGATGTAGGACTCGACGACCTCGGGGCCGAAGGTCTCCTTGGCCTTGAGGACGGTGCGGAAGACGCCGAGGGTCTTGGCGCCGGCCTCGTCGAGGGGGGCGGGGCTGGGGGCGAGGGGGCGGCGCGAGCGCAGTTCCTTGGCGAGGAGCTTGCGGCGGTAGTCGCGCGGCATGTCGGTGTAGCGCCAGGATTCCTCGCCGAGGCGGTCGAAGAGCTGGCCGAGGGCGTGGTGGTGGGCGTCGGCGTGTTCGCGGACGTCCATGGTGGCGAGCTGGAGGCCGAAGGCCGCGATCGTACGGATCGTGCGTTCCAGGCGGCCGTCGGCGACGAGGCCGCCGCGGTGCTCGCGCAGGGAGGTCTGGACGAGGGTGAGGTCCTCGATGAGGCCGGTGGTGCCGAGGTAGTCGCGGCCGGGGACGTGGGGGGTGTCGTTGGCGAGGCGTTCGCGGGTGTTGACGAGCTTCTGGCGGATGCAGGTGGCCTTGAGGCGGTAGGGCTCCTCGGCGTTCAGCCGCTTGTAGCGGGGGCTGATCTCGGGGAGGGCGTCGAGGTCCTGCTGGAGGGAGGCGAGGAGTTCGTCGGTGGCGCCGCAGTTGCGGATGGAGTTGGACAGGGCGCCGCGCAGCTCGTCGATGTGTTCGAGGGCGTCGGTGATGCCGTGTTCGTGCTGGAGGATCAGGACGTCCCAGGTGACCTGGGGGGTGACGTTGGGGTTGCCGTCGCGGTCGCCGCCGATCCAGGTGCCGAAGGTGAGGGGGCGGGTGCCGGGCGGGAGCTGGGCGCCGGCCCGTTCCAGTTCGGCGGCGAGGTCTTCGAGGACGTCGCCGACGGCGCCGCGGCCCAGCTCGTCGAGGTAGTAGATGGCGTTGCGGGCCTCGTCGGTCGGCTCGGGGCGGGCGACGCGCAGCTCGTCGGTCTGCCAGATGAGGTCGATGTTCTCGGCGAGGCGCAGGTCGGCGCGGCGGCGTTCGGTGGTGTCCGTACGGTCGAGGAGTTCGGCGACCTTGCGGAGCTTGGTGAGGACCGAGCGGCGGGCGGCTTCGGTGGGGTGGGCGGTGAAGACGGGCCGTACGCCGAGGTTGGCGGCGGTGGCGCGCAGGTGCTCGGGGTCGGCGTCCTTGAGCATGTCGGCGGTGCGGGCGAGGATGCCGCCTTCGGCGGCGCGCCGGGCGCGCAGTTCGCGGCCGCGGTGGACCTGCTCGGTGACGTTGGCGAGGTGGAAGTAGGTGGAGAAGGCGCGGACGAGCTTCGCGGCGGTGGCCAGGTCGGTCTCGCCGAGGAGCCGGGCGGCGGCCTCGCCGTCGGTGCGGGTCAGGGCGCGGACCTGTTCGACGAGGTCGAGGAGGTCCTGGCCTTCCTGGCGGACGAGGGTCTCGCCGAGGAGGTCGCCGAGGCGGCGGATGTCGGCGCGCAGGGGCCCGTTGTCGCGTGCGGCGTCGGCGGCGGCCGGGGTGTCGGTGGCGCCGGTGCGCTCGTCGTTCGCGGCGGGGGTGGGGTCGGCACTGCTCACAGGTGCGGCTCCTTGCAGTGATCTTCGTGATCTGAGCACGTCCGGGCGCTGGCAGGGGTGCTCCCCAGCGGCTGCCGGGGGTGGGCCCGGCGGTGCTGGGGGCGGTTCGCGGACCGCGCTGTCCGACGTTCCCCAGGATAGGTCTCCGCGGCGTCGGCGGATCACCCTGTCCGTTCTGTGGGCACCTACCTGTTCGGGGTGGCGCTCACACCTGGACGTTGTTCATATGTGACGGAACTTGCACGGTTCTCTCACCTGATTGCCTGATGTTTTTGCCGCAATCGGTCACCCGTTACCGACCTGTCGGACCCTTGCCCGTACCGAGGGCACTGCCATACTTACGAAACCGTAGGTTACGGTCCCGTAGCCGTAACCGTGCCCCCGAGCCCCCTACGAGGGACACCACATGACCGCTGGCCCCGAAGTCATCGAAGAGTCACCGAAACCCGCCGAAACGCCGCTGCCGTCCGCGACACTCGGCGACGACAGCAAGCGCTCGGTCGAACAGATCACCCTGCTGCTGTTCATCACCCTGCCCTTCGTGGCGCTGGTGGCCGCGGTGCCGCTGGCCTGGGGCTGGGGTGTGACCTGGCTCGACCTGGCGCTGCTGGCGGCGATGTACTTCATCGGCTGCCACGGCATCACCATCGGCTTCCACCGCTACTTCACGCACGGCGCCTTCAAGGCCAAACGCCCGCTGCGGATCGCCCTGGCGGTCATGGGGTCGCTGGCGGTCGAGGGGCCGCTGGTGCGCTGGGTGGCCGACCACCGCAAGCATCACAAGTTCTCCGACGCGGAGGGCGACCCGCACTCCCCCTGGCGGTTCGGCGAGACGGTGCCGGCGCTCATGAAGGGCCTGTGGTGGGCCCACATCGGCTGGATGTTCGACGAGGAGCAGACGCCGCAGCACAAGTACGCGCCGGATCTGATCAAGGACCCCGTGATCCGCCGGATCTCCCGCCAGTTCGTCCTGTGGACCGTCGTCTCCCTCCTCGTCCCGCCCCTGGTCGGCGGCCTGGTCACGATGTCCTGGCAGGGCGCGGCCACCGCGTTCTTCTGGGGCTCCCTGGTCCGCGTCGGTCTGCTCCACCACGTCACCTGGTCGATCAACTCGATCTGCCACGCGGTCGGCAAGCGCCCGTTCAAGTCCCGCGACCGCTCCGGCAACGTCTGGTGGCTGGCGGTGCTCTCCTGCGGCGAGTCCTGGCACAACCTGCACCACGCCGACCCGACGTGCGCCCGGCACGGCGTCATGAAGGGGCAGCTCGACTCCAGCGCCCGCCTCATCCGCTGGTTCGAGAAGGCCGGCTGGGCGTACGACGTGCGCTGGCCGAACGCCTCCCGCCTCGACGCGAAGCGCGCGGACGCCGCCGCGCCCGGGGGTACCGGGCGGTGACAGCCGGGGAAGGCATGATTGACGGGTGGCGATCGACGGCAGCAGCGTGAACGACAACCAGGGCAAGGCCCCCTCCGGCGCGGGGACCCGGCGCACCCGCAGGGTGCGGATGACGGGCGCCCAACGCCGTGAGCAGCTGCTCGACATCGGTCGCGCCCTCTTCGCCGAACGCGGCTTCGAGGGCACCTCGGTCGAGGAGATCGCGGCGAAGGCCGGCGTCTCCAAGCCGGTCGTCTACGAGCACTTCGGCGGCAAGGAGGGGTTGTACGCCGTCGTGGTGGACCGCGAGATGCGCCAGCTGCTGGACATGGTCACCGGCGCCCTGACCGCCGGCCACCCCCGCGAACTCCTCGAACAGGCCGCCTTCGCCCTCCTCGACTACATCGAGACCTACACCGACGGCTTCCGCATCCTGGTCCGCGACTCCCCCGTGGCCCAGTCCACCGGCACCTTCGCCTCCCTGATCAGCGACATCGCCACCCAGGTGGAAGACATCCTCGGCCTGGAATTCAAGGCCCGCGGCTTCGACCCGAAACTGGCCCCCCTGTACGCCCAGGCCCTGGTCGGCATGGTCGCCCTGACCGGCCAGTGGTGGCTCGACGTCCGCAAACCGAAGAAGTCCGAGGTGGCCGCCCACCTGGTGAACCTCGCCTGGCACGGCCTGGACGGCCTGGAACCGAAGCCCCGCCTGATAGGCCATCGGCGGGCCTGACCCCGGACCGCTCCGGCCCCGGCCCGCAGGCGCCTCCTGCCCACGCACCCCAAAACACCCCATAGAGCGACAACCCTCCTGCACTCCCCAAACCTCCCGGTCTCCCCTTTCGCGGAACATTCGCCGAAATCCGGCCGACCGTCGAGGTGTCTTCGCCGCGCGAACACACCTCGATAGCATCGGATTCCGTTTCCGGCTGAAGTGGAGTTCCGTCACCTTGCGCCCTGACCTGGAGCAGAATTTCGCCGCCGCACTCCCCGCGGGGAGATATGTGTCGGCACACTCCGTGTCGGCCGGTCGATGAACTGTCCGTCAGGGAAGGAGGGGTGCGATGCGCCGCAGGCGAAACGGCCCGTGGTGTTGTCGGGTGCGGCCGTCCGCGGAGACCGGGGGAAATTCGGGTCGCTGCTGCTGCGTCCCGTCCTCGACGACCTGCCGCCCTCGTCCACCACCCGCACCGAGAACGGTCCCGCCCTGCGCCGGGAGCGGCAGAAGCGGAAGGCGACGTTCTTCGGCGGCTGGGACAGTCCGGCGGTCCGGTGGCTGGCGGCGGCGCAGCCCCGTTCCGAGGCGGGAGTGCTGACGTACGCGGCACTCACCGAGCGGACGTTCCAGTTCGTGTACGCGCAGGCTCCGCGCTCAGGCGGGGAGCGCCGGTGTCATGGAGCTGGGTGCGTCCTTCGACCGCTCCGCCCTCGCGTGGACCCGTCTGGGCGACAAGCAGTTCCTTGATTACATGTACGGTTTCACCGACGGGTCGTGGGGCGTGGCCTCGGGTCCGGACGAAGAATATTTCCGCCGTTTCTTCCCCGGTACGCTCACCGAAAAGAACTTCCCATTCCTTGACGAACTCCCTATCGCTCCGGTGGTACGCATGCGCTGCCCCGTAAGGAGAACTGACCCATGCGGCCAGACTTGGAGCAAAGGATCGTTGCGGCTCTGCCTCAGGACGAGCGGTTCGTGGGCGGGTTCAGCGTCATGCGGGCGACCACCGGCCAGGACTCGGTGAGTTCCGACGCGCCGGCCGAGCGTCGGCCGCGGGCGCTGGCCGGGGAGGGCGCTCTGTGGGGTGCCGGCATCTCGGCCTCCTTCAAGGGGGTCATCAACGATGTGGGGTCGCCGTCAGCCCGGGAGGGCACCGAGGATCCCGCCAAACGTCCGAAGCGGCAGCGGAAGAACGCCTCGTTCTTCGGTGGCCGGGACAGTCTGGCCGGGCAGTGGCTGGCGGCGGCACAGCCTCGCTCCCGTGCGGGGCTGGTCACTACCGTGGTCCTCACCGACAAGCGGCTGCGCTTCGAGTACATACTCCGTCGGCGTCTGACCGGCCGCCTCGGCGACACGGTCGAGCTGGGGGCGTCCTTCTCGCCTGACTCCCTGACGTGGACGCGCCGCAGGAACACGCACTTGGACATGCAGTTCGGGTTCACCGACGGGTCCTGGGGCACGGTCATGGCCGCGCCGGAAGAAGATTTCCTCCAGGTTTTTCCCGGGACTCTCAGCCACCTGGTGCCCATTCCATGAACCCTCGTCTTCTTCCGGAAGACCGCTGGACAGATCGTATGAGGAGTTGCCCGTCATGACACCCGAGCTCGAACAGAAGGTTTTTTCCGCTCTGCCGCCGGGCGAGAAGCTGCTGACGGGCTTCGAGGTCTCGCGTTCGTTGGCGTTCAGCCGCGGTCGGGGCGGGAGCAGCAGCGCTCCGGACTCGCGACGGCCCAAGGTGCTGGTAGGGCAGGAGAAGGACGGGGACGGCTGGACTCGCTTCATTTCCCGGGTTTTTCGCGTGTTCACCACTGATGTGCCTGCTCAGCAGCGCGGCGTCTCCGTCGAGGGGCCTTCGCTGCGGGGCGAGCGCCAGAAGAACAAGGACTCGTTCTTCGGTGGCTGGGACAGTCTGACCGGGCAGTTCCTGATCGCCGGCCAGCCGCAGTCCAAGACCGGGGTGGCTGCCGTCGTGGCCGTCACCGATGTGTGTATGCGTTTTGTCTACGTACAGTACCGGCGCGTCCTAGGTGGACTGGGTGAGGCTGTCGAGCTGGGGGCCTCTTTTCCGCACGACGCTCTGGTGTGGACCCGGCGGCACGAGCCGAAGAACGAGATACAGTTCGGGTTTTCCGACGGGTCGTGGGGAACTCTGTTCGTTCCGGGGGATGGGGAATTCATGAAGCATTTCCCGGGGACGCTCGGCCACAAGGATCCGATTCCGTAGGCCCCTGCCTCATTCCAGGAATTCCAGCCGGTTGCCCACGGGGTCGTGTGCGTAGAAGCGGTGATGGCCCGGGAGGGTGTCGTCCCAGGTCACTGTGATGTCGTGGCGGGTGAGGCGGGTCGCGTGGGCGCGGATGCCGGTGACGCGGAGAGCCGGGTGGGCCTTGCGGGCGGGCCTGAAGTCGGGGTCGATGCCCAGGTGGAGCTGGGTGGTGGGGCCGGCCTCGAACCAGCAGCCTCCGCGCGCGGCGAGCGACGGCGGCTTGGGGATCTCCCGGAGGCCCAGGATGCCGCCGTAGAACGCGCGCAGGACGGTTTCGCTGCCGGGTGGTGCGGCGAGCTGGACGTGGTCGAGGCCGGTGATCACGGGTTCACCTCATCCGGGGTCAGTGTTCCTTGTGGGCCACGACGAAGATCCGGCGGAACGGGAAGACCGTGCCGTGCGGGCCGGGCGGGTAGGACTTGCGGAGCAGGTCCCGGTATTGGGACAGGAATTCGTCGCGGGCCGCCGGGTCGTCCTCCAGGGCGGTCAGTACGGGGCGCAGGGCCGTGCCCTTGACCCAGTCGAGGACCGGGTCCTCGCCCTGGAGGAGCTGGGCGTAGGTCGTCTCCCAGGCGTCCACGGCGCAGCCGAGCGCGGTGAGGCGTTCCAGGTAGGCGGTGGGGGCGAGGATGTGGACGAAGCGGCGGCCGTGGTCGGCGAGGCGGTCGCGCCACTGGGGTTCGTCGCAGAGTTCGCCGAGCAGTGCGTGGCTGGGCGAGGTGAAGTTGCCGGGGACCTGGAAGGCGAGGGTGCCGCCGGGGGTGAGGCCGTCGATCCACGCCGGGAGGGACTCGGGGTGGTTGGGGACCCATTGCAGCGCCGCGTTGGAGATGATCAGGTCGAACGGTTCGGCGGGGCGCCAGTCGGCGGCGTCGGCGTGTGCGAAGTCGAGGTGGCCGCCGCCGGGGGTGGGTCCGGCGTACAGGTCGGCTTCCTTGAGCATCTCGGCCGAGCTGTCCAGGCCGGTGATGTGCGCGTCGGGCCAGCGGTCGGCGAGCTGGACGGTGACGTTGCCGGGACCGCAGCCGAGGTCGGCGATGCGGGCGGGGCGGTTGCGGTGGGGCAGCTCGGGTATGCGGGCGAGGAGATCGCGGAACGGGCGCGTGCGGTGTCCGGCGTGGCGCAGGTACTGCTGCGGGTCCCAGGTTGGTGCGACGTGCATGTTCGAACCCCTTCGGCTGGTGCAGGGTTGGTACAGGCCACGCGAGCGCGGCGTGAGCCCATCGCCGACGATGCCCAATAGTCCACGGAAATATATCTTGATGTCAAGAGACTTCACATCGACAGACCAACTACACTGATCGACATGGAGGACGAGGTCGATCGACTGGTCGCGGCATGGCGCCGGGAGCGCCCGGACCTCGACGTGGAACCGCTTGAGGTCCTCAGCCGCATCAGCAGGCTGGCCAGGCACCTCGACCGCGCGCGCCGCCTCGCCTTCTCCGAGGTCGGTCTGGAGCCCTGGGAATTCGACGTGCTGACCGCGCTGCGCCGCGCGGGGGCTCCGTATCAATTGTCCCCCGGCGCGCTGCTGACGCAGACGCTGGTCACCTCCGGCACGATGACCAACCGCATCGACCGGCTCGCCAAGAAGGGCCTGGTCGAACGGCTGCCCGACCCCAGCGACCGGCGCGGCGTACTGGTCCGGCTCACCCCGGAGGGGCGCGAGGCGGCCGACGAGTCGCTGGCCGGGCTGCTCACCCAGGAGCGCGCGATCCTGGCCGAGCTGTCCCCTCAGCAGCGCGGTGAACTGTCCGGGCTGCTGCGGCAGTTGACGGCGCCGTTCGACAACACGCCGGGCTGACGGCCGGCCCCGGCCGCCGCCGGGCCCCGTCACGTCCCCTTGCCTCGCCCCCGCCCGTTGGGCTTGGATCGCGACCATGAGCCAGCACGGCCCGCGGGGCCAGCAGGGGCATGACGGCGGGCCAGGGCACGAGGACCGGTACGGACAGCAGGACCGGTACGGACAGCAGGACCGGTACGGGCACGAGGACCGGTACGGGCAGCAGGGCCACTCCCGGCGCCAGGGACACCGGCGGCCCGCCGGAGCGCCGGACGGGTCACGCTTCACCGGGCGTACGGTCCTGGTGACCGGTGCCGCCGCCGGAATCGGCGCGGCGACCGCCGACCGGCTGGCGGCCGAGGGCGCGCGGGTGCTGCTCCTGGACATCGACGACGAGCGCGGCGAGCGCACCGCCCGCCGGATCCGCGCCCTCGGCGGCCAGGCCTCGTACGAGCACTGCGACGTGGCACGCGAGGACCACTGGCAGCGTGCCGCGCACGCCGCCCGGCAGCGGTACGGGCCGGTGGACGCGCTGGTCAGCAACGCGGCGCTGCAGGGGCCGCACACACCCGCCGACGTGATCGCGCCGGCGGACTGGGACCGGCAACTGGCGGTGAACCTGACCGGGGCCTTCCTGGGCGTACGGGCCGTACTGGCGGACCTGCGGGAGCGGCGCGGCGCCGTCGTGCTCACCTCGTCGGTGCAGGCGCACTTCGGCCTGCCGGGCCGTCCCGCGTACGCCGCGACGAAGGCGGGGCTGACCGGTCTGGCCCGTCAGCTGGCGGTCGAGTACGGGCCGCAGGTGCGGGTGAACAGTGTGCTGCCGGGGCCGGTGCTGACAGCGGCCTGGGAGTCCGTCGGCGAGGCGGACCGGCGGGCCAGCGCCGAGGCGACGGCGGCCGGGCGGCTCGGGCGTCCGGAGGAGGTGGCGACCGCCATCGCGTTCCTGCTCTCCGACGACGCGTCGTACGTGACCGGCACCGACCTGGTCGTGGACGGCGGCTGGAGCGTGCGGAAGGAGTCGTCCTGAGGGGCAGGCGCGAAACGCCGACGCCCCCGTGAGGCCGACGTGAGACCGCCGTGAGGCCGGATGTGCGCGCTGCGGCGCCCCGCCGCGGGAATCATGGCGGTACGGGCGGCCCGCTCCCGGGCACGGCCGGCCGCGCCGCCCGCAGCTCGTGCCACCACACGTCGCGACCAAGGGGATCCGATGGGCATCCATTTCGGTGCGGACTACAACCCCGAGCAGTGGCCCGAGGAGGTCTGGGAGCAGGACATCGGCCTGATGAAGCGGGCCCACGTCACCATGGTCACCGCCGGGATCTTCTCGTGGGCGAAGGCCGAGCCCCGGCCCGGCGCGTACGACTTCGACTGGTTCGACCGGGTCATGGACGGCCTCGGCGGCGCGGGCATCCGCGTGTGTCTGGCCACCATGACCGCCTCCCCGCCGCCCTGGCTCACCCGCGCGCACCCGGAGGTGCTGCCGCAGGGCCCGGACGGACAGCGCCGCTGGCCCGGCGGACGGCAGCACTACTGCCCGTCCAGCCCGGTCTACCGCGAGCACGCGGTCCGTCTCGTCGGGCGGCTCGCCGCCCGCTACGCCGGTCACCCGGCGCTGGCCCTGTGGCACGTCGGCAACGAGTACGGCTGCCACACCCGCCAGTGCTTCTGCGACGTGTCCGCCGCGGACTTCCGGCGGTGGCTGCGCGAGCGGTACGGCAGCGTGGCGCGCCTCAACGACGCGTGGTCCACGGCCTTCTGGTCGCAGGCGTACACGGACTTCGAGGAGGTGCTGCCGCCGCGTACCGCGCCCACCTTCCCCAACCCGGCCCATCAGCTCGACTATCTGCGCTTCAGCGACGACGCGCTGCGCGACTGCTACCTGGCGGAGCGGGAGGTGCTGGCGCGGCTGAGTCCCGGGATGCCGGTGACCACGAACCTGATGCCGTTCCACAAGCCGGTGGACGCCTTCGCGTGGTCGCGCGACATGGACGCGATGGCGCTGGACTTCTACCAGGACCCGTTCGACCCGGAGACGCATCTGAAGGCCGCGTACACCTTCGACCTGATGCGTTCGGCGCGCCGCGGGCAGCCCTGGCTGCTGCTGGAGCAGGCGCCCGGCGCGGTCAACTGGCGGGCCCGCAACGGTCCGAAGCCGCCGGGCACGATGCGCCTGTGGAGCTGGCAGGCCGTCGCGCAGGGCGCGGACGCCGTCCTGTACTTCCAGTGGCGGCAGTCGCGCGGCGGCGCGGAGAAGTTCCACTCGGCGATGGTGCCGCACGCCGGTACGGACACCCGGATCTTCCGCGAGGTGTGCGACCTGGGACGGGAGCTGGCGTCCGTACCGGAGCTCGCGGGGACGCGGGTGGTGCGGCCGACGGTGGCGCTGGTGACGGACTGGGACTGCTGGCGGGCGCTGGAGCTGGACTCGCACCCGTCCACGGCGCTGCGCCTGCCGGAACTGGCGCTGGGGCACTACCGGCCGCTGTTCGAAGCGGGGGTGGCGTGCGACGTCGTGCCGCCGGACCGTGACCTGTCCGGCTACCGGCTGGTCGTCGTGCCGAACCTGTACCTGGTGACGGGGTCCGTCGCGCAGCGCCTGGCGTCGTACGTGCGCGGCGGCGGCCAACTGCTGATGTCGTTCTTCTCGGGGGTCGTGGACGACTGCGACCGGGTGCATCCGGGCGGCTGTCCGGGGCCGCTGCGGTCGCTGCTGGGCCTGCGGGTGGAGGAGTTCTGGCCGCTGGACGAGGGTGCGACGGTGGGGGTGCGGGGTCTGGCGGGGGTACGGGGGCGGGGCGGCGGCCGGGCGCGTACGGGGGCGGCGGGCGCCTGGGTGCTGCCCGCCGGTACGGCGGACCTGTGGTCGGAGGCCGTCCGCCTGGAGGGCGCCGAGCCCGTCGCGGAGTTCACCGACGGCGATCTGGCGGGCTCCCCGGCCGTCACCCGGCACGGCTACGGCGCGGGCACGGTGACGTATCTGGGCACCCGCCTCGAACCGCCGCTGATGCGCGCCCTGACGGACCGCGTACGGGAGGCGGCGGGCGTGCGGCCGGTGCTGGCCGGGCTGCCCGACGGCGTGCAGGCCACCGTCCGGGAAGGCGCCGGCGGCCGCTTCCTCTTCCTGCTCAACCACGGCACGCGGGCGGCCGACATCACCCTGCCGTGCCCGATGGCCGACGCGCTCGCCGGGACGCGCGGGGAGCGGGCGGAGCACACGTACCGGATAGGGCTGCCGGCCCGCGGTGCGGCCGTGCTGAAGGACCTGCACGGGGCGGTGCCCGCGGGCGGCTGACCGGGGACCGGCGGTGCCGGGCGCGGCGCGGGCGGGCCCGCGCCGCGCCTCAGGTCAGCGCGGACGCCGCGGCGGTGGCCGGTTCGAGCTCCACCGGGCCCACGCCGGCCCGCCGGGCCAGTGCGACGGCGGCGAGCGTGGAGTGGACGCCCAGCTTGCCGAGCACGTTCTGCATGTGCGTACGGACCGTGTGCGGGGACAGGAACAGCCGCTCGGCGACCGCCTTGCGGCCCAGCCCCGCCACCATGCAGCGCAGCACCTCGCGCTCGCGCGGCGTCAGCGACTCCACCAGCCGCTCGCTCTCCGTACGGTGCTTGCGTGCCGCCGTCAGCTCCCGCAGGACGCCGGTGAGCAGCGCGGGCGGCAGGTGCGTCTCGTCACGCAGCACGCCGCGGATGACGGCGAGCAGGCGGGAGAGCGAGCAGTCCTTGGCGACCCAGCCGCCGGCACCCGCCTGGAGTGCGAAGGCGGCCCGGCGCGGGTCGTCCTTCTCGGCGAGCACGACGGTACGGACGTACGGGTACGCCGTACGGACGCCGGCGACCAGCGAGATGCCGTCCAGCGGGCCGCCGTCCGCGGCGCTGTCGCGGCCCGGCGCGGGCCGGTCCGGTACGGACGCCAGCGGCGCCGCGACGGTGCCGAGGTCGGCGTCGATGAGCATCACGTCGAAGCGCCGGCCGTCCGCGGCCGCCCGCTCCAGGCTGCGCAGAGCCGCCGGTCCGCTGCCGGCCGCGGCCACGTCCACGTCCTGCTCGGCCGCGAGCGCGGCCGCCAGGGACTCGGCGAAGATGCGGTGGTCGTCGACCACCAGAACCCGGATGCGTTGCACTGAGACCCCCTGTCTCGGGGAACGGACCAAGTGGGCACGGCGCCCGGGACCAAGGCCGACGCAGCCGCACGGCCGCCGCCGTGCCGCCTGGCTACCCCACCCCGGGCGTCGTACCCGACTGTCTCGCCCCCTGATCAGCACCGGCCCCCACCGGTGCTGGGACTCAGAGTACGGACGGGGTGCGGCAACGGAAGGCTATTGGCAAAACTGCCCGGCCCAAGTGTTCACAGTGGGGCCCAACGGTCGTCGAGGGGCACGAGTCGACAAGGTTCGTCCGAATCCGATCGGCCGGAGCGACCGGCGGGAAGCGCCCGGAGCGGGGTGAGCTCCGGGCGCCGGGCCTCACAGCAACCGCCGGGCGCCCGCGCTCGGAACGGCCGGAAAGATCCGTGGCTCCGGGTGCCCGGCCGCCGCGAACGCCTCGGTGACCCGCGCGGCGACGGCGTCCGCTTCCGTCTCCTCGACCAGGACGACGGCCGAGCCGCCGAATCCGCCGCCCGTCATCCGGGCGCCCAGCGCGCCCGCCGCGACCGCCGCGTCGACGGCGAGGTCCAGTTCGGCGCAGGAGACCCGGAAGTCGTCGCGCAGCGAGGCGTGCCCCGCGGTCAGCAGCGGGCCGATGGCGCGGGGCTCGCCGGCGTCCAGGCGGGCGATGACGTCCTCCACGCGCCGGTTCTCGGTGACGACGTGCCGTACGACGGCCCGGACGCCGGGACCGCGGTCGCCCGGTACGTCGACGTGCCCGCAGCCCGGCCCGTCGCCCGGCTCGCCGTGCTCCGCGGTGAGTCCGTCCAGTACGGCGGGCAGGTGTGCGTACGGCACATCGCGCAGCGCGTGTACGCCGAGCGCCCGCGCACCGCGCTCGCACATGGCGCGGCGCTGGGCGTACGCGCCGTCCCCCAGCTCGTGCTTCACCCGGGTGTCCACGACCAGGAGCCGCAGCCCCTCCCCCGCCAAATCGAACGGGACCTGCCGCTGGGAGAGGTCGCGGGTGTCCAGGAACAGCGCGTGGCCGTCCGCGCAGCAGGCGGCGGCGGTCTGGTCCATGATGCCGCAGGGCACGCCCACGAAGGCGTTCTCGGCGCGCTGCGCGAGCTGCGCCAGGCGCTGCCGGGTGAGCCCGAGTCCGTACAGGTCGTCCAGGGCGAGCGCGGTGACGACCTCCAGGGCGGCCGACGAGGACAGTCCGGCGCCGACCGGGACGGTGCTGTCGTAGTGGAGGTCGGCGCCGCCGACGGGCAGTCCGGCCTCTCGCATCGCCCAGACGACGCCCGCGGGGTAGGCCGCCCAGCCGCCGTCGGGGACCGGGCGCAGGGCGTCCAGCCGCAGTTCGACGGTCTGGCCGCCGCCGCTGCCGCCGTCCCCGGAGTGCACCCGCAGGACGCCGTCGGCGCGGGGTGCGGCGGCGGCGAGGGTGGTGTGCGGCAGGGCCAGGGGCATCACGAAGCCGTCGTTGTAGTCGGTGTGTTCGCCGATCAGGTTGACGCGGCCGGGCGCCGCCCACACTCCGGTGGGGGCGGCGCCGTACACCTCACGGAAGCGCTCGGCGGTGTCCCGGGCGCGCTGCTCCTGGTCCGCGGCCGGGCCGCTGATGTCCGTCACGGGGTGTCGGCCTCCCTGCGCCGGGCGAAGTCCCAGGCGTCGGCGACGATCTCGGCCAGGTCCGTACGGCTGGGGCGCCAGCCGAGCCGGTCGACGGCGGTCCGCGCGGAGGCGACGAGGACGGCGGGGTCGCCGCCGCGGCGGCCCGCGGTGATCTCGGGGACGGGGTGGCCGGTGACCTTGCGGACGGTCTCGATCACCTCGCGTACGGAGAAGCCGTTGCCGTTGCCGAGGTTGCAGATCAGATGTTCGCCGGGGGCCGCCGCGGTCAGGGCGAGCAGGTGGGCCTCCGCCAGGTCGGCGACGTGGATGTAGTCGCGTACGCAGGTGCCGTCGGGCGTCGGGTAGTCGTCGCCGTAGACGGAGATGGCCTCGCGCTTGCCCTGGGCGACCTGGAGGACGAGCGGGATCAGGTGCGACTCGGGGTCGTGGCGCTCGCCGTACGCGCCGTACGCGCCCGCGACGTTGAAGTAGCGCAGCGAGACGGCGGCCAGGCCGTGCGCCGCGCACTCGCCCGCGATCATGTGGTCGACGGCGAGCTT
This sequence comes from Streptomyces sp. NPDC026394, assembly GCF_055567735.1. Classification (NCBI taxonomy): domain Bacteria; kingdom Bacillati; phylum Actinomycetota; class Actinomycetes; order Kitasatosporales; family Streptomycetaceae; genus Streptomyces; species Streptomyces sp. NPDC026394. Next base: position 171,608 of record NZ_JBVHPX010000003.1, read on the forward strand.
GGAGGCGCCGTACGGGCTGGTGGGCGCGGTGGGCGCGGACTCGGTGATGGGGGTGGCCGCGGGCTCGCCGTAGGTCGCGGCGGTGGAGGAGAAGACCAGGGTGCGCACGCCGGCGGCGCGCATCGCGGCGAGCAGGTCCATGGTGCCGCCGACGTTGTTGCGCCAGTACTTCTCGGGGTCCGTGACGGACTCGCCGACCTGGGAGAAGGCGGCGAAGTGCAGCACCGCGTCGTAGGAGGCGTCCAGGTGGCGGGCGGCGTCCTGGACGCGGCCCTCGATGAAGCGGGCGCCGGCCGGGACACCCTCGCGGTGCCCGGTGGACAGGTCGTCGAGGACCGTGACGGTGTGCCCGGCCTCGACCAGGTGGGCCGCGACGACGCCGCCCACGTATCCCGCGCCGCCGGTGACCAGGTACTTGTCGCTCACTCGCTCGCTACCTCTCGCAGTCGCTCGGCCGCGGCCTCCGGCGGCACGTCGTTGATGAACACGTTCATGCCGGATTCGGAACCCGCGAGGAACTTCAGCTTGCCGGAAGTACGGCGGACGGTGAAAAGCTCCAGATGGAGCGCGAACTCGCCGCGGTCGGCGGCGTACAGCGGCGCCTGGTGCCAGGCGGAGATGTACGGGGTCGGCGGCTCACCGGGGCCGAAGATCCGGTCGAAGCGCCGCAAGACTTCCAGATAGACCTGTGGGAACTCTGTGCGCGCGTCCTCGCCGAGGGCGAGCAGGTCGGGGACGCGGCGCTTGGGGTAGAGGTGGACCTCGTACGGCCAGTGCGCGGCGTACGGGACGAAGGCGGTCCAGTGTTCCGCGTCCAGGACGACGCGGCGGCCGTCGGCGCGTTCGTCGGCGAGGACGTCGTCGAAGAGGTTGCGGCCGCCGGTGCGGTCACGGTGGGCGGCGAACTGGGCGAGCATCCGCTCGGTGCGCGGGGTGGTGAAGGGGTAGGCGTAGATCTGGCCGTGCGGGTGGCCGAGGGTGACGCCGATCTCCGCGCCGCGGTTCTCGAAGCAGAAGACCTGCTGGACGCCGGGCAGTTGGGAGAGTTCGGCGGTGCGGTCGGTCCAGGCTTCCAGGACGAGTGCGGCCTGTTCCTCGGTGAGGGCGGCGAAGGAGGCGTCGTGGTCGGGGGTGAAGCAGACGACCTCGCAGCGGCCGGTGTCGCCGGCCAGGGAGGGGAAACGGTTCTCGAAGACGGCGACGTCGTAGTCGGCGGCGGGGATCTCGGTGCCGCGGCCGTCGCGGGAGGGGCACAGCGGGCAGGCGTCGGCCGGCGGGTGGTACGTACGGCCCTGGCGGTGCGAGGCGACGGCCACCGCGTCCCCGAGCAGGCGGTCGTGGCGGACCTCGGAGGCGGTGGAGACCGGGTCGAGCGGGCGGCGGTCGGTGTCGTCGCGCACCACGTCGTCGCGCAGGTCGTAGTAGATGAGCTCCCGGCCGTCGGCGAGCCGGGTCATCGTCTTCTTCACTGGAGCACTCCTCGGGCACACCGTCACACCCACCAAACACAAACACACATAATGAAGCACAACTAAACAACCCAGTCAACGCCTGACCTCGGCCGGATCGGCACCCGGACAATCCATTCCAAAGCCCCCGCCCCGATCACGATGGGGCCACGAGAACGAACAAAAGTCTTCAGTTTCTCAAGGACCGCGCGTAGTTTCCTGTGCGTTCATCACGCACAGAGAAGTGAGTGCCCCCATGATCACCTTGGCCGCAGGGCTACGGCTGCCCACCAACGGGCTCGACTACGCGATTCTCGCCCTCTACTTCGTCGTCGTCCTCGGCATCGGCTTCGCCGCCCGGCGCAGCGTGAAGACCAGCCTGGACTTCTTCCTGTCCGGGCGGTCGCTGCCCGCCTGGGTCACCGGTCTCGCCTTCGTCGCCGCCAACCTCGGCGCCACCGAGATCCTCGGCATGGCCGCCACCGGCGCGCAGTACGGCGTCGCCGTCGTGCACTGGTACTGGATCGGCGCCATCCCCGCCATGGTGTTCCTCGGCCTGGTGATGATGCCGTTCTACTACGGCTCGCGGGTGCGCTCGGTACCGGAGTTCCTGCTCCAGCGCTTCGACAAGTCGGCGCACCTGCTCAGCTCGGTGCTGTTCGCCTTCGCCGCCATCCTCATCGCGGGCGTCAACCTCTACGCCCTGTCGATCGTGGTGGAGGCGCTGCTGGGCTGGCCGCAGTGGGTCGCCATCGTCGTCGCCGGTGTGTTCGTCCTCGCGTACATCACCGTCGGCGGTCTGTCCTCGGCGATCTACAACGAGGTGCTGCAGTTCTTCGTCATCCTGGCCGCGCTCATCCCGATCTGCGTCCTCGGCCTCAAGCGGGTCGGCGGCTGGGACGGGCTGACCTCGTCGCTGGAGAAGAGCCACGGGCACAGCTTCCTGACGGCCTGGGACGGCACCGGCATCGGCGAGCCCAACGCGCTCGGCGCCAACTGGCTGACGATCATCCTCGGCCTGGGCTTCGTGCTCTCCTTCGGCTACTGGACCACCAACTTCGCCGAGGTGCAGCGCGCCCTGTCCGCCAAGAACCTCTCCGCCGCGCGGCGCACCCCGCTGATCGCCGCCTACCCGAAGATGTTCATCGCCTTCCTGGTGATGATCCCCGGTCTGGTCGCCGCGGTCGTGGTGCCCCGCATCGGCCAGGAGGGGTCCGACCTGACGTACAACGACGCCATTCCGCTGCTGATGCGGGACCTGCTGCCCAACGGCGTCCTGGGCATCGCGGTCACCGGTCTGCTGGCCGCCTTCATGGCGGGCATGGCCGCCAACGTCTCGTCGTTCAACACGGTGTTCACCTCCGACATCTGGGCGAGGTACGTCAGGCCCGGCCGCGAGGACCGCTACTACCTGCGGTTCGGCCGTCTGGTGACCGCCGTCGGCGTGCTGTGCAGCATCGGTACGGCCTTCCTGGCCGCCAGCTTCAACAACATCATGGGCTACCTCCAGACGCTGTTCTCGTTCTTCAACGTGCCGATGTTCGTGGTGTTCATCATCGGCATGTTCTGGAAGCGGGCCTCCATGAAGTCCGGTGTGTGGGGCCTGGTCTCGGGCACCACCGCCGCGATGATCAACTACTTCTGGATCTACAAGCAGGGCATCATCGCCATCCCCACCGACCAGGGCGCCAACTTCGTCTCCGCGATCGTCGCCTTCGTCGTCGGCGCCGTGGTGATGGTCGCCGTCACCCTGTTCACGCGGCCCAGGCCCGAGGCCGAGCTGGCCGGCCTGGTCTACGGCACCCTCCCCCAGCCTTCGGCCGGGGGGACCCCCGTCCCCGGCCTGGACGAGCCGCCCGCCGAGGGCGACGACGCCTGGTACCGCAAGCCGGCCCTGCTCGGCTGGGGCGCCGTCGTCCTCGCCGCGCTCTGCTACCTCCCGTACTCCTTCTGACGCCCGCCACCCAGCCGAAGGAACGCACGCACCATGAGTGACTACCAGCACGAGGTCGAACTGGAGCGCAGGTCGGCCACGGCCGCCCGGCTCTTCGACATCCGGCTCATCATCGGCGGCCTGTTCACGGTCTACGGCGTCATCGTCATGATCGCCGGGTTCACCGTCTCCGACGCGGACCTGAAGAAGGCCGAGGACATCAACATCAACCTCTGGACCGGCCTGGGCATGCTGCTGCTCGGCCTGTTCTTCCTGGCCTGGATCAAGCTGCGCCCGGTCGTCCCGCCGACCGCCGAGGAACTGGCTGCCCTCCAGGAGGACACCGACTGACGGCGCGCGTCACGGCGGCGGGACGGCCTCGGCCTCCGCCGCCTCACGCGCGCCCGCGCCCCGCGTGGCCGCCCGGTCCAGCAGCCCCGTACGGGCCGCCAGCGCCGCCGCCTCCAGCCGTGAGCCCACGCCCAGCTTCATCAGGACCCGCTGCACATGCGTACGGGCGGTGCTCGGCGCGATGCCCATCCCGGCCGCGATCAGCCGGGTGTCCTCGCCCTCGGCGACCCGTACCAGCACCTCGACCTCGCGCGGCGTGAGCATCTGGAGCAGCCGGGCGCCCTCGTCGTCGGGCTGGGCAGCCGGATGCAGCAGTTCCTCGAAGGCTTGCTGGAGCAACTGCGGCGCGATCGCCGCCTCACCGGCCCGCGCCTTCATCATGGCGCGTTCCACGCCCTCGATGCGCTCGTCGTGGCGTACGTAGCCGGAGGCGCCCGCGGCGAACGCGGCCGCGATGCCGCGCGGATTGGGCACCGGGCCGAGCACCACGACGGCGACCTGCGGCCGCTCCTTCTTGATCCGTACGACCGGGTCGAAGGCGCCCGGCTCGGCCGGGGACGCGGTGCCCAGCAGGCACACTTCGGGCGCCCGGCTCACCACCAGGTCCGCCGCCCCGGCGCTCGGGGCGGCCGCCGCGAGCACGCGGTGGCCGCGCAGTTTCAAGGCCGAGGCGAGTGCCTCGGCGAGCAGTCGGTGATCGTCGACCACCATCAGCCGCACGCCCATTGCAGCAACCCCCCAAATCCCCCGGCGAGCCCAGCCCCCCGGCCCCCGCCAGGCCCCTTGCCCCCGGAAGCTACACGCTTGTTCGACATTGCGCGCCCCCTCAGAGGAAGAAGCCTGTCGTCATGCTGAAATCCCGGCCAATCGGGGGGAGCTGGACCCAGTTTCTTGGCCGAATGTGACAGGAGATGCACCGGAGCTGATCGATCGTGGCCGGCTCCGGCGGTGGTGACGATCCGTCACGCGTCCTCCGCCAGCTCCAGCCACCGCATCTCCAGCTCCTCCCGCTCGCCCACCAGCTCCCGTAGCTGCGCGTCCAGCCCCGCCACCTTCTCGAAGTCCGTCGCGTGCTCCGCGATCTGCGCGTGCAGCTTCGCCTCCTTCTCGCCGATGCGGTCGAGCTGCCGCTCGATCTTCTGCAGCTCCTTCTGCGCCGCCCGCGTCACGGCCGCCGGCTTCTGCTTCGGCGCCTCCTGCGCCGGAGCGGACGCGGGCGCCGCCGCGTCGATCACCTGCTGTCGCCGCTCCAGGTACTCGTCCAGACCGCGCGGCAGCATCCGCAGCGTCGCGTCGCCCAGCAGCGCGAACACCCGGTCGGTGGTCCGCTCGACGAAGTACCGGTCGTGGCTGATGACCACCAGCGAACCCGCCCAGCCGTCGAGCAGGTCCTCCAACTGCGTCAGCGTCTCGATGTCCAGGTCGTTGGTCGGCTCGTCCAGGAACAGCACGTTCGGCTCGTCCATCAGCAGCCGCAGGATCTGCAGCCGCCGCCGCTCACCGCCCGACAGGTCGCCGACCGGCGTCCACTGCTTCTCCTTGGTGAAGCCGAACTTCTCGCAGAGCTGCCCCGCGGTCATCTCCCGGCCCTTGCCGAGATCCACCCGCTCCCGCACCCGCTGCACGGCCTCCAGCACCCGCAGCGCCGGGTCCAGCTCCGTGACCTCCTGCGACAGATAGGCCAGCTTCACGGTCCTGCCGACCACGATCTTCCCCGCGGCCGGCTGCGCCTCGCCCTCCGTACGCGCCGCCTCGGCCAGCGCCCGCAGCAGCGACGTCTTGCCCGCGCCGTTCACGCCGACCAGGCCGATCCGGTCGCCCGGGCCGAGCTGCCACGTCAGATGCTTGAGCAGCACCTTCGGCCCGGCCTGCACGGTCACGTCTTCCAGCTCGAAGACGGTCTTGCCCAGCCGCGAGTTGGCGAACTTCATCAGCTCGGCGGTGTCCCGCGGCGGCGGCACGTCCGCGATCAGCTCGTTGGCCGCCTCGATACGGAACCGCGGCTTGCTCGTCCGCGCCGGGGCGCCCCGGCGCAGCCAGGCCAGCTCCTTGCGCATGAGGTTCTGCCGCTTGGCCTCCTCGCTCGCCGCGATGCGCTCCCGCTCCGCGCGCGCGAAGACGTAGTCGCTGTAGCCGCCCTCGTACTCGTGGACGTCGCCGCGCTGCACGTCCCACATACGGGTGCACACCTGGTCCAGGAACCACCGGTCGTGCGTGACGCACACCAGGGCCGACCGGCGTTCGCGCAGGTGGCGGGCGAGCCAGGAGATGCCCTCGACGTCCAGGTGGTTCGTCGGCTCGTCCAGCACGATCAGGTCCTGCTCGGCGATCAGCAGCTTCGCCAGCGCGATCCGGCGGCGCTCACCGCCCGACAGCGGGCCGATCACGGTGTCCAGGCCCTGCCCCAGCCCCGGCAGGTCCAGCCCGCCGAACAGCCCGGTCAGCACGTCCCGGATCTTGGCGTTGCCCCGCCACTCGTGGTCCGCGAGGTCGCCGATGACCTCGTGGCGCACGGTCGCGGCCGGGTCCAGCGAGTCGTGCTGGGTCAGCACGCCGAGCCGCAGTCCGCTGTTGTGCGTCACCCGGCCGTCGTCGGCGTCCTCCAGTTTCGCGAGGATCCGGATCAAGGTCGTCTTGCCGTCGCCGTTACGCCCCACGACGCCGATCCGGTCCCCCTCATTGACACCCAGGGAAACACCGTCGAGCAGTGCACGGGTTCCGTACACCTTGCCCACGGCTTCCAGATTGACGAGGTTGACGGCCACACTTCACTCCATCGGTCGGGGTCCTCCCGACAGCCTAGTCCGGCCCCCGGAGGCTTTTCCCCGCGTGCTTCCCGCGCGGGGAGTGCGCATCGGGGCGCCGCGCGCCGCGGGGGTGGCCGGGGCGCCCCGTGCGCCCCGTACCGCGCCGAGGGCCGTCGCCCCCTCGGACGGGCGTCGCGTCAGACGACCGTCGCGCCCGGCACCGGTCCCGCCGCCACCCGGGCGGCCCGGCAGGTGCCGGAGGTCAGCAGGGCGTCGGCCACCGAGGCGGCCGTGTCGGCGTCCTTGGTGAGGAAGGCCGTGGTGGGGCCCGAGCCGGAGACCAGGGCCGCCAGGGCTCCGGCGGTGGTGCCCGCCGTGAGGGTGGCGGCCAGGGACGGCCGCAGGGAGAGGGCCGCGGGCTGGAGGTCGTTGGCGAGGGCGGGGGCCAGGGCGGTCGCGTCGCCGGTGCGCAGGGCGTCGAGCAGGGCCGGGGACGCTTCCGGGACCGGGACGTCCGTGTTCTCGGTGAGGCGGTCGAACTCGGCGTAGACGGCCGGAGTGGACAGGCCGCCGTCGGCCACCGCGAAGACCCAGTGGAACGTGCCGCCCACCTCCAGCGGCGTCAGCAGCTCGCCGCGGCCGCGGCCCAGCGCCGCCCCGCCCACCAGGGAGAACGGCACGTCACTGCCGAGTTCGGCGCAGATCGCGAGCAGCTCCTCGCGGGTGGCGCCGGTGCCCCACAGCGCGTCGCACGCCACCAGGGCGCCCGCCGCGTCCGCGCTGCCGCCGGCCATGCCGCCCGCGACGGGGATGTCCTTGGCGAGGTGCAGGTGCACGTCGGGCGCGATGCCGTGCCGGGCGGCGAGGAGTTCCGCGGCGCGGGCGGCCAGGTTCGTACGGTCGAGGGGGACGCGGTCGGTGTCCGGGCCGGTCGCGGTGATCCGCAGGGCGGCCGCGGGGGTGGCGGTGACCTCGTCGTACAGGCCGACGGCCAGGAAGACGTTGGCCAGGTCGTGAAAGCCGTCCGGGCGGGCGCCGCCGACGGCGAGCTGGACGTTGACCTTGGCGGGTACGCGGACGGTGACGGCGGACCGGTCGGTCACGCGGCGCTCCCCTCGTGGACGGGCTTGTGCTCGGCGATGCGGGCGAACTCCTCGACGGTCAGCGCCTCGCCGCGGGCCTGCGGCGACACGCCCGCGGCGACCAGCGCGGACTCGGCGGCGGCCGCCGACCCGGCCCACCCGGCCAGCGCGGCGCGCAGCGTCTTGCGGCGCTGGGCGAACGCCGCGTCGACCACGGCGAAGACCTGTTCGCGGCTCGCGGTGGTCTCGACCGGCTTCTCCCGGCGGACCAGCGAGACCAGCCCGGAGTCGACGTTGGGCGCGGGCCAGAAGACGTTGCGCCCGATCGCGCCGGCCCGCTTGACCTCGGCGTACCAGTTGGCCTTGACGGACGGCACGCCGTACACCTTGTTGCCGGGCCGGGCCGCGAGCCGGTCGGCGACCTCGGACTGGACCATGACCAGGGTGCGGTCGATGGTGGGGAACGTCGCGAGCATGTGCAGCAGGACGGGGACGGCGACGTTGTACGGCAGGTTGGCGACCAGCGCGGTGGGCGCGGGCCCCGGCAGATCCCGTACGAGCATCGCGTCGCTGTGCACGAGGGCGAAGCGGTCCGCGCGGCCGGGCAGCCGGGCCTCGACGGTGGACGGCAGCGCGGCGGCCAGGACGTCGTCGATCTCGACGGCGGTGACCCGGTCGGCGGCCTCCAGCAGGGCCAGGGTCAGCGAGCCGAGCCCGGGGCCGACCTCGACGACGACGTCGTCCGCCCGTACCTCGGCGGTGCGCACGATGCGCCGGACGGTGTTGGCGTCGATGACGAAGTTCTGGCCGCGCTGCTTGGTGGGCCGGACGCCCAGGGCGGTGGCCAGTTCGCGGATGTCGGCGGCGCCGAGGAGGGGGCCGGGCTCGTCGGTGGGGCTGCTGTTGCTCACCCGTGCAGCTTACGGCGCGCCGGGCGCGGCTCGGCGACGGCGCCTCCGCGCCCCGGGCCGTCCTCCCCCCCCGCTCAGTCGTGCAGCCCGCTAGTCGTGCAGCTTGCGCCCGCAGACCGGCCAAGGGCTCGCGCCCCGGCTGATGTAGAGCTTCTTGGCGCGGTACGTCTGTTCCCTGGCCGGTGCGTCCTGGGGGCGTCCGTTGCCGCCGAGGCCGCGCCAGGTGCCGGTGTCGAACTGGTAGAGGCCGCCGTAGGTGCCGGACGCGTCGACCGCGTCCGGGCGGCCGCCCGCCTCGCACTGGGCGAGCGCGCCCCAGTTCAGGTGGTCGGCCCCGTCGACGCTCATCGGCATCGGCTTGGTGCCGACGTGCACGATCCGGTCGCGCGGCTCGCGGACGACCTCGGAGCCGACCTTCTTGGGCTTCTGCTGGACGCCGTTGACCGTGCGGATCTCGTAGGTCAGGCGGCGTACACCGGGCTGTCCCTGGCGGACCACCGTCTCGGTGCCCTTGAAGAGCGTCGGGTCGGCCTGTCTGACCGTCTCGAACGGGATGGTCACCTCACGGACCTTCTCGGCGCCGGTGATCCGCAGGACGGAGACGGTCTGGCCGTCGCGCGGGAAGGACTCGGGGGCCACGGAGGTGATGTCCTCGCCGCGCAGCACGATGCCCGCCTGGTCGAGGGCCTCGCTGACGGTGGCGGCGTTGGTGCGGACGGTGTGCTCGCGGCCGTCGGCGATGAAGGTGACGCTGCGTTCGGTGCGGACGTCGAGGTCGAGGCCGTTGCGGCCGATGCGCTGGGCGGGGTCGACGGACAGGTGGGCGCCCTCGGCGCGGACGCCGAGCCCGCGCAGCGCGCCGCCGACGGTCTCGGCGGTCGTCCAGACCTGGCGGCGTTCGCCGTCCAGGGTGAGGCGGACCGGCCGCCCGTAGCGGACGGTGATCTCGTCGCCGCTGGTCAGCGCGGCGTCGGCGGCGGGCTGGACGAGGTCGTGCGCGCCGACCTCGACGTCCTCGTCGGCGAGCAGGTCGCCGACGTCGGCGGCGAAGGTGTGCAGGGTGCGGGGTTCGCCGTCGACGTCGATGCGGACGGCCTTGTCGTGGGCGATGAAGGCGGAGGTGCCGCCGGCCAGGAAGGCCACGACGAGGGCCTGCGGGAGCAGGCGGCGGCGGGTCTCGGTGCCGTCGGCGCCGCGGCGGTCGGTGGCGTTGAGCCGGCCGGTCATGCCGCGGCGGTGGGCGGTGCCGCGGGAGGCACGGCGGGCGGCGGCCCGGCCTCCGGCGCGGGGGGCCGGGACACCGGCGAGGTCGTCGTGCAGCGGGACCAGCGGCCCCTGGTGGGGCACGCGGCCCGGGACCGCGGGGGTCTCCCAGGTCTCGCCCGCGCCGGGCGGGCTCGCGGGGCCGCCCGAAGGTTCTTCCGGCTGCCGGGCGTCGGCGGTGTCGCGCGCCGGGTACGGGTGCGCCGGGGCGGCCGGGGCGGAGCCGGCCCGGCTGTCCCGTGCCGGGGCGTGGCGCTCGTACCGGTCGCCCGTTCCGTACGGGCCGTACGTCTCGTACACGTCGTACGGCCCGTACTCGCTGTACGCGCTGTAGGCCCCGTACTCGCCCTGCGTCCCGTAACCGCCGCGCGTCCCGTACGCCCCGTGGTCGCCGTACGCCGCGTACCTCCCGTACGGGTCGGGGGTCTCGACGGTCGCGTCACGCGGCGGCTCGGTGCTCGGTCCGTGTCCGCCGTGCGCGAGGTGGTGGCTGCCCTGCGAATGAGTCACGACGCTCCACATGCCACGGGTCCGGGTGTCGGCCCGGAATGTAGCGGAGCGCGGGTGACTCTCCAAAGCGGACCCGCTACGCAGTGTCGTCGCGCTATGGTGCCGCGCCCGTCTCCGCGGGCCCCTCAGTGGCCGAAGGCGCGCGCCGTGTTCGCGGCGACGGCGCTGGCCAGGGCGTCCTCCGTCATTCCCTTGACCTCGGCCATGGCCCGCAGCGTGACCGGAATGAGGTACGGGGCGTTAGGCCGTCCGCGGTACGGGGCGGGGGTGAGGAAGGGGGCGTCGGTCTCGACGAGCACCAGTTCGGGCGGGGCGACGGCGAGGGCGTCGCGCAGCGGCTGGGCGTTCTTGAAGGTGACGTTGCCCGCGAAGGACATGAAGTAACCGGCCTCGGCGCAGACCTTGGCCATCTCGGCGTCGCCCGAGTAGCAGTGGAAGACGACGGTGTCCGGCGCGCCCTCTTCGCGCAGGATCCGCAACACGTCGTCGTGGGCCTCGCGGTCGTGGATGACCAGGGCCTTGCCGTGCCGCTTGGCGATCTCGATGTGGGCGCGGAAGGAGCGCTGCTGGGCGGCCATGCCCTCGGGGCCGGTGCGGAAGTGGTCCAGGCCGGTCTCGCCGACGCCGCGGACGTGCGGCAGGGCCGCCAGCGCGTCGATCTCGGCGAGCGCGGCGTCGAGGGCGGCGTCGCCGCCGGGCTCGCGGGCACCCTGGTGCGACCGGCTTCCCCCAGGGTCCCCGAGCACGATCCGCGGCGCCTCGTTGGGGTGCAGTGCGACCGTCGCGTGCACGGCCTCGTGCGCGGCGGCGGTCTCGGCGGCCCAGCGCGAGCCGTTCACGTCGCAGCCGACCTGGACGACGGTGGTCACGCCCACGGAGGCGGCCTTGGCCAGGGCTTCCGTGACGGAGTCGTCCTGCATGTCCAGGTGGGTGTGCGAGTCCGCCACCGGCACCCGAAGCGGTTCGGGCAGCGGCGGCGGCGCGTCCTTGGTGCTCTTGCTCATGGCCGCGATCCTACGAGGGGCCGGTGACGGCCACCGGGCGGGACCGCGGCCGCCGGCTCACCTGCGGTGGTGCTGGAAGGGGTGCAGCAGGTCGGCGAGGTGCCAGTGGTGGCGTTCGCGGTGACCGTCCGCGGTGTTCTTGCTGGTCCCGCTGTGCTCGCCCTGTTGCGGGACGGTTCCCGCCCCCGCGCCCGCGTTGCCCTCGGCGGCGCCCGCCGAGGGCTGCTCGTACAGACTCGCGATCGCCTTGGAGACCATGGAGACCTGCCCGGCCCGCATGATGCGGACGACGTGCGCGCCGCAGTTCAGGCAGGTGGGCCGGGTCAGGGGGGAAGGGACGCGCTCGCCGTCCGCGTAGTACACACAGTGCGCGCGCCCGTCCGCGTCGACGTGGTGCGTTATCTCGTACGCCTGCTCCCAGCCGTGGCCGCACCTCATGCACGCGAAGGCGTACGCCTCGTGTGCCGGGGGGTCGGTCCGGGGGGTGGGGTGGGCGCCGGTGGTGATGCTGCCCGGCGTACGCGCGATGTCACTCATAGCCGCTCCTCTTGCCCGCTGGACAAGGTCTCCGGGGACGGACGTCCCACCTCCCAGTGGACGCCTTCCCCGGCGGTGGCGCAGCAAGGACGGTCAGCTGTTGGCCCAGATTTGGCGGGGTGCAGAGAATCGGCCCCGCTGCGCGGCCCACGTTTTACCTTCCAGGCTAGTCATTTACCTTCCGCCGGTCCCGTTCGCGCCGCATTCTTTGCCGCCACGACGGCATCGAACACCTCGCGCTTGGGAAGGCCGGTCTCGGCGGCGACGGCGGCGATGGCCTCCTTGCGGCGCTCCCCCGCCTCCTCCCGGACGTGTACGCGGCGCACGAGCTCCTCGGGGCCGAGGTCCTGCGGGCCGGTCTCGGGGGCGCCCTCGACGACGATGGTGATCTCGCCGCGTACGCCGTCCGCCGCCCACGCTGCCAGTTCTTCCAGGGGTCCGCGCCGGACCTCCTCGTACGTCTTGGTCAGCTCGCGGCAGACCGCGGCGCGGCGGTCCGCGCCGAGGATCTCGCTCATGGCGGCGAGGGTGTCGTCGAGGCGGTGCGGGGCCTCGAAGTAGACGAGGGTGCGGCGCTCGTCGGCGACCTCGCGCAGCCGGGAGCGGCGTTCGCCGGGCTTGCGGGGCAGGAAGCCCTCGAAGCAGAACCGGTCCACGGGCAGGCCGGAGACGGCGAGCGCGGTGAGCACCGCGCTGGGGCCCGGCACGGCGGTGACCTTGACGCCGCGTTCGACGGCGGCGGCGACCAGCCGGTAGCCGGGGTCGGAGACCGAGGGCATGCCGGCGTCGGTGACGAGCAGCACGCGGGCGCCGCCTTCGAGGGCGTCGGCCAGCTCGGGGGTGCGGGCCGCCTCGTTGCCCTCGAAGTACGACACGACGCGGCCGGTCGTGTGCACGCCGAGCGCCTGGGTCAGGCGGCGCAGCCGCCGGGTGTCCTCGGCGGCGATCACCTCGGCCGCCGCCAGTTCGGCGGCGAGCCGCGGCGGGGCGTCCGCGACGTCGCCGATGGGCGTCCCTGCAAGTACCAGCGTTCCAGTCACGCCCCCATCCTCCCAGCCGTACGGCGCGGCGCGTCCCGGTGGCGGCTGCCGCACGCGGCTCACCGGCCCCGTACGCCCCGCCCGTACCGGTCCTGCGGTCCCGGCCGCGCGGCCCCCGCGTTCCGCACAGGCCGCTTCCCTACGATGGGCCGGTGACGAGTGACACCGCGACAGACGCAGACCGCGCCGAGGAGGAGCTCGCCGGGCAGCCCCGGCGGTGGCAGCGCAGGCTGCGCCGGTTCGGCTACGCCGGGCAGCCGCAGGCCGACGCCCGCGAGCGGCTGGTGCCGGCGTTCCCCGTACCGGGGACGCGGGTGTGGACGGTGCTGGGCCTGGGCCCGGCCGCCGCGGGCCGGCTGGCGCGCTGGTCGGGCTGGGGCGGTCCGCTGCTGGTCGCGCTCTTCGCCGGCCTGCTGCGGTTCTGGAACCTGGGCAGCCCGGCGAAGGTGATATTCGACGAGACGTACTACCCCAAGGACGCCTGGTCGCTGCTCCAGTACGGGTACGAGGGCACTTGGGCGAAGAACGCCAACGACGCGCTGGTGGCGCACCCCCCGGAGATCCTGCTCTCGCCCGAGCACTCCTACGTCGTCCATCCGCCGCTGGGCAAGTGGATGATCGCGCTGGGGGAATGGGCGTTCGGGATGAACCCCTTCGGCTGGCGGTTCATGGTGGCGCTGCTCGGCACCCTGTCGGTGCTGATGATCTGCCGCATCGGTCGCCGGCTGCTGCGCTCCACGGCGCTGGGCTGCCTGGCGGGGCTGCTGCTGGCGGTGGACGGGCTGCACTTCGTGATGAGCCGTACCGCGCTGCTGGACCTCATCGTCATGTTCTGGGTGGTGGCGGCGTTCGGCTGTCTGCTGGTGGACCGGGACCGCACCCGGGCGCGGCTGGCGGCGGCGCTGCCGGTCGGCGCGGACGGCCTGGCCCGGCCGGACGAGTCGGTGGGCGACCGGCTGCGCCTGGGGTGGCGGCCGTGGCGGCTGGCGGCGGGGCTGTGCCTGGGGCTGTCCGCCGCGAGCAAGTGGAACGGCCTGTACTTCCTGGCGGCGTTCGCCGTGCTGTCGGTGCTGTGGGACGTGGCCGCGCGGCGCACGGCCGGTGCCCGGCACCCCGTACGCGCGGTGCTGCGCCGGGACGTGGCGCCCGCGTTCGTCTCGACCGTCGTGGTGGGCCTGGCCGCGTACCTGGTGACGTGGACCGGCTGGGTGGTCACCAAGGGCGGCTACCACCGCGACTGGGCCACCGCCACGCCGGAGGGCCGGGCGGGCGGCTGGCAGTGGCTGCCGGACTGGCTGCGCAGCCTGTGGCACTACGAGACGGAGGTCTACGACTTCCACAAGGGCCTGTCCACCCCGCACACGTACCAGTCCAACCCCTGGAGCTGGCTGGTGCAGGGCCGCCCCGTCTCGTACTTCTACGAGGACCCCAAGATGGGGCAGGACGGCTGCAAGGCGGCCGAGGGGTGCGCACGGGAAGTGCTCGCGCTGGGTACTCCCCTCCTGTGGTGGGCGGGCTGTTTCGCGATCCTCTACATGCTCTACCGCTGGCTGTTCAAACGGGACTGGCGGGCGGGCGCCGTCGCCTGCGGCATCGCGGCGGGCTATCTGCCGTGGTTCCTGTACCAGGACCGGACGATCTTCCTGTTCTACGCGGTGGTGTTCGTGCCGTTCGTGTGCCTGGCCCTGGCCATGATGATCGGCGCGATCCTCGGCCCGCCGGGGTCGGGCGAACGGCGGCGCGCGGCCGGCGCGGTCGGCGCCGGGGTGCTCGTCCTGCTCATCGTCTGGAACTTCATCTACTTCTACCCGATCTACACGGGCCAGCCGATCCCCAAGAGCGCCTGGCACAACCGGATGTGGTTCGACACCTGGGTCTAGGACCTGTCGCAGGGGCGACACGGCCGGATTCCGTACGCCGAAAGCGCCGTCCGCGCAGGGACGGCGGTCATACTTGACCGTCATCGAACGATGCCGGTCAATGCCGATCGTCGCCCCGGCGCCCCGGACGGCCGGGGAGGAACCGCAGTTGAGCACCCCGAAGATCGTGTACGTCATCGGGCACAACAAGCCGGAACAGGTCGGGGGCCACGGTGCGCCGCGTACCGTCGCGTCCGCCTGCAAGGAGCTGGCCCTCGCCGCGTTCCTCGACATCGAACAGGCCAGGGTGGTGGCCGAGATCCGGGGTGAACGGCAGCAGCACCCGGGCCTGACCTGGCAGGAGAGCAACAATCCGCTGCTCGGCAACGCGACGGGCCGCCAGGCCACGACCGAGGTCGACGGGCGCAGGACCGTGGTCTTCCGCGTGACGGCGGTGGAAGTGGTCCCGGGGCAGCGCCGACCCCTGTCGCGGCAGCCGGCCACCTGAGGCGCCGCGTGCGGCGCCCGCGTCGCGCGCGGCACAGGGCCGAGACTCACCCCGGCACCCCGTGTCCCATAGAGTGCGCTGCACGTTCTTGTGTGCGTGCTGAAGAACGAGGATTCGGGAGGGGATCGGCGACATGCGCCGTGAGGTGAGGTACGGGCTGATCGGCGGGGCGGTGGCCCTGGTCCTGGGTGGCGTCGGCGGCTACACGCTGCTCGGCGGGTCCGGTGACGGCGATCCGGCCCAGGAGGTCCGCGCGGCCCGGGACGGCAAGCCCGGTGACGGAGCGCCCGAGGTGAAGTCGGGACCGCTGTCCGCCGCGGAAGTCACCGGCACCGCGGGGAAGTTCCTCGACGCCTGGAAGGCGGGCGCCGCCGACCGGGCCGCCGCCCTCACGGACGACGCGAAGGCGGCCGCCGCCGGCCTGGCCGCGTACCCGAAGCAGACCCACTTCACGGACCTGAAGCTCACCCCGGGCAAGGCCACCGGCGACAAGGTCGCGTACACGGTCGCCGCGCAGATCTCGTACAAGAACCTGAAGGCGCCCGTCTCGTACGGCACCTCACTGACCGTCAAGCGCGACAAGGTGACCGGCGAGCCGCGGGTCGCCTGGGCGCCGAGCATCCTGCACCCGAAGCTGGGCAAGGGCGACGTGCTGCGGACCGGCGAGGCCGAGGCGCCGCCCATCAAGGCCGTGGACCGCAACGGCGCCGAGCTGACCAAGGAGGCGCACCCGGCGCTGGCCGGGGTGCTGGACAGCCTGCGCGACAAGTACGGCAAGAAGACGGACGGCAAGCCCGGCGTGGAGCTGTCCGTCCACCGGGCTGCCCGTGACAAGGCCACGCAGCAGCCCGACGAGACGCTGAAGGTGCTCTCCAAGGGCACGCCGGGCACCCTGAAGACCACTCTGGACGCCACGGTGCAGGCCGCGGCGGAGAAGGCGGTCAAGGGCAAGCCGAAGGCGTCGGCGGTCGCCCTCAAGCCGAGCACCGGCGAGATCCTGGCCATCGCCAACTCCCCGGAGAAGGGCTTCAACACGGCCACCCAGGGCTCGCTGGCGCCCGGTTCGACGATGAAGGTCGTGACGGCCTCGATGCTCATCGACAAGGGCCTGACGGCGCCGGGCAAGCCGCACCCGTGCGAGAAGTTCGTGACGGTCGGCGGCTGGAAGTTCCAGAACCTGAACAAGACCGAGATCAAGAACGGCACCTTCGCGCAGAGCTTCGCCGCCTCCTGCAACAACGCCTTCATCTCCATGGCGCCCAAGCTCGCGGACGACGATCTGACGAAGCAGGCCCGCGACGTCTTCGGCATCGGCCTGAACTGGCAGACCGGCATCCCGACCTTCGACGGCGCGGTCCCGGTGCAGAGCGACGCGCAGATGGCCGCCTCGCTGATCGGGCAGGGCGGGGTGCGGATGAACCCGCTGACCGTCGCCTCCGTCGCCGCGACCGTGCAGAACGGCGGATTCCACCAGCCGTACGTCGTCGCGCCCGCGCTGGACGGCCGGGCCCTGGCCAAGGCGCCGCGCGCGATGAAGCCGGACACCGCGTCCGCGCTGAAGTCGCTGATGAAGCTGACCGCCACGTCCGGCACGGCGGCGGAGGCGATGTCCGGGCTCAGCGGTGACATCGGCGCGAAGACCGGCTCGGCCGAGGTCGACGGGCAGGAGAAGCCGAACGCCTGGTTCACCGCCTACCGCGGCGACATCGCGGCGGCCGCCGTCGTCCCGGCCAGCGGCCACGGCGGCTCGAACGCCGGGCCGGTCGTCCGGTCCATCCTGTCGGCGGGCTGAGCCCCTCCGACTCGGGGCGACCTGCCGGGGCCGTCTCCCGGGGCGGCCTCCCCCGGCCCCCGGGGTGATCTCCCCCACCCCGCCCGCGCACCATCGCATGGCCCGTACAGCTACAGCTAGCGTGCGGGCCATGCGCCCTTTCCCGTACGGTCATGAAGCCCCCCGCCCACCGGCCCCCGGCGCCGCCCCCGGAGTCCCGGCCCCGTACGCCCGGAGCCGGGCGGCCGACGTGCGCGAGCGCGCCGCATGAGCCCCCTGGTCGTCGCGGCGGTCCTGACCGCCGCCGTCACCCATGCCAGTTGGAACGCGATCGCGCACCACATCGAGGACCAGCTCATCGCCTTCACGCTGGTCGGCGGCGGCGGGGCGGTCTGCGGCGCGGTGCTGGCCTGCTGCGCGCCGCTGCCCGCGCCCGCCGCCTGGCTCCCGCTCGCCGGCTCCACCGTGCTGCACATCGTCTACCAGGTGCTGCTGATGCAGTCCTTCCGGATGGGCGAGTTCGGGCAGATGTACCCCATCGCGCGGGGCACCGCGCCGCTCGCCGTCACGGTCCTGGCCGCCGTCTTCGTCGGGGAGGTGCCCGACGCCTGGGCGCTGGCCGGTGTGGTGCTCGCCTCGGCGGGCCTGGTCGGTCTGGCGCTGTGGGGCATCCGGGGCTCCGGTACGAGACCGCACTGGCCGGCCATCGTCGCCGCTCTCGCCACCGGGCTGGCGATCGCCTCGTACACGACGGTGGACGGCATCGGCGTCCGCGCCTCCGGCACCTCGCTCGGTTACATCGGCTGGCTGATGGTCCTCGAAGGCGTGGCGATCCCCGTGTACGCGCTGGCCACCCGGCGCCGGCTGCTCCTGACCCAGCTACGTCCGGTGGCCGTGCGCGGCGCGGCCGGCGGGGTGCTGTCCGTCTTCGCCTACGGCCTGGTCCTGTGGGCCCAGACGCGGGCCGACCTGGCGCCGATCGCCGCGCTCCGCGAGTCCTCGATCATCGTGGGCGCGGCCATCGGCACCCTGTTCTTCAAGGAACGTTTCGGCGCCCCGCGTCTTGCCGCGGCGGGGCTGATGGTCGCGGGGATCGCGCTGATGCTGCGCTAGCGCGGTCCGTCCGGTCCGCCGTGCAGCGCCCGGCTCAGGGACGTGTTGGCGATCAGGATGCCGCCGTCCACCGGGAGCGTGACGCCGGTGATCCAGGCGGCGTCGGAGGAGGCCAGGAAGGCCACGGCGGCGGCGATGTCGGCGGGACGGCCGACGCGGCCCAGGGGGTACTCGGCCGCGGCGCGCTCCAGGGCTTCGGGCCGGTCGCCCCAGTTGGGGGTGTCGACCGTGCCCGGCGCGACCAGGTTGACCCGTACGCCCCGGCCGGCCGCCTCGCCCGCGAGGGTGCGGGTGAGGGAGGCCAGGCCCGCCTTGGCGGCGCTGTAGGCGTGGTTGCCGAAGTCCTGCTCGGCGTTGACCGAACCGACGCTGACGATCGCGCCGCGGCCGCCGGCGGCGGCCAGATGGGGCAGGGCGGCGCGGGCGCAGCGGAACGCGCCGTTGAGGGTGACGTCCAGGTCGCCGGCCCAGTCCTCGTCCCGCTGGCCGTCGAAGAGCGGGGCGTCGGGGGTGCAGCGGCAGGCGTTGTTGACCAGCACGTCGAGCCCGCCGAAGCGCCGCACGGCGTGCGCGACGGCCGCCTCGACGGCGGTGCGGTCCGCGACGTCGCAGGCGAGTGCCTCGGCGGTGCCGCCGCTGTCGCGTACCTCGGCGCCGTCCCGGATGCCGGCCGCCGCCCGCTCGGCCCGCTCCCCGTCCAGGTCGGTGACCAGGACCCGCGCGCCTTCGGCGGCGAGCCGTCGGGCGGTGGCCTCGCCGATGCCCTGGCCGGCGCCGGTGATCAGTACGCGGTAGCCGTCGAATCGCCTCATGCGCCCACCTTGGCGCATGCGCCCCACGGGCAACAGGGGGCGTCGGCCGTGCCCGGCCGGTACCGCACGCCGGGCCGGCACCGCGAGCCAGACCGGTGCCGGGCGCCGGGCGCCGGTTCAGTACCGCTTCGGTGCGGGCTTCGGCTTCTCGCCGCGTACGGACGGCTGGTCCGCGTTGACCTCCTCGGCGCTGCGGTCCCGCTCGTTGTTCAGCGGCTTCGGCTTGTCCTCGTCGGGCCCGGCCTCCCGGGGGTCCGTCAGCTTGCGCTCGTCGCCCATGTCCGCTCCTTGGCGTGTGGATCGAAGTGGCTCGTCAGGGCGTACGGGTGCCCCGGGAGCCACGTGCGACACGTGCGCCCCACGCTCAGCCTTCCAGCGCCGCCCGCAGCGCCCGTACGAGTGCCTGGGCCCGCGGGTCGGCCGTCACGTTCTGCTGCATCCCGTTGGTGACGTAACCGAGGGCGGTGCCGGACTCGGGGTCGGCGAAGGCCAGGCAGCCGCCGCGGCCGGGGTGGCCGAAGGAGCCGGGGCCCAGGAGGGGCGCGGCGGAGCCGTGCAGCATGTGGCCGAGGCCGAAGCGGGTGGTGACCACGAGGGTGCGGTCGGGGCCCGCGGACTCCTCCGTTCGGGCCAGGGTGAGGGTGGCGGGCGCGAAGAGGCGGGGGTGGCCGTCGACGGGGCCGATGAGCGCCGCGTAGCAGCGGGCCAGGGCGCGGGCGGTGGCGATGCCGTTGGAGGCGGGGAGTTCGGCGGCGCGGTAGGCGTCGGCGTTCTCGTCGGGAGCCGGGGTGATGGCGCCGAAGGCGCGCCGGGTGAGGGAGGCGGGGTCGCGGTAGGCGTCGGTGACGCTGCGCTTGGGGCGGACGCGCAGTCCGGCCGCGGCGGGCGGGGCCGGTGCCTCGACGTCGGCCAGGCGGCCGGTGCGGGCGAGCGCGTCGGCGGGTGCGCCGACCCACAGTTCCAGGCCGAGGGGTCCGGATATCTCGTCGGCGATCCAGGTGCCGATGGTGCGGCCGGTGACCCGCCGTACCAGTTCGGCCAGCAGCCAGCTGTAGGTCTGGGCGTGGTAGCCGTGCTCGGTGCCGGGGGTCCAGGCGGGGGCCTGGGCGGCGAGGGCGGCGGGGCCGCTGACGCCGTCGACGGCCTGTTCCGGGGTGAGCGGGGTGTCCAGGACCGGCAGTCCGGCGCGGTGCGAGAGGAGGTGGCGGACCAGGACGCGTTCCTTGCCGGCGGCCTTGAACTCGGGCCAGTACGTGCCGACGGGCGCGTCCAGGTCGAGCAGGCCGCGCTGGTGCAGCAGGAGCGGGACGATGGCGGCGACGCCCTTGGTGGCGGAGCGGATGACCTGGGCGGTGTCCGCCTCCCAGGGCGCGGCGCCGTCCTCGGGGCCGTCGGCGTCCCGGCTGCCGCCCCACAGGTCGACGATCTTGCGCCCGTGCCGGTAGACGGCGACAGCCGCGCCGCGCTCGCCGCGCCGCGCGAAGTTGGCCGCGAAGGCGTCCCGGACCGGCTCGAAGCCGTCCGCGACCGTGCCCTGGACGTCCACCACTGTTTCCCGCTTCCCACTCATCCGTCGCGTTTGTGACCTATCAATGGTGCAACGCGCGGATCAGTGCTGGTGACCAGGGGCGGCGGCGGACGCGGTGTGCGGGGGTGCCGTCAGGGCGTGGGGATCGTCACAGAGCCCGGATCGAATCCGAAGGGCAGTTCGAGTCGGTGCGCTGCCATCAGTTCGGTGTCGCTCAGCAGGCGCTGGGTGGGCCCGTCGGCGGTGATGACACCTTCGGACAGCACGACGGCGCGCGGGCACAGTTCGAGCGCGTACGGCAGGTCGTGCGTGACCATCAGCACCGTCACGTCCAACGCCCGCAGGATGTCGGCCAGTTCACGGCGGGAGGCGGGGTCGAGGTTGGAGGACGGCTCGTCCAGGACGAGGATCTCGGGGCGCATCGCGAGGACGGTGGCGACCGCGACCCGGCGGCGCTGCCCGAAGGAGAGGTGGTGCGGCGGGCGGTCGGCGTAGTCCGCCATGCCGACGCGGCCGAGCGCCTCGGTGACCCGCGCCGCCAGTTCGGCGCCGCGCAGCCCGGCCGCCGCGGGCCCGAACGCGACGTCCTCGCGGACGGTGGGCATGAACAACTGGTCGTCGGGGTCCTGGAAGACGATGCCGACGCGGCGGCGGACCTCGGCGAGGTGGTGCCGGGTGACGGGCAGCCCGGCGACCGTGACCGTGCCGGCGCCGGGCGTGAGGATGCCGTTCAGGTGCAGGACGAGGGTGGTCTTGCCGGCGCCGTTGGGGCCGAGCAGGGCGACCCGCTCACCGCGGGCTACGGTCAGGTCGACGCCGTAGAGGGCCTGGTGTCCGTCGGGGTAGGCGTAGGCGAGCCCGGCGACCTCCAGGGAGGGCACGGGCACGGGGGCTTCCGGGGGCGGTACGGGCGCGGTGGTGACGGGCGAGGTCGCGGGGTCGTTCAAAGGGTCCATCCCAGCAGGCATACGGCGAGGGCGGCGGCGGGCAGGGCGGCGGCGCGGGTCCACTGGGCGCCGGTCGCCGCGGCGGCGTCCGGTACGGGCAGGGTGCCCGTGTAGCCGCGGCTGACCATGGCCAGGTGGACGCGTTCGCCGCGTTCGTAGGAGCGGATGAACAGGGCGCCGGCGGACTTGGCGAGGACGCCCCAGTGGCGGACGCCGCGCGCCTCGAAGCCGCGGGAGAGGCGGGCGACCCGCATCCGCCGCAGTTCGTCGGCGATGACGTCGCCGTACCGGATCATGAAGGAGGCGATCTGGACGAGCAGCGGCGGCATCCGCAGCCGTTGCAGGCCGAGCAGCAGGCCGCGCAGGTCGGTGGTGGCGGCGAGCAGGACGGAGGCGGCGACGCCCAGCGTGCCCTTGGCGAGGATGTTCCAGGCGCCCCAGAGTCCGGGCTCGCTCAGCGCCGTCCCCAGGATGTGGACGCGGGGCCCGGTGGCGACGAACGGCATCAGGACGGCGAAGGCCACGAACGGCACCTCGATGAGCAGCCGCTTGAGCAGGAACCCGGCGGGCACCCGGGCCGCCGCGGCGACCGCGGCGAGCAGCAGCGCGTGGAGGGCGAAGGTCCAGACGGCGGTGCGCGGGGTGGCGACGACGGTCAGGACGAAGCAGAGCACCGCCGCGATCTTGCAGTGCGGTGGCAGGGCGTGCACCGGCGAGTGCCCGTGCCGGTAGAGCTTGTGGGCGTGCCCGGCGCTCATGTCAGGCCGATCCCGGGCTGTGCCGCGGCGGCGCCGGGGCGTCCCCGGCGCCGGTTCCGGGCCTGGCGGAGGCAGCGGTGTCGGTCCCGCCGTCGTCCCGGGCCGCGCCGCGGCGGCGCCGTACGACGAAGAAGACGCCGGTGCCGACGGCGAGCGTCGCCCCCACCCCGATCACTCCGGCGAGCCCGCCGGAGATCCGCGGGTCCGCGATGTCCTTGACGCTGTAGTCGGCCAGCGGCGAGTCCTTCGCGGCGTGCTCCTCGGCCTTGGCGTCGATGCCCTGGTCCCCGGCGACCTTCTCCAGTCCGTCCGGGCTGGTGGAGGCGTAGTAGCTGACGCCGCCCGCGCAGACGAGCGCGACGGCGACGCCGGCCAGCCAGACGCGGCGGGCGGAGCGCCGGGCACCGGCGGGCCGCGGACCGGCGCCGGGCGCCGCCGGCGGCACGGCACCGGGCTCCCCCGCTCCCGCCACGGGCCCGGCCAAGGGGGAAGTCCGCAGCCGGAGCGGCTCGGCCGGCCCGCGCGCCCCGTACACGAGGTCGGGGCGCACGGCGAGGACCGCACCGACGGTGAGTGCGGTGATGGCGGCCTCGCCGATGCCGATGAGGACGTGCACGCCGGTCATCGCCGCGAAGACGGTGCCGATCGGTACGTGGGTGGTGCCGCCCAGCGCGTACAGCCCGGTGAAGGCGGCGGCCGCGGCCGGTACGGACACCACGGCGGCCACGAAGGACGCGGCCGTGACCGAGCGGCGCCCGCGCGGCAGCACCTTGACCAGGCCCCGGAAGATCCCGTACGCGACGAGGACGGTCACCACCGCCATGTCGGTGATGTTCACGCCGAGAGCGGTCAGCCCGCCGTCCGCGAAGAGCACGGCCTGCATGAGCAGGACGACGGAGACGCAGAGCACGCCCGTGTACGGGCCGACGAGGATGGCGGCCAGCGCGCCGCCCAGCAGGTGCCCGCTGGTCCCGGCGGCGACGGGGAAGTTGAGCATCTGGACGGCGAAGATGAAGGCGGCGACCAGCCCGGCGAGGGGTGCGGTGCGCTCGGCGCCGAGTCCGGCGTGCGGTTCGGGGCCGCCCAGTTCGCGGCGGGCGCCGCGCAGGCTGACGGCGACGGCGGCAGCGGCGAGAACGCCGGTGGCGGCCGAGACGGGGGCGTCGATGAATCCGTCGGGTACGTGCATGAGGGTCTCCGCTCAGCCGCGCGATCCCTTCATCGTGGCCGTACTGCAAACGGGTCGCAAGAGCGCTCGGGGCGCGAAACGGCGACCGCGCGTCACCCCCACAGCAGCAAAAGGTGGCGAAGCGGGGCATTGGCGCAAAGGCTTGGTCCATGACCACGGCCGCCGCGCAAGCCTCCGCCCCCGAAGCGCGCAGCACCCCGCCCGCGCTCAGCCGCCGCCGTACCAACCTCGTCTTCACCACGATCGTGCTCGGCATGCTGCTGGCCGCCCTGGACCAGACGATCGTGTCCACCGCGCTGCCCACGATCGTGGCGGACCTGGGCGGCGGCGGGCACATGGCGTGGGTGGTGACGGCGTACCTGCTGGCGGAGACCGTCGCGACGGTGCTGGTCGGCAAGTTCGGCGACCTGTTCGGCCGGAAAATCATTTTCCAGGTCAGCGCGGTGGTCTTCGTCGGCGGCTCCGTCCTGGCCGGCGCCTCGGCCTCGATGCTGATGCTGGTCGTGGCCCGCGCCGTGCAGGGCATCGGCGGCGGTGGCCTGATGGTCACCGCGATGGCGCTGATCGCGGACGTCATCCCGCTGCGCGAACGCGGCAAGTACCAGGGCGCGCTGGGCGCCGTCTTCGGCGTGACCACGGTCGTCGGGCCCACACTGGGCGGCCTGTTCACCGACCACGCCTCCTGGCGCTGGTGCTTCTACGTCAACATTCCCATCGCGATCGTGATGGTCGTGA
Source organism: Streptomyces sp. NPDC026394 (assembly GCF_055567735.1). Classification (NCBI taxonomy): domain Bacteria; kingdom Bacillati; phylum Actinomycetota; class Actinomycetes; order Kitasatosporales; family Streptomycetaceae; genus Streptomyces; species Streptomyces sp. NPDC026394. The sequence continues at coordinate 195,654 of NZ_JBVHPX010000003.1, forward strand.
TGGCCGCGCGTACGGTGCCGGTCGTCCGGGCCGCGGTCCGCCCGGTGATCGACTACATCGGCATCGTGCTGGTCGCGCTGGGCTCCTGCGGCCTGGTGCTGGGCCTGGAGTGGGGCGGCAACGAGTACGCCTGGGGCTCGCCGGTCATCATCGGCCTGTTCGTGGGCTCGGTGGTGCTGCTGGCGGCCTTCGTCTTCGTGGAGCTGCGGGCCAAGGAGCCCATGCTCCCCATGCACCTGTTCCGCAATCCGGTCTTCACCGTCTGCTCGGTGCTCAGCTTCATCGTCGGCTTCGCGATGCTCGGCGCGATGACGTACCTGCCGACGTACCTCCAGTTCGTCGACGGGGTCTCGGCGACCATGTCGGGCGTGCGGACGCTGCCGATGGTCGCCGGGCTGCTGGGCACCTCGATGCTCTCCGGCGTCGTCGTCAGCCGCACCGGCCGCTACCGGGTCTTCCCCATCGTCGGTACGGGCGTGATGGCGCTCGGCCTCTACCTGATGTCGACCATGGGCGCGGACACCGGCGTCTGGCTCGAATCCCTGTACATGTTCGTGCTCGGCCTCGGCATCGGCCTGGCGATGCAGGTGCTGACCATCGCCGTGCAGAACACGGTCGACTACCACGAGCTGGGCTCGGCGACCTCGGGCGTGACCTTCTTCCGTACCCTCGGCTCGTCCTTCGGCACGGCCGTCTTCGGCACGCTCTACAGCAACCGCCTGGACCCCAGCCTGAAGGCCGCGCTGGCGAAGTCCCCGGGCGTGCCGCCGGAGGCCGCGGCGAGCCCCCAGGCGCTGCACCGGCTGCCCGAAGCGCAGGCCAGGCCGGTGATCGACGCGTACGCGGAGACCGTCAACCACGTCTTCCAGTGGGTGGTGCCGGTCGCGCTGGCCGGGTTCGTGGTGGCGTGGTTCCTCAAGGAGGTGCCGCTGCGCGACAGCGCGCGGGCGGCCGCCGGCGACCTCGGCGAGGGCTTCGCGGCGCCCGATTCCACCGACTCCGACCAGCAGTTGGAGCGTGCGGTGGCGCGGGCGATGCGCAAGGCGGAGGGGCCGGTGAGCCTGGAGGTGCTGGCCGCGTCCGGCAGCCCGCTCACGCCCGGCCAGGCGTGGGCGCTGGGCCAGATCCACTGGCGTACGCGTATCCACGGTGAGACGTCGCTGACGGCCGTCGCACAGGCGCACCGGATGCCGGACGAGGTGCTGGAGCCGGTCTTCACCCGGGTGGTGTCCTCGGGGTACGCGCGGTACGGGGACGGCGGGCGGCTGGAGCCGACCGAGGCGGGCCGCGCCGAGATCGACCGGCTGATCGTCGCCTGGCGCACGTGGCTGGACGAGCGGCTGGAGGGGTGGACGGCGGAGGACCCCGAGGACCGCGCCCGGCTGGCGCGTGCGCTGGACAACATGGCGGCGCGGCTGCTGGACGAGGACACGTCGCACCGGGAGCGGACGGCGGTCTGACGGCGGTCCGGGAGCGGGAACGCGCCAAGGCCGTCCAAGTGTCCAGCGGCGTCCTGGACGGGGTCCTGGCCCGGAGTTAGGTTGCCGAGGCAACCACTCAGCCCGTGTGAGGAGCCGTCGACCGTGGCAGCAGCCGTTCAGGGCACCTGTGCCCCCGAGTTCGAGAACGTACGGGCCGAGTTCGCGCGCAACTTCACCGAACGCGGCGAGGTGGGCGCCGCGCTCGCGGTGTGCCTGGACGGGGAGACCGTCGTCGACCTGTGGGGCGGGCACGCGGACGCCGACGGCACCCGCCCGTGGGAGCGCGACACGCTGGTCAACGTGTACTCGACGAGCAAGGGCATGACCGCCCTGTGCGCCCACCTGCTCGCCGACCGCGGCGCGTTGGACCTGGACGCGCCGGTCGCCCGCTACTGGCCGGAGTTCGCGCAGGCCGGCAAGGGCGAGGTGCCGGTGCGCTGGCTGCTCTCGCACCGCGCGGGCCTGATCGGCCCCCGGGAGCGGCTGACGGCCGAGGACGTGTACGACTGGGAGAAGACCTGCGCGGTCCTCGCCGCCACCGAGCCGTGGTGGGAGCCGGGCACGGCCCAGGGCTACCACGCCGTCACCTTCGGCTTCCTGGTCGGCGAGGTCGTCCGCCGTGTCACCGGGGTCTCGCTCGGCACCTTCCTGCGTACGGAGATCACCGAACCGCTCGGCGCCGACCTGTACATCGGTACGCCGGCCTCGGAACACGGCCGCTGCGCCCGGTTCATCGGCCCGGACGGCGACGGCGTCCTCAGCAGCGCGTTCCCGGGCGTGCCGGACGGGGCCGTACGGTCCCTGGACTGCCACCCGTTCGCCCCGCTGGCGCTCGCCATGCGCCATATGCCCACCGGGGACGTGAACAGCGCCGCGTGCCGTTCGGCCGAGGTCCCCGCCGCCAACGCCAACGCCACCGCGCGCGGCCTGGCGGCGGTCTACCGCGCGCTGGCCGACGGCGAGCTGGTCGGCCCCGGCACCCTCGCGTCCCTGCGGGAGCGGCAGAGCCGTCCCGGCGAACGCGACCTGGTGCTCGGCGCGTTCGCGCAGGAGGCGCTGCCGTTCGCCTGGGCCTGCGGCTACATGCTCAACGAGGCGCACTACTTCGGCCCGAACCGTACGGCCTTCGGCCATGGCGGCGCGGGCGGCTCCCTCGCCTTCGCCGACCCGGAGAGCCGGCTGGCGTACGCGTATGTGATGAACAGGTTCGGCAGCGGTACGACGGGCGACGACACCCGCAACCTCGCGCTGGTCGAGGCGGTGTACGCGGCGCCGGGGCTGACCGGACGCGCCGCCTGAGGCCCCGCCGCCCGGGACGCGGCACACGCGCCCGGCACGCGCACACGGCCCACGGACACGGCCCGGCGACCGGCCCCGTTCCGTACGGGACCCGTCGCCGGGCCGTGTCCCGCGCGCCCGCCCCGTCCCCACGGGGCGGCACCGCCGGTACGGGCGCGCCGCTCACGTGACCGCCCCGGGGCCGGTCACGCCTCGGCCGTCACACCGTGGTGAGTTCCGGCTTGCCGGCCGGTTCGGGCGCGAGGTGCTTCTGGAGCTGTTCGCCTTCGACGTCCACGTTGGGCAGGGCGCGCTGGAGCCACTTGGGCAGCCACCACGCCGCGCGCCCGAGGAGCGCGAGGACGGCGGGGACGAGGGCCATGCGGACCACGAACGCGTCGAAGAAGACGGCGACGGCGAGCCCGAAACCGATCATCTTGATCATGGATTCGGAGGAGCCGATGAAGCCCGCGAAGACCGAGATCATGATGACCGCGGCGGCCGTGACCACCCGCGCGCCGTGCCGGAAGCCGGTGACGACGGCCTGCCCGGGGCGCTCCCCGTGGACGAACGCCTCCCGCATCCGCGTCACGAGGAAGACCTCGTAGTCCATGGCGAGTCCGAAGACCACGCCCACCATGAAGATCGGCATCATGCTCATGACCGGGCCGGTCTGCTCGACGCCGAACAGGTCCGCCAGCCAGCCCCACTGGAAGACCGCGACCACCGCGCCGAGCGCCGCGACGACCGACAGCAGGAAGCCGAGGGCCGCCTTCAGGGGTACCAGGACCGAGCGGAAGACCACCATCAGCAGCAGGAAGGCCAGGCCGACCACCAGCGCCAGGTAGGGCAGCAGCGCGTCGTTGAGCTTCTCGGAGACGTCGATGTTCATCGCGGTGGTGCCGGTGACCAGTGCCTGCGCGTCGGCGTCCCGGGCGGCGTCGCCCGCCTTGCCGCGGATCTCGTGGACCAGGTCCTCGGTCTCGGTGCTGCTCGGCTTGGACTTCGGTACGACGTTCAGCAGCGCCGTGTCGCCCGCCTGGTTGAAGGTGGGCGGGGTGACGGCCGCGACGCCGTCCAGCTTGGCGACGGTCCCGGCGACCTGCGCGGCCGCCGCCTTCGGATCCTTGCCGCCCTGCCCGTCCACGACCAGCATCAGCGGGCCGTTGAAGCCCGGCCCGAAGCCTTCGGAGAGCAGGTCGTACGCCTTGCGCTGGGTGGTGCTGGTGGGCTGCGCGCCGTCGTCCGGCAGGCCCATCTCCAGCGAGCCGGCGGGTACGGCGATGACGCCCAGGCCGACGACTCCGGCCAGCAGCACCGCGACCGGCCGCCGCAGCACGAAGCGCGCCCAGCGGGTGCCCATGTTGGGCTTGCCGCCGTCGGCCTCCTCGGGGGCGGTGGCGCCCTTGCGCGCCTTGCGGCTCAGTACGCGCTTGCCCGCGAAGCCCAGCAGCGCGGGGATCAGGGTCAGGGCGACGAGGACGGCGACGACGACCGTGCCGGCCGCCGCGATGCCCATCTTGGTGAGCATCGGGATGTTGACCACGGACAGGCCCACCAGGGCGATGACGACGGTCAGTCCGGCGAAGACCACGGCGGACCCGGCGGTGCCGGTGGCCCGCCCGGCCGCCTCTTCCCGCTCCCGGCCCTCGGCCAGTTCGGAGCGGTAGCGGGAGACGATGAACAGCGCGTAGTCGATGCCGACGGCGAGGCCGATCATCATGGCGAGGGTGGAGGTCGTACTCGACAGGTCCAGCACGCTGCCGAGCGCGGTGATGGACGAGACGCCGATGCCCACCCCGATCAGCGCGGTCAGCAGCGGCAGGCCGGCGGCTATGAGGGCGCCGAAGGTGATGACGAGGACGACGGCGGAGATGACGATGCCGATGATCTCGGTGGCGCCGGTCTCCGGCATCGCCTGGAGCGCGTTGCCGCCGATCTCGACGGTCAGTCCGGCGTCCCGGCCGTGCTGCGCCGCGTCCTTGAGCGCGTCGCGCGCGTCGTCCTTCAGCTCGAAGCCGGAGACCTTGTAGGTGACCTGCGCGTAGGCGATCCTGCCGTCCTGGGCCACGCCCTTGGCCAGGTACGGGTCGGAGACCGAGGCGACCTGGGGCGAGGAGGACTTCAGCTCGCCGACGACCTTCTCGACGGCCTTCTTCTGCGCCGGCGCGGTCACCTGCTGCCCGTCGGGCGCCTTGAAGACCACGCGCGCGGTGGCGCCGTCCGCCTTGGTGCCGGGGAAGCGTTCGCCCAGCAGGTCGAAGGTCTTCTGCGACTCCGTACCCGGTACGGAGAAGGAGTCGGCGGCGGGCGAGGACGCGGTGGCGGCGCCGACTCCGGCGACGGCCAGCAGCGCCACCCATATGAGAGCGACGAAGCGGCGTCGCCGGAAGGCGAACCGTCCGAGTTTGTAGAGGAATGTGGCCACGAGAAGGGGCGCTCCCGTCGGGATGAGGGACGTACAAGGGCGTACGGAGCCGGCCCGACGACGAGAGCGGCGCGTCGAGTGCTGCCGTGATGGGGGGAGTTGGGGACGGCGGATGTCCGGCCGGGGGGGGCGGCCGGACCCGGTCAGACGCCTAGGGCGGGGAGGACCACGGCGTCGACGTAATCGGCGAGGAAGGCGCGGTTCGGCGGCCGGTCCTCGATGAGCTGCTGGGCGACGAAGGCGCCGATCAGCATGTGCGGTACGTAGGCGAGCGCGGGGCGGTCGGCGGGGATCTCGCCGCGCTCGACGGCGCGGGCGAGCATCCCGTCCATCCCGGAGAGGTCCGGATTGACGAACAGGTCGCGCAGCGCCCGGTGGAGGTCGGGGTTGTCGTGCGCGGCCCGTACGAGGCCCCGCAGCAGCGCGCAGTCGCGTTCCCTCTCGCAGTCGTCCGCGCGGGAGACCATGGCGTGCAGGTCGCCGCGGAGGCTGCCGGTGTCGATGCCGGCGACCTGGACGGGCTTGTGGTGGTGGAGCGCCTGGGCGACCAGTTCCGGCTTGCCCTGCCACTGGCGGTAGAGGGTGGCCTTGCTGGCGTGGGTGCGGGTGGCGACGGCGTCCATGGTCAGGGCGTCGTAGCCGACCTCGCGGAGCAGGTCGAGCACGGCCGCGTAGAGCTCCGCCTCGCGCTCGGGGGTCAGCCGGCTGCGGCCCATGGCGGCACACCTCCTCACGACTTCATGTGAACGAAACGGTTTCGTACAGCTTCGGTACGGCTCGACCGTACCCCCGGCCCCAGCGAAACGGAAACGTTTCGATGGTGGCGTGTGTCACGGGAACACGCGCCCGGCCGAGTTGCCACCGTCCGCGCTCGCCGAAAGCATGGGGGCGTGAGTGACGGCGCGTATCTCCGGTTCCCGCATCTCCACGGCGAGATGCTGTGTTTCGCCGCCGAGGACGACCTCTGGGTGGCACCGCTGACGACCGAGGGCGGCAGTACGCCACGGGCCTGGCGGCTGACGGTGGACCGCACCCGGATCAGCCACCCCCGGATCTCCCCGGACGGCAGAAACATCGCCTTCACCACCTGGCGCAGCCTCGACCCGGAGATCCACCTCGCCCCGGTGGAGGGCGGCCCGGCCCGCCGCCTCACCTATTGGGGGAGCACCGACGCCCGGGTCTGCGGCTGGACCCCCGACGGCCAGATCCTGGCCGTCTCCTCGCACGGCCAGCCCTTCTCGTACTACTCCTGGGCCTACAGCGTCCCCACCGACGGCAGCCCCGGCGGCCGGCTGCCCTGGGGCCCGGTCTCGGACATCGCGGTCGCCGACTTCGCCGCGGACGGGCACCGGCTGGAAGGCGACGGCCATCCGTACGGGCACGTGGACGACGGGGACGGCCCCGGGAACGGTTCCGGCGGCGGCCACGACGACTCGGTGGACCGCAAGACGCTGCTGCTCACCGGCAAGCCGCCGCACGAGCCCGCCTCCTGGAAGCGCTACCGCGGCGGCGCGATGGGACGGATGTGGCTGCACGGCACCCGGCTCGTGCCGGACCTGCGCGGCCACCTGGACGCGGTGATGTTCGTCGGCGACCGGATCGCGTTCCTCTCCGACCACGAGGGGATCGCCAACCTCTACTCCTGCCGGCCGGACAGCACGGACCTGCGGCGGCACACCGATCACGCCGACTTCTACGCCCGGCACGCCGCCACCGACGGGCAGCGCGTCGTCTACCAGTGCGGCGGCGACCTGTGGCTGGTGGACGACCTGAGCCCGGGCGGCGCACCGCGCCGCCTGCGGGTGCGGCTCGGCGGCCCGCGCGCCGGACGCCGTACGTACCAGATCCCGGCCGGTTCGCACATCACCTCCCTCGCCGTGGACACCACCGGGCGGGCCAGCGCCGTCGGCGTCCGCGGCAGCCTGTACTGGCTCACCCACCGCGACGGCCCGGCGCGCACCATCCACGACGAGCCGGGGGTACGCGTCCGGCTCCCCGAGATGCTCGGCTCCACCGGCCGGATCGCCTACATCACCTCCGCCGAGGGCGACGACGCCATCGAGATCGCCGACCTGCCCAAGGCCGGCATCCCGCGCGACCCGCACCGCCTCGCGGCCGGCCGGCTCGGCCGCGTGCACGAACTGGTCGCCGCGCCGGACGGCGAACGGCTGGCGGTGGCGGCGCACGACGGGCGGCTGCTGCTCGTCGACGTCTCGGCCGACGGTGACGGCGAGGGCCGGGTCACCGAGCTGATCAGGTCCGACAACGGGCCCGTGCGGGACCTGGCCTTCTCCCCCGACTCGGGCTGGCTGACCTGGTCCCACCCCGGCATCGGCCGGACGCTGCGCAGCATCAAGATGGCCCGGCTGACCGGCGGCGACGGCGCCGGGAGCGGGGACGGGAACGGGGAAGGGGAAGGGGACGGGAACGGGGAAGGCTCCGCCGCCCGGACCGTCGTGGACGTCACCAACGGCCGCTTCGAGGACGAGCAGCCGGTCTTCACCCGCGACGGCCGCTACCTCGCGTTCCTGTCCTGGCGCGGCTTCGACCCGGTCTACGACGTGCACACCGGCGACCTGTCCTTCCCGCTCGGCTGCCGCCCCTACCTCGTACCGCTGTCCTCCGCCACGCCCTCCCCCTTCCAGTTGTCCGCCGACGGGCGGCCCGCGGCGGGCGGTCTGGACCCGGCGGAGGCCCCGGTGACGGCCGAGGGCACGGCGCTGGTGGAGGTGGAGGGGCTGGCCAGCCGGGTGACGCCGTTCCCGGTCTCGGCGTCGAAGTACTCGGCACTGCGTCCGGTCGCGGGCGGCGGGCTGGTCTGGCTGCGCTGGCCGATCTCCGGCGCGCTGGGCGAGACCTTCGCCAATCCCGACAACACCTCGGGCCAGCCCACGCTGGAACACTTCGACCTGGTCAAGGCCAAGCGCACCGAACTGACCGGCGCCATCGACTCCTACGCGCTCAGCGGCGACGGCACCCGGCTGGTCGTCAACGACGAGGGCGACCTGCGGGCGGTGCCCGCCACCGAGCCGCCGGACGCCGACTCGACCGTCCACCTGGACCCGCGGCGCATCCTGCACGAGGTGGACCCGCCCGCCGAGTGGCGCCAGGCGTACGACGAGGCCGGCCGGATCATCCGCGCGTACTTCTGGGACCCCGGGCTGTGCGGTGTCGACTGGGAGGCGGTGCTGGAGCAGTACCGGCCGCTGGTCGAACGGGTCGCCTCGCCCGACGAGTTCGCCGACCTGATGCGCGAGGTGCTGGGCGAGCTGGGCACCTCGCACGCGTACGTGACGGCGGGCAAGCGCAACGAGGGGCCGCCGCACTACCAGCGCGCGATCGGCCTGCTCGGCGCCAACTTCGTCTTCAAGGACGGCTACTGGGTGGTGCGGCGCATCCTGCCCGGCGACTCCTCCGACTCCCGGGCCCGCTCGCCGCTGGCCGGTACGGGCATCCGCGAGGGCGCCGCGCTCACACACGTGGACGGCCGCCGGGTCGATCCGGTGGCGGGCCCCGCCCCCCTGCTGTCCGCGGCCGGCGGCACCACCGTCGAGCTGACCTTCGCGCCGGCGGGCGGCGGCCCGTCACGCCGGGTCGCGGTGGTCCCGCTGATCGACGAACGGCCGCTGCGCTACCAGGACTGGGTGGCCAAGCGCCGCGAGGTCGTACGGGAGCTGAGCGACGGCCGGTGCGGCTATCTGCACATCCCCGACATGGGCGGCTCCGGCTGGGCGCAGTTCAACCGCGACCTGCGGATGGAGGTCTCACGGCCCGCGCTGATCGTGGACGTGCGGGGCAACGCCGGCGGCAACATCTCCGAGCTGGTCGTCGAGAAGCTGACCCGCACCATCGTCGGCTGGGACCTGACCCGCGACGCCCGGCCGGTCAGCTACGCCAGCAACGCGCCGCGCGGCCCGGTGGTCGCCGTCGCCGACGAGATGACCTCCTCCGACGGCGACATGATCACCGCGGCGTTCAAACTCCAGGGCATCGGCCCGGTCGTGGGCCTGCGTACCTGGGGCGGTGTGGTCGGGATGACCGGGCGGCACCGGCTGGGCGACGGTACGTACATCACGGTGCCGATGAACGCCGCCTGGTTCGAGGCGTACGGCTGGGGCGTGGAGAACCACGGCGTGGAGCCGGACATCGAGGCGCCGCGCTCCCCGCTGGACTGGGCCGAGGGCCGCCACCCGCAGCTCGGCGTGGCCGTCCGTACCGCACTGGACCTCCTGGAACGCCACCCCGCCGCGACGCCGCCCGACCTGTCCGACGTACCGGACCGGCGGCGTCCCCACCTGCCGCCCCGCAGCGGCTGAGCAACGCCCCCGCACGACAGGAGCACCTGCATGGGAACGCACATACGCACAGCGTCACTGACCGTCACCGCAGCGTTGACGGCCGGGCTCGTCACGGCCACGGCACCCGCCCACGCCGCCCCGCCGCCCGGCCGGGCGGGCCCGACCCACCTCCTCTTCGAGAAGAACCAGCGCGACCCGGCCGCGTCCCGGGTGCGCCTGGTGCGGACCGGCACCGGCAAGGCACTGGCCGACTACCGCGCCGGGTCCGGCCAGGGCGGCACGGCAGGCCGCGACGAATGCGTACGGAACAAGGGCTGGCTGCCGGACGGCACGTACCGGGTGCTCTCGCACACCACCCGCAAGAAGGGCGGGCGGGACGGCATCAACGGCTACGCGATCCACGTCGGCGACAAGGTGTGCCGGGACGGCAGCACCCGGCGCACCGCGCTGTTCCTGCACAGCGAGATGCGGTCGGACGGCGCCCAGGGCATCGCGGTGCCGGGCCGCGACAGTCCGTACCGCTGGGACGGCGACGGGGACTACCGCTCGCTGGGCTGCGTGAAGCTGGCCCCGGCGGACATCAAGAACCTCTTCGCGGCGGCGGAGCGGTACGGGTGGCCGACGTCGCTGAAGGTCGTCAAGTAAGCCTTTCCGCCCAGCGGTTGAGGGGTGCACCCGCCGGTACGGGTACACCCCTCAGGTGTGCGGTACGCGCTCTCAGCCCTCGAAGGTGTCCCGGGGGCCCCGCTCGGCGTCCGCGACCAGCCGGCGGCCCTGCTCCTCGCGGTCGCGGGCCTCCTCGCGGGCCTGCTGGGCGCGTCCGCTCGCCTCGTCCCTGCCCTGCTGCCCGCGCTCCTCGGCCTTCTTCCGGAGCTGCCGCCGCTTGTCCTCGAACTGGTCCTTGATGCCCGTGCTGCACTCCTGGTGGGGTGGTCGGGGGAAGGCACCGACCAGCCCGGCACGCGCCGGCACACCGCGCCTTTCGATCAACCGGCGGCGTCGGCGGCCTTCCTAGCGGTTCGCGCGCACCTTCTCGTCCGCCGCCCCGCCCGCGCCGACCAGCCCCACGCGCATCCCCTCCAGCCGGTCGCCGAAGCGGCGCATCTCACGCTGCCCCACCGTCCCGATGACGGACGGCAGGTAGCCGCGGACCGACTGCATGCCGCGCAGCCACCACTGCCCGTACACGTGCGACGAGCGGCGCTCGATGCCCGCCACGATCCGGTCCACGGCCGGGCTCAGCGGGTACGTCTTGTTCGACGGCCAGGGCAGCCGCCGGCGCAGCTCGCGCATGATGTCGTCCTGGTCGGCGCCGCGCACCATGTCCGTGTCGGTCCAGCTCAGATAACCGACGCCGACCCGTACGCCCTTGTGGCCGACCTCGGCGCGCAGGCTGTGCGCGAACGCCTCGACGCCGGACTTGGAGGCGCAGTACGCGGTCATCATCGGCGCCGGGGTGAGCGCGGCGAGCGAGGCGATCTGGAGGAAGTAGCCGCGTGACTCCGCCAGGACCGGCAGGAACGCCCGTCCCGTGACCGCGCCGCCGATGAGGTTGACCTCGATGACCCGCCGCCAGGACACCGGGTCGGAGTCCACGAACGGGCCGCCGGTGGCCACCCCGGCGTTGGCGACCACAATGTCCACCTTGCCGAAGCGCGCCTTGACCTCGCGCGCCACCTGGGCCATCGCCTCGTGGTCGGTCACATCGGCGTGCCAGTGCGCCGCCTCGCCGTGCATCGAGGCGGCGACGCGCGCCAGTTCCTCCGGCTCCAGGCCGACCAGGGCGAGCGTCGCGCCGCGTGCGGACAGTTTGCGGGCGAGGAGTTCGCCGACCCCGCGGGCCGCGCCGGTGACGACGGCGACCTGTCCCTCCAGGCTCCTGCGTGCGCTCATCCGGTCTTCTCCTTCGCTTCGGTGGCCGCCTCGGCACGGACGGCACGGGCCGGCAGGTGGTCCCGTACCAGCTCCCGGATGCGGCCGATGACCGCGTCGGGCTCCTCGATGGGCGTCATGTGCCCGGCTCCGGGCAGTTCGGTCAGCCCCAGGAAGTGGGGCAGTACGGAGGCCAGCCGCCGGGAGAGGACGATCGGGGTGAGCCGGTCGGCGGTGCCCGCGATGACGGCGGTCGGCACCTCCAGCCGGGCCGCGCCGCCGGTCAGATCCAGCCCCGCGAGGACCTTGCCCCACTTCGCCCGCGGCCGTACCTGGCAGGCGTGCACGATGCGCGCGCACGCCTCGACCTGCTCGGGCGTGGCGGCCGGCCCCATCGTGGCGTACTTCAGAATCCGCTTGGCGAGCGCGCTGACCGGTCCGAGCGGCGCCCGCGACCCGAGGACGACCTGGTGCGCGACGCGCCGGCCGCCCGGCGAGCGCAGCGGGATCACCAGGGACTCCGCCGTCAGGTTCGCGCTGCCGGTGCTGCACAGCAGGACGGCCGCGGCCCGCTCCCGGAACTCGGGGCGTTCGGCGGACGCCATCATCGTCATGCCGCCCATGGAGTGCCCGGCCAGCACCGCCCGCTCCCCCGGATCCAGCGCGGCGCCGAGGACGGCGGTCAGGTCGTCGGCGAGCGCGGTGGTGCTGTAGCCGCGGGGGCCCACCGCCGGGGTGCGGCCGTGCCCCCGCTGGTCGTAGAGCACCACCTTGTGGTCGGCGGCCAGGTCCCGGACCACCGGGGCCCAGAAGGCGGTCGAGCAGGTCCAGCCGTGCGACAGGACGACGGCGGGCGTGCCCGGGGCCTCCGACCCGTGGACCTCCACGTGCAGCCGGGAGCCGTCGGCGGAGGTGGCGGTCAGTTCGCGGCGCGGTGCGGGCGGCGCGTACCGCCCGCGGGTCATCGGGGTCGGTGCCATCACGCCACCGCCTTCGCCGCGTGCCCGGCCCGCTCGCCCGTACGGGGCGCCGGCAGGCGCAGCACTTCGTACTCCGCGAGGTCCACCTCCCGCGTCAGCTTCCGGAACTCGGCGGTCGTACCGGGCCAGGCCGTCGTGTTGCGGCCGTTGGCGTCCAGGTACCAGCTGTCGCAGCCGCCGGTGGTCCACACCGTGCGCTCCATCCGCCGCTGGATGCCGCGTGTCCAGGCGTGCACGGCGGACGGCCGGGCGTTCAGCGCGACCTTCCTCTTCCCGCCCAGCACGTCCAACTGCCGCAGGTAGTCGACCAGGTAGTTCAACTGCGACTCGATCATCAGGATCATCGAGCTGTTCCCCAGGCCCGTGTTGGGGCCGATGATGGTGAGGAAGTTGGGGAAGCCGGCCGCGCTGGCGCCGCGCAGCGACTCCATGCCGTCCTTCCACTCCTCGGCGAGCGTGGTGCCGTTGGCGCCGGTGACCCGGTGGGCGATCGGCATGTCGGTGACGTGGAAGCCTGTGCCGAAGACGATCGCGTCCGCCTCCGTCTCCGTACCGTCCGAGGCGACCAGCACGTTCCCCCGTATCTCCTTCAGCCCGCTCGCCACCACGTCCACATTCGGCTGCGTCAGCGCCGGGTAGTACGTGTTGGACAGCAGGATGCGCTTGCACCCGATGCGGTAGTCCGGTGTCAGCTTGGCCCGCAGCGCCGGGTCCTTCACGGCCCGCTTCATGTGCCCCTTGGCCAGGCCCTCGATCAGCCCGAGCTCGTTCGGGCGCTTGGTGAACGCGCTGACCTGCATCTCGCGGATGCCCCACAGCAGTCCGCGGCGCGCGACCCGGGTCGCCGGGACCCTGGTGTGCAGCCAGCGCTCCAGCCCGCTGATCCTCCGGTCCGCGCGCGGCAGCACCCAGGCCGGAGTGCGCTGGAAGAGGGTGAGCCGGTCCACGGTCGGCTGGATGGACGGCACGATCTGGATCGCCGAGGCGCCCGTACCGATCATCGCGACCCGCTTGCCGCGCAGGTCGTAGTCATGGTCCCAGCGCGCCGAGTGGAAGACCTTCCCCGGGAAGGAGTCCAGTCCGGGAACGTCCGGCACCTTCGGATCCGACAGCGGCCCGGTCGCCGAAACCACCACATCCGCCGTCAGGGCGCCCTTCGCCGTCTCCACCTCCCAGTGCAGTTCCTCCCCGTTCCACCGCAGGCTGCGCACCTCGGAGTCGAAGCGCAGGTGCGGCCGCAGCCCGAAGGTGTCGGTGACCCGCTCCAGGTACGCGCGGATGTGCGGCTGCCCGGAGAAGTTGCGCGGCCACTCGGGGTTGGGCGCGAAGGAGAACGAGTACAGGTGCGAGGGCACGTCGCACGCGCATCCCGGATAGCTGTTGTCACGCCAGGTGCCGCCCACCGAGCCGGCCCGCTCCAGGACCACGAAGTCGGTGATGCCCTGGCGTCGCAGCCGTACGGCCGCCCCCAGACCACCGAACCCCGATCCGATCACCGCCACCCGTACGTGCTCGTGTTCGCGCTCGGCCATGCCGCCGCCTCCCGAGTTCGACCGTCGTCGTCAGACCCTGCTCGATCGCGCCAGCAATCACTGGCACGATTGGAGGGTAGGACACGGACGTACCGAGCGGTAGGGGGTACGCGGCGGGAAGTTACCGCTGGTTGCACCTCGGCCGGGGCCCGGTGGGGCGACATAGGGTGAAGCCGTGGCAGAGAAAACGCACGGCGATCCCGGACCTCCCGCCGACCCCGGCACCCCCGCTCCCGGCCCCGGTCCCCGCGAATACCGCATGGCCGACCTCGCCGAAGCGGCCGGCATCACCGTCCGCACCCTCCGCTTCTACCGCGAGCGCAAACTCATCCCACCGCCACGCCGCGAGGGCCGCATCGCCTGGTACAACGAGCACCACCTCGCCCGCCTCCACACCATCGCCGGCCTGCTCGAACGCGGCCACACCCTGGGCGGCATCGCCGAACTCCTCGCCGCCTTCGACACCGGCCGCGACGTCGGCGAACTCCTCGGCCTGGAGGACACCCTCGTGGCCCCCTGGTCCGAGGAGACCCCCGTACGCCTGACTCCCGAGGAACTCGCCGACCACTTCAAGGACGACGTCACCCCGGAGAACCTCTCCGCCTCCCTCGACATCGGCTATCTGGCGGTCGACGGTGACGAGTTCGTCCACATCAGCCGCCGCCTGCTCGACGCCTCCACCGAACTCGTCGCCAACGGCGTACCGCTGGCCGCCGTCCTCACAGCGGGCCGCGAGGTCCGCACCCACGCCGACGCCCTCGCCGACCTGTTCATCTCGGTCATCCGCACCCACGTCCTGGCCGACGTCCTCGACCGCGCCGCGGCCGGCGTGCCCCTCGACCCCACCGAGGCCGCCCGCATCACCCGGACCATCGAAAAACTCCGCCCCATCTCCAAGGGCATCGTCGACGCGGAACTGTCGATGGCGATGGACCGGAGGGTGCGGGCGGAGCTGGACTCGTGGCGGCGGGAGACGGAAAACGGAAACGGGAGCGGGGACTGACCGCTCCCCGCTCCCCGTTCCCTGCTCCCGTGTCGGGCCTGCCTACTCGGGGCAGGTGTCCTGGGTCACCTTGCCGCTGCCGGCGGAGGCGGTGGCCGGGTCCATCGACAGGCGCAGGTTCGTCCAGTTGTTGACGAACCGGAAGCTCTTCTTGGAGTCGCTCACGGACCCGATCTTGGTCGGGACGACGTTCCACATCTGGCTGCCCGAGAACCAGCGGGTCTCGCAGTCCCACCAGAACCGCTGGGTGCCGGCCGGCGGCGGCTTGCCGTCGTTGTAGGGGACGGTCAGGCACTTGCCGTTGCTCGACTTGATCTGGAAGTAGCCCTTGTGCTCGAAGGACGTGGGCTGCTCGGCCTGCCACTGGTGGCTGCTGGGCGCTTTCGACCGGCACGCGCGCTGGGTGACCAGGCCGCCGGTCTTGGAGCTGTCGAACTCGGGACCCCGCACCATGCACCGCTTGTACTGGCTGTTGACGTAGGTCCTGTCGGAGTTGACCGGCCAGATCGCCCGGTTGCCGCCGCCCTTGGGGATGTGGCCGTCGTTGCGGGAGATGATGGTGTCCACCAGGGCCCAGCCGGGGAAGTCCATCATGACCATGCCGACGCGGCCGCTGTCACCGGCGTTGAGGTACTTCAGCAACCGGTGATTGATGCCCTCGACTTCGGTACGGACACCGCCCTGCTCCTGCCAGTACCCGCCGGCGTACTCGAACGGGAGCCGCAGAATGGTCTTGGACGCCGAGGTGTACGCCACGTACACCTCGTCCTTGTCGTCACGGGCCGCCCGGTCGACGTTCTCCTTGACGTGGTCCCACTTCTTCTGGACGGGGTCCGCCGTCCAGTGGTCTTCCTGATTCTTGTTGAAGGTCTCGATCCCGTACTTGTCGTTGCCGACGCTGTCGAAGCTGCCCAGGACCAGCTTGCCGCGGACGTCCTTGAGGCTGGGGACCGGTGCTCTCTTGTCGCCCTTCACCGAAGGGGAGTAGAACAGGTCGCCGAACCTCTTCACGTAGTGGCCGAAGATGCTCTGGGCGTCTTCCGCCGTCATCGACTTCGGATCGTTCGCACACTCGGTGGCGCTGGCACCCCCGAAGGGGCACTCGGCCTTCAGGCGCATCACCACCGTCTCGCTCGGGTGCTTCTTGAGGAAGGCCTGCGTCTCGTCCAGAACGTCACGGAAATCGGCCTCCTGGAAGACCACTCCGTGGTGGATGGTGAAATCCTCGCCCCGCCGATACGGACCCGGACGTCGATGGCACGGATGCCGTGCTCCAGTTGCGCCTTCAAGGTTTTCCCGTTGTCGCCGAAGTCCTCCTGCGTCTGCGTGATGGCGCCACCGTGAATGGCGAGCGTGTCGTGGGTGCCGGGCAGGGACATCGCCGCCAGCGAGGTGTCGTCCGCGATGTTCGCCATCCAGTCCAGCCGGGTCGTCGACCCGAGGTCCCGGTAGGCGTCCTGGTTCCGCGATCCGGCCGCCCCGGCGGCACCGGGCGTGAGCAGCGCCGCGCCCAAGGCGGCACAGACCGTCATCAAGCGCACCAGGGGACGAGACCGCCGACGCGTTCTGACGCCGGTGTCGTGGAAGGCGGGGCGGGACATGGGACTCCTGCCGGAATGCGCCGGAGACGACCGAAGACGGTCACGGGACGTCACGTGGACGTCCCTCACCCTGTCCCACGGACCTAACGCTTTTCTCATTCCCGGCAGATCGCACGAAGGGGATAGATCCCGGGAAGTTGACCGGCCCCCACATCACCAAGTATCCGGAGGCACCGACAGCTTCCCGACTTTGCCGATTTCAGGCAATGACCGCCGGGCGCACGAGGGTGACGATCGTGTCATCGGCAGTTCAACCACGGAGGCACCCCACCCATGAGACCGACCCGCGCTGCCCTGCTCGTCGCGGCCACCGCCCTGACCCCGGCCCTGCTCCTGGCCACCCCGGCGTCCGCCACCACCCCGGCGGCCACGCCGACACCCGTGGCGGCCACGCACGCGACCACCGCCCCCGGCACGCCGGTCGACGAGATGTCGCCGGACGACCTCCGCGTCGCGGTCTCGCGCATTCTGGCGGACAAGAACATCGGCAAGGGAGTGAAGCGCGAAGCCGGCAAGGCCCTGGACGACGGCACACCGGAAGCCCTCCGCACCTTCCTCAAAACCGGTTACCGCCTCGCCCAGGCCGAGGACGATCGCGTCGCGATCTCCATCATCCTCGCCCGCAAGGACACCGGTCGCGGAGTCAAGGAAGCCATTTACGAGCTCCTCGACAACGGCACACCGGAAGAACTGCGCGCCTTCCTCGAAACGGGCTACCGTCTCGTCCGCGCAGAAGACGACCGCGTCGCCATAGCCACCCTCCTCGCCGGCAAAGACGTCGGCAAGGGAGTGAAGCGCGAAGCCGGCAAGGCTCTCGACGACAGCAGCCCGGAAGCCCTCCGCGCCTTCCTCGAAACCGGTTACCGCCTCGCCCGCGCCGAGGACGACCGGTTCGCCATCTCCCGTATCCTCGCCGGCAAGAACGTCGGCAAGGCCGTGAAGCGGGAAGCCGGCAAAGCCCTCGACGACAGCAGCCCGGAAGCCCTCCGCGCCTTCCTCGAAACCGGTTACCGCCTCGCCCGCGCCGAGGACGACCGGTTCGCCATCCTCCGCATTCTGGCCAAGCCGAATCTCGACAAGAAGCTCCGCCAGGCCGCCGAAAAGGCCGTGGACGGTACGCCGGAAGAAATGCGGCGCTTCCTGGAGACCGGACCGTACGAGGTACGCACCCGCTGACCCCGGTCAGCGGCGGGCCCCGGCGCGTCCGCCATCAATCGGCCTCGGGAAACACCGTGCACCACAGCTCTCGGAGATGCGCACGGTGTCGCCCGGCCGTGCGTACGTCAGCAGTCATCAGCCGACCGGCGGGAGGCGGGCCAGGAGTCAGTCGGTGTCCGTAGCCGCCAGGACGGCCACGTGATGCCGGTCGGGGCGCAGCGCCAAGATGCCGAAGTCCCACGCGACGCCGTGGAACCAGTCCGTTTCGGTGCCCAAGTCGTACCACGTGCAGGCCCGGGCGCTCTCGTCGACCTGTTCGAACTCTGTGCCGGCCGGCGCTCCGACAAGCCCGGTCATCGAGTGCCAGGCTGCCAAGCGTCCGTAGGCGCCGTGCAAGCTCCCGCCGTATGCGCCTCCGGTGGAGGCGGCCGAGAACAGCATGCGCCACGCCCTCCCGGCGGTCGAGGCGTCCATGCGTACCGTCCCGCGCCGTGTTCCCGCCAGGCATTCCAGGGGTAGCACATCGATCGCCGCGCGCAGGTGGGCGCGGTCGCAAGGGGCGTCACCGGCGAAGACCCGCGCCTCGATCTTCCCGTTGGAGTGCTCCCGCCAACCGTTGACCGCTGTGGCCATGGCTTCGCTTTGCGCCGGGTCGGGGAGTTCCGCCAGGCCGAAGGCCGGGCCGGGGCCGGCGGACGGGCTCGCACTCGGGCCAGGCGGCTCCGTCCCGGAGCGACAGGGAAGGCTGTGCGATGCACCACGGGTCGAGTAGCGTGGCAGCTCCACCTTCTCCTCGGCCTCCAGCAGCCGGGTCGGCAGCGCCGCCAGCGGGTGGTCTCCGCTGCGCAGTGCCGCGGCGAAGCCCCGGGTCTCCGCGAGCCCGCTCACATCGATGCCACGCAGTACGAGCTCGTGCAGCAGGCAGGCACGCAGTTCGTACGGGGCTGCCGCCGTTGTCCTCCCGGGAGCGAACACCGCCGCGAGCAGGTCCTCCACGGGCTGCTCGGAGGCCAGTACGGAGGCCCGGAAGCGTGCTGCCTGACGCTCGGCCTCGGGAAAGCGGGTACCGGGGAGGCTGATCGCGCGCTCGATGTTCGCCCTTCCCGGAGTGGTCTGCAAGGCGCACAGTGCGTGGCTGAACACCGCTTCGTACTGCCAGGCTTCGGTCTTCGTGCGACCGAGAGCGACAATGGCCCTGGCCAGGTCGCGGGCGAAGTCGGGGTCCCCGGCGGTCACCCGACGCTCGACTTCGTCGTGGACGCCGGTGACGTCCACGCGATTCGGGAGACTGTCGAGTACACGGGCGATGTCAGCGTGCATGGCTTGATCAGCATATGCGCCCACGCTTCGCCACGCGGCACAGCGAGCCGACGCCAGCGGGGCGGGCCCCGTCCCCCGTCCGCTTCGCCGTAGCTCGCCGCCCTCGGGCACCCACCACACACGACCACCAGCGAGACGGGTTCTCCGGGGAGCCGGCGGAAAGCCGCGCGCCTGTCCGCCTCACAGCGCCCAGGCAGCACCCGGATCGTCCAGCCACACCTGCTGGCCCTCGGCGGCGACGGTCAGCCCGAACCGCTCGCAGCCGGGCCGGCCCTGCGCCACCCACCACCGGTGGGCGGCCTCCACCTCGTCCCACAGCCGACGAGGGCCGCCCTGCCAGACGCGGGCTTCCGCGCCGTCACGGAAGTACACGCACGCCCAGGACCGGTCCCGCAGCCCGTAGAGCCACACCGGCCGCGCACCCCCGCGTCTCTCCGCCTCGACCTGCACACAGTGGGGCACCCGCAGCCCCACGGCAAACCGCTGGGGCCCGAACGCCCCGCCCGTGAATTCCTCCTCCGTAAGCCCCGTGGACGTCTCGTCCCCATTCGCCACGCTTCCCGGAACGTACGCCGTGTGCACCACTTGCGGCAGCCGCTGCGCCCGCAGCTTCATGCATTCCACCGCCCCGGTGAATTTCCCCGAAGCGCTGCGCCCGTCGCGAGGAGCTCACGGCCTCCGAGGCGGTGAGGGGCTGTCATCACCGTACGGATGCTTCCACGGCCCGGCGGGCAACTCCGCTTCCACCGCCGCATAATCCTGGAAGTTCCGCCGATAGCGCCTGTGGCCGGTTTCTTTGCTGTGCTCACGCATCCACACCTCCACCGGGTGGGGAGTCAGCCATTCGTCGGACTTCTCGCCGCATTCCTTTTCCTCGCCTGAAACGCACACGGCCTCGTAGGTGGGCTCCGCTGTCGGGTCCTGCCTGATCGTGAAGGGCACGTACCGGAAGATGCGGCGGCTCATTGCCCACATTCCTTGGCCTGGTGCTTGCGCATCAGGACATTCGCGTCGGACACGCCGCTGCAATCACCGGTCGATCGGCAGTTCGCCCTGCGCGTGGACACCCCGAGACACGTCGTGCAACCCGGGCGGGGACGTGGCTCGGCTTCTTGCCTCGGTGGCAGCTCCACCGGCTGCTCGTGCGAGGTCCTGGGGAACGTCATGCAACCAGTCAACCCAGGTTGCGGACGGTGAACTTGCACATGGCTTGCACAAAGAGCGTGCGGGTACCCGCAGGGCCTTGCCACCATGACAGCAGGACGCACCTCCTCGGGTAGGGCTGATCACATGGGCACGACCACGGAACTGGCACCGGGCGCGAACCTCGCGGCGCTTCGCAAGGCGCGCGGCATGTCTCAGACGCAGCTGGCCTCACGGGCGAACATCTCCGTTTCCCTCCTGTCCAAGATCGAGGTGGGAGACAGGGCCCTGACATCTGCCGTAGCGGCAGCCCTGGGCAAACCCATGGGGCTCAGCATGGCCGAGGTGCTGGGCCGGGCCTCGGTCTCCCGGGACGACGAGCAGCGACTGGCGGAACTGCGCTCTGCGATCCGGGACTACGACCTGCCCGGACGTCACGAAGTCCACGAGGCCGGCATAGTCGCCGCCCTGGAGACCGCGCGGCGTCACCGCGACGCCGCAGCGGTGGACCGGCTGCTGACACTGCTCCCCGGGCTGCTCAGAAATGCCACCGTCCATGCGCACGCCGCCAACACGGTGGATGCGTGGATGGCGCTGTCCGAGGTCTACAGCAGCGTGTACTGGCTGGCCGCCCGGCACCGCTGGATGGACATGGCGGAGCTGGCCGTGACCCGGCAGCGTTGGGCCGTCGAGCAGAAGCCCGACCCGCTGGGGGTGGCGATCGCCGCTCGCGACAGGGCGGGCGCGTACCTCAACGGCGGTGACTTCGAGGGCGGGCTGACGATTGTCGACCGCGCCGTCGCACAGGCCCAGTCCGGCCTGTCCGGTCAGGACCGGGCCTTCGCCGTGGGCGTGCTGAACCTCCGCGGCATGACCCTGGCCGGTCGCCTGCACGACAAGCAGGTGGGCCGACGCGAGGCCGAGCGGCACATCGCGTCCGCGTGGGAAGCCGCCGAGTGGTTCGACGACCGCGACTGGCACCGGCACAACATGATCTTCGGCCCGCGGAACGTCACCACTCACGTACTGGCCACCCGCCTCGACCTGGGCCGTCCGCGCGAGGCCCTGGAAGCCGCGGAGGCCATCGACGCGGCCCTGGCGGACCTGCCCGCCAACCGCGTCGGCCCGACCAGGATGAATCTCGCCCGCGCTCAGCTGGACGTGGGCGACCGTGACGGCGCCTTGGAAAGCCTGAGTGCGGCATGGGACGCGGCCCCGCAGATGGCACGCATCCACCCCACGGCGCGGGAGGTGTTCCGCGTACTGTCGTCCCTGCACAGGCGGAGCAAGCCGGAGCTGCTGCGCCTGTCCAAGCTTTCGGGCATCAGTCTCTAGTGACCGAGCGCGTACGGGAGTCGTCGCTCTCCGCCGGGCCTACGGCTCCCTGCCCCTGCATGGCGTGCGCCGGGAAAACCGGACAGCACAGGGAGGCACCATGTCGCCCAACCTGCCCCTTCCCTGGGCCAAGTCGAGCCATAGCAGCCCGGATGGCGGCAACTGCGTGGAGTGGTCTCCCTCGACCGCCGAGGCCACAGGCATCGTCCCGGTCCGCGACAGCAAGGCCCCGGACGGTCCCGTCCTCGCCTTCCCCGCCGCCGCCTTCGCGGCGTTCGTCGTCGGCGTCAAGTCCGGCACCTTCTTCGCCTGAGCGGCTGCCCCCTCACCCCTCCAAGAACCCACGCAGTGACGCCGCGAGGCTGGTCGCGAACGCGTCCCGGGTCTGCTCGGGGAGCAGGTCCAGGGAGAGGTACGGGTTGAGGTCTTCCAACTCGACCAGGAGGAGGTCGCCATCGGGGGCGCGGCAGGCGTCCACGCGCTGGATGCCGTGGTCGAGGGTGTTCCAGCCGATGAACTGGTGCGCGAAGGCGAGGTCCGCCTCGGTGGGCTCGTACGGTGTGAGTTCCCAGCGGCGGGTGGGGTCCGGGGCGTGGAGGGCGTACTGGAAGGTGTCGTCGACGTAGTAGAAGGACACCTCGTAGCGGAAGTCGATGCGCGGCTGGACCAGGATGTCGCCGTAGGGCAGGTCGGCGAGTTGGGCTGCGGGGGCGAAGGTCAGGCCGATGGAGTCCGCGCCCGCCTTCGGCTTGACCGCGTACTGCGTGGCCTTGGGCAGCAGGTGGAGGTCTCGGGGGCGGTCGACGGTGGGGATGACCGGGTACCCGGCGGCGGTCAGGTCCAGCAGGTACTGCTTGCCGGCCATGTCGCCACGCCCGGTCAGCGGGTTGTAGACCCGGGTGCCGCGCGCCAGAGCCTGCTCGCGGAACGCGTCGTACTCCTCCTGATAGTGCAGCACGGGACCACTGTTACGCACGATGACCGCGTCGAACGCGTCCATCAGCCCGGCGGCGTCCAGAGGGTGGCACAGGGCGATGTCGAAGGCGTCGCGCAGCCGGGAGGACAGGAAGATGTCCTCGTCGCAGTAGCGCCGCCCCTTGGCCTGGTAGGCGAGGTCGGTCACGAACAGAACGCGGGGGCGGCTGGACACGATGCATCTCCTCGAACGGTGATCATCAGCCTAACCGTGCAGGTGGGGCGGCCTGAGCGGGCCGCACTGCTCGCAGCTCCCGTGGGCCCGGACCGGCTCTCGGCCCTGCGCCGGCGCGTACGCCGGTACGGCGTCAGCCAGGATCGTGAACGGTCGTGATCGTGGACAACCGCGACCGGCGCGTACCCGCGCGGTGTCACCACAGAAGTGGCAGCCGCTCCGGGGTGCGTTTGATCCAGCCCGTCCGCCAGTTGATTTCTTCCGGGGGGATCGCCAGGCGCAGTGCGGGCATCCGCTCCAGAACGGCGGACAGCGCGACGGACGCGTGGGTGCGCGCGAGATACGTGGCCGAGCAGTAGTGGCGGCCCGTGCCGAAGGTCAGGTGTTCCTTCGCGTTGCGGGTCAGGTCGAGTTGGTCGGGGCTGTCGAATACGGCGGGGTCGTAGTTGGCGCCTTCCACGAGGACGAGGACGAGGTCGCCTTTGGTGATGGCCTGGCCGCCGAGTTCGGTGTCCCTGACGGCGATGCGCGGGAGACCGTCGCCGATGGCGAGGCTGTAACGGAGGAGTTCCTCCACCGCCGGTTCCATGGCTTCCGGGTGGGCGTGCAGCCATTGCGTCTGGTCCCGGTGCGTGGTGAGTTGCAGCAAGGACAGCAGGAGGAAGGCCGCGGTGCTCAGCCCTCCCGCGACGAAGAGGTTGTTGATCATAAGGATGATCTCTTCGTCGAGTTCGGGCTCCGTCCCGTTCTCGATACGGAAGCGGGCCAGGGCGCCGAGCAGGCCCGGCGCGTCGACGGCGTCCGGCGCCAGCAGGCGGGCGCGGGTACGGGCCAGGCACTTCTCCAGGTTGACCTGCGCGCCCTCGAACGTACGCGGCACGGTCATGATGCTGATGTCGAATCCGTCCATCAGCAGCCGTCCGTGGTCCTCGGAAAGGCCCATGACGGTGGCCATGACGGAGGCGGTGTAGGGCTGGGTGAAACGGGCCCGGAAGTCCACCGGCGGGCCCTCGGCCGTGATGTCGTCGAGGAGTTCGCCGGCCTTGCGGCGGAACGCGCCGGTGGCCTCTTTCACCGCGTGCGGGGAGAGGGCCTGCATCACCGTGTCGCGCAGGCCCACGCCCACCATGTCCTTGACGCTGCTGCGGTTCGACGCCGGGAAGAGCGGCGCGTATTGCAGGCGTCCGCCCGGTTCGGCCAGGGCCGACATGCTGAAGGCGTCGTCCTGGAGTACCCGCGTGGCCAGTTCGTGCGTGCAGACCAGCCAGGCCGGGTCGCCGGTGAACGTACGGATGCGGGCGACGGGCTTGTGCTCGCGCAGCCACGTACATACGTCCGGGACCACGTCACCGCGCCGGGGAAGGGGCCATTCCACGTCCACGTCCACGTGCGCGTTCACCTCCGCGTCCGCGTTCACCTCCGCTTTCACACCGGCCTCCTCGCCCACAGGTACAGGCTGTTCTCCGGCTCGGACGGCACCGGACCGTCCGGCGGGGCCTCGACGCGGACCTCCACTCGCTCGGTCTCCAGACCGGCCAGCCGGGCGTGGTGCCGGACGTCCTCGCGCAGGCACCGCGCGGCGCGGTACGTCCGGCCGAGGAACCGCACGTCCTCGGCCGCCCGGCGCTCCAGGACCGCGAGGAGGACGGTGCCGCCCGGCACGGTAAGGGCAGCGAGCCGCCGCAGCCCCTCCACGAAGGAACGCTCGGGCAGGTCGCCGAAGCAGAACAGGCACACCACGGCGTCGTACACCCCCAGCTCGGCGGGGGCCTCGCCGAAGAGGTCGGCCAGGACGAAGCGCGCCTGGGGCACCTGCCGCCGCGCATGGGCTAGCATCACCTCGGAGACGTCGATACCCGTGACGTCCAGGCCCTTCGCGCACAGTTGCTCCGTGGTGGGCCGCCCCGTCGCGCACCCCACGTCCAGCACGCGGGAGCCGGGAGCCAGCCGCCGCGTCAGCTCCTCGACGGCGTCGGTCTGGGCCTGCTTCCGGCCGGCGAAGGCCAGCTCGAAATCCATACCGAGGCTGTTGAAGACGCGCGCCGCACGGACGCCTTCCGAAGTCATGGCGCGCGCCGCGCGGGCGCCCTTCGGGGTGATCACCACGGCGCTGGGGCGGGCGGGCGGACCGGCGGCGCGCACTCGGGCATCGTCACTCCTCGTAGCGGCGTACGTCCGGATACGTACGCGTTCGGGGTGATATATGCCCGCGCTGCGCCACGGGGGGCGGCAGGGCTCCGCGCAATGCCTCGAAAGCGTGAGGGGCCGGCCCGCCGAAGCGTGCGGGCGCGGCCCCCGCCGGGCGCCCGGCGGGGGCCGCGCCACAAACTCTTACCGCTCGAAGACCGCCGTGACCGGTGCGTGGTCGCTCCAGCGCTGGTCGTGGGTGGCGGCCCGCTCCACGAACGCCTTCACGGCGCGCGCCGCCAGGCCGGGCGTGCTCATGAGGTAGTCGATGCGCCACCCCGCGTCATTGTCGAACGCGCGGCCCCGGTACGACCACCAGGAGTACGGGCCCTCGGTGTCCGGGTGCAGGGCGCGGACGACGTCCACGTAACCGCCCTCGTGCTCGGCGAGGACGCGGGTGAGCCAGGCGCGCTCCTCGGGGAGGAAGCCGGCCTTCTTGCGGTTGGCCTTCCAGTTCTTCAGGTCGGCCTCCTGGTGGGCGATGTTCCAGTCGCCGCACACCAGGACCTCACGGCCGGACGCGGCGGCCCGCTCGCGCAGCGCGGCGAGGTACGGGAGGAACTCGGCCATGAACCGTTCCTTCTCGTCCTGCCGGTCGGTGCCCACCTCGCCGGAGGGGAGGTAGAGGCTGGCCACCGTCACACCGGGCAGGTCGATCTCGACGTACCGGCCGCTGGTGTCGAACTCGGCCGACCCGAACCCGATCTGTACGCGCTCGGGCGCGCGGCGCGAGTAGAGGGAGACACCGGCCCGGCCCTTCGCGGCCGCGGGGGCGTGCACCGTGTGCCAGCCTTCGGGGTCGCGGGCCTCGGCGGGCAACTGGTCCGGCTCGGCGCGTACCTCCTGGAGGCAGATCACGTCGGCGTCCGTCTCCGCCAGCCAGGGAAGGAAGCCCTTCTTGGCCGCGGCGCGCAGGCCGTTGACGTTGACGGTTGTCACAGTTAGCACTACTTGCTCCCTCATCGCGCTGGCGGCAGCGCAGCCTACGCGACGCGAGGGGGCGGAAACGACTCGGCGCTACGCGCGCGCGTGCCCGGCGCGGTGAGCGCCGGGCACGACGGTGAGCCGTTCCGGTCAGTGACAGATCGAGGAGGCCGGGGTCGCGTACAGGTCGCGGTAGCAGGTCGGCAGCCGGTCGGTGTCGGTCTTGTTCACCGCCGTGATGATGTACTTGCCGTCGCGGTCGCCGAGCAGCTGGTACGGCTTGTGCCCCCACCCGATGGTGCCCGGGTAATCCCGCTCGCCGCGGCTGTCGCCGTTGGCGCTGTCGTCGTTCGGCTGGCTGCCGAAGCTGACCGGCGGCGCGGGGTCCGCCGGGGCCGCCGCCACGGCAGCCCCGGTCAGACCGGTTGCGGACAGGGAGAGTACGGCGGCGGCGGTGGCCAGAACGGGACGCAGACGCATGGGTTTCTCCTTCGGTTCAGCGTCAGTGGCGCAGCAGCCGTTCCCCGCCACCGGCCCGTATTGTCCGATCCCGTACCGACACACCCCCATCGGGTGCTTTGGCTCCGCCGAACCGCCGTATGCGGCGGGAGGGCGGGGGCGGGGTCCGGTAGAGGGGACGGGATGCGGACTTCGGAAGAGGCACGCGTCGGTGGCGCGCCGGGCGGGCGCCGGTATCCCGTCCGGCACTCTCGCCCCAACGGCCGGATATCCGTACGATTCATCGGATGGAGATCCGTCCCGTCCCCTATGACCACCCCGACGCCGTCGACCTCGACCGGCTGGTGCAGCGCGAGTACGCGCAGCGGTACGACGACGAGGGCGACATCACGCCGCTCGACCCGGGGATGTTCCGGCCGCCGAACGGCCTGTACCTGCTCGCGTACGAGGACGGGCGCCCGCTGGCCACCGGCGGCTGGCGGGCCCAGGACGCCAACCCCGAGGGCTACGCGGACGGGGACGCCGAGATCAAGCGGATGTTCGTGGTCACGGAGGCCCGCGGGCGCGGTCTGGCCCGGCGCATCCTCGCGGCCCTGGAGGCGGACGCGCGGGCCGCGGGCCGGACCCGGATGGTGCTGGAGACGGGCATCAAGCAGCCCGAGGCGCTGGCGCTGTACGCGTCGTGCGGCTACCGGCCGGTGACGAAGTTCGGGCTGTACCGGATGTACGAGGACAGCCGGTGCCTGGCGAAGTCCCTGGTGTCACCGGGGGACGACGCCGGAGCGCCGACCGGCGCGGGCGTCCGGGCGCACAGCTCGTAGGGCGTGGCGCCCGGGCACCCAGCTCGTACGCCCCTCAGCGGCTCTCCGCGATCAGCTCTTCCACGTACGTGCGCACCTCGGCCGCCGGATAGCGGACGACGCCCTCGCCGATGCCGGCCAGCGCCGCGTCGACCGGGCCCCTGGCCGGTTCCGAGACCTCGGCGACCAGGACGGTGCTGCCCGGCGGCACCTCCGCCGCCAGCATGTCCACGGCCGCGTTGTCCGCGCTGGCCCGTCGTGCGTCGCGCGCGCCGCCGAGCAGGCCGCCGGCACCGAAGCCGACCACGGCGCCCAGCGGCCCGCCCAGCAGTCCGACGAGCCCGCCGAGCAGCCCGCCGACGGCGAAGCCGCGCGCGGTGCCGGTGTGGTCCTCGTTCTCGGGGAAGGTGACGGTGCCGTCGGTGTCCCGGGCGATCACGGTGGCCTCGCGCAGCGTGATCCGGTGTTCGGCGTCCTCGTGGCGCAGCGCGTCCAGGGCGCGTCGCGCCGCGCCCTCCCCGGCGTCGGTGAGGTCCATGAAGAGCACGTTCTCGTCCATCGCGGTGGCTCCAGTGGTCTGCGGTCGACGGTGGGGTACCGGTACGCCTGCTCCGGACGCGGGCGTCTCACACCACTCTTGGTGCGGACGGGCCGCTGCGCATGTCAGGAGCCGTCGGAGGACGAGCCCCCGGAGCCTTCGCAGTCGTCGGCGAGCGACCGGCCGAGGTCCAGCGTCGCCTCGGCCCCTCCCCCCGCCGGGTTGGCGAACGTCAGCCGCCCGCCCAGCACCCGCGCCTGTCCGGACGCGATGGTCAGCCCGAGGCCGAGCCCGTGACCGTCCGAGCCGCCGCCCGTACGGAAGCGCTGCGGCCCGTGGGCCAGCAGGGCCTCCGGGAAGCCCGGACCGCTGTCGCGGACGCGCAGGACGCCGCGCTCGACCTCGACGGTCACCGGGGCCGCGCCGTGCCGCAGCGCGTTGCCGACCAGGTTGACGAGGATCCGCTCGACCCGCCGCGGGTCGGTCTCCACCAGCCCGTCCGAGAGCACCCGTATCTCCACACCCGCCCCGGCGGCCTCGCCCAGCGCCGCCACCGTCCGCCGCGCCAGCTCGCCCAGCGGCCGCAGCTCCGTGTCGGCCTCCTCGGTACGCGCGTCCAGCCGCGCGACCTCCAGGACGTCCTCCATCAGCCCCCGTACCCGCTGGGCCCGGTCCTGGACCAGCTCGGTGGGGCGCGAGGGCGGCAGCAGGCCGGCGGCCGCCACCAGGCCGGCGACGGGGGTGCGCAGTTCGTGGGCGATGTTCGCGGTGACGTCGCGTTCGGCCTGGAGGCGGGCGGCCAGCGCGTCGGCCATGGTGTTGACCGCGGTGGTGAGCTGGGCTATCTCGTCCTTGCCGCCGCGCGGCAGCCGTGCGGTCAGGTCGCCCTCGGCGATCCGCTGCGCGGTGACCGCCGAGGAGGTCAGCCGCCGTCCCAGCCGGCGGGCGACCAGCAGGCCGACGACGCAGCCCAGCGCGGTGCCCGCGATGCCGGACAGCCACAGGACGCGGTCCAGGCTGCGCAGGGTCTCCCGCTCCCGTACGTAGGGGCGCTTGATCGCGATGACCTCGCCGGCCAGCTCGGTCGCGGCCCAGAGATGCGGCTTGGGGCCGTCGGGTTCCAGGTAGACGCCGCGTTTGCCGTGCGCGACGGCGTCCTTCAGCGGGCCGGGGAGGTCGGGCGGGTCGATGATCGCCCGGCCGGTGTCGACACCGGCCGCCCGGTCCTGCACCAGGCTCTGCAGCCGCCCGTCGATCGATTCGGCCGCCAGGTCGAACTGCGCGTCCACGGTCCGGTTGTGCACGAGCACGCCGATGAGGACCGCGACCACGGCGGCCGTGGCGGCGATCGCTATGCCGATCTTCGCGCGCAACCCCATGGCGGCCTAGAACTCCGGGGTGTGCAGGCTGACCCTGCCCAGCTCGGCGGCCTTCTCCGGCGGCAGGCGGTCGGAGACGAGGGTGGCGCTCGAATAGAAGGCCGGCCGGTGCTGCCGGTCCGGCCCGTCCTGCTTGAGCAGGCCGCTGAGCGTCACCTCGACCGGGTACGGCTGTTCCCCGCACGCGGGACGGCACCAGGCGCCGCTGAGTCCTCCGGTGGCCTTGGCGGTCGCGTCGCCCCAGGACGTCCAGTGCAGGCCGGTCAGGCTCACCGAGTCGGTGAGCACGAAGGAGGCGGGGCGCTGCAACGGGCGGCGTGCCGCGTCGGAGACGTAAACGGGTTCGGTGACCTCGGCCGGACCGGCCGGCGGTGAGGGCGACACGGCGGGGCCCGCCACCCGCAGGCCGCGCGGGTCGGAGCAGCCGGACAGCAGCAGCGCGGCCGCGGACATCGCGGCGACGCAGGCGGTCGCGGTGAGTGAGCGCACGTGTCCCTCGGTCGGCTGGGGGGCTTCGGGGTGGCACCGGAGTGCCGTCGGGGCGCCGTGAGGAGCCATGGACTGGACTTGTGGGCTTTTACGACAAAGGTAACCGTGTCCGCCCAGATTGCCCTCACGCTAAGCAGCCCGTTTCACGGCAGTCCCACGGCCGTGTAACAGGGGTCCATCGGTGGAGTGAGCTCGGTCGGTGGTGTGCGGCCGGTCGATGGTGTGCGGTCGGACGATGGTGTGCGGTCGGACGATGGTGTGCGGTCCAGCGGTGGCTCGCGGGAGCCGCCGGGACCGGCTCCGTCCGGACGACCGGCCCCCGCTTGACCCTCCCCCCACGTCAGGCCGCAGTCTGTGCCCGTACGGCACGGGCCGTACGGCGGCCCCCGGCGGGCCGTGGCACGAGAGGCGGTTCCATGGCGTACTCGGTCGGGCAGGTCTCCGGCTTCGCGGGCATCACGGTCCGCACCCTGCACCACTACGACAAGACCGGTCTGCTCTCCCCCAGCGCCCGCAGTCCCGCCGGATACCGCCGCTACGACGACGCCGACCTGGCCCGCCTCCAGCAGATCCTCTTCTACCGGCAGCTCGGCTTCGGCCTCGACGAGATCGCCGCCGTCCTCCGGGACCCGCAGGCCGACGCCCTGGACCACCTGCGCGCCCGGCACCGCCTGCTCAAGGAGCAGATCACCGAGCTGCAACGGCTGGTCGAGGTCGCCGAACGGGCGATGGAGGTGCAGCGTACGGGGGTGGAGCTGACGCCCGAGGAGCGTTTCGAGGTCTTCGGCGAGGTCACCTTCGACCTCAGTTACGCCACCGAGGCACACCTGAAGTGGCAGCACAGCGCGGGCCACCAGCAGTCCATGGCGCGGGCCGCCGCGCACACCAAGGAGGACTGGGCGCGGATCATGGCCGAGGCCGGCGCGTGGCGGCACCGGCTGCTCGCCGCCTTCGATGCCGGGGAGCCCGCCGACGGCGAGCGGGCCATGGACCTGGCCGAGGAGCACCGCGCCCACCTCACCCGCTGGTTCACCCCGTGCCCCACCGACATGCACTGCCGGATCGCCGACGACTTCACGGCCGACCCACGGGCCTACGCGCTCGTCGTACCGCCGTCCCAGCAGCGTCCCGGCCTCGCCGCGTACCTGCGGGCGGCGGTGCACGCCAACGCGGTACGCCAAGGCCCTGCTCCCGCCCCGCCCGGAACGCTCCCGCCCGCAGCCGTCCCGCCCGAAACCCTCCCGCCCTTCTCCCCGGAGCCGTCATGAAGATCCTCGTCACGGCGGCCGGTTCGTACGGCGACGTCGCCCCGTATACCGGCCTCGGCGCCCGCCTCCAGGAGGCCGGGCACACCGTCGCGCTGGCCGCCGACGCCTCGTACGCGCCGCTCGTACGCGCCGCCGGGCTGGAGTTCCGGGCGCTGCCCGCCGACCCCCGAAGGGAACGGAACGGGGCTTCCGGCGGGAAGCGGGAGCTGATGCGCCGGGCCGCCGCCTTCACCCGGGAGCTCGGCCCCGGCCTCGCCGATGCCGCCGCCCAGGGCGCCGACCTGCTGCTCCTGTCCGCGACCACCGCCCCGCTCGGCCGGCACGCCGCCGAGGCGATGGACATCCCGTTCCTCGACCTGCCCCTCCAGCCGAACGCGCCCACCGGCGACTTCCCGCCCGTGGTCGCGGGCACCCGCTCGCTGGGCCGCCGGGGCAACCGCGCCGCCGGCCGTCTCTCCCTGCGGGTGGTGGACCGCCTGTACGCGGACGGGGTACGGGAGCTACGGGCCCGGCTGGGCCTGCCGCCCGTTTCGACGGGCGCGCTGCGCCGCCGCCGGGACGCGGACCGCCGTACGGTGCTGCACGGCGTCAGCCCCGCACTCGTCCCCCGGCCCACGGACTGGCGCCCCGGCCTGGAACTGGTCGGCAACTGGTGGCCGTACACCGCACCCGACGCCGCCCTCCCACCCGCGCTGGAGGACTTCCTCGCGGCGGGCCCGCCGCCCGTCTTCGTCGGCTTCGGCAGCATGGCGGCAGGGGCGGGGGACGACGGCACGGCCGCGCGGCTGACGGCGAACGTCGTCGCCGCCCTCCGCCGCGCCAGGGTGCGCGGCGTGCTCCAGTCCGGCTGGGCGGGCCTGGCCGGCCCGGAGACCGGCGACGACGTCCTGACCGTCGGCGAGGTGCCGCACTCCCTCCTCTTCCCGCGTACGGCGGCCGTCGTGCACCACGCGGGCGCGGGCACGACGGCCGCCGCACTGCGGGCCGGGGTCCCGGCCGTGCCGGTACCGGTCACCGCCGACCAGCCGTTCTGGGCCGCCCGGCTGGCGGCGGTGGGCGCCGGTACCGGTCCGGTACCGTTCCGCGCGCTGGCGGAGGAGGAAGGCGCACCGGACCTCTTGGCGGAGGCCGTCGCGCGCGCTGTACGGGAGCCCGCCCACCGCGCTGCCGCCACCGGGATCGCACGGCGCATGGCGGCGGAGGACGGCGCGGGTGAGGTGCTGAAGGCGGTGGAGAACGGGGGGTGAGGGGGACGGGGCAGCCGGGCCCGCAGGACTCCGGCCGCCCCGCCTTCTTGTCAGCCCGCCGCGCGCGACAGCCGTACGGTCACGATCTGGAACGGCCGCAGCGTGAGCGCCACCTGTCCGTCCCGTACCTCACCGACGGCCGAACCGGCCGTCTCCCGCTCCAGCAGATCCGTCTCCACGGCACCCGCCACCGGGAACCCGGCCGTGAGCGTCGCCGAGGCCCGGCCGCCGTGCGACTCGTACAGCCGGACCACGACGTCGCCGCTGCGGTCCTCGGCCAGCTTCACGGCCTCCGCCACCACCGCGTCGTTGTCGACCGCGACCAGCGGCTCGACCGGCCCGCCACCCCGCACCGTGCGTTCGGGCAGGTTGATCCGGTGTCCCTCCCGTACCGCGTCGCCGACCGTCGCGCCGGGCGCGAGCGCGTACCGCAGGCGGTGCCGACCCTGGTCGGTCTCCGGGTCCGGGTAGCGGGGCGCCCGCAGCAGGGACAGCCGTACGGTCGTGGTCTGGCCGCCGTCCGGACGGATGTCGCGGGTGACGTCGTGCCCGTACGTGGAGTCGTTGACCAGGGCCGCGCCCCAGCCCGGTTCCTCGACCTGGATCCAGCGGTGCGCGCAGATCTCGAACTTGGCGGCCTCCCAGGACGTGTTGGTGTGGGTGGCGCGGAAGACGTGCCCGAACTGGGTCTCGGAGGCGGACCGGTCGGCCTTCACGTCCAGCGGGAAGGTGGCCTTGAGGAACGTCTCGGTCTCCCGCCAGTCCACCTCGGTGTCGATCTCCAGGACCTTGGCGCCGGAGCGCAGGGTCAGGGTCTGCACGACGGTGGAGCCGTGCCCGAAGGACCGGGCGACCTTGACCCGTACCTCGTGCGGGCCGGCCGCGTCGACCGTCAGCTCGTCCACGGACACCAGGTCGGTGACGTTGTGCCGGTAGAACTCGTCCACGTCCCAGGCGTCCCACATGTTGGGGAAGTCCGGGTGGATCTGGAGGAGGTTGGCCGCCGCGCCCGGTGCCACGGCCTCCCGTCCGGCCTCGATGTCATATGCCGACACGACCAGCCCGCGCGCGTCGATCTCGATCCGCAGCCGGCCGTTGGCGAGGCGGTGGCCGCCGGTGGCCCGGCCGTCCACGGTCAGCGGCTCGACGGTCACCGGGCGTACGGAGGCGGGCGCACCGCTCCGGCCGGGCGCCTGCCCGGGTGCGGGCTGCGCGCCGCCCGCCGGAACGCCGCCGCGCGCGTGCGGTGCCGCGTTGAAGACGATCTCCCGGGTGCCGGGCCCGGCCAGCGCGGTCTGCGCGGCGCGGACGATCCCGGTCAGCTCCTCGCGCACCCGCGCGTACGTGTCGCGGGCCTCCCGGTGCACCCAGGCGATCGACGAGCCGGGCAGGATGTCGTGGAACTGGTGCAGCAGCACCGTCTTCCAGATCCGCTCCAGGTCCTCGTACGGGTAGGTGTACGCGTGACCCGGCACCCGCACGGCGGCGGTGGCGGCCCACAGCTCGGCCTCGCGCAGCAGGGACTCACTGTGCCGGTTGCCCTGCTTGGTCTTGGCCTGCGAGGTGTACGTGCCGCGGTGCAGCTCCAGGTACAGCTCGCCCGCCCACACCGGCGCGTCCGGGTACTCCGCGTGCGCCTTCTCGAAGAACGCGTCGGGCCGCTCGATCTCGACCCGCGGCGAGCCCTCCAGATCCCGCAGCCGGGCCGCGCGGGCCAGCATCTCGCGGGTGGCGCCGCCACCGCCGTCACCCCACCCGAAGGGCGCCAGCGACCGCGTACCCCGGCCCTTCTCACGGTAGTTGCGGGCCGCGTGTGCCATCTCCTTGCCGCCGAGGTCGGAGTTGTAGGTGTCGACGGGCGGGAAGTGGGTGAAGACGCGGGTGCCGTCGATGCCCTCCCACCAGAAGGTGTGGTGCGGGAACTTGTTGACCTGGCTCCAGGAGATCTTCTGCGTCAGGAACCACGTCGAGCCGGACAGCTTCACGAGCTGCGGCATGGCCGCCGTGTAGCCGAAGGAGTCCGGCAGCCACACCTCCTTCGTCTCGATCCCGAACTCGTCGAGGAAGAACTTCTTCCCGTACAGGAACTGCCGGGCCATCGCCTCGCCACCGACCATGTTGGTGTCCGACTCCACCCACATGCCGCCGACCGGCACGAACTGCCCCGCCTCGATCTTCGCCTTGACCCTGGCGAACACCTCGGGCCGGTGCTCCTTGATCCAGGCGAGCTGCTGTGCCTGCGACATGGCGAAGACGAACTCGGGGTGCTCGTCCATCAGGTTGACCATGTTCGAGGACGTACGGGCCACCTTGCGTACCGTCTCGCGCAGCGGCCACAGCCAGGCGGAGTCGATGTGCGCGTGGCCGACCGCGCTGACGCGGTGCGCCGAGGCGTGGGCCGGGGACGCGAGGACGTCCGTGAGCTGCTCGCGCGCCCGCGCGGCGGTGCCGGGGATGTCCTTCAGGTCGACGGCGTCCAGGGCCCGCTCGACGGCGCGCAGGATGCCGTGGCGGCGCGCGTCGGCCACGTCCAGCTCCCGCATCAGGCTGCCCAGCACCTCCAGATCCTGGACGAGTTCCCAGACCTCGGTCTCGAAGACGACGAGGTCCATCCGCCGCAGCCGGTACAGCGGCGCGTGGCTCGCGGTGAGCCGGTCGCCCTCGTAGGTGGGCCGGTGGTCCGCCAGGACGGGGTTGGAGGCCGCCTCCACGTACAGCTCGACCGCCTCGTCGCCGGTGGCGGCCTCGGCGATGCGCACCCAGTCGTTGCGCGGGTTCAGGCCCTTCACCGCCTCGCCGTCCGCCCGGTAGACCAGGCCCTCGCACTGGAAGCCGGGCATGTTCGCGTCGAAGCCGAGGTCCAGTACGGCTTCGACGGTGCGTCCGGCCCACTCCGCCGGGACCTGCCCGGTGACCCGGAACCAGGTGGTGCCCCAGGCGGGCCCCCACCCCTCCCCGGTCTTCGTCGGTTCGTAGGTGGCGGCCAGTCCCTCGGCCGGCGGCACCGGCTCGCCCGGCGCCTCCCAGCGCTCGACCGTCAGCGGCACGGACCGGCTGCGGACGGCGGGCACGATGCGGTCGTTCAGGACACGGCGTAGACGGTGTTCCACGATGCTGCGGTCGTCGTGCATGAGGGTGCTCCGGTGGGTGTGTGGCGGGTGGGGGTGGGTGAGCGGTGGTACGCGTCCTGCGGAGTTTCTGCCCCTCGGGCGAGTGGCTTACCAGGTGAATACGGCCGTGGCGGCCGCCGACGAGCCGTACAGCTCGCCGACCGCCCGCACCTCCAGCCGGGTTCCCGGCTCGCCGTCCGTCCGCCGCAGTGCGGGCAGATAGAAGGCCGTGCCGCAGGTCCCGCCAAGGAAGCGGCGCTTTCCGTCCTGGAGGGTTTGGTGCACTTCGTAGTGCCTTACGGGCACGCCCTTGGCCGAGTGCCGTACGGGCACGCCCTTGGCCGACGGCTGCCAGGTGAGCCGCAGTTCGGCCGTGCCGTCACCCGTGACGCGTGCTGCGGCGATCTTCACGGCGCCCGGTGGCGCGGGCGTGTGCGCGGCCGGTTCACCGTCCCGTACCGCGAGGGCGCCCAGCCGCCAGCGCACGGGCGCGCCGCCGGGCGCCCCCAGCCGCACACCGAGCGCGTACGCGGTACGGCCGGGGCCGTCCCCGATCCGTACGGTGGAGGTGACCCAGCCGTCCGCGGCCCGGACGGTCCGGGCCGGCATCCGGCGGAACTGCGGCCGCCCGCCGGCCTTCGCGGGCTCCGCGTACGCCACGGCCGCCTCCACGGTGACCGCCGCCGAGCCCTCGTCGGCCCGGTGGGTGATCTCCAGGACGGTGCCGGCGCGCAGGGGCAGCCGCGTGCGGTACAGCTCCAGCGTCACGGGACGGTCGAGCGTGCCGTCCACGAGCAGGCTGCTGCCGCCGCGCCACGCCGCCCCGAAGTCGAAGCCGACCGCGGGCCGCCGGAACGTTCCACCGCCGTCCGCCCACAGCGCCCACCGCCGCCCGGGCAGCCGGTCCTGAAGGCCGAGGTGGTTCCACTCGGCCTCACCGGTCCGCACCCCGTCCTCGTACCAGGCCGTCCCGTGACCGGTGTTGAAGGCGGAGGCGAACGGTACGGACGTGACGGTCGAGCGGTCCGCGACCGTACGGGCGGCCGGGCGCCAGGAGCCCGGCCCGGCGGGCGCCGACGGGTCGGTGTTCCGCCCGCCCCAGAACTGGTCGTCGCGCGCGTGGAACGCTCCGGGCGCCTCGCCGGAGCGCCGCGTCCACTCCGGCCGGTAGAGCCCGTACGACACCACGTGGTCACGGCCCTCCGGCACGAAGGCGTCCCAGTTCACGCGCGAGTCCCAGCCGCTGGCCTCGACGTCGACACCGGCCCACAGCTCGTACGGCGAACGTCCCAGCCGCCGGGCGTACGCGGCCGACGACGCCAGCCGGGACGCGCTCCACCGGAAGTCCACGAACAGCGTGTCGGACAGCTTCTCGGCCCCGCGCTGGAAGAACATCGCATTCTTGTCGTTCAGCGCGCCCTGCCAGCCGACCCGGCCGTCCGCGTTGAACGCGTCGTACCAGGTGATGCGCAGTTCGGGCGCGCCCTTGCGCAGCGCCCGCACGAAGTCGGCGAACTGCCGGGCCAGCGCGGGGTCGCCGCCGTCGGTCTCACCGTTGAGGAACCAGCCGTCGAAGCCGTACGTACGGGCCACCTGGATCAGCTTGTCCGCCAGCGGGAAACGGCCGAGCGCGTCCTGCTGGACCAGCTCGCGCGTCCAGGTCAGCTCGCCGCCGTACGCGGTGGGCGGGAGGAAGACGTTGCCCAGCACGGGCACGCCGTTGCGGTGCGCGGCGTCGGTGACCGGGGCGTTGGGGGCGAGGATGACGCCCTCGCCCGACGAGCCGCCCCAGAAGACCAGTTCGTCCAGGTAGGCCCAGTGGCTGAGGGTGTAGTAGTCCGCTTTCGGGCTGCCCTGGGAAGGGTTCCGGGCCGTCCCCGCGAAGGAGACGAGCGCCGAGACACGGGCCTGGCCGGTGCGGGCGGTGGGGTTGGCGGGCACCGGCGCGAAACGTTTGGCCAAGGGCACGGTCGCGACGTTGTACGGCAGGTCCGCGTCGTCCTGCGGACGCCAGCTCTTCAGGCTGCGCCAGACCGCGCCCGGGTCGGGCTCGCGGCCCTCGGGGAAGCTGTCGGGGAACCAGTAGGAGGCGTACGGCTGGAGGAAACCTGCCGCCTTCGGGGTCTGTTCCCGTCCCGCCGCTGCGGAGGCGTCCGCCCGTACAGCCCCTCTGGAGGCGTCCGCCCGTACGGCCGCTCCCGCGCTCCCGGAGGTCAGCGGCAGCGCCAGACCCGCCGCCGCGGCCCCGGCGACCAGCTTGCGCCGGGACGGCCCCTGCTCAGAGCCCTTGCCCCGCCCCGCATCCCGTCGTGCGTCCATTGCGTCCTCCACCGCTCGTCCCGCTCTCCGGTCATGTCCGCGCCCGTACTGCTCCGCTCCGTCACTTCACGTCCGAGGGCCACACCACCTCCGTGATCCCCCGTCCCGCCAGGTACGCGGCGTCCCGCGCCCGGTCCGCCAGGACGGCTCCCGCCCGTACGCCCTGGCCGGCCAGCCGTACCCACGCCTCGAAGAAGGGCCCGCCCGGCGCGCACACCGACCGGTGCGGCGCCGTGCCGGTGTCTCCCGCGTCCAGGACGAGCGCGGTGGTGCGGCGTACCGGCCGCGGCGGCTCCGCGCGCAGCCGGGCCGCCGCTTCGGCGACCGCGCGCCCGGCCGGTTTGACCGCGCCGTCCGAGGTGAGCAGCCCGAGCCCGTACTCCAGCTCAGGGAAGTCCGCCAGCTCGCGGGACACGTCGTGCGAGCACCACCACGTGATGCCGGACAGCTCCTCGCAGGTCAGGACGTTGTCGAGGGTGGCGGTGGCGAACGTGGCGGCGTGTTCGGGCGGTACGAGCGGGGCGGGGGCGCCGATCTCCTGGAGCCAGACCGGGCGCGCCGGACCGTCGGCCCAGGCCGTGGCCACCTGGATCAAGTACTCGGCCAGCCGTACCGTCGCGGTCCCGTCGTGACCGTGCCGCTGGGCCGTGCCGTTGAAGACCCAGGAGTGGAGGGTGGTGGCCCGGCCGAGGCGTGCGGCCTGGGCGGGGGTGAAGGGGTGGCCGTCCTGGAACCACACCGCGTCGTACTCGGCGTGGGTGTGCAGCCGTCCCGGCGCGGCCCGCTCGCACACGTCCAGCAGCCGGGTCAGCCACTGCCCGGCCTCCTCGTACGTGCACGGGTCGGGGTCCGGGTGCGGCGGCCCCGAGAACTGGTTGATCTCGTTTCCCAGCGTCATACCCAGGAAGTTGGGACGGCCGGCCAGGGACGTCGCGAGGGTTTCCAGGTAACGGGCCGCGCCGTCGATCGCCTCCGGGTCGGTGAACATGTTGCGCCGGTGCCAGGTGCGCAGCCAGGACGGTACGAAGTCGAAGCTGGACAGGTGGCCCTGGAGGGCGTCCACGGCGACGTCCAGGCCGTTCTCCGCGGCGGCGTCCACCAGTTGACCCAGTTGTCCGACGGCGCGCGGGCGGATGAGGGAACGGTTCGGCTGGAAGACCGGCCAGAGGGCGAAGACCCGGACGTGGTCCAGGCCGAGCGCCGCGAGGGCGGCCAGGTCGCGGCGTACGGCGTCGAGGTCGAAATCCAGCCAGTGGTGGAACCAGCCCTGGCTGGGCGTGTAGTTGGCGCCCATACGGGGCGCGCGGCCGGCGGACGACGTCACATCGCTTCCCTTCACGTCTTCAGCGCCCCCTCGCCCACGCCCTTGAAGAAGAACCGCTGGAGGGCGAAGAAGAGCGCCATCATCGGGATCAGCGCGGCCATGGCGCCTGCCGCGATCAGCCGTTGGTCGTTGACCGTGGTGGCTCCGGCCAGCGACTTCAGTCCGAGTTGCAGGGTGTAGTGATCGCTGTTGGTCAGCACGATCAGCGGCCACAGGAAGTCGTCCCAGGCGCCCATGAAGCTGGTCAGGCAGACCACCGCCAGCGCGCCCTTCGCGGCCGGTACGAACACCTTCGTGAAGCGCTGCCACTCGTCGGCCCCGTCCAGGACCGCGGCCTCCTCCACCTCCTTCGGTACGGCGAGGAAGGCGGCCCGCATGATCATCAGGTTCAGCACGGAGACCGCGCCGGGGAGCCAGACGCCGACGAGCGTGTCCACCAGCCCCATCGAACGCACCGTGAGGAACATCGAGATCATCACGGACTCGAAGGGGAACATCAGCGTCGCGACCAGCACCGTGAAGACGACCCGCCGCCCGCGCCACCCGGCGCGCGACAGCGCGTAGCCGCCCATCGCGGCGAACACGCAGTTGGAGGTGACGGCCAGCGCCGCGACGATCAGCGTATTGCCCACGTAGTGCAGCAGCGGGAAGGACTCGGCGACCCGTACGTAGTTGTCCAGGGTCGGCCGGCTGGGCAGCACGCCCCCGTACACGTCCTCCCCGCGCCCTTTCAGCGACGTCAGGAACTGCCAGACGATGGGCCCCAGCATCACCACCAGCATCAGGCACAACGTCAGATAGCGGCCGGAGAGACCGAGAATCGCCTTGCGGCCGAGGGGCGCTCTGCGTCTGCGGGGTGCCTTGCGGCCGCGGCCCGCGACCTGGGCGCGCCGGACCCGACGCGCACCTGACGAGGACAGAGCGGTCACCTCTCGTCTCCCTTCGACAGCCGGTGCCCCAGCAGGCTGAACGCCAGCGTCAGCAGGAACAGCAGGATCGACACGGCCGCCGCGTAACCGGTCTCGCCCGCGAAGCCCAGCCCGACCTGCCGGATGAGGAACGGCAGGGTCCGGGCCCCGCCGCCGGGGCCGCCGCTCTCTCCGCCGAGGATGTAGATCTCGGTGAACACCCGCAGTGCGGAGATCGCCGACAACGTCCCGACCAGCAGCATCATCGGTTTCACGCTGGGGATGGTGATGCTGAGGAAGCGGCGGACGGCGCCGGCGCCGTCGAGGGCGGCGGCCTCGTACAGCGACGCCGGCACGTTCCCCAGCGCCGCGAGGTAGAAGACCATGTAGTAGCCCAGGCCCTTCCAGATCGTGACGATCATGGCGGAGACCAGCAGCATCGTGGAGTCGGTCAGAAACGGGATCGGCCCGGAGATCAGGTGCAGCTTTTCGAACACGGTGTTGACCAGTCCGTCACTGCGCAGCACCCACTGCCAGATCAGCCCGACGACGACGGCCGACGCGATGACCGGCGTGTAGAAGGCGGAACGGAAGAAGCCGATGCCGGGCACCTTCCGCTGCACGAGGACGGCCAGCGCCAGCGGCAGCAGCACCAGGCACGGCACGACGACGGCCAGGTAGACGACGCTGTTGAGGGTCGCCGTCCAGAAGTCGGGGTCGTCGAGCGCCCGCCCGTAGTTCTCCAGGCCCACGAACCGGCCGCCGCGCAGGATCTGCGCGTCGGTGAGCGACAGGATGACGGTGTTGACGAACGGCCAGAGGCTGAACAGCACCACCATGACCAGGCCCGGCAGCAGGAAGAGGTACGGCGTCCACCAGCGACGGTGCACCAGGCCGGTGTCCGTGCCGAGAGCTCTGCGGCTGCGCCGGGCGGAACCGGGGGTGGGCGCGGCCGGGACCGAGGTCGGGCCCGGGGTGATCGTCATGTGTGGCGTGCGTGTCGTGCCGGATGCCATCTCCGGTCACTGCCGCTTCTGCTTGTGCTGCTTCTGCTGCTGTTCGAGGATCTTGTTGGCCGCTTCCTGCGCGTTCTTGACCGCCGCGGCGGGCTCCTCTTCCCCCTTGATCCCCTTCTGCATCTCCCGCACCACCGCGTCACCGACCTGGGTGGTCCACTCCACGGGGGTGTTCGCGTCCAGCCGGGCCGCCTTCAGCTCCTCGGCACCGATGGCGCGCGCCAGCGTCTCGGGGTCCTTGCCGTCGCCGCGGTCGGCGAAGTACGGGTCGGCGAGGCCCTTGGCGTTCGACGGGTAGATGGTCACCTGCTTCGAGAACGCCACCTGGTTCGGCCCGTTGGTCACCCACTTCGCGAACTCCGCCGCCGCGTCCGGGTGCTCGGTGTCCTTCCGTACGCCCAGCGACTGCGTGTAGATGCCGATGTGCTGGAGCGTCCCGGTGACGGCCGGCGCCACCTGCGTGTCCGCGTACGCCGACGGGGAGTTGCGCTTGACGTCCTTGAGGATCCCCGGTGACCCGGGCCCGAACACCAGCTTCCCCGCCCCGTAGAGCTGGGCGAGGTCGTCGGCCTTGGTCAGCGACTCCTTCGGCATCGCCCCCATCGCGTACAGCTTCTTCATCCGCTGCACCCACTCGACGGCCTTGGGCGTGTCGAAGACGAACGCGTCCTTCTCCTTGTTCAGGATCGGCACGCCCGTCTTCTGCCAGTCACCGGGCAGCCGCCCCTTCGGGTCCGCCATGAACGCGCTGTACCGGCCGTTCGCCGCCTGCGCGATCCGCTCCGCCTGGCCGAAGAACTGTTCGACCGTGGTGGGCGGCTTGTTCACGTCGAGCCCGGCCTCGGCGAAGAGTTCCTTGTTGTACGTGAGGATCTCGGGCGTCACGTACCAGGGATACGCGTACACGCCGTCCCCCTTGCCCGGCAGCTTGTACTGCTCCCAGGCGCCCGGTACGTATTCCCGTGCGATCTTCGGGTCCAGCCGGGCGACGTCCGCGAGCATCCCCCGGTCGCCGAGCAACTGGAACGAGTCGGTGTTCAGGTTGACCACGTCCGGCAGCCCGCCGGCCTGCGCATCGGCGACAAGTTTCTCGTTGTAGCCGTCACCCGGCACGTCTTCCCAGGTCACCTTCACGTCCGGGTACTTCTTCTCGAACGCGTCGATGACGCCCTGCACGTACGTGGTGAAGGTCGGCTTCAACTGGAGCGTACGGAAGGTGATCTCCCCGGCGACCTTGCCGGTCCGCTTCGGCTGCCCCTCGGCGGCCGACGAGCCCTCGGCCCCGCCGACACCACAGGCGGCCGTGGCCGACATCAGAGCGGCTGTGAGGGTGGTGGCAACGACCAGCCGGGGGCGGCCGGGGCGCTTGTTGCTTGCGCTGTGTGCGCTGCTCGCGCTGCGGGCGCTGCTTGCGTTACGTACGGGATCCAAGTGCCTGCGCGTCATGGTCACTCCTGCGTCGGGGAAACGCTTCTGCCCGGGAGGCACGTCCCCGTGAGGGAGCGCTCCCGCTTCGGGGAACCGCGAGGAAACAGCGAAGAGCCACGCACGGACCGGCACACGACCGGCCGCGCCGCCGGATGGCGGTGCCAACGTTGTCGTCCGCTTTCCCTCCCGTCAATGCACAGCCCCGAACTTCCGCCGCCACCGCTCCCTTTCACCCCGCGCCCTTCCACGCCCACCCCCGCCCCTTTCCGCCACATCCCCAAGCCCCACCTGCACTGATGCGCTAAAGCCACCGCTTGCCGAACCCGCCATCTCAATTCCGTAACGACACCGATGAGTTCACTCCCGTCCAGCCTCCTGCCGCCTTCCCGTACAACGGTTGACTTCCCGCGCCCGCACCGTGATCCTGAATCACCTAATGCGCTTTAGCCCGACGACCTAATGCGGTTTAGCAGCAACGGGTCACTCAGATCACCGCACCACGGAGACCGGGCCGACCGGAGGAGCTGACCGACGAGATGACCACCGGCCCCCCGGCCGCGGGCGACGCCCCCCGCATCCCCACAGCTCCCCCGCGCCGCCGCCCGACCATGAAGGACATCGCCGAACGCGCCGGCGTCTCCCCCTCGGCCGTCTCCTTCGCCCTCAACGACCGCGACGGCGTCTCCCCCGGCACCCGCGCCCGCATCCGCGAGGTCGCCGAGGAACTCGGCTGGCAGCCCAACAGCGCCGCCCGCGCCCTGTCCGGCGAACGCTCCGGCTGCGTCGGCCTGGTCCTCGCCCGCCCCGCCCGTACCCTCGGCGTCGAGTCCTTCTTCCTCCAGTTGGTCTCCGGCATCCAGGAGGCCCTCGCCGCCCGGCGCGTCGCCCTCCTCTTCCAGGTCGTCGAGGACCTGGACGCCGAGTGCGCGACCTACCGCCGCTGGTGGGCCGAACGCCGCGTGGACGGCGTCCTGGTCGTCGACCCCCGCACCGAGGACCCCCGCCCGGCCCTCCTCGCCTCCCTGACCCTGCCGACCGTCGTCATCGGCGACACACAGGCGGGGGCGGAGGCCGGGCCGCCACCCGCCACGGCTCCCCTCTCCACCATCTGGGCCGACGACGCCGCCGCGATGCGCTCGATCATCGACCACCTCCACGCGCTCGGCCACCGCCGCATCGTGCACATCGCCGGCCTGCCCGGCCTCGCCCACACCGAACGCAGGGTCGCCGCCCTGCGCGCCGAGGCGGCCCGCCTCGGCCTGGACGCCGCCGACGTCCGCTCCGTCTGCACGGACTACTCCGACGAACAGGGCGCCGAAGCCACCCGCCGCCTGCTGGCCGCCCCGCATCCGCCCACCGCGATCGTCTACGACAACGACGTGATGGCCGTGGCCGGAGCCGCCGTGGCCGCCGGACACG
The DNA here is from genome assembly GCF_055567735.1 of Streptomyces sp. NPDC026394. Taxonomy (NCBI): domain Bacteria; kingdom Bacillati; phylum Actinomycetota; class Actinomycetes; order Kitasatosporales; family Streptomycetaceae; genus Streptomyces; species Streptomyces sp. NPDC026394. The sequence goes on from NZ_JBVHPX010000003.1 coordinate 239,048, forward strand.
GTGTCCCCGTACCCGGCGCCCTGTCCATCGTCGCCTGGGACGACTCGCCCCTGTGCCGGGTGACCCACCCGCGTCTGACCTCACTCGTACGCGACACCGCGGGGTTCGGCCGCCTGGCCGCCCAGGAGCTGCTGTCCCTCCTCGACGGCGCACCCACCCGCCGCCTCCAGGCCGAGCTGCCGCACCTCGAACTCCGCGAAAGCACCACCCGCGCGCCCTGATTCCCCGTCCACCCGCACGCACTCCTGTTACCACCCGGTACGGGGAACCTCTGCGCCGTTCGGGCGCCCTCCGCGTGTTTCCGGATGCGTCGACCCCTCCCAGGGCGTGTCCTCGCAACTATGAACTGGCTCCGCAGACGACTCCTGCTGCACGGCGTGGTCCCCGCGGCCCTCGGCACCGTCCTCAGCCTGACCGTGACCGAGGCGGTCCCGGCCGCACCCGCAGGCTCGTGGACCCGCCCGATCGCCGTCAACGCCCGCGTCAGCTCGCCCTACGGCGTCAAGGGAAACTGGGCCGCCGGCCACCACACCGGCGTGGACTTCGCCGTCCGCACCGGCACCCCGGTCTCCTCCGTCGGATCCGGCACCGTCGTCCTGGCCAAACGCTCGGGCGACTACGGCCTGGCCGTCACCATCCACATGACCGACGGCTACTACACCCTGTTCGGCCACCTCTCCCGCATCACCGCCCGCGTCGGCCAACGCGTACGGGCCGGCACCCGCATCGGCTACAGCGGCGCCACCGGCCGCACCACCGGCCCCCACCTCCACTTCGAAGTCCGCAAGACCCGCCACTACGGTTCCGACATCAACCCCCTCACCTACCTGGCCCGCCGCGGCATCCGCATCACCCGACGAGCCCTCCCCTACTGACCCCCACCCCACGCCCGCCGCTCCCCTGATGCCCGCCGCCGCCTCCCGAACCCCTCCGATGCCGCCTCCCACTCCCCCACTGCACCACCACGACCGCCGCCAGCCCCACACCCAGCCCGACGGCGGTCTGCGGGCTGAACGGCTCCCCGAGCATCACGGCACCCCACAGAGCGGTCACCGGCGCCATGAGGAACATGAGTGTGTTGACCTTGGTGACGCCGGAACGCCGGAGGATCAGCCAGTACAGCCCGTACCCGCCGAGTGTGGACAGCACGACGAGCCAGCCGATCGCCAGCCAGAAGGCGGCGTCGGCGGGCGGCGTCGCGGCCCCCGTGGCCAGCGCGAGCCCGGAGAAGATCACGGCGCTGGTGGCGCAGTGGACGGTCAGCGACACCACCGGAACGACCCGTGTACGGGCACGGCTCTCCAGGAAGGTGGCTGCCACCAGCGCGAACATCCCGAGGAACGGCACCGCGTAGGCCCAGCCCGCCGCCTTGCCCCCGGCTCCCGCGTCGGCCGTGGTGACGATGAGGACCCCGCCCAGGCCCAGGCACAGGCCGACCCACTGCCGGCCCGTCACGTACTGACGCAGCAACGGCCCGGCGAGCGCGCCTGCCACCAGCGGCTGGGTGCCGTCGATCAGAGCGGTGGTACCGCTGCTGACGCCTAGCTGGATCGCGTAGTAGACGGTGAGCAGGTACCCGCTCTGCGACAGCGCTCCGATCACCGCCTGCCGTGCCACGTCCCGAGCCGTGAGCCCACGCCACGGTTTCCGGGCGGCGACGGCCGCCACCGCGAGCAGCACGAGGGCCAGCGGCAGGAAGCGCCACATCAGTACGGTGACCGCCGCCGCGCTCCCCGCCCCCAGCTTCGCCCCGATGAACCCGGAACTCCAGCACACCACGAACCCGGCCGAGACCAGCAGCCCCACACCACTCACCCACTCTCCGTCTAAACCGATCGGTCTACCACCACCCCTCGAACTATACAGATCGGTATACTCACCTCGACGCCCCCGACACACCCCTCCCTCCCCGAGGACCCGAGATGCCACCAGCCCCCACCCCGAAGCCGACCCCTCCGAAGGCCACCACCTCGAAGGCCACCACCTCGGAAACGCTCGCCCCGGAAGCACCCGCCCCGAAGGCACCCACTCCGGGCACACCGCCCCCAGGCACGCCCAGCCCGAATACGCCCGCCTCGGATTCGTCCACCGCGGACGCCCTTGCTCCCGGAACACCCGCCCCCAGTTCGCCCACCCCGGAAGCACCCGCCCCAGAAACGCCCACCCCCGAAGCACCCACCCCGGCGCACTCCGCCCCTAACCCCCCGCACCGCGTCCCCATGACCCCCGGCGCCCTGCGCGTGCGCGCGGCTGCCGCCAAGCTGTTCTACGAGCGCGGCATCCACGCCGTCGGCGTCGACCTGATCGCGGCGGAGGCCGGGGTCACGAAGAAGACGCTCTACGACAGGTTCGGCTCCAAGGAGCAGATCGTCGTGGAGTACCTGGCCGAACGCGACGAACGCTGGCGCGCGTTCCTCGGCGAACACCTCGACGCCGCGGGCCCCGACCCGGCCTCCCGCATCCTGGCCGTCTTCGACGCCTCACACGCCTGGTCCGTGGAGCACAGCACCAAGGGCTGCGGCATGGTCAATGCGCACGCGGAGATCAGTGACCCGGCCCACCCGGCGTACGCGATCATCACCGGTCAGAAGGCCTGGATGCTCGCCCTCTTCACCGGCCTCGCCCGCACCCTGGCCGCCCCGGACCCGGACCGCCTGGCCCGGACCCTCCTGCTCCTCCACGAAGGCGCCCTGGTCACACACGGCTTGGCTGTCTTCCCCTCCCCCATCCTCCAAGCCCGCGCCCAGGCCCGATCCCTCCTCCCCACCTGACCCACAGTCCTCCGGCCCCTCGTCCCCCCCTCAATCACCTCACCCCCTCCCCCTCAGCCCCTCCCCTCCGCCCCGTCCCTCTCCGGCAACGCCTCGACCTCCGCCCGGTCGTACCGGCCGAGCCGCCCCGGGCCCAGACCGTTCCGCTCCGCCGTCACCTCGAACCGGCCGGCCGACCACCCCAACAGCGCCGCTGCCTCCTTGGCCGTCACGCTCCGCTCCATCCACCGCTGCCGCTCACCCACCACCCCCGCGACCAGTTCCTCGCCCAGCCCGTCGAGGCTTTCCAGGCTGAACATGGGATACCCCCGGAACTCCCCCACCGGCCGAAGGTGCCCCTGCCCCGCCAGCACCCGCACGTCCTCCCGCTCGACCCCCAGCTCCATACGCTCGGCCAGGTGCTTCGCCGCGTCGATCGACCCCAGCCCGGGGTGGTCGCCGAGCTCTTCCCTGATCTCCGCCGCCCGCTCCCGCAAGCCCTCCACGACCTCCCGCGACCATCGCTTGCCGTCCACGTCCGGCGGCGGGAGCAACCCCCGCTGCTCGGCCCGGCCGACCTGCCACCGCTGGAGCTCCAGCTCGCTCGCCAGTTGGTGCGGCCCCAGCGTGTCCCCCTTGACCGGCTGACGACGCCCGGCCTTCCCGGAGCCCTGCGCATCCCCGTAGTTCTCGTCGCCCACCACGGACAGGATCTCCTCGACCCGGTCCGGCAGTGTCTTGGCCAACCCCACCGACCACCGCTCGTCCCCCACATCCGGGGGCGGAATCAGCCCCCGGGTCTCGGCACGCCGTACATGCCGCGGCTCGATCCCCAGCCACTCGGCCAGCTGATGCGGCCCGAACGCCCGTTCCTTGGCCATGTGTCCTCCCGTCGCCACCGCCATCGGATACCCGATCACGTACCCATGACGAAGCCCACCGGCCCCGCAAAAAACAACTTTAGAGCCCAGGACCGACAATCAACTGGGCCTGTGGACAACCCTCGTTCGACCGCCCCCACGCCGTGTCAGCGCCTGCTCGCGGCCACCGCAACGATCCCGCCCAGGACGCCGAGCACCACGCACAACGGCGAGTACAGGAAGCTGTTCAGCCGCTGGAACTCGACGGCGGCTCCGGAGTTCATGAAGTACCCGCCCAAGCCACGGGCGAGCAGGACCACGGCCAGTCCGTACATACCCACCAGCCGCAGCCAGTCCGGGCCGATCGCCGGAATGGACTCGTTGACCATGAGCGTGAGCACGGCGCCACCGATCAGCGCCACCCCCACCAGAACCGTGCTCGGCGCCGACGGCATCACACCGTCGTCGCTGCCACCGATCGTCTTGGTGAACGTCACCGTGTCCTTCATCGGCCAGGTCGAGAAAGCCCAGACGAAATGCAGCACACCGACTGCCGCCAGAACAACAGCCAACCCCACCGGAACCACCGTGCGAACCATGTACAACGCCTCCCCCTCGCTGCCCATAAGGAACCTGACCCATCATGGCAACTGCTCTCGCCAGCACCGCAGTTGGGGTAGGCACGACACGCCGGCCGGCATCGGCCGTCGAGTAACCGACCGCGACCCTTCGCAGTAACTCCTGAGCCGGAGCGGCGAGAGATTCCCCTGCGTCCGGCACAGCGATCCGCACACTTCCGCCGAAGCACACCCTCCGGTCCCGGGGCAACGCAAAGATCCCGCCCGATCAACAGATCGGACGGGATCTCGTGAACCACTCCCGAGCCAACTCGGAAGCAGTCCGTCGGTGGACCTGAGGGGATTCGAACCCCTGACCCCCTCGTTGCGAACGAGGTGCGCTACCAGCTGCGCCACAGGCCCTTGCGACGAGTGAAACTCTAGCATCCTTGCCGGGGTGCTCAAAAATCGCTTCCCGTGCTGGTCAGCCGTGGGGGCTCACTCGTTCGCCGCGCGGGGGCGGTCGTCGTCGGCGTACTGGTCGAACAAGGGGGTGCGGCCCCGGGTGCGGCGGCCGGGGGCGGCGCGGCGCTGCGGGGTGGTGGACGGGGTCGGCTGGGGGGTTTCGGTGGCCGGGCCGGAGCGGGCGGAGCTCCAGGCGTCGTCGGCGTCCAGGTCGACATGGCTGGTGGCGCGCGGGGCGACCGGGGCCGTGACGTACGTCGGGAGCGGGACCGGGACGGGGTCCCAGCCGCCGGGCTCGGTGCGCTCGCGTTCGCGCTGCTGGTCCACCCACTCCGCGTGGTCGGTCTCCTCCACCAGGGCGCGGCGGCCGGCTGTCGACGCCGGCTCGGGGCGGGAGGCGGGCGCGGCGGTGCGTGCCGGGGCGGGGGACATGGCGGCGGCGTCCTCAGCGGGGGCTTCGTCGGCGGGGGGCTGCTGGGACGCCTGGGGAGGGCGTGGCCTGCCCTCCCGCAGCCGCTGGGCGGCCGCCTCCGCCTGGCGCTGGTCCATGGTGAAGGTGAAGCGGCGCCGCTCCTGGGCGCGGAGGTAGACGATGTACGCGCTGAGGAGTATGGCGGGGATGGCCGGCGCCCAGAGGAAGGCGAGGCCGCCGACGGCCGCGATGATCGTGCCGACGGTGAAGGCGAGGAAGAGGACGGTGGTGGTGCGCCGACGGCGGGCCAGCACCTTGGCGCGCTTCATGCGCTCGGCGGTGGAGGCCCGGTTGAAGGCGGGTTTCTTGCCGGGGCGGGGAGCGGGTGCGGGCCCGGAGGCAGCGGCGCTCGCGGAGGCGGGCCGGCCGCCGGAGGACGCGCTGCCGGGCACTGGGCCGCCGGGTGACGCGCCGCCGGGCGCGGGCGCCGCGTGGCGGTGAGCGGCGGGCGGGGCCTCGTCCGCGGGCGCGTCGAAGTCCCGGACGTCGGCCTCCTCGGCCGCGGCGTCCGGCTCTCGCGCTTCGCCCGCATCGTCGGTGGGCCGGCTGCCCTGCCCCTCCAGCCCCTTGGCGTAACGGCGCTCCATCGCCGCCCGTCCGGACAGGAGCCGGATGGCGGTACTGAAGCGTTCCGTCGGCCGGGCTTCATTGAGCTCGTCCTGCCTGCGAAGCCACATCGGCACCAAGTAGGCGGCCCAGGCCCCGACGATGACTGCGTAGATGAGGCCGCTGCTGCTCACGTCTCACACGGTAGAGGGGTTTGCAGGGGGCCATCCGCCAATTGAGCCGGTGTGTCGCACGATCTGGCTGATATCTCGAACTTTTTTTGTGATTGTTGAGATCAGCCGTACGCGCTTGTGGTCAATTGGTGAAAATATTCGAACACGTATTTTATTTGTGGGGTGTGCTGGGCTTCTCCCGGTGCCAGCGGCTCAACAGCCCCTCGGGCACCTCCTCCGCGGTCAGCGCGAATACGAGGTGGTCGCGCCAGGCCCCGTCGATGTGCAGATAGCGCGGCCGCAGCCCCTCCTCGCGAAAGCCGAGTTTCTCCACGACCCGGCGGCTGGGCAGGTTCTCCGGCCGAATACAGACCTCGACGCGGTGCAGGCCCACCGAGCGGAAGCAGTGGTCGACGGCGAGCGCCACCGCCGTCGGTATGACGCCGCGGCCCGCCACCGCCTCGTCGACCCAGTAGCCGACGTGGCCCGAACACATCGAGCCCCAGGTGATCCCGGCCACCGTCAGCTGCCCGGCCAACCGGCCCCGGTGCTCGACGACGAACGGCAGCATCCGGCCCGCGTGCGCCTCGGCGCGCAGATGCCGGACCATCTGACGGTACGTGGGCCGGTGCGGCGCGGGGACGCCCGGCGGGGGCGGCGGGATGGTCGCCTCCCACGGGCGCAGCCAGTCGCGGTTACGGCGGTTGACGTCGCGCCAGGCGCGTTGGTCGCGCAGCTTTATCGGGCGGAGGGCGGTCTCGCCGTCCGCCAGTACGACGGGCCAGGGGGCGTTCAGTGTGCGCTCCCGGTGGAGGTGGGATCCGGGGGTGCCGGCGTCGGCGTCGGCGTCGGCCCGTGGTCGCCGCCCCGTAGCTGGTCCGCCGCGTGCGGGAGGAGGTCGGCGAGGACCGCCAGGCCGTCGCGGACACCGCCGGTGGAGCCGGGCAGGTTGATGATCAGCGTACGGCCCGCCACCCCGGCCAGGCCCCGGGAGAGCGCGGCGGTGGGCACCTTCGCGCGGCCCGCGGCGCGGATCGCCTCCGGGATGCCGGGGACCTCGTAGTCGATGACGCGGCGGGTGACGTCGGGGGTGCGGTCGGTGGGCGAGATGCCCGTACCGCCGGTGGTCAGGACGACGTCGTAGCCGGCGGTGACGGCGGCGCGCAGGGCGGTCTCGACGGGCTCGCCGTCCGGGACCACCCGCGGCCCGTCGACCGCGAAGCCCAGCGCGGCCAGGCCCTCGGCGAGCAGCGGCCCGCCTTTGTCCGGGTACACACCGGCCGCCGCGCGGTTGGACGCGGTGACGACGAGGGCTCGGGGCGGTACCTCGGCCGGGGCCTCGGGCGACGGTGCGGGGGTGGGTCGCCGGGGCGAGGGGTTCTGGGACGGGGCGTCCCGGTGTGGGCGGTGGGACGCCCCCGGGTTCGGGCTCGGGCTCGGACCCGGACCGGCAGGAGCGGGAGCCCCGGGAGCCCGGGCCGCGGTGCCCGGTCCGGGGTTGGGCGGCGTGGCGGCGGGGCGGCCGGTGGCCGTCTCCGGTCCCGGGTTCGCGGTCGGGCCGCGCACCGCGCCGGGCGCGGTTTCCGGTCCCGGGTCTGCCGTCGCGCCGTGTCCGTCCTGGCCGGGGCGGTGCCGGTCCGCGGTCATGACCGGCTCCAGTGGCCCGACTTGCCGCCGGTCTTCTCCTCGACCCGTACGTCGGTGACGACCGCTTCCTTGTCGACGGCCTTGACCATGTCGACGACGGTCAGGGCGGCGACCGAGACGGCCGTCAGGGCCTCCATCTCCACGCCCGTGCGGTCCGTGGTGCGGACCGTGGCCAGGATCTCCACGGCGTCGTCGGCCACCCGGAGGTCGATTTCCACTCCGGAGATCGCGAGCGGATGGCAGAGCGGGATCAGGTCGGGGGTGCGCTTGGCGCCCATGATGCCCGCGATGCGGGCGGTGGCGAGTGCGTCGCCCTTCGGGACGCCCTCGCCGCGCAGCAGCTCGACGACGCGCGGCGCGACCAGGACGCGGCCGCTGGCGCGGGCGGTGCGCGCGGTGACGTCCTTCTGGGACACGTCGACCATGCGGGCCGCGCCCGACGCGTCGAGGTGGGTGAGGTCTTGCTGGCCGCTGCTCATCGTTCTCCCGGTCCGGACCGTGCCGCCTGTGCGACGACACCGTACCCGCAGGCGTCGGCCCTCACCCGGCTCCCCGGTGCTGACGGCACGCACGTTCGACGCGGACGGCCCCACGACACCGTACCGACGGCCCCCACGGCACCGTACGAACGGCCCCACAGCCACCGTGCGGACGGGCCCCGTTACACCGTATGAACGCCCCGCAGCACCGTATGCCCCCCGCAGCACCGTGCGGACGGCCCCACGGCACCGCACGGACACCGCCCGCCCCACCCCCCCGCCTCGTCCCCCACCCCTGGCCCCTCACCCCAGCAGCACGACCTCCACCTCCGCCCCCTCCGCGACCTCGGTCGTCTCCTCCGGGACCACGATCAGCGCGTTGGCCTGGGCCAGCGCCTTGATCAGGTGGGACCCGGCGCCGCCCACGGGCGTGACGGTGGCGGTGTCGGCGTCGTACCGGCCGCGCAGGAACTGGCGCCGGCCCTGCGGGGAGGAGTCGACGGCCGCGCCGCAGGTGGCCCGGGAGGTGTGGCGGTGCACGTCGGGCAGGCCCATGAGCGTACGGATGGCGGGGCGGACGAACAGTTCGAACGAGACGTACGAGCTGACCGGGTTGCCGGGCAGGGCCAGCAGCGGGATGCGGTCCGGGCCGATGAGGCCGAAGCCCTGCGGCTTGCCGGGCTGCATGGCCAGCTTGCGGAACTCGACGGTGCCTTCCTCGGCGGAGAGGTCGGCGAGGGTCTCCTTGACCACGTCGTACGCGCCGACGCTGACGCCGCCGCTGGTGACCAGGATGTCGGCCCGGATGAGCTGGTCCTCCAGGGTGGCGCGCAGCGTCTCGGCGTCGTCGGCGACGGCGCCGACGCGGTAGGCGATGGCGCCGGCCGCGCGGGCGGCGGCGGTGAGCTGGAAGCTGTTGGAGTCGTGGATCTGGCCGGGGGCCAACTCTTCGCCGGGCTGGACCAGTTCGCTTCCGGTGGACAGGACCACGACCCGGGGGCGCGGCCGGACCCGGACCGAGGCGCGCCCGATGGCGGCGAGCAGGCCGGTCTGGGCGGGGCCGATGACGGTGCCGGCCGGCAGGGCCAGTTCGCCGGCCGGGACGTCGCTGCCGCGGGCGCGTACGTGCTGCCGCTCGTCGACCGGGCGGTAGATCCGGACCTCGCCGCCGGCGGCCTCGGGCACGGCGCTGTGCGCGCGCATCGCCTCGGCGGGCCCGCCGCCCGTTCCGCCGTCGGTCCACTCCACGGGCACGACGGCTTCCGCGCCGGGGGGAAGGGGCGCGCCGGTCATGATGCGGGCGGCTTCGCCCGGGCCGACGGCGGGCAGCTCGGCACTGCCCGCCGCGACGTCGCCGACCACCGTCAGGGCGGCGGGGAAGTCGTCGGTGGCGCCCGCCACGTCGGCGACGCGGACCGCGTACCCGTCCATGGAGCTGTTGTCGAAGGGCGGCAGGGCGGCGGGGACGGTGACGTCCTCCACCAGCACGCAGCCCTGCGCGTCCAGGAGGTGGAGGTCGATGGGCTCCAGCGGGTGGATCTTGGAAAGGACGTCTTCGAGGTGGTCGGCCACCGACCAGACGCGTTCCTGGTGGCTGATCCGGCCGGTGGTGGCGCTCACGGTGTCACATCTCCTCGCTGACGAAGCTGCGCAGCCAGGTCCGGAACTCCGGGCCCAGGTCCTCACGTTCGCATGCCAGTCTGACAATGGCGCGGAGGTAGTCGCCACGGTCGCCGGTGTCATAGCGGCGCCCTTTGAAGACCACACCGTGGACGGGCCCGCCGAGGTCCGGGTCGGCGGCGAGCGCCTGGAGGGCGTCGGTCAGCTGGATCTCGCCGCCACGGCCCGGCGCGGTCCTGCGCAGCACCTCGAAGACGGCCGGGTCGAGGACGTACCGGCCGATGATGGCGAGATTGCTGGGGGCGTCGGCCGGGTCCGGCTTCTCGACCAGGTCGGAGACGAGCACCACGTCGTCGTCGCCGTCCGGGGCGGCGGCCGCGCACCCGTAGAGGCCGATCTGCGCCGGATCGACCTCCATGAGGGCGATGACGGAGCCGCCGTGCTGCTCCCGCACCTCGATCATGCGCTGGAGCAGCGGGTCGCGCGGGTCGATCAGGTCGTCACCGAGCATGACCGCGAAGGGCTGGTCGCCGACGTGCGGGGCGGCGCACAGGACGGCGTGGCCGAGGCCCTTGGGGTCCCCCTGGCGGACGTAGTGCATGGTGGCCAGGTCGCTGGACTCCTGGACACGGGCGAGGCGCGATTCGTCCCCTTTGCGGTCCAGAGCCTCTTCCAGCTCGTAATTGCGGTCGAAATGGTCTTCGAGGGGGCGCTTGTTGCGGCCGGTGACCATCAGGACGTCGCTGAGTCCGGCGGTGGCGGCCTCCTCCACGACGTACTGGATGGCGGGTTTGTCGACGACCGGCAGCATCTCCTTGGGCGTGGCCTTGGTCGCCGGGAGGAAGCGGGTCCCGAGACCGGCTGCCGGAATGACAGCCTTGGTGATCCGAGTACGCGATGGAGTCATGCGGATCACGATAACCGGCACTTTGCACCGGAAGGCGGGGTCCGGTGAACGGGTCACAGGAGCGGGAGCGACGGCGCATCATGAGCGGTTACGACGGTGGGAAACGCGGGTTGCGGCGTGATCTCCTGGACATGAGGGCCCAGTTGCCGGCCGGTGAAATCCGGGCGGCGGGGGCGGTGCTGGCGCGCCGTGCGCTGGCCCTGCCGGAGCTGGCCGGGGCGGGCACGGTCGCCGCGTACGTGTCGGTGGGGCGCGAGCCGTCCACACACGCGCTGTTGGACCAGTTGCACGCCGCCGGGGTACGGGTGCTGCTGCCCGTACTGCTGCCGGACAACGACCTGGACTGGGCCCCGTACGACGGCGCCGAGAGCCTCGTACGGGCCGCGCGGGGCCTGCGGGAGCCCGCCGGGCCCCGGCTGGGCCCGCGGTCCGTCACCGAGGCGGACGCGATGCTGCTGCCGGGGCTGGCGGTGGACCGGCGCGGCATGCGGCTCGGGCGCGGCGGCGGGTCGTACGACCGGGTGCTGGAGCGGCTGGAGAAGGCGGGCGTCCGGCCGGCGAAGGTGGTGCTGCTGTACGACGCGGAGGTGCTGGCGGAGGTGCCGGCCGAGGAGCACGACCGGCCGGTGGACGTGGCGGTGACGCCCGGGGGTGTGCACCGGTTCGCTGTGCCGTCGCCTCCGCCCTAGTCGCCCCCGGGGGGAGGCAGCCGGGGACCGCCGTAACCCTTCATGGACCACCGTGAACAGAACCGGGCGGACTCGAAGGGATTCGAGCCCGCCCGGCCTGCGAGGTCAGCGCCCCGTCACGGCGTCCGCCGCAGCGTTCGTCACGGCGACAGCGTCAGCGTGTCCTTGGCCGCGGCCTTGACGGCCTTCTGGGAGTAGGCCCACGGGAGCAGTTCGCCCTTGGCCCACTTGTCCGTCTGGTCGTAGTAGTGCGCGCTGTACGCGTGCCCGGAGGCGCCCGTCAGGTTGATCCACCGCGACTTGTCCAAGTCGGCCAGGTTGACGACCATCCGCATCGACGGGACCCAGGTGACCTCGTAGCCGCCGGCCGCGTTCCAGCCGGTGGCGTTGACGGCCGCCTCGCCGCCGCCCACGTTCCAGGGGCCACGGTTGAACAGGCCCTGGAGGAGGCCCGGGCCGCTGGTGCCCAGGGTCTGGTTCTTCAGGAACATCTGGTGCAGGCGGCCCCAGCTCCAGTTGTCGACGTTCTTGCCCAGCTTGCTGGTCAGCTCGTAGCGGGCGTCCCGCATGGCGTGCTTGAGGAGCTGGTCGCGGTTGGCGTCCAGGACCCGGCCGGGCCGGGACTCCGTCTTCCACCAGTCGTTCTTCGGGTCGTCGATGATGTTCCGGACGACCTCGTACCAGCGGTCGCCGCCGTCGGGCTGCGCCTGGTCGGGGGCGCGCTGGCCGCACTCGCGCACCAGCTTGTCCTGGTCGTCGGCCGGTCCGGTGTCGTCGGCCGGGCGGACGTTGAGGCACTGGCCCTCGACGCGCAGTTCCTTGGGCATCTTGTTGCCGAAGGCCAGCTTGAGGGTGTTGCGCCAGACCGCGTTGAAGTAGGCAGCGGCGGCCGAGTCGGGCTCCTGGGTGTAGTCCCAGCCCTCCAGCAGCTTCTGCGCCTCACGGACGTACGCGTCGTCCACGTCGATCTTCAGCAGGTAGGGCGTCAGCAGCTTGGCGATCTCGCTGCTGTTGTCCATCTGCATGGTCTGCATGTCGTCCGTGGAGACCTTGCCGCCGTCCTTGATCTTCGACTGGATGAGGTCGTTGATCCGCTGGCTGCGGGCGCCGTAGCCCCAGTCCTTGGTCAGCAGGTACGGGTACTTGTCCGGGTCGACGACGGCCTGGTTGGCGGTGACGATGTAGCCGCGCGCCGGGTTGTACTCGTTGGGCAGCGCCTTCTGGGGCACGTAGCCGGCCCAGCGGGCCTTGGGGTCCCAGCCGGGGGCGGGCAGCGTGCCGTCGTAGCCCTTGCCGCGGACCGGAATCCGGCCGGGCGCCTGGTAGCCGATGTTGCCCTTGGTGTCGGCGTAGATCAGGTTCTGCGAGGGCACCTCGAAGTGGGCGGCGGCCTTGCGGAAGTCCGTCCAGTTCTTGGCGCGGTTCAGCTCGAAGACCGCGTCCATCGACCTGCCGGGGTCCAGGGCGGTCCAGCGCAGCGAGATACCGTAGCCGTCGCCGCGGTCGGGCGCCGCGTTGCCGACCGGGGCGTGCTTGCCGACCTTGGTCATCTCGTCGTCGCGGTCGGAGATCAGCGGGCCGTTGTCGGTCGAGCGGACCGTGATCTCGCGGTCCGCGCCGCCGGCGACCTTGATGGTCTCCTTGCGGGTCTTGTACGGCTTGACCGTGTTGTTCGACAGGTACCCGTTGGCGCTGATCTTCTCCAGGTACAGGTCGGTGACGTCGGCGCCCAGGTTGGTCATGCCCCAGGAGATGTCCTGGTTGTGGCCGATGACCACGCCGGGCATCCCGGAGAAGGTGTAGCCCGAGACGTCGTAGTTGCACTTGGCGCTGGTGGTGCGGCAGTGCAGGCCCATCTGGTACCAGAGGGACGGCATCTGGGGGGCCAGGTGCGGGTCGTTGGCGAGCAGCGGCTTGCCGGTGGTGGTGTGGGCGCCGGAGACGACCCAGGAGTTCGAGCCGATGCCGTTGCCGTTGGGGCCGAGCAGGGCCGGGATCTTCTCCAGGGACTTGGAGACCGAGGAGAGCTGGGTCTGCACGCCCTGGGTGGCGGCGGAGGCGGAGTTGGTTCCGGTGCCCGTACCGGTTCCGGTGCCCGTACCCGTCCCGGTGCCCGTGCCGTTGCCGGCTCCCTGCCCCGTACGCGTGCCGGCGCCGTTCCCCGGGCCGGTGCCGGTGCCCGTACCGGTGCCGGAGCCCGTCCCGGTGCCCGTACCCGTGCCCGACCCCGAGTTGTTCTGCAGGCCGCCGCTCGGCGTCGCCTTGGCGTCGAAGTCCTTGGTGAGCGGGTCGACCGCGCCGCCGTCGACGATCGGCCGGTTCCGCTTGGCCGGGTACTTCGGGTAGAGCTGGTCGATCTGCGTCGGGCTGAAGCGGCTGGTCAGCAGGGCGCGGTCGATCTCGTCCTGCATGTTGCCGCGCAGGTCCCAGGCCATCGCCTTGAGCCAGGCCACCGAGTCGACCGGGGTCCACTTCTGCGGCTTGTAGTCGTTCTGGAAACCGAGCGCCGCGTACTCCAGGGAGAGCGCCGAGCCCTCGTGGTCCTTGAGGTAGGCGTTGACGCCGTCGGAGTACGCCTGGAGGTACTTCTTCGTCTCCGGGGAGAGCTTGGTGTCGTACTCCCGCTGTGCGACGTCGTGCCAGCCGAGCGTGCGCAGGAAGGCGTCGGTGTCGACCTGGCTCTGACCGAACATCTCCGAGAGGCGGCCGGCCGTCATGTGACGGCGTACGTCCATCTCCCAGAAGCGGTCCTGGGCCTGTACGAAGCCCTGGGCGCGGAAGAGGTCCTCGTCGGTGTCGGCGTAGATCTGCGGAATGCCGTTGCCGTCGCGTGAGACGTCGACGGGTGCGGTCAGGCCGGCCAGTTTCAGGGAACCGGTGGTCTGCGGGTACGAGGCGCGGACGGTACTGACGCCCCAGTACGCGCCGTAGCCGATGCCCGCCACGAGCAGAAGCACGACCGTGGTCGCGACGAGGCGGCCGCGCCGCCCCTTCTTCTTCGGCTTCTTCGCAGCCTTGTCAGGGGCGGGGGCGGACTTGTTGGCGGGCATCTCTGTCCTTCGAGGGGCAGGGTGGGAGTGCTGGAGCAACCATAGGCGCACGGGTCCGCCGAGCCCTACGCGGTGTAGCCGGCGGCACCTCCAAGATTCAAGCAATGGTAAATTGTTAGCCTCAGTAACTAGATACGGTAAGGAAAGCCCGCTCGTTCCACAGCCCTGTGCCCGCTCCCGTGCCTGACCGGCCCGCCACGAGGAAGGACCAGTCCTGACTGTCGACCGCCTCAACGAACTCCTGCTGATCTGCGCCCTCGTCCTGCTCGTCGCGGTGGCAGCGGTACGCGTCTCCTCCCGCAGCGGGTTGCCCAGCCTGCTCATCTATCTGGGGATAGGAATCGCCATAGGGCAGGACGGATTCGGCGGTGTCGTCTTCGACAACGCCGAGCTGACCCAGATACTGGGCTACACCGCCCTGGTCGTGATCCTGGCCGAGGGCGGCCTCGGCACGAAGTGGAAAGAGATCAGACCCGCGCTGCCCAGAGCCGCGGTGCTGTCGACGTTCGGTGTCGCGGTGAGCGTGGGGGTCACCGCGGCCGGCGCCCACTACCTCGTCGGTCTGGACTGGCGCCAGGCGCTGCTCATCGGCGCGGTGGTCTCCTCGACGGACGCGGCGGCGGTCTTCTCCGTCCTACGCAACGTGCCGCTGCCCGCCCGGCTGACCGGCGTCCTGGAGGCCGAGTCCGGCTTCAACGACGCCCCCGTGGTCATCCTCGTCGTCGCGTTCTCCACCGCCGGGCCGGTGGAGCACTGGTACACGCTGATCGGCGAGATCGCCCTGGAACTGACGATCGGCGCGGCCATCGGCCTGGCCGTCGGCTGGCTGGGCGCGTACGGGATGCGGCATGTCGCGCTGCCCGCGTCCGGCCTGTACCCGATCGCGGTGATGGCCATCGCGGTCTCCGCCTACGCGGCCGGCGCGCTGGCGCACGGCTCCGGCTTCCTCGCGGTCTACATCGCGGCGCTGATCCTCGGCAACGCGAAACTGCCGCACTCGGCCGCCACCCGCGGCTTCGCCGAAGGTCTCGGCTGGATCGGCCAGATCGGCATGTTCGTGCTGCTCGGTCTGCTGGTCACCCCGCACACGCTGTTCGACGACGCGGTGCCGGCGCTGGTCATCGGCCTGATCCTGACGATCGTGGCCCGGCCGACTTCCGTGTTCCTCGGGCTGCTGCCCTTCAAGGTGCCCTGGCGCGAGAAGGCGCTGCTGTCCTGGGCGGGGCTGCGCGGCGCCGTACCGATCGTGCTGGCCACCATCCCCATGGTGGGCGGTGTGCCCGGCAGCGACCGGGTCTTCAACATCGTCTTCATCCTGGTCGTCGTCTACACGCTGATCCAGGGCCCGACGCTGCCCTGGCTGGCCAGGAAGCTGCGCCTGGGGGACGACGAGGAGGCCGCCGACCTGGGGATCGAGTCGGCGCCGCTGGAGCGGCTGCGCGGCCATCTGCTGTCCACGACGATCAGTCCGAAGTCGCGGATGCACGGCGTGGAGATCAACGAACTGCGGCTGCCTCCGGGAGCCGCGGTCACCCTCGTCGTACGGGACGGGACCAGCTTCGTACCGTCGCCCACGACCGTGCTGCGACGCGGGGACGACCTGCTGGTCGTGGCCACGGACCCGGTACGGGACGCGGTCGAGAACCGGCTCCAGGCGGTCTCCCAGCACGGCAAACTGGCCGGCTGGCTGGCGCCGGGCGGGCCGGGCGGGCGGCGGGCCCTCCAGAAGGCGGGGCTGCGGCCGGGCGACCGGTCCGGGGTGCGGGCCGGGGAGCGGCCCGGGGAGCATCCCGGTGGCCGGGCCGGGGAGCGGGCCGGTGCACGGGCCGGGGAGCGGGCCGGTGGCCGGTCCGCCGCGCGGCCGGACGGGAAGGTCGAAGGGAAGCCCGACGGAGCTGCCGGGGGCCGGCCCGACGGAGCGACCGGTGGGCGGCCGCCGCACACGCCGGCGCGTTGAGCGACCGGGCGGACGCTGGGCAGCCGGCAACCTGATGCCGGGCCACCGGCGCGCCCGGACGGCGAACGACCGGCGACCGCGGCGAGCAACCGGAGCCCGGGCGGCAAACAACCGGGACCGACCGGGATCAACCAACAAACATGCCGAAAATCGCCGTGGGAAGCCCTGGCCGACGCCAGGGCTTCCCACGTATCGGCCTGTACTATGACATGGCAATCAAAGGAACCAACTCTGCCTGAAGCAGAGCTGGCGCGACCGCTCGGCGGCCGCGGTCCCCTGCCACACGCAGCCACCTCCCCGGTGCGGACCACGCGGTATCACTCGGTCCTGCGCGAGAGGACAGCTCTCGGCGCGCACACCCCGTGACAACCTCGCGGACAGCGCGCTACCAGGCGGTAGAAAGGCTCGGCCGTGGCATCCGCGGTCAAGGACAACGCGGGCAAGGACGTCCAGGACGAGGCCGTCCAGGACACGACCACCCCCGCACAGCAGACACCGGCCAAGGACGCCCGTCCCGGTTACGGGCAGTTGTTGCGTACCCCCGGGGCGTGGGCGTTCCTGCTGCCGGGCTTTCTGGCCCGCCAGCCCTTCGCGATGCTGACGTTCAGCATCCTGCTGCTCGTCCAGCACACCACCGGCTCGTACGGCACCGCCGGTGTCGTCTCGGCGGTCACCGGCGTCTCGATGGCGCTGTTCGCGCCGCAGAGCGGCAAGCTGGCCGACCGGTTCGGGCAGCGCGCGGTGCTCGTACCCGGCGTACTGGTGCACGCGGCGGCGGTCGCCGCGATGATCACGCTGGCGCTGTCGCAGGCCCCGCTGTGGGCGCTGCTGGTCATCGCCGTACCGACCGGCGCCTCGACACCGCAGATCGGCCCCATGGTGCGCTCCCGGTGGGCCGCCAAGCTGACCGGTACGCCCCTGATGCCGACGTCCACCGCCTTCGAGTCGGTGACCGACGAGTTCACCTTCGTCGTCGGCTCGGTGCTGGCGACCGCGCTGTGCACCGGCATCCACCCGGCGGCCGGCCTGGTCGCCGAGGGCGTCCTGACGCTGGGCGGCGGCCTGCTCTTCGCGGCGCAGCGGCGCAGCCAGCCGCCGGTGCACCGGTCCGGCGACAGCTCGGCCAAGCGCGTCTCGGCGCTGTCGGTGCCGGGTCTGCGGGTCCTGATCGCGGGCCTCTTCGGCATCGGCACGGTCTTCGGCGGGATGCAGGTCTCCCTCACGGCCTTCGCCGAGGACATCGGGCAGCCCGGCATCAACGGCCTGCTGTACGGGGTCTTCGCGGCGGGCAACATGCTGGCCGGCATCGTGTGCGGCGCGATCTCCTGGAAGGTCGGACCCCGGCGCCGCCTGCTGGTCGGGTACGCGCTGCTGACGCTGCTGACCACCCCGCTGTGGGCGGTGAGTGTGGCGCCCCTGATGGGCGCGGTGGGCCTGCTGGTGGGCCTGTGCATCGCCCCGGCGCTGATCACCGGCTACACGCTGGTGGACTCGCTGGTCCCGGCATCCGCCCGTACGGAGGCGTTCACCTGGCTGACCGGCGCGGTCGGTCTCGGCCAGGCCGCGGCGTCGACGGTCGCCGGTCTGCTGGCGGACCACTTCGGTCCGCATGCCGGATTCCTGGTTCCGCTGTGCGGTACGGGCTTGGCGCTGGTGGTGCTCGCGGTGTTCCGGGGGCACCTGGTGCCGCGCACCGAAACCCTGGTCGTCGGACGTGGGGTGGGTCACCGCTCACCGGCAACAGTGGACTGACGGGCCGGAAT
This sequence comes from Streptomyces sp. NPDC026394, assembly GCF_055567735.1. NCBI lineage: Bacteria > Bacillati > Actinomycetota > Actinomycetes > Kitasatosporales > Streptomycetaceae > Streptomyces > Streptomyces sp. NPDC026394. Next base: position 256,983 of record NZ_JBVHPX010000003.1, read on the forward strand.
ACTGCACTATGGAGCGTCGTTAGCACTCATTGAGTGAGAGTGCCAGGAGGAAGTCACAGTGCCGACCTACCAGTATCAGTGCACCGCGTGCGGCGAGGGCCTTGAGGCGGTGCAGAAGTTCACCGACGACGCGCTCACCGAGTGCCCCGCCTGCAACGGACGCCTCAAGAAGGTGTTCTCCGCGGTCGGCATCGTGTTCAAGGGCTCCGGGTTCTACCGGAACGACAGCCGCGGCTCGTCGTCCAGCAGCACCCCCGCGTCGAGCTCGTCCTCGTCGTCCGGCTCCGCGTCCTCGGACTCCGGCTCCTCGTCGTCTTCCTCGTCGTCCTCGGGCAGCGAGTCGAAGTCGTCCGCCGGCTCGTCGAGCTCTTCGGGTACGGGCTCCAGCTCGACGCCCAAGACCTCGGTCGCCTGAGCGAGGCTCCGGCCCCGCCCGGCAGCACTCCTGCGGTACCCCGGTCGGTCACGTACGTACCCGTACCGGACAGCTCTTCGCGGAAGCCCCGCCGTCACCGACGGCGGGGCTTCCGGCGTCATCGGCGGACCCGGCTTCTCCTCGTTCCCGGGCGTCGTGACGGAGATCACGCCCTACCCCCCTACGGCACGACCGGCCACCCGGCAGCGGCGTCGGCCCGCAAGCTGGGATCTGGGAATTCCGTTGCCGTGAGGGGCGGAGGAGGGCTGCGAGGGGAGGAGAGGCCCGTGAGGGTGACCGTTTTCTCCACAACCGGCGGGTAGCGAACGTCGGCCCGCGCGCGTCGGTGTCCGTTGTCCACAGGGCCGAGCGGGCTCCGGCGAAGTCCGGCACGGTGGAGCTCGTCCGCACCGATTCCGGCACCGCAGGCGGTGGTTACCGTGCCCCACGACCTCGACCTCGACCTCGACCTCGATCACGACATCGATCACGACATCGCTCCTCCCCTCCCCCTCCCTCCACCGTGTGAGGTTGCGCACTTCACTCCCGTACGGGCGCAGGGCGGGCGTCACCGCTTGCGCAGGGCGGTACGGCGCCGTCGGCGCACCATGACGGCGGGGCTGGCGATGACCGCCGCGGCCCTGACCGCCACGGCCCACCAGAGCGGCGAAGGTCGCGCCTCGGGCCCTTCGGGCGCCTGTGCCGCCCCGGCACCCGGGGGCCATCCGGGCTGGGGGCAGTCATGACGTCCCGGACCGCGCCCGGCGAAGATCGAATGGCCTTTGCCCGATATGCGCGCGACACTGGCGAAAGTGGCGGGGTGCGTCCGTCGTGCCGTGGGGAAGGCTCTTCTCCGGCCGACCGGGACGCGGCGCCGATCCGTACGGACGCTCTGTCCGCTCACCGGTTCAGGTCATGGGATTGGACAGCCTCGCCCTGCCCTGCCGTAGGTTGCGGTGCTGTTCGTTGCACGGTTCGTAGTGAGTGTGGAAAGAGGCTTTCGGGTGAGCGGGAAGACGGGCGTACTTTCGGGGTTCAAGGAATTCCTGATGCGCGGCAACGTGATCGAGCTCGCGGTGGCCGTGGTCGTCGGAGCCGCGTTCACGAACATCGTGAACGCCGTGGTCAAGGGCGTGATCAACCCGATCGTCGGCGCTCTGGGCTCGCAGAACCTCGACCACTACAAGGCCTGCCTCACCACCTGCTCCACGGACGCCAAGACCGGCGACTTCACGGACGGGATCTACATCCTGTGGGGCTCGGTGCTCAGCGCCGTCCTGACGTTCCTGATCACCGCCGCGGTCGTGTACTTCCTCATGATCCTGCCGATGAACAAGTGGAAGGCGCGCCAGGACGCCAAGAAGCCGGTGGACGACGGCCCGGTGGACCCGACCGAGGTCGAACTGCTGACGGAGATCCGCGACGCGCTCGTGGCGCAGCGCAACGGCTCGCTGTCCGGTTCGTCCATGGGCTCGCCCGGCCATGGCGGCAGCGGCTCGGTCGTCACGCAGAAGTCGCAGTAACGGACGCCGCGACGGACCCCGGTCCCACGAAGCCGTCCCGGCGCCTCGGTCAGAGGTGGTGGGGCGGCTTTTCGTCGAGGAAGCGCGCGAGGTCGGCCGCACTGTCCGTACGGCCCGGACGCTCGCCCCAGCCACGGTCGGTGTCGTCCGACGACCGTCGGCTCAGCGGGTCGTCGAAGATCAGCGCCGCGTGCGCCGCGGGCTGCGGGGGCCGAGGGGGCCGCTCGGAGTTCGCCGCGGTCTCCACGGTCTCCGGCCGCACCGGACTCTCCTGCGGCTCCGCGTCGGCCTCGGGCCGGGATTCGGGGGTCGTACTCACTCCTCCAGGGTACGGCCGCCGCACTCACGGATGTCGGCCGAGCCCGGCACGCTGTCTCCCCCTCCCCCCTACTCTGAGCTGTGCCGGACTCTTCAGAGAGGGGCCAGACCGTGTCTCAAGAAGGTGCCACCCCCGACTCCGCCCCCGCTCCCCTGGTCTTCGGCCAGCGGATGCAGATCCTGCGGCAGCGCCGTGGGATGACTCGTGCGGTGCTCGCGGGACTCATCGGCATGTCCGAGTCGTGGGTGAAGCGGGTGGAGAACGGGCAGTTGAAGATGCCCGGGCTGGACATGGTGCTACGAGTGGCCGAAGCGCTGCGGGTTCGGGATCTTGCGGAACTCACCGGGTCCGGGTCGGTACGGGTCGGACTGTTCGCCGGTCCTGGTCACCGGCTGCTGCCTGCGGTCGCCGCGGCGGTGAACCAGTTCCCCTTCGAGGCGGACCGGGTCGCTCCTTCGGCGGCACACCTGCGGTCGCGGTTGGCCCTTGCCTGGTCGGCCCGGCACTCCGCGCCGCACCACAGGGATGTCATCGGCGGACTGCTTCCCGACCTCATCCGCGATGCCCAGCTCGCCGTACGGCAAGCCGACTCGGCGGCCGAACGACGTACCGCCCAGGGCCTCCTCTCGGAGGTCTACAGTCTCAGCCAGTTCTTCGTCGCCTACCAGCCGGACGCCGCGCTCCTGTGGCGCGTCGCGGAACGCAGCATGATCGCGGCACAGGAGTCCGAGGACCCCCACACGATCGGCGTCGCAGCCTGGCTCACCGGGCAGGCGCACCGGGACGCCGGCCCACAGCACTACGACGCCGCCGACGAGGTGAACCTGGCAACGCTCCGCTACCTGGAGCCCCTGCTGCCGGACACGACCGATGACGTACGCGCCATCGCCGGGGCCCTGCAGTTCGAAGTCGGGTACACGGCGGCCCGGCGTGGGGACACGGGCACGGCGTGGCGCTCCTGGGACATCGCCCGTGAGATGGCCGAGCGGCTGCCTGCGGGCTACTTCCACCCGGTGACCTCGTTCTCTCGCGGCATCATGGGGGCCCATGCGGTGACCGTCGCGGTCGAACTGCACTCCGGCACCGAGGCCGTCCGGCAAGCGGAACGTGCCGAGGCCAGGTTCATCCCCTCCCGGCCGCGACGAGCCCGGCATCGCATCGAGCAGGCTCGCGGCTACCAACTCGACAAACAGAGGGACGTAGCGCTGGCGACACTCGGACAGGCGTACGAAGCCGCCCCGGAAACAGTCCGCTACAACGGCTACGCGAAGAGGATCGTGCTGGAGGAAACCGAGTCGAAGATTCCGTCCCGTCGTCGCAGGGCATCCGAGCTGGCCCAGAAGATCGGCCTGCTGGCTGCCTGAGGAAGGCTGCAGGGCAAGGGACACAATCTGTGTCCCCGCTGCCCGGCAGGCGCTCCTACGGTCGTGCCGTATCACCGAAAAGCACGACGCACGTAAGGGGAACCGCCATGCCCACCACACCCCCGCTCGCCTTTGTCTACGACCGTTGTGCCACGCGTTCGCATGCGATGTTGGAGATGCGCTTGGCCGGGTGTCGCGCCTATGCCGAGCGGCAGGGGTGGGAGGTTGCCGGGTGGTGGGTGGATTTCGGGGATGCGGCGTTGGGGGGTGAGCGGCCCGAGTTGGGGGCGCTGGTCGGTGCGTTGGGGCGCCAGGTGGTGGTCCGGCGCGCGTTCTGTCTCGTGCACCACTGGAACCGGTTCGCGCACGATGCCGAAGGGCGGCTCGCGCTCCAGCGGCGCGTGGCGGAGGCGGGTGGGCACTCGGCCACGACGTTCGGCGAGAGCGACGAGGACGACCGGAGCGACGAGCGGGCCGGGTACACGCGGGTGCCGGCGGGGCGGCAGCCCTCGGTGTAGCGGGCCCGGCCGGGACGGGCGTCAGCGGGTGGCGAGAGCCTCGTGCCACCAGTGGTCGCGGCCCGCTGTCCAGGAGACCGGGCGGCTGGTGCGGTTCACGACCAGGACGGACCGTACCCATGCGCCGTCGCGGCGCAGGGCGCGGTCCAGTACGGGCTTGACCGGGCGTACCGCGCCGTCCCAGAAGGCGGCGTCCGCGGTGATGATCACCTTGGCGCCGGATTCGCGTGCCGCCTCGGCGAGTTCCGGGACGGTCAGGAAGACCGGCAGCGTCGTACGGACGGCGTCGAGCCGGCCGCAGGCGAGTGTGGCGACGACCGACTCCGGTACCAGCGGCAGGTGGACCGCCACCGGGTCGCCGGCCCGCACGCCGAGCCGGGCCAGCGCAGCGGCCGCCCGCTTGGCCTGGCCCATGAGCATGGTGTGGGTCAGCTCCTCGTGACGTCCCGGCTCACCGTGCCAGGTGAGGGCCATCGGGGACGGGGACGCCGGGGGCTCTTGCGTTTCCCGGGTCGTTTCCTCATGCTCGGAGATCACACGGCGCAACATGTGGACCAGCTTGAAGATCAGCGATCAACAATTGCTGAACGTCCGCTGTACGGCACGTCCCGTGCCCCGCAGCAGCCGTTTTCGCGACGCCCCGGAAGGCGTCGCTTCTCGTGCCCCTCGGGCGGCGTACTCGTGCGAAACCGTAGGTGCCCGTGCGGCACCTCCACGTCTCTGCCCCGTCTCCGGTACACCCAATCCCCCGCCTTTCACCTTCCTCGTCCGTACGTACCGCGCCGCGCCGACCCGCACTGTTCGGGCTCACGTTGTTCGGGGGAACGTCGGCAGGGTGCGCGGTGGCGCCCTCGTTGCCGTCGCCGGTGGTGTTCCGGGTGCTGCAAGGGGTGGGAGGTGCGCTGGTCATGCCGGTGGGGCTGGCCCTGCTGACACGTTCCTTCCCACCGGGGCGGGCGCGCGTCGCGACGGGACAGGCCCTGGGGCTGGCCGGCCTGGCCACCGCGTGCGGGCCATTCGTGGGTGGAGTGCTGGCCCAGGAGCTGTCCTGGCGGGCCGTGTTCTGGGTGAATGTGCCGTTGCGCGCGGCGGCGATGCTGTGCGGCCGGCGGGCGGTGGAGTTTCGGAGGGCGGCGGGGCCCCGGCAGGCAGTGGGGATCCGGGGCGGGGTGGTGGTCCATCGGGCCGGAGGCGAGCAAGCACGGGGAGGGGCGGTCTGCCTGGCCGGAGGCGCGGGCGTCCGGGGCCGCCGGTGGGGCCGGTGGGGCCGGTGGGGCTCGGTGGTTGTGGGGGCCGGGGCGCCGGTGTGTCTGGTGATGGCTGTTGAGAGCGCGGGGGTGTGGTGGCAGGCGTGCGGGTGGGTGGCGGGCGCGTTGGGGCTCGGTGCGTTGTTCGTACGGGCCGAGCGCCGGTCGCGCGCGCCGCTGATCGACCGCGCCCTCTTCCGTAACGCGCCCTGCGCCGCGCTCACTTCGGCCGGTGCGGTGGCGAACGCGGCGACCGTGGTGCTGCTCTTCGTGGTCCCGTTCGTGCTCCAGGAGGTGCAGGGGCTGTCCGTACCGGGTGCGGGGACGGCCTTCCTCGTACCGGCGGCCGCGATGGCGGGTGGCCGGGCGGATGGCCGGGCGGGTGGCCGGGCCGGTGGCCGGGCCGGTGCCCACGTCCGCCACCGAACCTGTGACGGCCACCTGCCTCGGTCTCGCCGCTGCCGCCTTGGCAGCGACGTCAGCGATGTCTCAGCGACGGCACCATCAGCAGCGGCGATGGCAGCGCCGGCGCAGGCCGGTGCGGAATCAGCGGCGGCCGTCCTCCTGGTGGCGGCCACCGTGGCCGTGGCTTCGTTGGGTGCGGCCGGGGCCCTGACGCTGACGGCCACCCAGGCCAGGGTCCGGCCGGCCCAGGCGGGCGAGGCGTCCGGGCTGACCGAGTGCACGATCACGGTAACGGCCGGGCTGGGCCTCGCGCCCGCCGGTAACGACCCGGGCGGCGCGCTGCGCCTCGCCTCGGCCGGATGCGCGGCCCCCTGCCTGGCCCTCCTGCTGCGGAACCGGAGCGCCCTGCGGCGCGTCAGCCGCAGGTGGTCGCGACCGCCTCGTAGCCCCCGATGACGTCCCGTACGTCCCGGAAGCCGCGGGCCTCCAGCAGCGCGGCGGCGATCACGGAGCGGCCGCCGCTGCGGCAGTAGAGGACGACCGGGCGCTCGGGGTCCAGCGTCGCGCAGCCGGTGGGGAGGCTCGCGAGGGGCAGATTGCGGGCTTCCGGCAGGGCGCCCGTCTCGTACTCGGCGGGGTTGCGGACGTCGATGAGCTGGACGCCTTCGGACGGGACGTCACCGGGCGACAGACGGCGGCTGCGGGACACCAGCTCGGGGTGGCGGGCGAGCTCGGCGGCCGGGTCGGGGACGTGCCCGAGGACGTGGTCGTAACCGATGCGGGCCAGGCGGAGGCGGGCCTCGGCTTCCGTGCCGGGGTCGCTGACGAGGACGATCGGCGTGCCGGGCGCCACCACACTGCCCGCGTACTCGGCGAACCGGGTGTCCAGGCTGATGTGCAGCGAGCCGGTGAAATGCGCCGCGGTGTAGGCGGTGAGCGGGCGGCTGTCCAGGAGGACCGCGCCGGCGTCCCGGCAGGCGGCGAGCGCCTCGTCGAGGGTGAGCGCGACGGGCGGCGCGGCGTCCAGGAGCGGGTGGCCGTCGCGGTTGAGGGCGGCGTCGTGCGCGAAGTAGCCGGGGGTGGCGGGCTGCCCGGCCGTGACCAGACGTATGAACTCGGCCTCCGACATGGGTTGCAGGGCGTAGTTGTGGCGGCGCTGGTCGCCGATGGTGGAGGTGGTCTCGGTGGAGAGGTTGCGGCCGCACGCCGAGCCGGCGCCGTGGGCGGGGAAGACGCGGGTGGCGTCCGGGAGGGTGAGCAGTTTGCCGTGCAGGGAACGGTAGAGGCGGCCCGCCATGTCCTGCGGCGTCAGCCCGGCCGTGGCGAGCAGGTCGGGGCGCCCGACGTCGCCGACGAAGAGCGTGTCGCCGGTCAGGACGCCGTACGGCTCCGCCGCCTCCGGGTGTTCGTGGACGACGAGGCAGATGGACTCCGGGGTGTGGCCGGGGGTGGCGAGGACGGTGAGGGTCACGCCGGAGGGCTTCGTTCCGCCGCCCGATCCGTCGCCCGGTTCACCGTCCGCTTCGCCACCCGTTCCGCCGCCGCCCAGGTGAATCCGTTCACCGTCGCGCAGCCGCCGTATCGGGTAGCCGGTCTCGGCGGCCTCACCGAAGGCGATGGTGGCGCCGGTGGCGCGGGCCAGTTCGAGGTGTCCGGAGAGGAAGTCGGCGTGGAAGTGCGTCTCGATGATCAGTTCGATGCGCAGTCCGGCCGCTTCCGCGTCGCGCAGGTAGTCGTCGATGTCGCGGCGTGGGTCGACGAGGACGGCACGTCCGGTGGTCTCGTCGCCGATCAGGTACGACGCCTGGGAGAGGCAGTCGAGGTAGTACTGCGCGAAGTGCACGGTCGACCTCCGTGGTCCTGCGGGTCCGCCGTCGCGGGCCCCGCGGGGAGTGTGTTGTGCGGATGCACGGATGTACGTACATTAGGCATGCGGCGTCGGCGGCGACAAGTTCGGGCGGCGCGACGGCCGGTGCGGCGCGGGTACCGAGGAGGACAGCCGGAGGCGCCGGAGACGACGCCCCAGCCGGACCACGCTTCAGTCCGACCACGGCCCGCCCGTACATCCGTACCCGGTGACCGGGTCACCCGCACCACCCGTATTCGGAGAACCGCACCATCCGAACCACCCGCATTCGGAAAGCCGCACCACCCGAACCATCCGCCCCATCCGCTCCACCCGCTCCACCGAACCACCCGCTCCACCGAACCACCCGTACCGCTCGCACCACACGGAGGCGCCCTCATGACCGAACACCCGCCGGGCCCGCGTCCCCTGGACCGGCGCTCCCCGCTGCCCCTGTGGGCCCAGCTCTCCGAAGACCTGCGGCGCCGTATGGAGGCGGACGAGTTCGCCGAGGAGTTCCCGGCCGAGCACCGGCTCACCGGGGAGTACGAGGTCAGCCGGCACACCGTGCGTGAGGCGCTGCGCAAACTGCGCGCGGACGGCCTGGTGATCGCCGAACGCGGCCGGGCCAGCCGCCTGAACACCCGGCGCATACAGCAGCCGCTCGGCTCGCTCTACAGCCTCTTCCGCGAGCTGGAGGGCCAGGGCGTGGAGCAGCGCAGCGAAGTGCTGCGGCTGGAGCGGACGGCGGACGGGCCGATCGCCGACCAGCTCGGACTCGTCCCGGACGCGCCGCTGGTCGTGCTGGAGCGGCTGCGGCTGGCGGACGGCGAGCCGCTCGCCCACGACACCACGTATCTGCCCGCCGAGGTGGCCGAGCCGCTGCTCGACGCCGACTTCCGGCACACCTCGCTCTACGGCGAGTTGCAGCAGCGCTGCGGGATCAAGGTCACCGGCGGCCGGGAACGCATCCACCCTTTCCTGCCCGACATCCGGCAGGCGTGGCTGCTGGGGCTGGCCGACCGTGAGCCCGCGTTCGCCATCGAGCGGCTGGGGCGTTCCGGGGAGCGGCCGGTGGAGTGGCGCGAGACCGTCGTACGCGGCGACCGCTTCGCCTTCGTCGCCGAGTGGTCGAGCGACAGCCACGCGGTCGAACTGGCGCCCCGCGCCTCGTGTCCGTCATGACGGCCGGGCGCGCACCGCACACCGCGACGCGGCCGGTTCCGCACACCGCGACGCGGCCGGTTCCGCCGACGACCTGCCACCGGCGATGCCGCTCCTAGCCTGGGCGGCACTGCCCTGCGGGCTGGTCATCGGGCTGCTGCTGGGCGCGCTCGGCGGTGGCGGCTCGATCCTCGCCGTACCGGCGCTGGTCTACCTGCTGCACCAGACCCCGCACGAGGCCACGGCGGGTGCGCTGGTCGTCGTCGGGATCGGCGCGGCGTCCGGCATGGCCTGCCATGCCCGTGCGGGCCGGGTCCGCTGGGCGGCGGGGGCGGCGTTCGGCGGGCTGGGCACCGCGGGAACGTTTCTGGGCTCCCGCTGGAGCGCGTCACTGAATCCGACCGTCTTGCTGACGGCGTTCGCCGGGCTGATGCTGGCGGTGGCGGCGGTGATGCTCGTACGGACGTGGCGCGAACGGGAACGGGAGAAGGCGCGCGCCGATCACGACGCGGCACGCGCCGATCACGACGCGGTGAGTACCGGCCACGGCCCGGTGAGCGCCGGTCACGGCGCGGTCGGCGCCGCTCCCGGGACGACGCCGACCGACCCGGCGCCCGCCATCCCGGCGCCCGCCGCCCCGAAGCCCCCCGCCGCCCGCCTCGCCTCCGCCCTGCGCATCGGTGTCACCGCCACCGCCGTCGGCCTGCTGACCGGCTTCTTCGGTGTCGGCGGCGGCTTCGTCGTCGTGCCGGCGCTGACCCTCGTCCTCGGCCTGGAGATGCCGGTCGCCATCGGTACGTCGCTCCTGGTCATCCTCGTCAACTCCGGTACGGCGTTCGCCACCCGGGCCGGGGCGGGCGGCCTGGACTGGCCGCTGCTGGCCTCCTTCGCCGCCTGCGCCGCGCTCGGCAGCGGGCTCGGCAACCGGCTCGCCGCCCGGTTGCGGCCGCAGGCCCTGTCCACGGCGTTCGCGTCACTGGTCACGGTGCTCGCCGTATCGATGGCGGTGACCAGCATCCCCCGATTGTGACCCGGGCCCCGAATCAATCCGGTCCTCGACCTCAGCTCGACCCCAGCCCGACCTCAGCTCCATCCCAGCCCGACCTCAGCTCCATCCCAGCTCGATCTCAGGAGGAGAGAACCATGACTTCCGCCCCGACGCACCACCAGGTCGTCATCATCGGCGGCGGCACCGCGGGCATCACCGTGGCCGCCCGGCTGCGCCGCGCCGGACTGCGCGACATCGCGGTGCTGGAGCCTTCCGAGACGCACTGGTACCAGCCGCTCTGGACGCTGGTCGGCGGCGGCCAGGCGCCGCTGCGGGCCGCGCTGCGTACGGAGGCGGAGGTCATGCCGCCCGGTGTGCGGTGGCTGCGCGAGTCCGCCGTCTCGGTCGACCCGTCCGCCCGTACGGTGGGTACCGCCTCCGGGCGGACGGTCTCGTACGACCGGCTGGTGCTCGCTCCCGGGCTGAGCCTGGACTGGGACGGCATACCGGGTCTGGCGCAGGCCCTCGGCCACGGTGGTGTCTCCAGCAACTACCGCCCCGACCTCGCCCCGCTGACCTGGGACTACATCCGGCGCACCCGGCGCGGTACGGCGCTGTTCACGATGCCGTCCGGGCCGGTGAAGTGCGGCGGCGCCCCGCAGAAGATCGCGTACCTGGCCGCCGATTACTGGCGCAAGCGGGGACTGCTGGGCCGTATCCGTACGATCCTGGTGCTGCCCGAGCCCGCCATGTTCAAGGTGCCGGTCTTCGACCGGGCGCTGCGGGAGACGGCACAGCGGTACGGCATCGAGGTGCGGCTCCAGTCGGAGCTGACGCAGGTGGACGGCGGCGCGCGGGAGGCGGAGATCGTCGACAACGCGACCGGCGCGAAGGAGACGATCCACTACGACCTGCTGCACGCCGTACCGCCGCAGCGCGCGCCGCAGTGGGTGGCCGACAGCCCGCTTGCCGACCCGGCCTCGCCCTTCGGCTATGCCAAGGCCGACCGGGAGACGCTCCAGCACCCCGACTTCCCCGAGGTGTTCGCGGTCGGTGACGTGGCGAACCTGCCGACGTCCAAGACGGGCGCGGCGATCCGCAAGCAGGCCCCGGTCGTCGTCGCCAACCTGCGGGCCGGGCTGCGCGGGCGCCCCGCCACCGCCCGCTACGACGGTTACACGTCCTGCCCCCTGGTCACCGCGCGCCACAAGATGCTGCTCGCCGAGTTCGACTACGACCTGGAACCGGCGCCCTCCATCCCGTTCATCGACACGACCAAGGAGCGCACCGACATGTGGTTCCTGAAGCGGTACGGGCTGCCGCAGTTGTACTTCAAGGGGATGCTCAAGGGCCTGGCCTGAGCGGCCTCCTACCCCTCCTACCCCTCCTACCCCTCCTACCCCTCGTCCGGCAGCAGCTCCCACAGCATCGCCTCGAACTCCTCGGCGGTAGGCGGCACATCGGCCAGCAGGGCCTGGAGGCGCAGCCCCTCGTAGGCGCGGGTGAAGAGCCGCACGCGCATCGGGTCCTGCGTGTGGAGGCGGGCGAAGTCGGCGAGCGCTTCGGACCAGCGGCGGGTGTGGCCGCGCAGTTCGGGGCGGCGGGCGGCCAGCAGGCTCAGTTCGAACTCGGCGAGCAGCAGCCCCCGGTCCGCCGGCGCCCCGGCCGTCAGGCGGGCCAGCATCCGTCGCTTGTCGCCGCGACCGCCCGCCGCGCCCGGCCCGGCGGCGGGCGCGGCGGTGAGCTGCCGCAACCGTTCGGTCTCCAGCTCCATGGCGCTGGTCAGCGCGGCGGTGAGCAGCGCGTCGGGGCTCTCGAAGGCGGACGTGGCGGCCGTGGTGGGAAGCTGCGCCTCGTGGGCGACGGTGCGGTGGGTGATCCCGGCCGCACCGTCCCGCTCGATGATCCGCAGGGCGGCTTCGATCAGCGCCTGCCGCTGGTACTGCCCGTCGGGCCCGGACCCGCCGGCGGCCGGCTCTTGCGCGCCCGGACCGTGCGCGGTGGTTCCGTGCGCGCCCGGATCACGCACATCCGGACCGTGCGCTTCCGGATCGTGTGCGACCGGACCATGCGCATCCGGACCGTGCGCGATGGGCTGGTTCACGGGGGCTCCAGCGGCAGATACGGGATCGGAGACGTCCTCGGACGATACTCGCGCACCTCGCCGCTACGGGGAGGCCGACACGTCCGCCGACACGTCCGCGACCTCGTCCAGACCCCCGACCCCGCCCCCGCCCGCTGGCCCATCCCTGACCACATCGGCCACCACGCAACTCACGTTGTCCGGCGCCCCGGCGTCGTGCGCCTGGGCCACCAGGTCCCGTACCGCCCGGGCGGGGCCGGGGGCCGCGCCGAGCACCTCCCGTACGGCGTCGGAGGGAACCACCGCCGACAGGCCGTCCGAGCAGAGCAGATAGCGGTCCCCGGGGCGCGCCTCCCGCAGCCCCACCTCCGGTTCGACACCGTCACTGCCGTCCAGCGCCCGGAACAGCAGGGCGCGCTGCGGATGCGACTCGGCTTCCTCGGGCGTCAGCCGTCCCTCCTCGACGAGTGACTGGACATGGGTGTGGTCGTGCGTGATCTGGAACAGCTCGCCGCCGCGCAGCAGGTACGCCCGCGAGTCGCCCACGTGCACGAGGGCCAGGTGGGAGCCGGTCCAGAGCAGGGCGGTCAGCGTGGTGCCGGCGTGGTCCGGCGCCCCGGCCGTCACGACGCCCCGCACGGAACGGTTCGCCTGCCCGGCCGCGTCCGCCAGTACGTTGAGCAGGTCGCCGGGGCGCAGCGCCCCGCCGTCGAAGCGCTCCAGGCCGCGCAGTGCCTCGACGGCCGCGGCCCCGGCGGACGCCCCGGCCCCGCCGAAGCCGTCGGCCACGGCCAGCAGCCGGTCACCCGCGTAGACGGTGTCCTGGTTGCTCTCCCGGACCAGCCCGGTGTCCGAGAGGGCCGCGTAACGGATGCCGAGCGGTAGCGTCCGTCCGGGCCTCGCGGCACCCGTGGACGTGTTCTTCATGGCCTCGTCCCTCCTCTTGAGGTGGTCGACGAGGAAGGCCGCCAGTTCGCGGCGGGCGGCGGTGTCCGCCTCGGTCTGCGCCCAGTACGCCGACACCGCCTCGGCGGCCGGTCCCGCGGCCAGCTCGCACACGTCCCGGATACGGGCCAGCGGCATACCGAGCCGGCGCAGCCAGGCGACCAGCCGTGCCCGCTCCAACTGGGCGGGCGCGTAGCGCCGGTAGCCGTTGGCGGGATCGACGTGGGCGGGCGGCAGCAGCCCCAGTTCGTCGTAGAGCCGCAGCGCCTTCGGCGAGAGCCGCGCCGCCCTGGCGAACGCCCCGATGCCCAGCAGCCGCCCGGTTCCCCGGCCGCCCGCCTCGTCCGGGCCGGTCGCTGCTTCCGGTCCCGGCTCCGCTCCCGTGTCTCCGCGCACCTGTTCACGCCCCCGTCCACCCTCCTCGTACGGGGACGACCCCCGCGGACCTGAGGCTGGGTCCTCCCCCAGGGGCAAGGTCAAGGGCGGGGCGGGGCGGGCCCGGTCACCGCCTGGCGAAGTGGGTGACCGTGACGCCGTTGTCGAACGAGTCCCGGTCGGTCACGTCGAAGACGGTGGGGTCGAACTCCCCGTCGAACACCGGAATGCCGGCCCCGGCGACCACCGGGTAGCTCTTGATGATCAGCTCGTCGATCTCGGGCAGCAGCGCGCCCGCGAGCCGGCCGCCGCCGCACAGCCAGATGTCCCGCTCCTGCCCCGCCCGCTCCCCGGCCTCGCCTTTCAGGTCCCGGACGAGCGCGAGCGGGTCCGCGCGGACCACGGTCACGGCGGGGTCGATGTCCGGCGCGAGCGTGCTCGACACCACGTACTGGCGCAGGTGTGCGTACGGGCTGGTGATGCCCGCGTCCAGCGCGGGACGGTAACTGCCCAGCCCCATCAGTACGGTGTCGAAGCGCCGGTTGGGCGTGTCGGCGAGCCCGAGGGCGGCGCGCATCGCGGTGGGGACGAACTCCGGGTAGCGGGCGTTGCACCACGCGCTGTAGGCGGCGGCCTGCTGCTCGTCGCCCGCAGGATAGAAGTCGAACTCCCCGCCGGGGCCCGCGATACGGCCGTCCAGGCTGACGGCCACGTAGTAGACCAGCTTGCGCATACCGACGACTCCATCCATAGTGCTCTAAGTGAAGTGGTAAGAACGTAGTACTACGAACGGAGTGGTGTCAATGGTGCGCAGGAACGACGAGCGGAGGGCGGCTCTCGTCGACGCCGCGATCGAGGTGCTGGCCGGGGAAGGCGCCCGCGGCCTGACCTTCCGCGCGGTGGACAACGCGGCCGCCGTCCCCCCTGGCACCGCCTCCAACTACTTCGCCAACCGCGACGACCTGCTCACCCAGGCGGGCGCCCGGGTCTACGAACGCCTCCAGCCGGACGAGGCGACGATCGCGCGGCAGCGGCTGGCCACGCCCGACCGGGAGACGTACGCGATGCTGATGCGCGAGTTGGTCGGCCGGGTCAGCTCGTTCCGCACCGGCTACCTGGCCCTGCTCGAACTGCGCCTCGAAGCCACCCGCCGCCCGGCACTGCGCGCGGTGCTGACCGAACGCGTCCGTGCCGACGTCGACGCCAACGTGGCCTACCACCAGGCCTCCGGCCTGCCCGGCGACGCGACCGCCGTCCGGCTGCTGTACCTGGCCTTCAACTGGCTCATCGTCGAACAGCTCACTCTGCCCGACGTGTTCTCGGAGGCCGAGCGCGAAGAGCTGGTGTACGCCGCGGTCGACCGCATCGTGGCTCCCTGACCCAGGCACACGAACCCGACGACGCGTGATGTCACACCGGTGGCGTCGGCCGTCCAGGGTCGGCCTGTCCACGCCTGGGCGTACGGGAGATCACCGGCCCGGCTCCAGGTGGCTCAGGGCCGCGACGGTGAGCGCCTGGACGCCCATGGTCAGGGTGGGCTGCTTGACCGGGGTGAAGTGCGGTGAGTGGTTGGACGGGATGTCCTGGGCGAGGCGTCCGGAGGACATCGCGGCGCGGAACTCGTCCGGGTCCCAGCCGCCGAGCCACCAGTAGTAGAGCGGCGCGCCGGCGGCCGTGGCGAGCAGCCCGGCGTCCTCGCTGCCGGCGGCCGGTTCGTAGCCGAACAGCCGCTGGGCGCCGAAGTGGTCGGTGAAGGCGGCGTTGACCTGTTCCAGCGTCCGGTCGTCGTTGCGGGTGACCGGGAAGGTGTTCAGCACCTCGGTCTCCGGCTCGCGCGGCGCGCCGGACGCGATGGCCTCGGCCTTGGCGATGCGGTCGATGGCCGCCAGCACCCGGCTGCGCACGTCCTCGTCGAAGGTACGGACGCTGAGCTGCACCACCGCCTGGTCGGGGATGACGTTGGGCGCGTCCCCGGCCTGGAAGGAGCCCACGGTCACGACGGCGCGGTCCTTGGGCGCGACCTCGCGGGCGACGACGGACTGCAGCCGCTGGACGAAGGCGGCGGCCATCACGATCGGGTCGACGGCGGTCTCGGGCCGGGAGCCGTGGCCGCCGGTCCCGTGAAAGGTGATCTTCAGGCTGTCCGAGGCGGCCATACAGGCGCCGGGGGCGTACGAGATCAGGCCCGCGCCGAGCGGGGCGACGTGCTGGGCGAGCACCACGTCGGGCGTGGGCACCCGCCCCTGCCCGTCGGCCCCGGCTCCAGCACCGACCCCGGAGCCGGCCGCCCCGTTCCCCGCCTCGGAACCGTCCGCCGCGGCTCCGAACAGCCCGTCCTCGATCATCGCCCGTGCTCCGTCACCGACCTCCTCGGCGGGCTGGAAGAGCACGACCAGGGTGCCGGACCAGTGCTCCCGGCCCGCCGCGAGCAGGTCGGCGGCGCCCACCAGGCACGTGACGTGCACGTCGTGGCCGCAGGCGTGCATGACGCCGGGGACGGCGGAGGCGTACGGCAGACCGCTGCGCTCGGTGACGGGCAGGGCGTCCATGTCCGCCCGCAGCAGGACGACCGGGCCGGGGCCGTTGCGCAGCACGCCCGCCACGCCCGTCCGGCCGATGCCGGTGACGACCTCGTAGCCGTTCGAGGCCAGGCGGCGGGCCGCCTCGGCTGCCGTACGGGTCTCCTGGAAGCCGAGTTCGGGGTGTCGGTGGAGGTCTTCGTAGAGGGATTCGAGGTCCGCCATGCGGGCGTCGAGCGGGGCCAGTACGGTGTCACGCGCGCTATCGCTCATACGTAGCATTTGATCATGTAACGGACGCGCGGACGAGGCCCGGACCGGCCGCGGCGGGCCGGAAAGCACCGCCCGGCCCCACCCCTGCCGACTCACCGGCGAAAACCGGTGGCAGCCGACAGCGACCGGCGGCAACCGGCGTACGGCAGACCGCTGCGCGCCCCCTCCTTTCCTGTGCAAAGCCTGTACGAACAACGTGCGTTGTGCGGCACAAAGTTCCCGGCAGCGCCACCTTCTCCCGCCTGCCCCCACCCCGCACGGAAACCCCATTGCGGGAATTCCCGGGACCGAAGCACCTGGAACGGCTTATTGCACGGCCTATCGGGCCGAACGGCCGCCGTATCGCTCTTTGTCCGGCCGGCGCCCGGAAGGAATCGGTTATGCTCCTCCGGCACCGAAGTGACCTGGTGAACAGCGGAATCCGTACGGACGACGAAATCCGCGGCGCACGGAATCGGCGTGCGGTACGCATTTCGTCCGCATCCGGGAATTCCGCACGGCGCGTCAGGTCGCTCGGTGCGGGAAGCGCACGCACGGGCGCACAGATGCTCAGACGCACGGGGGACGGTACTCAGGCATGGCCAGCGGGTCGGGTTACGCGATCAAGAAATCCGGTACGGAGAGCAGCGCGTCGGAACTGGATTCCGCCGCCGGACAACTCGCCTCCGTACAGAAATCCGTCCCGCAGCAGTCGTGCAGCAGGCCGGAATCGTTCGGCGGCGAGGACGCGGCTCCCGCCTTCGACAACTTCGCCGGCGCCTGGCAGCGCGAAGCCGGCGTTCTGCACGACGCGCTCGGTGAGATCGCGAAGAAACTCCGCACCACGACGAACAACTACGGCGCCGCGGACCACTCCGCCGTCTCCGGCCTCCGCCACGCGGCCGCGGCCGCACCGGCGCCCTCCGGCGCGGGCAGCACCCCCTTCGGCTGACCGGCGGCCGCACCCGCCACTGCCACTGCCACTGCCACACCGGTCCGGTCCGGTCCGGACCGGACCGGACCGAAGGCCGTACCCAGCCCCGCCAGGCCGTACCCGGCCAGGCCAGGCACGTAACACCACGCCACCAGAACAGGCCAAGCCAGCCATGACCGCATTCCCTCCGAAGACCGACGACCAACTGCTGCGGCTCGACGTCCCGTCCATGCTCCGCTTCGGCCTGCCCGCCGAGGGCCACGCCCGCCGCGCCCTCTTCGGCGACGGGGCGATCGCCGCCGCCGTGACGCTCGGCCGGCTCGGTGTGCTGCCCCGCTCCGTGGCCTACCTCGCCCGGGTCGTCCGCGCGGGCGGCGCCGCGTACGCCGCCGCACTCGACCTGCCGCTGCCGGGCGAGGCACCGGCCCGTACGGCGGGCGCCTGGCTCGCCGCCGCGGCGGGAGTCGCCGGGGGCGTGGACGACGACGAGACGCTCGCCCGCTGGTTCGAGGCGGTGGCCGCGCTGATGGAACTGCGGCTGACCGCGGGCACCTCACCGGCACCGTAAGCACCCATTCAGCACCACCGGCACACCGGCACACCGGCACACCGGCACACCGGCACACCGGCACCAGCGCACCACAGCACCATCACCACCACAGCCACCACAGCAGCACCACGGGGGAAAGGCGGCCCACATGGCGGGCGAATCCACGACGGCACGGCGGGCCGAACTCGCCGAGCGGGTCAAGGGCATCGACGGTGCCGACAGCAAGAACGACCTGATATCCGAGATCAAGAAGGCGCTCGCCGTGCAGGCGCCGTTCGGCGACCCCGGCTCGATCGAGAGCGCCGGCAAGAGCTACCGTTCCGCGGCCGACACCTGTAGCCACGAGGTGCAGCCCCGTATCCAGAAGGTCGCCCAGGAGACCCTGCCGGACGCCTGGACCGGCACGACCGCGGTCAAGGCGGCGGACGTGGTGGCCGCGGCGGACCGGGCGGCGCAGCAGATGGCGGAGGCGTTCAGCAGGGCCGGCGGCGAGCTGATCCGGCTCGCGGACGCCGTACGGTCCGCCCAGGACACCGACCGCCGGGGCCGCCCCAGCCTGGAGGAGGCGCTGAGCCTGCTCGGCGGCGAGGACGGGCTCTTCGACGACATGTGGGAGGACGACGGCGAGGAGGACGCCAAGAACCGGGCGAAGAGCCTGGCGCAGACCGGCGTCGCCGACCTGCACCGGGCGGCCGTGACCGCCGACGACGCGGGGCGGGCGGCGGCGCGTGAGCTGAACAAGTACGCCGCGGAGGCACGTTCGGGCAAGGTGACCGCCCAGGGGCTGACCGCCGCGGACAAGCTGATGCTCGCCGACACCTCCACCGTCGACGAGAACGACCCGGCCCGCGAGCAGAACGAGATCCTCACCAGCAACGATCTCCAGCGGTCCAGCCAGTACCTGAACAAGATGAACGCCGCGGACCGGGCCGAGTTCGAGCGGATGCTCGCCGAGTCCAAGTCGCCCGAGGAGCGCGCCTACCTGATGAAGGCGCTCGCCGCCGGCAACGGCCTCGACTCCGTACGCGGCTTCCGCGACAAGATCCACCCGCACGGCGACGACGAGGCGTGGCTGGCCGCCCACCTCACGCCGGTCGTCACCCAGGGCGACAGCAAGAACGACGAGGGGCTCAACGACGACGGGTCGAACGTCAACAAGGACACCGCGGCCTTCAACGGCCAGGCGTGGGCCCAGGGCGGCGACGGCCAGGAGGGCACCTGTGTGGCCTCCTCGACCGTCACCGCGCGGGCCATGGTCGACCCGGTCTACGCCCTGGGCCTCACCGGCGGCGAGTCGGGCCAGGAGAACGACCCCAAGGCGTTCCGCGAGCGCCTGGTGGACGAGCAGCACCGGGTGCACGAGGAGGGCGACGGCGGCCACGAGGGCTGGTTCGGCACCGGAGCGCCCAGCGGTATGGACAACGACGGCAAGACCGAGGTCGTCAACAAGGAGATCAGCCCGCACACGGGCGGCGCGTACGAACTGCGCGAGACCGGCAGCGCGGACGCCCGCCGGGACGCACTGCCGGACATCGAGAAGGCGGTGGCCGAGGGCAAGCCCGTACCCATCGGCGTCGAGGGCTACCAGGACGGCGACCGCAGCGGCCACGCCATGATGATCGTCGGCCAGGAGGGTGACATGCTCCAGGTCTACAACCCGTGGGGGACCACGACCTGGGTCAGCGAGGACGACTTCGTCAACGGCCGGATGCAGAAGGCGTCCGACAACGACCTGCCGGACGCGTACGCCGTGCACGTACCGAAGTGAGCCGCCTGATGACGCGCTTTCCCCGACCCTGGACGCCTGCGTTCCGGAAGCCCGTGTCCCGGAGGCCGGGGCCCCGGAAACCCGCTCCCCGGCCGCGCGCCGTCGCCCTGGCCACGGCCGGCGTCGCGCTCGTCGCCCTGACGACGGGCGCGTGCGGCGGCAAGTCGGACTGCTGCGTCAAGGCGCCGACCGCCTCGCCGTCGCCCACCACGCCGGGCGGGGTGCCGGGTGCGGCCTGGGCGTTCCCGTCCCAGGTGACGAGCCTGCGGGTGCGGGCCGGTACGGACTTCGACATCGTGCTGCGGGCGGGTGGCAGCGGCTGGCGGGTGGACGAGCCGAAGATCGAAGGCGCGGCGGTACGGCACCGAACCGGGACCGCCGCCTCAGGCACGGCTCCGGGCGCCGCCTCGGGCACGGCTCCGGGCGCCGCCTCGCGCTCCGGCGCGAAAGACGGCGTACGGGCCGCCTTCCACGCCGTCAAGCCCGGCACCGCACGGATCGTGCTGACCTCGGCGGACCGCGAGCGCACCATGACGTACCAGGTCACCGTGGGCACCGGACCGGCCCCCGCACCGAGCGCGGCCCCGAGCGCGACGGGCGGCGGCCTCGATCGGGGGCGCTCGCTGGGCACCGGTTTCACGGGCGGTTCCGGCGGCGAGGTGACCGTCCGGCGCGGGGAACGCTTCTCGCTGCCGAACGCCTACTCGAACGTACCGGGCATCACCTGGCGGGTCGTCAGCCGCAGCGCCTCGGGGCCCGCCCCACTGCTGAGCGACGTGCCGCACGTCGAAGGCGACGCGGCGGGCGACCGCACGGACTGGTACACCTTCTCGGCCGACCGGGCGGGCACCGCCGTGGTCGAGCTGTTCGGCTGCTACCGCTGTGCGAACGGCAGCACCGGCACCCCGGATTCGGCGGAGAGCCGCGCGTACTCCGAGACCAGAACGGTGCGGATCACCGTGCGCTGACCCCGCGCGCGTACCGCGCCGGGGGCCCTGCCCGTCCTCCGACCGGCAGGGGTTCCCGCGCGTCTCATGGCGCCTCCCGGCCGCACGGACTGTACTGATCACCATGATGGCCCGAATGACAGCCCGCGGCCGCTCCGAGGCGCACCGCGCGGCCACCCCGCTGGAGCTCTTCTTCGACCTGTGCTTCGTCGTGGCCGTCGCCCAGGCCGGGCGGCAGCTCGTACACGCTCTCGCCGAGGGGCATCCGGGGCACGGCGTCCCCGGCTACCTGATGCTCTTCTTCGCCATCTGGTGGGCCTGGGTCAACTTCTCGTGGTTCTCGTCCGCGTACGACACCGACGACACGCTGTACCGGGTGGTGACGCTCGTACAGATCGCGGGCGTGCTGATCCTGGCGGCGGGGGTGCCGCGCGCGTTCGACGGTGACTTCGCGGTGGTCTGGTTCGGCTATCTGGTGATGCGGCTCGCGCTGGTGGCGCAGTGGCTGCGGGCCGCACACGGCAGCACCGGGCCCGAGCGGACCACCGCGCTGCGCTATGCCGCCGGGGTGACGCTGTGCCAGGCCGGCTGGCTGGCCGTCCTGCTGTCGCCGGAGGACGTACGACCGTGGGTGTTCCTCGCGCTGGCGGTCGCGGAGCTGGCCGTGCCCACGGTGGCCGAGCGCGACCACCAGACGGCGTGGCACCCGCACCACATCGCGGAGCGGTACGGCCTGTTCGTCATCATCATGCTCGGTGAGACGGTCTCCGCCGCGACGGTGGCGGTGCAGTCCGCGGTGGACGAGCAGGAGGAACTGGGGAATCTGCTGCCCATCGCGGCGGGCGGCCTGTTGCTGATCTTCGCGGCGTACTGGATCTACTTCGCGGTCCCGATCCACCTGCACCTCTCCTCCAACCGCCAGGCGTTCCTCTGGGGTTACGGGCACTACCTGGTCTTCGGTTCGGCGGCGGCGATCGGCGCGGGGATCGAGGTGGCGGTGGAGGAGTCGGTCGGCAAGGCGCACCTCTCGCAGTTCGCGGCGTCGGCGTGCGTGACCCTTCCCGGTGCGCTGTTCATGTTCACCGTGTGGCTGATCCATTCCCGCCACCAGAAGCGCGGTCCGGCCCAGCAACTGGTCCTGCCGGTGTCCTCCGTACTGGTCCTGGCCTGCACGTTCGCGGGTCATGGGGCGGTGCTGCTGACCGGGCTGGTGGCGGCGTCGACGGTCGCGGTGGGGGTGACGCTGACCGCGCGGCAGGGGCAGGCGCTGGGCAACTGACCGGTTCCGGCCAAAGGACCCGCCCCTTTCAGCCATTGACCTCTCCTGACGCATGAACAGCACCAGGACCGGTACGGAGCATTTCCCCGAACGGTGTAGGGTGCAGATTGCCCGATTTATACCTGCGACAGCCCACCGGCCAGAGCCGACGGGCGAGGAGACGCCACGACATGGCTGCCCGCCACGCCCAGCCGGGCGGTACGCGAATAAGGATGACCCGTCGCGGCAAGGCCGTGAGCGGTCTCGCCCTGACCACCCTCGTGGGCACCGCACTGTGGGCCTGGCCCGCCTCCGGCGACGACCACGACGGCCACCGCGCCGACCAGGCCCGCCCGGCCCCCTCCGCGCCGGACACCCCCGCGCACCACGTCACCGGCGGCACCACCGCACCGGCCCCGCGCACGATCCCGGGCCTGAGCGACGCCACCCGCAAGCAGATCCCGGCCGAGTCCCGGCAGGTCCTGGTCGTCACGGGCCAGGGCCCGGACGCGCACGACTCCTCCGTCGTGCTCTACACCCGCGCCGAGCACTCGGACGACTGGCGGCCCGGCACCCGCTGGGTGGCGCACAACGCCTCCCGCGGCTGGACCGAGGACCACCACTACGGCGACCTGCGCTCGCCCGAGGGCGTGTTCACGCTCAGCGACGCGGGCGGCAAGCTGGCGCCGCCGGAGGGCACCAAGCTGCCGTACGACCACAACAGCAGCTTCGTCGCGCACGGCACCGGCGTCGAAGGGGAGCCGCTGGGCGGCGCCTTCGACTACGTCATCGCCATCGACTACAACCGGGTCAAGGGCTCCTCGCCCCTGGACCAGCGGCGCCCGCAGGGTGCCGCGAAGGGCGGCGGCGTCTGGCTGCACGTCGACCACAACGGGCCGACGCAGGGCTGCATCAGCCTCAAACCCGAGGTGATGCAGGAGTTGCTGCGCACGCTGGACCCGGCACAGCACCCGGTCGTCGTGATGGGCCCGGCGGGCCACTGATCTCCCCCGCGGCGGGCGGGCAGAGCCTCCGGCACCGCCCCGGCATCTCCCCGGCGGGCCCTGACGGCCCCGGTCCAGGTACCCGGCATCACCCGGCGGGGCCCCGACAAGAGCCCCGCCGCTCCCCGTATCGCCCCGCCTTCACTCGTGGTACGCATGTGCCATGGCCGACGACCCTCAGCAGTCGCACGACGAAGCCGCACCCCGCGCCTCCCTCTCCGCTCCTGAGGAGGCCCCGCAACGTCCCGGCCCCCGTGACGCGTTGACCGACGTCACCGGCCTGCGGGTCGGCCACGCGCAGCTCCTCGGCGACGGGCGCCTGACGGGCACCACCGTCGTCCTGGCGCCCGAAGGCGGCGTCATCGCCGCCGTGGACGTGCGCGGCGGCGGCCCCGGCACCCGCGAGACGGACGCCCTGGACCCGCGCAACCTCGTCCAGCGCATCGAGGCGGTCGTCCTGACCGGCGGCAGCGCCTTCGGCCTGGACTCCGCCTCCGGGGCGGTGGCCTGGCTGGCGGAGCAGGGCCGCGGCTACCGCGTCGGCCCGGACCCGGCGCAGGTCGTCCCCGTCGTACCGGCCGCGGCCCTGTTCGACCTGGGGCGCGGCGGCGACTGGTACGCCCGCCCGGACGCCGCGCTGGGCCGCGCCGCCATCGAGGACGCCGCCACCACGGCACTGAACGCGCCCGTCCGAGAGGGCAACACCGGTGCCGGTACGGGCGCGGTGGCCGGCGGCGTCAAGGGCGGCATCGGCACCGCGAGCGTGGTCCTGCCGTCGGGCGTCACGGTCGCCGCGCTGGCGGCCGTCAACGCGGCGGGGTCGGTGGTCGACCCGCGTACCGGTGTGCTGTACGGGCAGTACGGGGACGTGTGCGAGGAGTTGGCGCGAGCGGTGCCCGACGAAGGCGCCGGCCGGACGGCTCCGGGCTCGCCCGCCCCCGGCCTGCCCTCCCCCGGCGCGCACGCCGGCGCGCGGCGCCGTCTCGCCGAGGCCCGTACCGCTTCCGAGCGACGTTCGGCCGTCTCCGCGCGCCCGCCCCTGAACACCACCCTCGCCGTCGTCGCGACCGACGCGGTCCTGACCCGCGCCCAGGCCCAGAAACTGGCGGGCACCGCACACGACGGGCTGGCCCGCGCCGTACGCCCGGCGCACCTGCTCACCGACGGCGACACGGTCTTCGCGCTCGCCACCGGTGACCGGCCGCCGATGCCGGAAGCGGCCGCCGCCGACCCGGTGTTCGCGGCGCACGCCGAGACCGCCGCCCTCAACGAGATCCTGGCCGCGGGGGCCGACGTGCTGGCCCGCGCCGTGGTCAAGGGCGTACTGGCGGCGGAGACGGTGGACACTCCGGGCGGCTGCTTCCCGTCGTACCGTGACCTCTACCCGTCGCAGTCGCCTTCCTGACACCGGTGGTAGAACGGGCCTTATGTCCGTGCCGCCGCCTCCCCCCACGCTCGTCCAGCCATCGCCCAAGAAGAAACCGGGCCCGCCGCAGCCGCCGAAGCGGCGCCGGCGGCTGTGGTGGCACCGCTTGTTCCTCGGGCTCTGGTACCGGCCCGTCGAGGTGATGGACGAGGCGCGCGACCGCAGCGCCTGGAGTGCGGCCGTCCTGCTGTGCCTGATCAGCGGCGCCCTCGGCATCGTGTCGGTGGACGCCTTCCGCAAGCAGTGGGCGATGGACCAGCGCCAGGCCCTGGAGCTGGCGGCCGTCGCGGAGGCGGGCGTCCTGCTCGCCAGTCTCGCGCTGGGCATGGTCACCCATGCCATAGCGCGCACGATCGGCGGGAACGGCAGGTTCGAGCCGACGGTCAGCCTGTTCGTCGTGCTGTTCTGGGTCACCGACCTGCCGCGGCTGGTGCTGGCCACCTGGCTGCCGCACGGCTCGACGCTCGTGCAGGCCGTGGCCTGGACGACCTGGGGCTTCGGCTATCTGCTGGCCATCCTGCTCATCCGGGGCCAGCACCATCTGTCCACCGTCAAGGCGGCGGTGGCGGTGGCGGTGCAGATGCTGACCTCGCTGGCGCTGCTGAAGCTGGGTCCGGTGCGCTGAAGCCGGGGCATCGCGGCGCCGAGGTCCGGCCCGGCCCGGTGCCGCTCAGTGCCGCTCGTTCTCGTCCAGTTGCCGTACGAGTCCGGCGAACGCCTCGCGCTCGGCGGCGCTCAGCTCCACGCGCTCGGACGGCGGTCCGGCCGGGCCGGTCTGCCGCGGGACCGCGCGCAGCAGCGGTCTGGTGCCGTTCCCGGCCGGGGCCCCGTAACGGTGCCGGCGCACGAGCCGGGCCTGGCTCACGGCCCACCCCACGGTGACGGTGAGCAGAATGGCCAGGCCGATCTGCTGGAGGAGCGGTACGGAGGGGAGCATGCGGTCCTCCAGGTCGGATGCGCGACGGTGCGGTTCCGGGCCCGTGCTGGCCCCGGCGGGCGGACTTCAGTAGTAGACACCATGTCAGGTACTTCCGTCAGGGGATTCAACGGACTTACACCCCACACGTGACGTAACTCCCACACCGCTCGTACACCTCCGCGCCTCCCGCCCGGCCTCCCCACGTCTCCCCCACACCGCCGCTCACCGCCGACGCCCGCCCCCCGTACGCCCGCCCCCCCCCGTACGCCCGCCCCCCCCGCACCCGCGCCGCACGCCCACGCCCCCTTCCCCTCACCCAAGATCGTCCACGAGCATGTGGCCTCCGCCGCCCTCCCGACGCGAGGAGTACGCACGTGCCGCAGCCGACCGCACCCCGCACCACCCCCAAGGCCCTGGAAGGCGTCCTCGTGGCCGACTTCAGCCGCGTCCTGGCCGGTCCGCTGGCCGCCGCCACCCTGGCCGATCTGGGAGCCGACGTGGTCAAGGTGGAGCGGCCCGGCTCCGGCGACGACACCCGCTCCTGGGGACCGCCCTTCTCCTCCGACGGCACGGCCGCGTACTTCGACGCCGCCAACCGCTCCAAACGCGGCCTCGCCCTGGACCTCGCCGACCCCGGCGACGCGGCGGCCGCCCGGGAACTGGCCCGCCGGGCCGACGTACTGATCGAGAACTTCCGGCCCGGCGCCCTCGCCCGCTACGGGCTGGACCCGTCGGCCACCCTCGCCGCCCATCCCGGCCTGGTGCACTGCTCGATCACCGGGTTCGGTTCCGGCGCGGGCGCCCGTCTGCCGGGCTACGACTTCGTCGTGCAGGCCGTCGGCGGCCTGATGAGCATCACCGGCGAACCGGGCGGCCCGCCCCTGAAGGCGGGCGTCGCGCTCGTCGACGTCCTGACCGCGAAGGACGCCGCCACCGCCGTCCTGGCCGCACTGCGCCACCGCGACCGTACGGGTCAGGGCCAGCACGTCGAGGTCAACCTGCTGTCGTCGCTGCTCGGTTCGCTGGTCAACCAGGCGTCCGGGCAGTTGGCCACCGGCCGGGACCCGGGCCCGATGGGCAACCGGCACCCGAGCATCGCCCCGTACGAGACGCTGGCCTGCCGGGACGGCGAGCCGCTGGCCGTCGCGGTCGGCAACGACCGGCAGTTCCGGGCGCTGGCGCAGGCGCTCGGCGCGCCCGGCCTCGCCGACGACGAGCGGTTCGCGCACAACCAGGACCGGGTGCGGCACCGCGCCGAACTGGTCGGGGAACTGGAGAAGCGGCTGGCGGCGGAGACGCCCGCGGCCTGGACCGAGCGGCTGACCGCCGCGTCCGTGCCGTGCGGGCCGGTCAACTCCGTCGGCGCGGCACTGGCCCTGGCCGAACGGCTCGGCCTGGACCCGGTCGTGCCGGTCGGTGCCGGCCGGGCCCCGCAGGTGCGCAGTCCGCTGCGGCTGTCCGCCACGCCGGTCGTCGCCCCGCACGCCCCACCCGCCCTGGACGAGCACGGTGACCCCCTCCGCGCCTGGCTGTCCGGCCCGGACGACACGCCCCTGCCACCCCTCCTGTGACGTTCATCACAAGAGTTCGGGGAGTGCAACCAAACCCTCCCGTAGTTGCTGTTTACCAGCACTGACTGACAACACCCTTGCATGGAGCAGCCCGTGACAATGCCGGACAACACCGCGCCGCCCGCACCGTCCCGCACCAAGCGCCGGCTGCGTCGCGGTCTCGCGGCGGCCTCCCTCCTGACCGCAGGTGCCCTGGCCCTGTCCGCGTGCGGCGGTGACGCCTCGGCGGGCGGCAACGACGGCAAGGGGCAGGCGGGCGCGGACGCCGCGGCCGCCAAGGACGCCTCCGAGGCGAAGATCTCGGTCACCTCGAAGGACGGCGCCACCAACGCCAGCATCAACGACACCGGTGTGAAGGTCAGCGGCGGCAAGCTGACCGACGTGAAGCTGGTGCAGGCGGACAACGGCGCGGAGGTCAAGGGCGCGATATCCGCCGACGGTTCGTCCTGGAAGCCGTCGGCGCAGTTGGAGCGCGGGACGAAGTACAAGCTGGTGGCCAACGCCAAGGACGGCAAGGGCCGGGCGGCCACCGAGAACGCCACCTTCACCACCGTCTCGTCGAAGAACAGCTTCATCGGCTCCTACACGCCCGACGGCGGCAAGACCGTCGGCGTGGGCATGCCGGTGTCCTTCACCTTCGACAAGGCGATCAGCAACAAGAAGGACGTCCAGTCGCACATCACGGTGACCTCCAGCAGCGGCCAGAAGGTGGTCGGTCACTGGTTCGGCGCCCAGCGCCTGGACTTCCGCCCGGAGCAGTACTGGAAGGCCGGGTCCAAGGTCACGCTGAAGATCGAGCTGGACGGGGTCAAGGGCGGCCAGGGCATCACCGGGGTGCAGTCCAAGACGGTGTCCTTCACCATCGGCCGCTCCCAGGTCTCGACCGTCGACATGAACACCCAGACCATGACGGTGGTCCGGGACGGCAAGACCGTCAAGTCGATCCCGATCTCCGGCGGCAGCGCGAAGAACCCGACGTACAACGGCCAGATGGTCATCTCGGAGAAGTTCACGCAGACCCGCATGGACGGCTCGACGGTCGGCTTCGGCGGTGAGTACGACATCAAGGACGTCCCGCACGCGATGCGGCTGTCCAGCTCCGGCACGTTCATCCACGGCAACTACTGGGGCAGCCCGTCGATCTTCGGCAAGGCCGGCACCAGCCACGGCTGCGTCGGCCTCCAGGACAACCGGGGCGGCGGTGGCGACACCCCGGGCAAGTGGTTCTTCGAGAACTCGCTGATCGGTGACGTCGTGGTCGTCAAGAACTCCCCCGACAAGACCGTGAAGCCCGACAACGGCCTCAACGGCTGGAACATGGCGTGGAGCGAGTGGCAGGCGGGCAGCGCGGCCTGATGCCGCGGACGTACGGCACGGCCGACGCGGGCTGATTCCCGTACGTACGGCACGGCCTGCGCGGCCCTGACGACATGACGGTGGCCGGTCCCCCCCGGGGACCGGCCACCGTCGTACCGCGATCGGTTCGTCAGGCCGCCACCGGTGTGCTTTCGGCCGGAGCCTGGGCCCGCTCCGTGGCGGCCTGCGGCGCGTCCGGCTTGCGCAGGCCCTTCAGGAGGACGACCAGGGCGGTGGTGACCGCCGTACCGGCCAGCACGGCCACCAGGTAGAGCAGCGGCTGCCCGATCAGCGGCACCACGAAGACACCGCCGTGCGGGGCCCGGAGCGTGCAGCCGAACGCCATCGACAGGGCACCGGTCACCGCGCCGCCCGCCATCGCGGACGGGATGACGCGCAGCGGGTCGGCCGCGGCGAACGGGATCGCGCCCTCGGTGATGAACGAAGCACCCAGCACCCACGCGGCCTTCCCGTTCTCCCGCTCGGCACGGGTGAACAGGCGGCCGCGTACGGTCGTGGCCAGCGCCATCGCCAGCGGCGGCACCATGCCGGCCGCCATCGCCGCGGCCATCACCTTCAGGCTGCCGTCGTTAGGATGGGCGAGGCCGCCCACGGCGAACGCGTACGCCACCTTGTTGAGCGGCCCGCCGAGGTCGCACGTCATCATCAGTCCGAGGATGACGCCCAGGATGACGGCGTTGGCACCGGACAGCCCGCTCAGCCAGTCGGTCAGCGCCTTCTGGAGCGCGGCGACGGGCTTGCCGACCACCAGGAACATCAGGAATCCGACGACCGCCGACGAGATCAGCGGGATGACGACGACCGGCATGATCCCGCGCAGCGCGGGCGGCACCGCGACCCGCTGGACCGCCATCACCACCGCGCCCGCGATCAGACCGGCGATCAGACCGCCGAGGAACCCCGCGTCGACGGTCAGGGCGATCGCGCCGCCGACGAAGCCCGGCACCAGACCGGGCCGGTCGGCCATGCCGTACGCGATGAAGCCCGCCAGTACGGGGACGAGGAAGCCGAACGCGACGCCGCCGATCTGGAAGAGCAGCGCCGCCCAGCTCGCGGACTCGCTCCACACGAAGTGCTCGGCGACGGACGGCGCCTTGTCGATGCCGTACCCGCCGATCGCGAAGCCCAGGGCGATCAGCAGGCCGCCCGCGGCGACGAACGGGACCATGTAGCTGACGCCGGTCATCAGCCACTTGCGCAGCCGGGTGGCGAAGCCGTCGCCCGCCTCGCCGTCGCGGTCCATGGGCGCGGAACCGGGCGTCGCCGGTGTGGAGACGTCGCCGCGCGCGGCCTTCTCCCGTACCTCGGCGATCAGTTCGGCGGGCCGGTTGACGCCCGCCTTCACCCCGACGTCGACCGTCGGCTTCCCGGCGAACCGCGCCCGGTCCCGTACCTCGACGTCGTGCGCGAAGATCACACCGTCCGCCGCGGCGACGACCTCCGGGTCCAGCCGCTCGAAACCGGCCGACCCCTGCGTCTCCACGACCAGGTCGACCCCGGCCTCCTTGCCCGCCTTGGCCAGCGCTTCGGCGGCCATGTAGGTGTGGGCGATGCCGGTGGGGCAGGAGGTGACGGCGACGATCTTGAAGGAGGCGGCGGGAGCGGCCGTGTCCGCCGACCCGGCGCCGGGCCCTGCCGTTGCCGCGGGTACGGCGTCCGGCTCGGGCTCCGCCTCGGGGGCGGCTTCGGGCACGGCTTCGGGCACGGCTTCGGGCACGGCTTCGGGCACGGCCTCCGGCGCGTCCCCGCGGATGAGCGCCGCTGCCGCCGCCGGGTCGTCCGCCGCCCGCAGCGCCCCCGTGAACTCCTCGTCCATCAGGTGCCGGGCCAGCGTCGACAGGATCGACAGGTGGTCGGCGTCGCCGCCCGCCGGGGCCGCGATCAGGAAGACCAGGTCGGCAGGCCCGTCCGTCGCGCCGAAGTCGATTCCGGCGGCGCTGCGCCCGAAGGCGAGCGTCGGCTCGGTGACGTGCGCGCTGCGGCAGTGCGGTATGCCGATGCCGCCGTCCAGGCCGGTCGGCATCTGGGCCTCGCGCGCGGCCACGTCCGCGAGGAAGCCCTCCAGATCGGTGACCCGGCCCCGCCCGGCCATCCGCTCGGCCAGCGACCGCGCGGCCGCTTCCTTGCTCTCGGCGGACAGGTCGAGATCGACCAGTTCCGCGGTGATCAGCTCACTCATCGCGGGCTCCTTCGCTCGCATCAGGTCCCAGCAAACTCAGCCCGTCCGGCCCTTGAGGACGAGCGAAGCGACAACACGTGAGCCGGCCCGGGGCGCTCACCCCACCGGTTCCCGCAGCTCCAGCCCCACCGGCACGGTGTCGGCCACCAGAACCGCCGAAGGATCGAGGTCCGCCGGCGCCGGCATGGCGCTGCCCGGTAGCTGCACCGCCGCCGCCCCGTACGCCACCGCCGAGGCCAGAGCCGGTACGCCGACGCCGCCCGCCGCCAGGAACCCGGCCAGCGACGCGTCGCCCGCGCCGACGTTGCTGCGTACGGTCGCGACCGGCGCGGAGGCGAAGTGCTCCCCGTCCCCGTCGACGAGCAGTTGCCCGTCGGCGCCGAGGGAGGCGAGCACCGCGCCCGCGCCCAGGGCGCGCAGATCCCGCGCGGCCTCGACGGCGTCGCCGACGGTGCGCAGCGGCCGGCCCACCGCCCGGGCCAGTTCCTCGGCGTTCGGCTTGACCACGTCCGGCCGCGCGCTCAGCGCCGCGGTCAGCGACGGCCCCGAGGTGTCCAGGGCGATCCGGGCCCCGGCCCGGTGCACCTGGGCGACCAGTTCCGCGTACCAGGAGGGGGCCAGGCCGCGCGGCAGGCTGCCGCAGCAGGCGATCCAGTCCGCTCCGGCCGAGTGGGTCCGTACGGTGTCCAGCAGCGCCCGCGACTCGTCCGCCGACAGCTCGGGGCCCGCCGCGTTGATCTTCGTCAGGGTGCCGTCCGGCTCCACGGCGGAGATGTTCGACCGGGTCTGCCCGGCCACCGGTACGCCCGCGACCTCGATGCCCTCCGCCGCCAGCAGGCCGCCCAGCGCCGCGCCCGCCGGGCCGCCGAGCGGCAGTACGGCCAGCGTGCGGTGCCCGGCCGCCGCGACGGCCCGGGAGACGTTGACGCCCTTGCCGCCCGGGTCGATCCGGTCCGCGGTGGCGCGCAGCACGGCGCCGCGCTCCAGCGCCGGGATCTCGTACGTCCGGTCCAGGCTGGGGTTGGGAGTGACGGTGAGGATCATGCGCGCACCACTTCCGTGCCCGCGCGCTCGATGGCGAGGGCGTCGTCGGGGCTGAGCCCGGTGTCGGTGACGAGCAGGTCCACGTCGTCGAGGCCGCCGAAGCGGGCGAAGTGCACCTGCCCGAACTTGCTGCTGTCCGCGACGAGCACGACCCGCCGCGCGGCGGCGACCGCCGCCCGCTTCACGGCCGCCTCGGCGAGGTCGGGGGTGGTCAGGCCGCCCTCCAGGGAGAAGCCGTTGGTCGCCAGGAAGACCACGTCCGCGTTGATCTCGCGGTAGGCGCGCAGGGCCCAGTCGTCGACCGCGGCCCGCGTACGGTGCCGGATGCGGCCGCCGACGAGGTGGAGGGTCAGGCCGGGGTGGTCGGCCAGCCGCGCGGCGACCGGGAGCGCGTGCGTGACGACGGTCAGCTCGGCCTCCAGCGGCAGCTCGGCGGCGATCCGGGCGGCGGTCGTGCCCGCGTCGAGGATCACGCTGCCGGGCGCGGACCCGCCGGGCAGCTCCGCGAGGGCCGCCCGCGCGATGCGCTGCTTCTCGTCGGCGGCGACGGTGTCCCGCTCGGCGAGGTCGGGCTCGAAGTCCAGGCGCCCGGCGGGGATGGCGCCGCCGTGCACCCGGCGGACCAGGCCGGCCCGGTCCAGGGCCTTCAGATCCCGGCGTACGGTCTCGGCGGTGACCTGGAACTCCTCGGCGAGCGAGAGGACGTCGACCCGTCCGCTCTCCCGCGCCAGTCGCAGGATCTCCTGCTGCCGCTCCGCTGCGTACATGTGACTTCGTGCCTGCCTCGTGCCCGACCGTGTGGTTTCAGGCCAAAGGTACGACCGAGAGAGCGAGAAGTAAACACATCCGGGCACGCGACAGACTCAAACGGACATGAATGGACGGCGGCAGCAGCCGGTCACGAACGCGCAGCGTCGTGCGGGGACGTGCAGGGACGCGCACGCAGAGCACTCGGCGCGCAGCGAAGCGCGCGTCAAGCAGCAAAGAGCCCCGGCGCCGAGGGGGGGTTCGGCACCGGGGCTCGTCCATGGGGAAGGGGTCGGGTCGGAGGCAGGCTGCCGCCTCTCGCCGGGTCAGGCCACCGCTGACCAGGGAGGGAACGCGGCCACCACGTCCGCCACCGGGCCGCGGGCAGCGGCCCCGCGGCCGCTACGCCGCCGCGTCGAACCCCGTGTCGCGCGCCATCCGCTTCAGCTCCAGCAGCGCGTGCTTCTCTATCTGCCGGATGCGCTCACGCGTCAGGCCGTGCTGCTTGCCGACCTCGGTGAGGGTCCGCTCGCGGCCGTCCTCGATGCCGTACCGCGCCTTGATGATCGAGGCCGTACGGTGGTCGAGCCGGTCGATCAGGTCCTCCAGCTCCTCGCTGCGCAGCAGCGTCAGGACGGACTGCTCGGGCGAGGCCGCGGAGGTGTCCTCCAGCAGGTCACCGAACTGGGTGTCGCCCTCGTCGTCGACGGACATGTTCAGGCTGACCGGGTCGCGGGCCCAGTCCAGGACGTCGGTGACGCGCTCGGGCGTGGAGCCCAGCTCCTGGGCGACCTCGGCGGGCTCCGGGTCGCGGCCGTTCTCACGGTTGAACTCGCGCTGCACGCGGCGGATGCGGCCCAGCTCCTCCACGAGGTGGACGGGGAGTCGGATGGTGCGCGACTGGTCCGCGATGGAGCGGGTGATGGCCTGGCGGATCCACCACGTCGCGTACGTGGAGAACTTGAAGCCCTTCGCGTAGTCGAACTTCTCGACCGCGCGGACCAGGCCCGCGTTGCCCTCCTGGATCAGGTCGAGCAGGGGCAGACCGGCGCGCGGGTAGCGGCGGGCGACCGCTACGACCAGGCGCAGGTTGGAGCGGATGAAGACGTCCTTGGCCTTCTCCGCCTCCTCGGCCAGCGCTTCGAGCTCCTCGCGGGTGCCGCCGGCGGCGTTGCCGTCATCGACGATCCCGTCGAGGATCTGCCGGGCGTAGACGCCCGCCTCGATGGTCTGGGACAGCTCGACCTCCCTGGCGGCGTCGAGCAGGGGCGTTCGCGCGATCTCGTCGAGGTACATGCCGACCAGGTCGCGGTCGGCGATCTCCCCGCCTACGGCGCGAACACTGTTGGCCCCGTCAGCACCGCTGCTGGTGGCCTGACGTCGGGCGACGGCACGGGTTGCCATGCGTGTGCTCCCTTTGCGATGAGTCGGTCGCGGGATGGTGGCGGTGGGACACCGGGTGCGTGACCCGAGTACCCCTTCCGAAGGAAACAACGGCTGGAATCCGGACAGAATTCCCCTGCCGAGCACCTATTTTCGTGATCATGCAGTACCCTGCATCCCCACCGAGGAGGTCGGATGTCTCCGGAGTACCGGGAAGCGCAGGTCAGGGCGGCAACCGAGGCCGACCTCGGCAGCCTCACGGACCTCTACGACCACTATGTCCGTGAGACGCCCATCACCTTCGACACGGAGCACCGCACCCCCGAGCGGCGCCGCTCGTGGTTGCTCTCCCACCCTGAAGACGGCCCGCACCGTCTTCTGGTTGCCCGGGGCCGGACAAACCGGAGTCTCTTGGGTCATGTGACCAGTACGCCTTTCCGGATCAAGCCGGCCTATGCCACCTCGGTGGAGGTCGGCGTCCACTGCGCCCGCGAGGCCGTCGGCCGGGGCGTCGGCCGGCCGGGACGGCCCTGCCGACGGGCCGGAACCAGCCCCTCCAGTTGACGGTGGCGAGGCCCGGGTGTGGCCTGGAAGACGGGGGCGAGTGAGAGGAGCCCGTCATGGAGACACCCGTCCACCGGCACGGCGCCACCGCGGACCCGCGGTCCGGGCCCACGTCCCGGTCACAGTCACAGCCCCAGTCCCAGGTCCAGGCCCAGTCCCGTCCGGCACCGCACGGGAACGCGCCCGGCTCGAAGCGGCGCGGCATGTCCACCACCGCCCTGGCCCTGCCCGTCGCCGCCGCGGTCCTCTACGGCCTGTGGACCGCCTTCGTCGACCGCACCAGCGGCTCCTCGCTGGGCCACGCCTGGCTGCTGGGCCTGATCGCGGCCGCCGTCAGCGGAGCACTCGGGCTGGCGCTGGTACGCGTCCAGGCGACGCTGATCACCGAGGTGCGGGCACTGTCGTACGGAGCGCTCTTCGGCACCGCGATGGGCTACCTGTACAGCATCTCCCACTCGACCGGGCCGTCCATCCTGGAGTCGGTGCGGATGGGGCTGATCATGGGCGCGGTGATGTTCGTCGTCTCCCTGTACATCTTCCGCACCCACCGCACCCGTGAGCCCCACGGCGAACACCGCCCCCGCGGCTCACAGCGGACGCACCGGTCCCAGGGAGCGCACCGGACACACCACACGGCGGCCTGACCTCCCTCGGACACGCCGGCACCGCGCCGATGCCCTGCTCGGGCACGACGGTCACCTCGGGCGGCTCGGCGCCGTTCCCCCGCCGGATGACGCGCAGGGGGCCGCCGGGCCGCCAGGCCTCCAGCACGATGTGCGGGTCCTCGACGTACGTACGGACCACCTCGGTCAGCTCCGACCGGAACAGGTGGAACGGCTCCGGCGGTTCCGTCGCGTCCGTGTAGCGCGCGAGCACCGCCGGGTCGGTCACCTCCACGGCCCGGCCGGCGACCCGTACGTCGCCGCCCGCCAGGTCCGTCTCCGGCCCCGGGTTGGCGTGCAGCGCGAACCGGGGGTCGCGCCGCAGGTCCAGCGCCTTGCGGGAGTCGGCCATCATGCCCAGCCACAGTTCACCGAACCGGAAGTCCGCCTCGATGCCGCTGAGACGCGGTGCGCCGTCGGCGCGCAGCGTCCCGAGGACGTGATGCCGGTACGCCGCGAAGCGCGCTACCACCTGCCCCGCCAACTCCGGTTGCGCGGCCAGGCCCGACTGCGGGCGCGGGCACGCCCGGCCTTACGACCATCGCCGTACAGGGGCGTAGGACCGGCGTCCGTTACGGAGGCCCGGCGCCCGGCCTAGCCTCGGCGGCATGGACTTGAGCAGCGGCATTCTCGACGAGGCCCTGGAGCGTCTGCACACCTCGGGCCCCGAGTTCCAGGGGTTTCTGGCCAATCACGGGCCGATGGCGGTGGAGGCTCTGGTCCGGCACGGGCAGGCGGGTTCCGTCCACCGCTGGCTCGATCATTACGCGACGAAGCTGGAGGAGGTGCCGAGTCCCCGGGAGGCGATCCCGGACGCCGACTGGCGGGCGGCGCTGGGCGATCCGCGCCGGGTCACCGACTGGACCGCGTACTTCACCCGGCTGGTCGCCGAGCGCCCGTGGCGGGACGTGCTCGCCGAGTGGTGGCCGCGGCTGCTGCCCGGCATCGCCGGTGCCGCGACGCATCCCGTCATCCGGGTGGGCCATGTCGTACGGACGCTCCTTGAGGACGGCGAGGAGGCGCCGCGGATCGCGGAGCTGGCGCACGCGCTCGGTTACTGGGCGGCGCGCCACACCACGCTGCCCGTCGCGGTGCACCCGGCCGGCACCGCCTCCCCCGACGAGGCGCTGGCCGCCCTCCCGCGCATCGCCGACCAGCAGGTTCTGCCGCTCGACGGCCTGGCGCAGCTCCCCGGTACGCCGGGCTGGACGGCCGCGGCGGACGCGCTGCGGGTGCCGTACGAGGACCCGGACGCCGCCCGCGAGCAGTTGGCCGCGTTCGTCCGGGCCACCGTGCACCGCTATCTCGGCCACGGGCACGGGCACGGTGTCCTGATGGTGCACACCGCCACGGCCCCGAACGCCGTGCTGCGCACCCTGCCCGCGCTCCCCCGTGAGCTGTGGGCGGTGTCGCTCGGCGCGGTCTGGGCGGCGAGTGCCGCGATCACTTCGGTGTACGGGGCCGGCGAGGCGCTGCCGCCGCTGGAAGGTGCCGGGCCGCTCGTACCGGAGGAAGTGTTCGAGCGTTCCGCCCGGCACGGCGACGAGCACGTCATCAAGATGACCGACACGGCATTGGACGTGGCGGCCTCGGCCGCGGACGGTGACGACCGGGCACTGGCCGCTGCCGTGCGCGCCCAGCGGTTGATTTCCGCCGTTTCCTGAACGGATTGTCTCAGGTTGCGACCGTTCCGGAGCGTTCCTGAAGAAACCGGCGCCCCGTGCACAACGGCTCACCTGCGCATTTCTCGCCCGTCACCCTTAGTTAAAACTTCAAGAAATGGCGGAGCGGTGAGACAGTGGATGGTATGAGCACCGAACCCGCAGGTGAGCCCCGCTGGCTCAGCGACGAAGAGCAGTACGCCTGGCAGTCGTACCTGCACGCCACCACGCTCCTGGAGGACCACCTCGACCGCCAGCTCCAGCGTGACGCAGGCATGCCGCACGTCTATTACGGGCTGCTCGTCCAGCTCTCCCAGGCCCCCCGGCGCCGGTTGCGGATGACCGAACTGGCCCAGAACGCCAAGATCACCCGTTCCCGGCTCTCGCACGCCGTGGCCCGCCTGGAGAAGAGCGGCTGGGTCCGGCGCGAGGACTGCCCCTCCGACAAGCGCGGCCAGAACGCCGTCCTCACCGATGAGGGCCTGCGCGTCCTGGAGAAGGCCGCCCCCGGCCATGTCGCCGCCGTGCGGGCGGCGATATTCGACCGGCTCAGCCCCGAGCAGGTCGGCCAGTTGGCCGCCATCTGCCGCACGGTGGCGGACGGCCTGCAACCGCAAGGCGCCGACCTGCCCTGGCTCCGCTGAGAAAGCGGGGAGCCGAGGGGCAGGCCGGCGCCGGAGGGTTCGGGCCGCTCCGGGGGTCCGGAACCGCCCTGGGGATTCGGGACCACTCTGAGGGTTCGGAACCACCCGTACGAGCCTGTGGCCGGTGACCTGTGCCGGTGGCCGGTGACGGGTTACCGGCCACCGGCTACCGGTCACCGGCCGTTGACCCGTGGCCGGACACCGGCCCGCGCAGACGTACGCTCAGTGCGCCATGACCGGAATCGGCACGTCCGCCTCAGCGTCGGCGCCCTCGGCCGTGTCCGCGCCGTCACCGGAGCGGGCGACCGGTCCGCTGCCGCCCTGGTGGCCGGTGGTGACCATGGTGAAGGCGATGACCGCCGCGACGGCCAGGATGCCGACCGCCCACCAGATGGCGGCGGTGTAGCCGTGCACCATCGACTCCAGCTTGAGCAGGTCCACCGAGGGCGCGCTCTTCGCGTGGGAGGTGGCGTACGCGGTGGTGGCGCTGGCCGCGATGGTGTTCAGCAGGGCCGTGCCGATCGCGCCGCCCACCTGCTGCGAGGTGTTGACCATCGCCGAGGCGACACCCGCGTCGCGCGGCTGGACGCCGTGCGTGGCCAGTGACATGGCGGGCATGAAGGCCGTACCCATGCCCAGGCCGAGCAGCAGGAAGGCGGGCAGGATCAGCGCCGGGTAGGACGTGTCCAGGTCGATCCCGGTCAGCAGGAACATGCCGACGGCGGCGAGCAGGAAGCCCGGGGCCATCAGCAGCCGCGGCGGGACGCGGGTCATCAGCCGGGCGCCGATCTGCGTCGAACCGGTGATCATGCCGACGATCATCGGCAGGAAGGCCAGACCGGTCGTGACCGGCGTGAATCCCTTCACGATCTGCATGTAGTACGTCAGGAACAGGAACAGACCGAACATGCCGATGACGGCCAGACCCAGCGACGCGTAGACGCCGGCCCGGTTGCGGTCGGTGAGCACGCGCAGCGGCAGCAGCGGGGACTTGACCTTCGACTCGACGAGCACGAACGCGCCGAGCAGTACGGCGGCGGCCACGAACAGGCCGACGGTCATTCCGGCGCCCCACCCGTCGGACTCGGCGCGCGTGAAGCCGTACACCAGGGAGACCAGGCCGAGCGTGGCCAGGATGACGCCGGGCACATCCAGCTTGGACGGGTTGCGGCTGCCCGCGGGCTCGCGGATCACCAGCAGTGCGCCGACGGCCGCGATCACGGCGAACGGGATGTTGACGAAGAAGGTCCAGCGCCAGTTCATGTACTCGGTGAGCACACCGCCGAGGATCAGACCCACGGCACCGCCACCACCGGCGATGGCGCCGAAGATGCCGAACGCCTTGGCCCGCTCCCGCGCCTCGGTGAACGTCACCGCGAGCAGCGACAGCGCCGACGGCGCCAGCAGCGCGCCGAAGACACCCTGGAGGGCGCGCGCGCCGAGCAGGACGCCCTCGTTGGAGGCGGCGCCGCCGAGGGCCGAGGCCAGCGCGAAGCCGACCAGGCCGATGATGAAGGTCCGCTTGCGGCCCCACAGGTCGGCGACCCGCCCGCCGAACAGCAGCAGACCGCCGAACGCGAGCGCGTACGCCGTGATGACCCACTGCCGGTTCGCGTCGGAGATGCCGAGGTCGGCCTGCGCGGAGGGCAGTGCGATGTTCACGATCGTCGCGTCGAGCACGACCATGAGCTGCGCCAGGGCGATGAATATGAGCGCTTTCCAGCGCCGGGGATCGACGTGGGTGGTCGTATCAGACATGGGTGGGTCCGCCTAGTGGTGCGTGGTGCGTGAGCGAAGACATAGGGACGTGGGCAGGGCGTGGAAGCCCGTGACCGCGGTGCCGTTCCGTGGACGAACGGTGTCGGTGTGGTGTTGATCGGGTGTTCAGTACGTGTTGATCACATGTTGATCGCTTGGGTGTACGGCGACGGGTGCGCCGGCGGCGCGACTACGGTCGCGACGCGGCGCTCCTGCGTTCCGTACGGTGGGTCGGCAGGGACGACGAACCCACCGGCCTGTAGGTCGGTCGTGGGTCGCCGGAAGTTCCCCTGCCGGGGAGGGTGCCGCGTTTTGAGCCGTCGGCCGTCAGCCGTGCCGGAGGTCCTCCAGCGTGGCCGCCGCACCGGGCAGTTCCGAACGCGCGGGCGCCCGCAGACCGTCCAGGAACAGCACCAGGTGCCGGTACACGAACCGATCGAACTCCGTACAGCCGCTTCCGGGCAGCGGCCGAGTCAGTTGGGTGAGCGCGACCATCAGGTCACCGACGGCGATGTCGGTACGCAGTTGGCCGCTGTCGCGTGCGGCGCCCATCAGGGCCTCGACGGCCCCCTCCAGGCGCTCACGCGCTGCGAGCAGGTCGGGGTGGTCCTTGTCGACGCCGTCCGAGAGCAGCGGGCACAGGGCACCGATCCGCTCCTCGACCGCGGCGAAGACGAAGCGCCTCAGCGCTTGGAAAGCATCGGGCTCCTCGGCGAGCGCGCACTCCGCCTTGTCCGCGGTGCGGTCCATGACGGAGAGCGTGACGTGGTGGATCAGCTCCAGCCGATCCGGGAAGTGACGGTAGAGCGTCGCATTGCCGACACCGGCCCGTCGAGCGATTTCGTCGAGCGGGATCTCCGCCCCGAACTCGACCATCGCCTCACGGGCCGCGCCGATGATCCGCTCCCTGTTGCGCACGGCGTCCGCGCGCAGCCGGTGCGGCGGGGTCACCGCGCAGGCGCCGGTGGCGCGGGTGCGGGACCGGGTGGCGGTCATGTCGGCACGTTCCTCTCTGGGCTGTACGAAGTGAGCGGCTGTACGAAGCGGGGAGTGGATCCCCGCTTCAGTCGGACACCGGGTTAAACGGGGATGCGCTCCCCGGTTATTTCGGCCAAGGCTGTGACCTGCGCCACGCCAGTCGTACGGACTCCGCGCGGCGCCGCGCGGCGAAGCTGACCCGGCGCGGCGCGGCGAAGCTGACCCGGCCCGGCGCGGCGAAGCTGACCCGGCCCGGCAGATCTGCCCCGGCGCGGCGGATCCAGCGCGGGGCGGAGCTGACCCGGCGCGGTGGATCCGGCGCGGGACGGCGGAGCTCGCGCGGCACGGGCGGATCCAGCGCGGCACGGCGGGCCGCGTACCGAGCGCGGCAGACCGCGTGCCGTATACATGCGCCATGACCGTTT
The DNA here is from genome assembly GCF_055567735.1 of Streptomyces sp. NPDC026394. Classification (NCBI taxonomy): domain Bacteria; kingdom Bacillati; phylum Actinomycetota; class Actinomycetes; order Kitasatosporales; family Streptomycetaceae; genus Streptomyces; species Streptomyces sp. NPDC026394. The sequence goes on from NZ_JBVHPX010000003.1 coordinate 296,745, forward strand.
CGCTCCGCCCGGCCGCTCTACCCCGCGCGATCCGGTCGTACGTGTGCCGCGCCCCCGGCACGTTCATCTGGCTCGGCATCCTCTTCGGGACGTCGGTGATCATGCACGAGCTGACCCCCGACATCCTGGAGCGGGTCCTGCAACGCCGCTCCACCAACATCCACAACCTGCTGCTCTCACCCGGCCGGGTCCTGCTCACCAGCGCACTGTGGCTCGACGGCGGCGGCTGGCCCCTCTACGTCCTCGTCTTCAACATCTTCCACGTCCCCGCCGAACGCTGGCTCGGCACCAGCCGCTGGCTCGCGGTCATGGGCGTCGCCCACATCGGCGCCACGTATCTGAGCGAGGGAGTCCTCGCCCTCGCCATCCACACGGACGCGGCACCGCGCTCCGCCGTGAACACCCTGGACGTCGGCGTCAGCTACGCGCTGGCCGGCGTCGCGGCCGTCCTCACGTACCGCATCCCCTGGCGCCCCCTGCGCTACGTGTACGCGGCCGGCGTCCTCCTCTTCTACACCGCCCCCCTCTTCGACCACCTCACCTTCACCGACATCGGTCACTTCACCGCTGCGCTACTGGGGCTGGCGTGTTACCCCCTCACGCCGAGGAGGAAGTCACTCCAGGCCGCCAACCCGAACGTGAGCTGAAAACTCTGCGGACCTCGGGAATCCCGGACGTGAATGGCGACGGGGGTCATGGATATCTCGACGCACTCCGCGCCGTCGTCATTGCTGTAGGTGCTCTTGAGCCACACCCGGCCGTCGTTCACAGTTCCGCCTCCAGCTTTTCGATGAACCGAGCCGAGTCCTCGGCGTCCATGGCCATCTGGAGAAGCATCTCGTACCTCTGACCGATTTGGCCGACCCTCTCGGGATCCGCGCACAACACGCCCCCAAGGTGGCCCTATTCGTAGACGATCCGCTCGTGATCCGGCGTCGTCAGCACGATGAAAGAACCGAAGAGCGCGGGACTGGCACCGTTTCTGTGCAGCAGGACCTGGAGAGTCTCGTTACGCCGCTCCCCCGCTTCGAGCAGCCGGTGCAACTGCTCCTTGTGCTCCTTCCCCGTGACAACGGACTGCCGCAGCACGGCTTCGCCGATGACGAAGCTGAACGTCCGGGTTTCCTCGTCCAGCAAGGGCTGACGCTCCAAGCGGATCCTGACGCGCTGCTCGATCGTCTCCCGATCCGCCGGTGGCCAGCGGCCTTCCAGGAGTTTCCGCGCATACTCCTCGGTCTGGAGCAGCCCGGGAATCAGCGGCGTCTGGTAGGAGTTGATGGCGATGGCATCGGCCTCGTACCGCATGTACTCAGCGGAGTACAACGGGAATTTCTCCGGCTGGAGGTACACATCACCGCCGTCAGCATCCCGCGCGCCCCGCACATCTCGTCCGCCACCCGCAGCAGATGAAGCGTCGGCCTGCGCCGGCCCTGCTCCATCGACTTCACGTACTCGACCGAGTAACCGACCTCGCTTGCCAACTCCTCCCGACTCAACTCCGCCTGTCCGCGCCACAGCCTGATCTGATTCCCGCAGTACCGCCACGCCATCGGTGGCTTGTCATTCTCACCCGACATCGCGTCCGCCTCCCGCTACTCGCGTAGTTGACCCACGGCAAACGCTAGACCCACCCACTGACAATCACGCCAAATGACTTAACTGCGCCATCAATTGGTCACCGACGAACAAACAGCGATCAGGAACCGGCATCGCGCCAATGCTGACGCCCGACATCGATGAGACGCAGCTGCCTCCGCGCAGTACGCGCCACCACCCGCCACCGCTCCGTGTCCTGGTCACCCCCGTCCCGTACGTCCAGGAACGCGGAGGCCGTCATCACCAGCCGGTCGACGTACAGCTCCGCCAGCATCCGTACGTCCTCGTCGCTCCAGCCGTCCGACATCGGCTGCGACTTGAGCGCCGCCGCGACCTCCGTCGCGAACCGGTCCAGTTCACCGGCTATGGCCTGCCGTACGGCCCGTACACCGCCGTGCCGTTCGCGGGCGATGAAGCGGACGTGCGCGGGCTGTTCGCGTACGTACCGTTCGACGACCGCCACCGTGTGGTCGATCCGCTCCTCCGCGCCCGCCTGTTCGGCGAGGACCGCGCGGACGGTCGCGTGCAGGCTGCTCAACGACTCCTGGACCAGGGCGACTCCCAGTTCGCCCAGGTCACGGAAGTGCCGGTAGAAGGCGGTGGGGGCGACGCCGACCACCCGCGTCACCTCGCGCAACCCCAGGCTGCTCAGGCTCTGTTCCGCCAGCAGCCCGAGCGCCGCGTCGAGCAGGGCTTGCCGCGTGCGCTGCTTCTGGGCCTGCCGGACACCGCCGGTCTCACTGTGACTCATGCCATCCAGTAAACAACTGTGCTCCGAGTTTCTCCATCCCTACAGTGGGAACCTGAGTGAACAACTGTCCTCCAGAATGGAAAGGCAGATCATGCTCTTCCTTGTCGCAGCCCTCCTCCTGCTGGGAGTTCTGGTGGGTACCGCGGCACACCTCCCGGTCCCCGTCACGATCATCGCGGCAGTGGCCATCAGTTGCTGGCTGCTCGTCTTCTTCATCCGCGAGCGCCGCCACCGCACCGACAAGAGCGAGGGAGTGTCCCGATGACCACCCTCATCACCGACCACGACACCGACACCCGGCGCGCAGGTGCCGCCACCGAGCCGGACACCAAGTCCCCGGCCGGGCCGGAGAAGCGCCGTTCGCCGCGCGGGCAGGCCGACGGCATGGCCGTGGCCGCGTTCGTCCTCGGCCTCGTCGGCACGCTGGTCGCCAACGTCGCCCTCGGCCCCTGCGCCCTCGTACTCGGAGCGCTGGCCCTGGCCCGTAACACCACGCGGCGCTTCCGCGCCGTACTGGGCATGACCCTCGGCGCCGTCGACCTGATCATCCTGGCGACGCTGGCCACCGCCGACGGCACCCTGAGCTGGACGATCGGCGGCTGACCCCGCCCTTCACCCCGCGAGGGAGAGGGGCGATCCGGCCGCGCGCTCCCGGGAGGCGGAGTACTGCTGCCCGGGAGCGTAGGCGTACGGGCGTGCGAGCGCGTGCAGCCGCTGGTGCGGGCCGCGTTCCGCCCGTACGGCGTCGAGCGCGGTGAGTGACTGGACGGCGTACGCGACCGAGGCCAGCGTCATGTGCCGGTGCCAGCCGTCGTACGACCGGCCCTCGAAGTCCCGCAGCCCTGTACGGCCGCCGATGCGGACGCTGTCCCGCGCCACGTACGCGGCGGTTCTCGTGAACTGGTGCAGATCGACCGGTGACCTGCGGGTCGGCGTCGTCAGCCAGAAGTCGGCGCGGGCGCCCGCCCCGTGCCGGCTTTCGCGTCCCTCGCGGCTGTCGCGGCCTTCGGGGTCCTCGTACCGCTGCGCGTAGAGCATCAGCTCACCCGCCTCACCGCTCCCTGCGCTCCCGCCGTTCTCGCCGCCCGTGCCCGGCCGCACCGGTACGACCCGGGCCAGTACGGCCCGCACCCCGGGGGCCACGTCGTGGACCTGGAGGCCCAGGCGTTCCGGCGCGGCCAGGACGCGCTGCGCCGGAAGGGCGCCGCGGCGCGCCGGCCGCCCGCAGCGGTCCAGCAGTTGGAGCGGGAGGGAGCCGGGCGTGCGGGCCATGACAGGCAGGCCGAGCGGGGCCAGGGCGCTCATCACCTCACCCGCGTGGCGCATCTGGCTGTCCCAGACGACCGGGGCGGCGGCTCCGGGCGCCGTCTTCGCGGCCCGCCGCACCAGTTCGAGGATCTGGGTCACGCCGTCGTCGTCGGGGACGGGGAGGCCGGTGGCCGGTGGCGGGAGGTGCAGGCTCCAGTCGACGGGGACATTGAGGGCCTGGCCCGCGTACCAGAGCCCGTACGCGAGCTGGCCGTTGACGAGCTGGCCGGTGGCGGGGACGAAGCGCCGGTGGACGCCGACCGAGTTCGTGCCGGACTTGGGGATCAGCATCGGGCGGACGACCCACGAGCGCGGGCGGGTGAGGGCGAGGAGGTAGTCGGCGAGGGCTTCGCGGACGGTGCGCCAGTTCCACGGGGCGTTGCAGATGAAGTGGTGCAGGCGCTGGGCCGCACCGGTGTCGTCCAGCGTCCGGGCGATGTTGCGGATGGACTTGCGGCCGGGGGCGGTGAGCAGCCCGCGCAGGTACTGCTCACCCTTGAGGTGGTGATCCGCCCTGGTGAAGGAGGTGAAGAGGTGTCGGCACAGGTCCTCGACCCACGCCTCCTGGGTGCTGGTCGGCCGCCCGGGGAGGAGCGGCGGAACGGCGGTGGGGGATGCGGGCACGGACAAGGTACTGGCCCCCGGGGAGACGGGACGGGCGTGCGGGTGACAGCAGGACAATAAAGAATGTTCGCTATGTTTCTCGCCCCGCTGGGCGGATCGCGAACGACTTCACGAAGTCGCGCAGGGGGGTCGAGGCGGGGCGGCGGAGCGAGTTCGGCGTGGGCTCGGAGCGGCCGTTGGCGGGCGTGACGGGGCTACGGGCAGCCTGCGGGTCAGGGCGGGGGCGGGTCCGTACGCCCCATGTCGTGCGGGGGTCCGTACGAGGTCCCGTGCGCAGGCCCGTACGAGGTCCCGTGTGAGGGTCCGCATGAGGTCCCGTGCTGGGCCCCGTCCGGGTTTCCGTACGGAATTTCCGGTACCGCGTGGGCGAGGACGAGCTTGAGCAGCAGGACGGCCGGGAGCCAGCCGAAGCCGGCCGGGGCGGGCAGCGCCGGCGCCACCATGACACCGGCCAGCACGGCGAACAGCGCGACCGGCCGGGCGAGGTGCCGCCGCGCCCGGTTGACCAGCACCACACCGGCCAGCGCCCAGGCGTACCAGAGCGGCCCCCACCACCACGGCCCGCCGAACAGCAGGCCGATGACGACGGGCTGGAGGTGGGCCGCCGCGAAGCCGACCTCGTGGTGCAGGAAGCGGTTGAGGCGGGTGGGCGGGAGCGGCAGCGGGCCGTGATGGAAGCGCTTGGCCGCGTCGAGGCCGTTGGCCACCACTCCGCCCGCGAGGTCGAAGACCAGCGCCACGGCGACCGCGTACTTCCACCATGGCCAGCTCAGGTCCCCCGCGTCCCAGACCAGGAAGCAGACGCCGAACGCGCCCGCCATACAGGCCAGCACCCGTTCTCCCCCGGTGGCGCCGCTCCCGAAGAACCAGCTCGGCCGCGCAGCCGAGGGCGCGGCGCCGTCCCGTGCTGTCACCTGGTCCCCCATCGGCCGCCCTCCCGTGCCCCGGGCCTGGCTCTCGGTGTTCAGCCCCGCAGACCACCGGCGAACGGCATCGTCCGCCAGTGCTCGATGGCGGGCTTCAGCGCCTCCGCGAGCGTGGGCAACTGCGGTACGAGCACGAGGCACGCCACCACCCGGACCATGCCCACCGCGTTGACGAAGCGCAGGACGCGTTCGTCGAGTTGCCGCAGGCCGTGGCGGCGCGCGGCCTCGTCGTAGGCGGCCTCGCACTCGGGGCCGAGCGCCGCCATGTCCCATTCGGCCGGCCCGAGCGTGGTCAGCTCGAAATCGGCGTACAGCTCACCGGCCTCGGCGGCGACGATGTTGACGGCGGGCGCGTCCCCGTGGATCGGCTGGACGCCGACGCCGGGAAACTCCGCCTCGAATGCCGCGCGCGAAGCGGCCAGCGGCTCCAGGATCGCCCACTCCCGCCACGCACGGTCGAGACCGGCCGGATCGATGAGGTCGGTGTGCCCTTCGAGGGCGGCCAGCGCCTCCGTGGCGAACCTCGGCTCGGCGGCCGACAGGAACGGCAGCTCGCCCGGGTACGCGCGCAGTGCGGCGTGCAGGTCGGCCGTCAGGCCGGAGTTGCGTACGTAGTCGGGCTCCCGGCCCTCGCCCTGCTCATGCTCGACGAACTGCCAGAACGTCATCGAGAAGCCGTCGTGCCGCACGGGCTCCCGCGGCACGAGCGGGCTCGGCGGAATCACCGGGACGCCCCGCATCGCCAGCCAGGCCACCACGTCCAGCTCCAGCCGCTGACGCGCCGCCTGGACGCCGGTGTCGGCGTACGGCGGCAGGACGGTCGGCACCCGGACCACCACGGGTGAGGGGGCGAGGTGCACGACGACCGAGAACATGTCGTGCAGCACCGTCGGGTCGGTCACCGTCAGGCCCAGTTCACGCCCGGCGGTGACGGCCGCGTCCAGCGCGCGTGACGTGCGGGCGGCGAGCTGGTCGGGCGTCATGAACTCCGGAAGTCCTGGCATGGCAGCGATGGTGCCACGGCCCGTGGTGGGGCGCGACGGAATTGCCGATCACTTGGCGGGGCCCCGCGGGCGGGTGCCGTACAGCATCGGGCGAAGGTGCCGGTGTCACCGGGACGCGGCGCGCATCCGGCCTTCACCGGTCCGGCGCTCCCCCACCCGGCGTTCCCCCACCCGGTGCTCGGACACCCGGTGTTCCGGCCCCCGATGCTCCGGCATCCGGTGATCCGACACCCGGAGGTCGCCCGCCCGGATGTCGCCCGCCCGGTGGTCGCCGCCGCGGTCCCCGCCCGTCGTGTCCTCACCGCTCAGGCGGTTCTCCGGGTACTCGTCGCCGCCCACCAGGAGCGGCGGCCGCGCACCGAGCACCAGACCCCAGACGCGGTCCACCTGCTCCGTCGGGGGCAGCCCGGCCGCGGCGCCGCGCGGTACGCCGGTGCGGGCCGCGAACTCCGCGCCGGTCACCACGGAGACCGCCGTGGCGGTGACCGCCTCCGCGGTCGTCCAGCCGGTGAAGTCCGGGCGGGCCCGTTCGACCAGTTCGCCGAGCGAGGGCAGCCACATCGCGTACCAGGTGTCGCCGTCCTCCGGGAAGTCCCAGGCCAGGCGGGCGGCGGCCCGTACGGTCGGTTCCTCTTCGAGCAGCCGCGCGAGGGTACGGGTGAAGGTGACGACCCGGCGTAATTCGCCGCGCGCGGCGGCCTTGGGGCTCCTGCTCGCCGTCATGAGGGAGGACAGCGCGCCGCGGGTCAACGCGCAGCCGGCCTCCCTGACCGCCTCGGCGAGCGCCGCCTTGGACGGGAAGTGGAACGTCAGGCCGCCGATCGTGACGTCCGCCGCGGTACTGATGCGGGCCATCGAGGCACCCGCGTACCCCTTCTCGGCCATCTCGTCGGCGGCGGCCCGCAGCAGGGTCCGGCGCGTCCGCTCAGCTCGGTCCTGTCGCGCCATTGTCCCGCCTCGGTGATCGCCCTCGGTTGCCAGCGCCGTACCGGTGACACCCAACCACCCATGGTAGGCGCGGGTTTGACGGGCCGCACGGTCGCGGCCGCAGCCGGCCAAGACTTGATCAGTATGGGAACCGGGGGCCGACGCGGGCACTCGTTCATTGCTCTGGGGCGGTGCCGGGCGGGCCGGGCCGATTCCGGGCGGTGCCGGGTCGGGGCCGGGTCGGGGCCGGGGTTGCTGGGCGGTGGCGGGCCGTTCCCGAAGGGGCTTCGGGTGCCGTGGAAGCGGAACCCGGAGCCTGGGCCGGGCCGGGGTCTCGCGGTCGGCCGGGGACACGTCCGCACCGGCCCGGGAGGGGGTACGGAACCACTGCGGACCGGTCTCCGCACCCTCTTCCGGGGCCCGCCCGCACTGATCGTTTCCCGGTCGCGCGCCCGCAGTTCGGCTTCCGTCCGGCCCCGCCCGGAGGGCTCCCGGCACGACGAAAAAAGCCCGGTACCTCGTGGGCTCGCAAAAAAAACGATCGTTCTTTATTCTTTGCTGGTCGGCGCCCGATTCACGGGATGACCACGGGAGGGAACGAACACCATGACGACAGAAACTGCGCATCCGGCGACCCGCACCCCCGCACACACCCTGGCCGCTTCCCTCTCTTCCAGTCGCCCTGTCGCAGTACGTAGTCTGTCCGACAAATCGGGTGTGCGCGAGGTCTCGTCCGTCACCACCGACCCGCTCCCCGCCGCTGCCGGAAGGACCGCCCGCAACGGCCGCTCCACCGCCCGCAACGGCGGCACCGGCAGGGCCCCGGCCGCCGGTTCGACCGGCCCCGCCGGGCGAACCGGAACCACCCGCGGGCCCGGCCGGGGCGAAGCCTCCGCCGCACCCGCGCGCCGCGCCGCCGCACCCGGCGACTCCGCCTCCACCGCCCCGGCCGGGACGTCCGGCTCGTCCGGTGCCTCCGTCCCGTCCGGTCCGTCCAGCACGTCCGGTCCGTGCGTGACATCCGAGATGTCCGAGGCGGCGGAGATGTCCGAGGCGACGGGGACGTCCGAGACCTTCGGGTCGTTCGACACCTTCGCTGACGACCTTTTCGGACATCTGCCGCGTACCGACCAGCGCCGCTGGGCCCACGCGTACCTGCTGGCGCTGCTGACCACCGAAGGCAAGAAGTCCGTACGCCGGCTGGCCGCCGCCGTCTCCGACTCGCCCACCGCCTCGCAGTCGCTCCACCAGTTCCTCAACGCCAGCCCCTGGGACTGGAACCCGGTACGCCGCGAACTCGTACGCCGGGCGGAGGAGCCCGCACCGCCCCGGGCGTGGATCCTCGCCCCGGCGATACTGCCCAAGCGCGGCGGGCACTCCGTGGGCGTCCACCGCCGCTTCGACTCCGCCGCCGGACGGACCGTGAGCTGTCAACTGGCCATGGGGATGTTCCTGCCGGTAGGGGAGGCGGCCACGGCCGTCGCGGTGTCGGCGTCCGCCGCTTCGGGGGCCTTGGGGGCTTCGGGGGCCCCGGGGGCCGCCTCGGGTGGCTCGGGTGCATCGGGGGCCTCAGGCGCGTCGGCGGCATCGGCCGCCGCCGGTGACTGCGGTGGCAGCGCGACCGTGTCCGTCGACTGGCGGCTGTTCCTGCCTCCCCAGTGGGCCGACGACCCCGAGCTGCTGCGCCGCAACCGCATACCCGCCTCGGAGACGAACCACCCCCGCCCGATGTGGGTGCACGCCCTCGACCTCGTGGAGGCACAGGCCGCCCGCTCGACCTGCGCTCCGGCGCCGGTCGTGGCGGACCTGAGCGAGTACTCCGACTCCGTACGGCTCATCGAGGCACTGGCCCGGCAGGGACGCGACTTCGTCATCGCCGTGCCGTCCGCCACCGCGCTGGCCACCCCGGCCACGCCCGGCATGCCAGGCGACCCGGGCGCCCGCCCGCGCCTGCTCCAGTCCGCGCCCACGCCCGTACGCCTGCCCGGCTCGCACCACACCTACCGCGCCTTCACCGAGCCCGGACCGGCCGGCGCCCGGCCGTCCCGGATCTGGCTCACCAACATGGCGCACCGCCGCATGGGCCAACTGCTCGGCCTCGCCCGGCTGCACCAGTTGCCCACCGCCACGCTGCGCACCCTCGCGACGGACTTCGGACTGCACGACTTCGAGGGCCGCTCCTTCCCGGGCTGGCACCACCACATGACGCTGACCTCCGCGGCACACGCGTATCGCGCGCTGACCGCGGTGCCGGACGAGCAGACGCTGACGGCGGTGCGGTTCGTGTCCTGAGGGCGGGTCGCGGAGCGGGCCGCGGGGCGGGCCGGTTGAGGCGCGGGCCGGTTACAGCGCAGTCCGGTTCATGCGCGGGTCGGGATCAGCCGCGGTCCGGGGTCAAGCGCGGGTCTGAAGGTGGGAGCGGTACCAGTCGGCGGCTTCCCCGAGCCGTACGAGAGGGCCGGGGCCCGGGCCGCAGCCGGCCGCCGTCCACACCTCGTCGCTGCGGTACCAGTGGTCGGTGGCCAGAAGGGCGAACTGCCGCTCGCTCACCCGGCCGGGGACGGAGCCGAGGCGCGCCAGGCACGCGTCCCAGGAGAGGTCGGGGCCGAGGCCGGGACCGGGGCGGGTGTCGGCGTCGGGGCCTGAGGCACCCTGAGGTGAGGTGGCGTCCGGCCGCGGGAGGACGCCGTGGCCGATCAGGGTGTCCATGAGGTCCCCGTTACGTACGGGGGTGGGATGACTCGCGTGGTACACGCCACCGGGGACCCCCTCCGGCGCGAGGGCCAGCCGCACGAACAGGCGGGCCAGGTCCTCGACCGCCACGACGGAGAGCAGGCCGCGCCCGCCGTCCCAGCGCCCCGGCACCCGGTGGAGCAGTTCGGCCAGCGCCGGCACCACCCACCGGTCGCCCGCGCCGAGCACCAGGCCCGGCCGCAGCACCGTGCCGCCCGCTTCGAGCACCGGGCGTTCGGCGGCCAGGCGGGTACGGCTGGCCGGGGAGACCGGCGCGGGTTCGACCTCGCCCACGCCCGGGCCGGCGTGCGGCCCGGCCCCGTACACGGCGGCGGTGGAGAGCTGGACGATCCGGCCGACACCCGCCCGTACCGCTTCGCCCACGACGGCCGCGGTGCCACGGACGTTGACCAGCTCGCAGCGCTCCTCGTCCCGGCCGATGTCCGAGGCGAGGTGCAGCAGGACGTCGGCGCCTTCGCAGACTCCGCGCAAGGAGGCGGGGTCGGCGAGGTCGGCGGCGCGCCATTCGACGGGGACGGTCGTGTCCGGCCGCGGGGGCCGGAGGGAACCCGGGGACCGGAGGGGGCGCAGGGACCGGAGGGAATCCGGGGACCCGGCGGGCTCCGGGGACCCGGCGGGCTCCGGGGGCTCGGCGGGCTCCGGCGGCTTGCGAGCCACGGCGCGGAGGTGGATCGAGCGGGCCGAAACCGAATCCTGATTCGGAACAGACAGCAGTTCCCGTACCACCGCGGAGCCGATGAACCCGGTCGCCCCGGTCACCACCACCCGCCGGGGAGCCGTCACCGCCAGACCGTCCGCCACGTCGTCCACCACGCCTTTCGCCACGCCCTTCGCCACACTTTCCGCCGTCACCGTACGCGTCCGCGCCCCGCCCTCAGGCCGCCGCCCGCTTCCGCCGCACCGCGAGGTCGACCTGCCGCCTGATGTCCGGCGCGGCGACGCCCGGGAGGAGGTAGCGCCAGAGGGAAACGACGCGTTGGTGCAGGTCAGAGCGGCCGGTGGAGATCTGCGAGAAGAGCTGCGTACCGGTGTAGGCGCTGACCAGGACCCAGGCCAGTTCGTCCACGTTCACCTCGGGAAGCAGTTCGCCCTTCTCCCGCGCGGCGCGAAGCTGACCGCCGAACTGCTCGGCCCAGATGCGGTACGCGGAATCGTCCTGCACGCCGAACTCGCCCTGCTCGGCCGCGAGCCTGACGCCGGCCCGCAGAGTGGGGTTGGACTGCAGTTCCTCCGCCAGGTACAGGGTGATGTCGACCAGGCGCTGCAGGCCGTCCTCTCCGGGCGGCATCCGCAGGCCGTCGCTCTGCTCGACCATCACCGCCCTGGCCAGGGCTTCCTTGGACGGGAAGTGGAAGTACATCCCGCCCTGGGTCACACCGGCGCGCTTCATGATCTTGCTGATGCTGGCGCCGCTGAACCCGAACTCGTCGAAGACCTCGGCAGCCGCCCGGAGGATGACCTCACGTGTCCTGACCGCGCGCTCCTGCATGGACAGCACCAGCTCCCTCGACAAACAAAAAGAATAGTATTTATTTTATGAGCGCCGAGGCCCTCACGCGGTGACTGCTGAACCGAGCACGCCACGGCTCCTGTTGGTCACCAGGCGCCCTGCGGGACGGCAACGGCCCACCCCGGGGGCCCCGGCCGCACCACAAAGGACCGCAAAGGGCCGGGCCTGCAGACACTCCTCAGGGGGACACCCGTATGAGCATCACCGGCCGGCTTCCGGAGACCTCCGCACCCGCTGCCGCCCCCGGCCCGTGTCCGCGCACGCTGACCACCACCGTGCCCAAGGAGTATGTACACAAGACGGCGCTGTCCGAAGTCCTGCTCACCAGTTGGCAGGAGACGGCCCCGGACGTGCACGTCGTGACCGCGGAATGGCCGCGGGCCCACGCGTTCTACTCCTCCAGGAACCGGCTGCACGACCCCCTTCTGCTCGTCGAGACGATCCGCCAGACCATTCCGCTGCTCTCGCACCTCGCTTACCACGTGCCGTTCGGACACCAGTTGATCTGGGACCACTTCACCTATGCGCTCGAACCCGGCGTGCTGCGTACCGAGACTGCCCCCGCCGAGATCGAACTACGCATCGTCTGTTCCGGCATCAGGCGCCGCAGGGGCATCCTCAGCTCCCTGACCATGGACGTCGAGGCGACGCGGAACGGCGTCCACCTCGGCACCGCGGTCGCGCGTTTCACCAGCCACGCTCCGGCCGTCTACCGCCGGCTGCGCGGCGCGTACGGCGACGCCCGCGAGGCGATGGCCCGCGCGGTGCCGCTGCCGCCGCCGGTCGCGCCGCACCGGGTGGCCCGCGCCCAGTACGAGAGTGTGATGCTCTCCCCCACGGACACCCGCAACCGCTGGCAGCTCCGTACGGACACCACCCACCCGGTCATCTTCGACCACCCGGTCGACCACGCACCCGGGATGCTGCTGCTGGAAGCCACGCACCAGGCCGTCCATGCCGTCCTCCACCCGCAGCCGGTGATACCCGTCGGCTTGAGCACCGTGTTCGCCCGATACGCCGAACTGGACGCGCCGTGCTGGATAGAGGCCACGGTAATCGGCCGAGCGGGTACGGAGGGGGATCCGGGAGCGGAGGCAGGGTCGCCGTCAGGGGCGGAATCAGGAGTGGATTCCAGGGCCGAACTCGAAACGGAATCGGGAGCGCAATCGGGGGCGGGGCCGACAGCGGAATCGGGGGCGGAATGGAGGACGGAATCGGGTACGGTGCGCACCGATTCGTCCGGCCTCGTCCACGTACGCGTCACCGCGCGCCAGAACGGCCGGGAGCTGTTCACCGCAATGGTCAAGGCCCGCCCTCTGGTCCCGTCGCCACGTATGGCGCCGAGTAACGAATATGACGGCTAGTCAGGCGGAACTCCGCCGGGGACGCCGGGCGCAATCGCGCGAATCCACACAAGAACTCGCACGGGAACTCGCACAACACCCCACACAAGAACTCCCACACCTGCCGGAGCGGCTGCGACTACCGAATTCCGGGCGGAAGTACACGCACGGGCAAGGTGACCGAAAGGCCCGTCCCGGCGCGCCCGAACCGCCCTCCGCGGGGCCGCACACATCGCACGCCATCCCGCTACGACTTCGGGAGATCCATCAGACGTGCGGCGATTCACCCTACGTTCACCTCGTGGCCACCCTGTCGTAATCAAGTCGCTCCACACCGTTCCGGCCACTGGCCCTACTGTCATGTCCACGGCGTACCAGTTTCATGGTCCAGACCAGCAGCACACCGCACACCTATCGGCCGCAACCGGCTACTACCGGCCACGAAGCCCGTGCGAGCTGTGGCCATGACGGGAAGGATCAAGCCAAAGTGTCCGTTCGTGTCGGCGTTTGAGCCATCCCTCGATTGCGGGCCTTTGACGATCACTTGGCCTTTCTTTTACGTTCTAGGGAGCGGCACCCGCGCGACTCGCGTGGCTGATCATCGCCGTTTTCCACCATCCCCTGCCTTCGGAGGCTCGACGGACATGGAACAGCTGATCAAGAAGATGGCCCAGGACGGCGTCTGGCGCGAGTGGGTCGCCGTGAACTCCCCGCGCGCAGCGGGCAAGGACGGCTGCATCAGCGCGACGAAGTCCGGCTGCATCAGCGCGACCTCGGCCGCGCCCAAAACGGGATGTATTTCCTGACCGGGCGCTGAGCCTTCCGGGCGGGGAGCCGGCCGGCGGCCCGCACACCTCCGGCCGTCTCCCCGCCACTTCATGCAGCCGATCGCGGTCCGAGCGCGGTCCGACCGCCTTCCGATCGCGTTCCGGCCGCAGCCCGTTCGCAGCAGACCGGGTATGCGGATTCCGCGGATTCCGCGTGTTCCTCTCGTTTCCTACGCTTTGACACAGGTTCTCGTACGCCGCGACACCGATCACTCCCCGTCCGCCAGACAAGACAGACCTGAGGGTGACCATGGATGGCCAGCCGAGCCGGTCGGGACAGCCGACCGCCGACATCGTGAACCGGATAAGGGACATACCGATCTACCGCTCGTCGATAGAGCGGGGGCACTTCCCCATACTGGACAAGCCCGAGATCGCCCGGGGATTTCCGGACAACTGGATGACGCCGGTACTGGCCGACGCACTCGCCGCCGGCACCGCGGAGTACGTGCTCTCCACCGGGACCAACCACGCGCGGATGCAGATCATCCGGCCGCCGTACTTCCTGCTGAACTCGTACTACCAGCTCTGGAGCGAGCACCCGGACATCGCCGACACCTGGCACGAGGGGTGCCGGCGCGTCTCCCTCACCACGGTGCTGGCCACCGAGCACGTGGCACGCGTCAACGCCAAGAAGCACGGCCGTACCGCGCCCGCGCCCGTACCCGACCTGGCGGACCGGCGCCTCGACGAGCGCACCTTCTACGTCAACCTCAAGCTCGACCCGGCCCTCTGGGACCGCGCGGACGTCGAGCGGATGCTCGACGAGATCCGTACGGCCCAGCAGGCCCACCCGCACGGCCGCTACCACCTCGACTGCAGCAGCTACCACTTGGCGCACCTCGTGCGGAAGGTGACCGACTGGGACCTGTGGGACCGCTTCCCGCGGCCGGCGAGCATCGTGCACGCGTACGAGTACACGCCGGTGAACGTGCGGCGCTACCTGCACGAGCACTTCGACTGCCCGGTCATCGACCTGTTCGGCAGCACCGAGCTGGGCTACCTCTACTACAGCGACCGGCACGGCCGGTACCACCCGTACCTCGACAAGATGAGCGTCGAGCTGGTCCCGGTGGAGCCGGGCAGCCACCTCTTCAGCATGATCGTGTCGAGCGTCCGGAACCCGTACATGCCGCTGATCCGTTACCGCTCCGGGGACTGCGCGCGCACGGTCGACGGCACTCCGGACCCGGAGAAGATCTCCCGGTTCTGCGGCCGTGAGAAGGAGCTGCTCGCATCGGCACACGGCCAGGGCCCGGTCGCGCAGGGTGATCTCGACGACTGCGTCGGCACGGCCTCGTCCCGCGTGTTCGTCCACCAGTTGCACGTGCCCGACGACCGGAGCGGCGCCGAGCTGCGGTACACGACCTTCGACGGCGCTCCCGTGGACGCGGCGGAAGCGGCGGCGCTGAGCGCGGGGGTGGAGCGGCTGACGGGGCTTCCGTGCCGTGTCGAGCACCGCGCGCACCTTCCGATCGGGAAGTCGGGGAAGTACGCGTGGCTGGAGCGGGGACAGGCCGTCGGCTGAAGTCCGCGCGTTCGGGGCCGTACGGCTCGGTTCCGATCCCGTGCGCCTCGGTTCCGTTTCCGTACGGCCTGGTTCCGGATCCGAACGAAGCGGGTCCGATTCCGTACGGAGCGGCTCCGATTCCGTACAGCTCGACCCGTCGGAGCGGCCCCGAAGACATCCGCATCCACCGCACCGACGGTACCGACCCCACCCGAAGAAACCGGGAGCACCATGACCTCGCAGACGCAGGAACCGCACGTCACGACCGACGACCTCGTAGCCCTGCTCGGCGAGCGCCTGCACGCCGAAGTGGTCCGGCACTTCGAGGCGCTGAGCGACGCCGGGACGGAGTACGTGGAGCGGCAGGTCACCGAGTGCCTGCGCTACCTCTACCTCGTCTCCCGCCACCGCGAGCAGCTCAGTGGTCTCTTCCTGCCCGTCGAGCAGGACATCGACGAGATCTGGCACTACCTCATCCTCCAGACGCGCGAGTACCGGGAGTGGTGCGAGCAACGGCTGCCGGGACGGTTCTTCATCGAGCACCGCAGCATCGGCTACGACGCGTACCAGCAGGAGCCGGGACGGGAGCAGGTGATCGAGGAGGCCCTGCGCTGGATACCGCTGTACGTCCGCGAGTTCGGCCCCTTCGACGAGGGCGCCCTGCCGCACTGGACGATCGTGCGCTTCCTGCACGACCAGTTGAGCATGTCGCTGCGGGACATCGCGGCGCTCCAGCCTGCCGGCGCGCCCTGAGCGCGCTATCGGGGCAGCCCGAGAACGAGGAAACGGACCTATGAGCGCTCGGCCCGGCACACCGGCACCACATGCCGCACCCCACGCCTCACCGCACGGCCAGCACGGCCCGCACGGCCAGCACGGCGATCCAGCCGCGGAAGTTCTGGAGCCCCCGGAGCAGAAGCGTGTGCTCATCGTGCTCGCGCTGTCGCAGACGCTCAGCGGCGCCGGGCTGGCCGCGGGCATCACCGTGGGGGCCCTGCTCGCGGAGGAGATGCTCGGCTCGACGGGGCTGGCCGGCCTGCCCGCCGCCCTGTTCACGGGCGGGGCGGCGCTCGGTGCCGTCGGCATCGGCCGGGTCTGCCAGCGCTGGGGCCGGCGGCCGGGTCTCACCGCGGGGTACGCGACCGCCGGCCTGGGCAGCCTCGGCGTCGTCGCCGCCGCGGGCCTCGGTTCCGTATGGCTGCTGTTCCTGTCGCTCCTCGTCTACGGAGCGGGTACGGCGACGACCCTGATGGCCCGGTACGCGGGCGCCGACCTGGCCGCGCCGACGCGCCGGGGGCGTGCGGTGAGCCTGGTCCTGTTCGCCACCACGCTCGGCGCGGTGATCGGGCCGAACCTGGTCGGGGTGACGGGCGAGGTCGCGCACGGTCTGGGCGTGCCGCGCCTGGCGGGACCGTTCCTGCTGGCGGTGGTCGCGTACGCGGCGGCGGCCGTGGTGCTGGGGTTGTTCCTGCGCCCGGACCCGCTGCATCTGGCGCGGCGCCTCGCGGAGACGGAGGAGCAGGCGAAGGAGGCGTCGGCTGAGGCGGAGGCGGCGAAAGAGGCGTCGGAGACCGCGGAGGCCGATGGCGTCGCGGCCGCCGCCCCCGCGGCCCGTGCCGACACCCGCAAGCTCGTCACCGGTGCCGCCGTCATGACCTTCACCCAGTTGGTCATGATCGCCATCATGACGATGACGCCCGTCCACATGCGGGCGCACGGCCACGCGACCGAGACCGCCGGGCTCGTCATCGCCCTGCACGTGGCGGCGATGTACCTGCCGTCGCCGCTCACCGGGATGCTGGTGGACCGGATCGGCCGGCTGCGCGTCGCCGCGGCTTCCGGCGTGGTTCTGCTCGCCGCGGGCGTCCTCGCCGCACTCGCACCGGCCCACTCCGTACCGGCGCTCGCCACCGCACTCGTGCTCCTGGGCATCGGCTGGAACTTCGGCCTCGTCAGCGGCACCGCCATCGTCACCGACGCCGTACCGCTGGCCACCCGCGCCTCGACGCAGGGCCTGGTCGACGTCGGCATCGCCGTCGCCGGTGCCACCGGCGGCATGGCGTCGGGGCTGGTCGTGGCCACGGGCGGCTACTCCACGCTGGCGCTGGGCGGGGGGATCGTGGCGCTGGGCCTCGTACCGCTGCTGGTGCTGAGCGGGCGTGGGGGGCGTGAGGAGCGTGGTGATCGCACGGGTACGGGCGCGGGTGCAGACGCGCGCGCGGGCGCGGGTACGTCTGCGCCGGGGGAGCAGACATGAAGTACTTCAAGAGCCTCACGGGCCGCAAAGGCTTCCCTCAGTTGCAAACCCGTCCGGACACCGCCGGGCACCCCGCCCACTACACGGCCTCCAACCGTCCGCACAGCCCGCCGGGCGCGGGGCCGGTCAGCGCGGCGGTCCGTACAGCGGCGCGCGCGGCGACGCGTACGGCCACTCGTGCGGCCTCCGCCACCGGGCACGCCACCAAGCCCGCCGCCGAGGCTGCCGTCGTCGCCCCGGCCGGCAAGCGTTCGGCAACGCCGCCCCGTATGCGGGCCGCTGCCCGCGTACGGCCTCCCGTCCGTCGCCACCTCCAGCACACCCAGAAACCTCGCAACACCCGCACCACTCGAAACGACCGCTCCACCCGCTCCACCCGTTCCACCCGGAGCAACCACTCCCCCCACCCCCTCAACATCCTCAGTGTCCTCGGCATCTTCATCGTGGCGCTGACCCTGCTCTTCTCCGGAACGGCAGCGGCCAAGGGCGGCAAGACCCCGACCCTCACGGCCGCCGGCGCCGCGCCCGTACAGGCCCCCGATCCCACCCCCACCCCGGCGGCTCCCCCGGGCGCGCACGGCACCCCCACCCAGGTGTCCCCCGCCCGGGCCGGCTCCACCACGGGCATCCAGTACCGGCGCGACAACGAACGCGATCCCGGGCGGGAGAAGGACAAGGACCGTAACCAGGCGCGTCGTTGCACGCGGACCGCGCCGGGCGCGCCGTCCCCGTACCACCGTCGGCTTCCGTCGCACCCGTGCGCGGCCCGGTCCTACCCGACCGCCGCCCTGTTCTCCGCACACACCGGCACCGCCGCCGCACTCACCACATCAAGACCAGGCGTGGCCACCCGCCCCGCCTTGCACTGTCTCCACTGCGTGTTCCGCTGCTGAGAAGCGCTGCTGGGGCTTCCTGCTCCGCACCAGTCGAACGGGTTCTGCCATGCCCCTCAATGGCACCACTTACCGACCAGCAGGAGACATTCCCTCGTGGAAACCTTCATCGAACATGCCCGCTCCTTCAACGCCCGCATCGCGGCCGCGCACGAGGAGCGTGAGACCTACCAGCGGCTCGCCGACGGCCAGTCACCGCTCGCCCTGTTCATCACCTGCTCCGACTCACGGATCATTCCGTCCCTGATCACCGGAGCGCTGCCGGGCGAACTCTTCGAACTGCGTACGGCGGGCAACGCCGTACCCGCGCACCGGCCGGACATGCCGGCCAGCGCGGAGGCCGCCACCATCGAGTACGCGATGCGGGTGCTCCGCGTCGCCGACATCGTGGTCTGCGGTCACTCGCACTGCGGGGCGGTCGGCGCCATGGCGCGCCGCGAGGATCTCGCCGGCGCTCCCGACGTACGCGCCTGGCTGACCCAGGAACTCTCCGACGAGCTGCCCGTGGACGAGGCGCCGACGGTCGCGACCGCGGTCCAGCGGCACGTCACCGAGCAAGTGGCGCGGCTGCGCCAGTACCCGTGCGTACGCGAGCGCGTCGACGCGGGCGAGGTGAACCTGCACGGCTGGTACTACGAGGTCCACACCGGCCTGGTCACGGCGCACCGGCCCGACACCGACACGTTCCTCCCCCTCTGACGGCGAAGGCGCCTTCCATGACACCGAAATCGAACCCGGGCACGACCACGGACGTGACCACGGGCGCGACAGCTCCCTCCCCGGCGCCCGGCACCGACGGCGCGCCCCACCCCACCCCTATCCACCCCAAGAATCCCTCCCCCTCTACTCCCTCTACTCCCTCCCCCTCCTCCCCCTCCCCCCGCTGGCCCCACCTCCGGGCGGACTTCACCGCTTCCATCGTCGTCTTCCTGGTGGCCCTGCCCCTGTGCGTCGGCGTGGCCGTCGCCTCCGGCGTCCCGGCGGAACTCGGTCTGATCACCGGCATCGTCGGCGGCCTGCTCACCGGCTTCCTGCCCGGTAGCAGCCTCCAGGTCAGCGGCCCGGCCGCCGGGCTGACCGTCCTCGTCTTCGAGGCGGTCAAGGAATTCGGACTCGGCACGCTGGGCGCACTCGTCCTCGTGGCGGGCCTCCTCCAGCTCGCCATGGGCGCGCTGCGCCTCGGCCGCTGGTTCCGGGCCATCTCCGTGGCCGTCGTCCAAGGCATGCTGGCGGGCATCGGACTCGTCCTGATCGCCGCACAGCTCTACACCCTCACCGACGCCAAGGCCCCCGGCAGCGGACTCGCCAACCTCGGCGGCCTGCCCGGCCTGGTCACCGGCACCGCGGGCTCCGGAGCCGCCCTGTCCGCCCTCGCGGTGGGCGCGGGCACCATCGCCGTACTGGTGCTGTGGCCCCGGTGGAAGCGCGCGGCCCGCATCCTGCCGGCCCCGCTCGCGGCCGTGGCCCTGGCCACGCTCGCGGTCTTCGCCCTCGACCTGCCCATAGCCCGCGTCGAGGTCCACGGCCTGCTCTCCTCCGTCCAGCCGCCCGGCGGCTCGGACTTCGCCCAGCTCGCGGGCGTCGGCGCGATCGGCACGATTCTCGCCTTCGCACTCATCGCGTCCGCCGAGTCCCTGTTCAGCGCGGCGGCCGTGGACCGGCTGCACGACGGGCCGCGCACGCAGTACGACAAGGAGCTGATGGCCCAGGGCGCGGGCAACACCGTGTGCGGCATCCTGGGCGCGCTGCCCATGACCGCGGTGATCGTGCGCAGCTCCGCGAACGTCAGCGCCGGAGCCCGCACCAAGGCGTCCCGCGTGATGCACGGCGCCTGGCTGCTGATCTTCGCGGCGGCCGTCCCGGCGGCCCTGGGCATCATCCCGGTCGCGGCGCTGGCAGGCGTACTCGTCCACGCGGGCTTCAAGCTCATCCCCGTACGCGACTTCGGCCCTCTGTGGCGCGAGCACCGCGGCGAAGCGGTGGTCCTCGCCGCGACGGCCATCGCCATCGTCGTCACCAACATGTTCGAGGGCGTACTGATCGGCCTCCTCCTCGCGATCGCCAAGACCGCCTGGGAGACCTCGCACGTCCACCTGGAGATCTCCGGCCTGGACGCCCCGTCCACCGAACCCGTCCAGGTACGCGCCCTCGGCAACGCCACCTTCCTGCGCCTCCCCAAGATCCTCGACCAACTGGAGGCCCTCCCCCACGACCGCAAGGTCACCCTCGACCTCACCGGCCTGCGCCACCTCGACCACGCCTGCGCCACCGCCCTCACCACCTGGACCACCCACCGCTCCAACCAGACCAACTCCCCCACCCCCGACAACCCGGCCCACGCGCCCTAATCACACGCCCACGCCGGCCCTGTAGGCGGCACTGACGTATCCATGGACGCCCACGCCCCCACCTGGGGCGTGGGCGCCTCCCAGTCGGGGCGTGGGCGCGTCCCGGTCGGCGCGTGGGCGCGTCCAGCTCGGCGCGTGGGGCTGCCACCCGGGGGCGCCGCGTCCTCACCTGAGGTCGTGGGCGCGTCCCACCCGGGCCCATGGGCGTATCCCCTCTCCGGGAACACTCCCGATCGCCCCGCCCCAACCCGAAAACACCCCACCTGCCTCCCCTCCCCCCGCCCCTCCCCACCACCCACCCCCCATCCGCTACCCTGTCCAAAGCTGCCCACCAGCAGCCCGGCCGCGCGCCCACCAGGCGCCGACCACTCCCCGCCTCCGTAGCTCAGGGGATAGAGCACCGCTCTCCTAAAGCGGGTGTCGCAGGTTCGAATCCTGCCGGGGGCACAGAGAAGAAGCAGGTCAGAGCCCTTCCGCCTACCGGGTGGAGGGGCTCTCGTGCTCACGCGCGCCCATGGCGAAGGGCTTGTGCAGCCTGCCGGAAGTCGGCCCAGCCCGGTTCTTCGGCGGTTCTGCCTTGCTGCATGGCTCACGGAAAGACCTCGTATGTTTGCCTCCCTTGCCGGGCCTCGTACAAGCAGCCCTATGCCGGCCACCACGACCACGACCGTCCACCGGGGAGCCGTTCGGGCGGGCTTTGGTCCGTCGCGAGTTGCCTTGAGTGCGGTGAGTCGGCGGTCGAGGTCGTGGGGTGCTCTGGTTCATGAGGAGCGGGTGTGGCCTCTTTGGGGGCGTTGGGAGCTCGGGGTCGAGCAGCGCGGGCACCAGTAGCCGTCGCCCTGGTAGTACGTCCACCCCATGTCGGTGATGTGTGGGGTGGCCGCCTTGGCGCTGTGCAGGAGGTGGCCGAAGAGGTCTGTCCCGATGTCCGGGGGCTGATCGGGGACGACCAGGTCGAGGACGGCGCGGGCGCCGCAGCCCAGGCGGGCGCACATGAGGAAGAAACGTACCGGGCCTGGCGGTTCGCCGACGGTCGTGAGACTCATGCGCTCACTTTGGTGGGCGGCGCGATCGAGGGCGGGGGTTCGCTTCAACCCGCCCTCGGTGGTGGGCACTTGGATGCGCGGTCATGCGTTGACCAGTTGGCGTCAGGTGGGCGTCGGACGCCACCAGGTCGTGGTCGGCGACCATACGCGGATGCCGGTGGGCGGGGCGCCGATGGCGGTGGCGTCGAAGCGGCGGCCGTGGTGCGACGGGTCGGCAGCGACGGTGACGAAGTCGACGGTACGGGCGGACGGGGTGGGCCGGCCGGTGACGGTGCGGACCGTGGCGTATGCGGTGGAGCCGGGCGCGAGGCGGTACGGGGCGCTCTCGGTGGGCGGGTCGGGCTCGGCGGCGCCGTCGAGATCGCCGAAGGTGACGGTCGGGATGCGGTCGATGACGCAGGGCTTGGTGGTGCGGTTGGTGGCGCTGATACGCAGGATGTCGGGGTGTTGGGGGGTGGGGATGGATGCCTTGATCGTTAGTGCGGATTCAGGGCAGCGGGGGGTGGGGGCGGTTGAGGAGGTGGGTGTGGCGATGGGGTTGGCCGAGGCTGTGGTGGTGAGTGTGGTGAGGATTGCGATTGCGGCTGTGATGGTGGCGAGGAGGGCTGTGGCGTTCCTGGTTGAGTGGTGGCGTTTGGCGGGGGTGGGGTGGGTGGAGTGGGTGCGGTTGAGTGAGCGAGTGGGGTGGGGTCGGGTGCTGTGTGTGCGCATGTGGTTCTCCGTCCTGTGGGTGGTCTTGGTGGCGGAGGGAGGTGGGAGGCGGAAGGGGGGAGAAGGTAGGCCCGGGGTAGTGGGTGGGATGGGGCGGAGGGATCGGGATGGGGCGCGGTGTTCGCGGGGCGCGATATGTGATGTTCCTCGGCGTTCTGTGAGACGGACGGACGGCGGTTTTCGTTGTATGGCGGCGTGGCGCGAGGCGGTCAGGGGCTGCGTGGCACCCGTGCAGAGCCTGGGGCCGAGGTCGTACGGGGCCCGGGCAGGCTCGGTCCGGGGGTAGCAGAGGGGGCAGGCCTGGCGCGGAGTTATCCACAGGGCTGAGCGCGGGTGGCGGGATTGCTCGTACGCTGCTGGCATGAGCGAGGCGGAGATGGCTTCCGGTGCCGAGGAAACCCGGGAAACCGAGGACGACGTCAGTGGCGCGGTGAGCGTACTGCGGCGGGTATTCGGGTACGACGCGTTCCGCGGGGAACAGCAGTCGATCATCGAGCACGTCATAACGGGTGGCGACGCGGTCGTACTGATGCCGACCGGCGGCGGAAAATCCCTGTGCTACCAGATTCCGGCCCTGGTGCGGCCGGGCGTCGGGGTGGTCGTCTCACCACTGATCGCGTTGATGCAGGACCAGGTCGACGCGCTGCGGGCGCTGGGCGTGCGGGCCGGTTTCCTCAACTCCACGCAGGATCTGGAGGAGCGGCGGCTGGTGGAGGCCGAGTTCCTCTCCGGAGAGCTGGACCTGCTGTATCTGGCACCGGAGCGACTGCGGGTGGAGCAGACGCTGAACCTGCTCGACCGGGGCAAGATCTCGCTCTTCGCGATCGACGAGGCGCACTGTGTCGCGCAGTGGGGCCACGACTTCCGGCCGGACTACCTCGCTCTGTCGATGCTCCGGGAACGGTGGCCCGAGGTCCCGAGGATGGCCCTGACCGCGACGGCCACGGAAGCCACCCACCGCGAGATCACCTCGCGGCTCGGGATGGAGAACGCCCGGCATTTCGTGGCCAGCTTCGACCGGCCGAACATTCAGTACCGGATCGCCGGAAAGAGTGACCCGAAGAAGCAGCTGCTGGAATTGCTGCGCACCGAGCACGCCGGTGACGCGGGCATTGTGTACTGCCTTTCGCGGGCGTCGGTCGAGAAGACCGCGGAATTCCTGGTGCAGAACGGCATCACCGCGCTTCCGTATCATGCGGGGCTGGACGCGCGGATGCGCGCCGAACACCAGGCCCGCTTTCTGCGGGAGGACGGGGTGGTGGTCGTCGCCACCATCGCGTTCGGGATGGGCATCGACAAGCCCGACGTACGGTTCGTGGCCCACCTGGACCTGCCGAAATCGGTGGAGGGGTACTACCAGGAGACGGGTCGCGCGGGACGGGACGGCCAGCCGTCCACGGCGTGGCTGGCGTACGGGCTGCAGGACGTGGTTCAGCAGCGGAAGATGATCGACGGCTCGGACGGGGACGACGCCCACCGCAGGCGGCTGTCGGCGCACCTCGACGCGATGCTCGCGCTCTGCGAGACGGTGGAGTGCCGGCGGGTGCGGCTGCTCGCCTACTTCGGGCAGGAGAGCAGCGCCTGCGGGAACTGCGACACGTGTCTGACACCGCCGCAGACCTGGGACGGCACCGTTCCCTCGCAGAAGCTGCTCTCCACGGTGGTACGGCTGCAGCGCGAGCGGAAGCAGAAGTTCGGTGCCGGGCAGATCGTCGACATCCTGATGGGGCGGAAGACCGCGAAGGTCATCCAGTTCGATCACGACCAGCTCAGCGTCTTCGGGATCGGGGAGGACCTGCGGGAGGCCGAATGGCGCGGCGTCATCCGGCAGTTGCTCGCCCAGCGGCTCCTCGCGGTGGAGGGTGACTACGGCACGCTGGTGCTCACCGAGGCGAGTGGTGAGGTGCTGCGGGGGCAGCGTGAGGTGCTGATGCGCCGCGAGCCGGAGAAGGCCGTGAAGGCCAAGGCCGCGAAGGCGGCCAAGGGGCGGCGCGCGGTGCCGGTGGACCTCCCGGAGGAGGCGGTGCCGGTGTTCGAGGAGCTGCGCGCCTGGCGGGGGCGTACGGCCAAGGAGCAGGGCGTACCGGCGTACGTGATCTTCCACGACGCGACGCTGCGGGAGATCGCCACGGCCCGGCCGTCGAGCATGGGCGCACTCGGCTCCGTGAACGGAGTGGGCGAGAACAAACTGGCGAAGTACGGCGAACAGATTCTGGCTGTGTTGTCGGAGCAGGCGATACCGGCGGAGCAGGCGGTGCTTTCGGAACAGGCGGCGCCGGCGACGGGACCGACTGCGGGGCGGGAGCCGGTGCCGGAGGAGGAGTGGGACTGGGGGGAGCCGCCGGCTGAGGAGGAGTGAGAGGGCTCCGCTTCCGGGAGCCCCGGGGGGGGAAGGAGAGGGGGTTAGTTGGGAAAGGTGAAGGCTAGGTGGGTGTGGAGGGCCTGGGCCTGTTCGGGGGTGGCTAGGACCATGATGCTGTCGTAGGCGCGGTGCGGCCGGCGTGGAAGCGCCAGGTCTGCGGGCCGTCGTCGTGGGTGGTCTCGGCTCGGGCCTCACGGACGGCGTCCCGGTCGTGGTAGTCCTCCGCGAGGTGGTCGGTCAGGGTGGGCATGGGCTTGCCGTTCCGTTTCGAACTCCGGTTGGTCCAGGCGGCCGCCCTCGAAGTCGTCTTCGTTCTCGACGATCCGGGCGTTGGTGATGGCGGCCTTGCCGCCGGCGTCCGTTACGGGGTCCTCCAACAGGGTGGCGCGGTCGTAGGAGGTGGAGTCGATGGAGCTGGTGTCGTCGATGTCGTCGGCGCGGGCCGAGACCGTGACGTCGAACTCTTGGAGTGCGCACGCTGCCTGTTCATGCTCTGCCAGTGGCTCGTCCGCCTAGTTCGCCGCCTCCGCGAGGGTGCTGTGCATCTGCGCCTCGGACACCAGGCCGATCTCGTGCAGAGTCACGCCGATACGGGCGTACGTCATCGATGGAATGTTCGATGTACGGGGGGCTTGGCAGAGGGCCGGCCTCCGTGCATCCGGTTCCTTGACAGCCGACCGGACGAAGCGCACGCGCGCAGGGTGATTGCGCGCGGTTCCGGGAATCGCCGCGAAGGGGATGGGTATGGGGCGAGAGTTGATGTGAGGCCGGACCGGAGCATGGGGGGCTGATGAGGATTCGGGTCAGGCTGGACGAGGCGGAGAGCGACCTGGAGTTGCGGTCGTTGTGCGAGTGGCTGACGGACGATCCCGCCGTGGGCCGGAGCGCGGACGTCTCGCTGCGGGCGAGGGAGGGCAGGCCCGGGGAGATGGGGCTGGGGTTCGACGCCGTCCAACTGATCGTGGACAGCGCGTTCCAACTGAGCAGCCTCGCCATCGCCATCGACGGCTGGCGCAGGGCGTACGCGGCGCGCCCCAAGATGACGGTCGAACGCAATGGCGTACGGGTCAGTTTCGCCACGGCGGACACGGACGGTGCCCGGAGCATTCTTCGCGCGTTGGAGGAGATGGAGCAGTTGGAGGAGGCGGGAGGGGAGGAGGGAGCGGACGAGGTGGAGAGGTCGGAGGCAGGGGGAGAAGCACGTTCAGGTGAAGCGGGGGCGGGAGAGGCACGACCAGGAGCACCGCGCGCGGTAGAACCGCGTACGGCAGAAGCGCGTGCAGGAGAAGCGCGTGAAGGCGGGACGGGTGGGGGTTGACGGGATGGATGGAGTCGGGGGAGAAGTGGGGGCGGCGTTCGATCCGACGGAGTCGGCTTGTGTGATCATCGGGGTCGACCGGTACGCCAATCTGCCGCCGCTGCCCGGGGTCCGCAACAACCTCAAGGCCCTCAAGGCCGCGCTGACCGACCGGACCATCGGCGGGATGCCCAAGAAGAACTGCCGGATCGTGTCCAATCCCCGCACGGTCACCGCGGCGTTGAAGCCCATCGAGGAGGCGGTACGGGCCGCGCGGGACACCCTGATCGTGTACTACGCGGGCCACGGGTTCCTCGATTCGCGGCCGGAGGGCCTGTACCTCACGCTGCCCGGTACGGAACCGGGGAAGGTGCACAGCGGCATCCCGTACACCTGGCTGAGCAGTGCCCTGGGCACCCGTACGCCGCCCAAGCGCCGCATCATCATCCTCGACTGCTGCTACAGCGGCAGCGTGATCAGACGCATGTCCGTCGGGACCATGTCCGGCACCATGTCCACCGCGGCGGCCACACAGCAGGCGTCCAGTCAACTGGGGGAGGCCCTGTTCGAGGGCATGGACAGCCTGGAGGGCGTCTCGTACCTGCTCACCTCGACGCCGTGGAACGTGGAGGCGCTGGCACCGGAGGGCGAGGAGCACACCGCCTTCACCGGTGAGTTCCTGCGGGTGCTGCGGGAGGGGATCCCGGGCCCGGGTCCGGAGAGCGCGGCAACCGGCCCGGCCGCGGCTCCCCCGCCCCACGATCACCTCAGCCTCGAAGCCATCTACCGGGAAGTCCGCCGCGCGCTGCGCGAGAAGAACCGTCCGCTGCCGCAGCAGCAGGCGCAGAACGGCATCGAGAAGCTGCCGTTCGTACGGAACCGGGCTGCGCGCCCCGCTCCCCCACCGGGCCAAACCAGCCAGACCGATAAGACCGGTGAGAGTGGTGAGAGCGGCCCACCTGGGCAGAACGGCCGGCCCGGTACACCCGGCGAGCCCGGCCAGGCTTCGGACGTCGGATCGTCCGGAAGCGCAGGGACCGCCAGCCCTTCTGGCCCCCCGGGCACCGCACGCTCACCCGTCTCACCCGCACCCCCCGCCCCGGAAGCCGTCAAGGCGCGGAAGGTCCGGCGGCGGGCGCTGATCTCCGTACTGTGCGTCGCGGTGGTGGCGACGGCGGTCCCGGCCGCCGTGTGGTGGCAGTCGCGGGACGACGAGCCGTCCTCCGGCGCCTGCTCGGACGACGTGGCGCTGATCGGTCACAGTGACGCGCTCAACGGCGTCGAGTACGAGGGCGCCGTACCGGTGGACGGCCTGTCCGGCCTGGCGATGTCCGGCCCCTCCCGGGCGTGGGCGCTGGCCGACAATACGCCGGGCCGGATCTTCGACCTCGACCTCGGTACGTCGGGCGCCGCACCGCCGGCCGCCCGCGCCGTCCACCTGCGTACCCTCCGTCCCACCGGCGGCGGCCGCTTCGACGGCGAGGGGCTCGTCCTGGAGAAGGGCGGGCATACCGTCCTGGTCGCCTCGGAGGCGGGCCCGTCGATCCGCAGGTTCCGGGTGTCGGACGGCGCGGAGACGGGCCGCATCGAACTGCCGCGCAACCTGGTCGAATGGGCCGGGCCGGAGAACCTGGAGGCGTTGGGAGCGTCCCCGGACGGCCGGTACCTGTACGCGGGCATGGAGGCGCCGCTCTTCCGCGACGGCAAGGCGCGGGGCCGCAGCCTGCTGCGTATCCAGCGCTTCAAGGGGACGCCGGGCGGCGCGTACGTACCGGACAAGCAGTTCGCCTACCAGTCGGCGGCCGGGCTGCGGGTCTCGGAGCTGGTGGCGATGGGCGGCGACCGGCTGCTCGTGCTGGAGACCAACCATGCCGAGGGCCAGGGCAACGCGGTGCGCGTCTTCGGGGCCGACCTGAGCCGGGCTAAGGACGTCTCCCAGGTCGCGTCGTTGCAGTCCGAGCCGGTCGACGCGTTCGCGAAGAAGTGGGAGCCGGTCGACCTCGTCACCTGTCCGCGGGGGGCCGCGGCGACCGCACAGCCGCAGTCGAACCCGTTGCTGGAGAACGCCGAGGGGATGGCGCTCGGCACCGCGCCGCTGGCCTCCGGCCCGTACAAGGGGCGGCTGCCGCTCTTCATCGTGTCGGACAACAACAACAGCCCGCACCAGATCACCCGGGTGTACGCCCTGGCGATCCGGACCGGTCGGACGGGGACGGGGAGCGGGACGGGGCTGGGGACGGAGGCGAGGACGGGGACGGAGGCGAGGACGGGGGCTACGGCGGGGGCGGGATGAGGCGGAGAACGGCTCGCGCGCCGCCGTCCGGCGCGTTGGTGAAGTGCAGTTCGACGCCCAGGACGGCCGCCTGGCCGACCGCGATGGTCAGGCCGAGACCGTGTCCCTTGCCGCGGCCCGGCGCGTCGGTACGGAAACGCTGCGGGCCGCGGTGCAGCAACTCGTCCGGGAAGCCGGGCCCGTGGTCGCGCACTTCAACGACAGGGATCGGGGACGGTCCTCCTCGGTGTGCTCCGTCGTGCGGCGGCCGGTCGTGCGGTGTCCTGACGTGCGGCTTTCCCTCGTACGGCTCTCCTGTGTACGGCTTCCCCGCGTACCCTCCGCCCTGGCCCCCGCCCCCGCTCCCGCCCTCGCCGCCCGGCACATCCACGGTCACCACGACCGGAGACTCCCCGTGCCGGTGCGCGTTCAGGACCAGGTTGCACAGGATGCGGTCCAGGCGGCGCCTGTCCGTCCGTACGACCGCGTCCCGCACGACACGTACCTCGGTGTCGAGCCCCGTGCCGCGCACGGAGCCGCGGACCAGCGCGCCCAGCTCGTACGCGGCCAGGTCGGGGTGTTCGGCGCCGGAGTCGAGACGGGAGATCTCCAACAGGTCCTCGGTGAGCCGGTGCAGCGCCCGCAGCCGGTCGTTGATCATCTCCTTGGGGCGGCCCTCGGGCAGCAGCTCGGCCGAGGCGAGGATGCCGGTCAGCGGGGTGCGCAGTTCGTGGGCCACGTCGGCGGTGAAGCGCTGTTCGGCCTGGAGGCGGCCCTGGAGGGAGCCGGCCACCGAGTCCAGCGCCGCGGCCACCGCCGCCACCTCGTCCCGCGCCCCCGGCCGGCCCCGCCGCCCCACCCCCTCGGTGCCGACCCGGGCGTCCAGATCCCCTGCGGTGATGCGGCGCGCGACGGCCGCCGTGGTGCTCAGCCGGCGGCTGATGCGGTGCGCGAGGAACAGTCCGGCGAGGGCGACGGCGGTGGCGGCGAGGACGGCCGAGCCGAAGATGGCCGTGTCGAGGTTCTCCAGGGAGCGGCGGGTGTTCTCGTACGGGGACCAGACCGCCATCACCTGGTCCCCGGCCGGCGCCGCCGTCCACATCACACGCTGCCCGTGGTAGGTGCCGACCATGCTGCCGCGCCGGCCGTGGTGGACCAACGCGCTGAGCTGGGCGGGCAGTTCGGCGGGGTCGAGTACGGAGTTGAGGCCCTCGCGGGAGGTGCCGTACTCGTACAGGTCCAGCGCGTCGTCGAGGTCGGCGAGGGTCTCCTTCCGTACCTGGCCGACGGTTTGGCGGGCGACGGCGTTGTGGACCAGGACACCCAGTACGGCGGCGACCGCGCAGCACACCGCCGTGACGGTGAGCGCGATCTTCCAGCGGAGGGAGAGCGCCAGAAGTGCCGGATGCGCCGGGCGTGACGGACGCGCCGGGCGTGCGGGACGCGCCGGGCGGGTCATGCGGGAGCCCTTGGGGACGGCGTGTTCGTCGGGGCCGTGGGCAGCGGGTTCTTCGAGGTCCGGTAGTCGTCCAGGGTGAGGTCCCACAGGCCCATCCGGCGGCCGTCCCACACGTAGTCGGTGACGCTGACGTAGCGCGGGTCCTTGGTGGGCTCGCGTACGGCGAGGTGGCCCGCGGCCAGTTCGACGCCCGCGAGTACGGCGCGCATCGCCAGGACGCGCGTCACGACCTGGTCGCGGACGCTGTAGACGCGCAGCAGGCTGGTGCGCGCGTCCAGGTCGACGGCGCTGATCAGGTCGGGTTTTCCGTCGTCGGTGAGGTCGTGGAGGACCGGGCTGCGTACGGCGTCGGGGGCGGGCGGCCGGTCCCCGTCGGCCGCGAAGTCCGCGCGGACGACGGCCGCCGGGTCGGTGTCCTTCATGTCGCCGGAGGGGACTCGGGCGATGCCCGGTACGGCGCGCTGGTCGCCGGGGTCCTCGTCGCGGACGCGCGGCGCGGGCGTACGGTCCGCCCACAGGGCGAGCGGTGCTTTCACGTTCCGCGCCCGGCCGTCCTCGTGCAGTCCTGCGACGGGTGCGCAGCCCGCCGCCAGGGCGAGCGGCAGCGGCACCATGACCAGTGCCACCGCCGCGAGCGTCCGGCGCCGCACGGCCCACCGCCTTCCCGTCCGACGCGTCCCCGTGGCCTTCCGGGCACGGACACAGATGTACGTAACGAGACAAAGTTACCCATAGTGGCGGCGCGCGTACGGTTACCTGCGCCCATGCCGTGACATCACTGACCGCAGAGATGGCCCAGGCTGTTACACAACCTACGGATCGCCGTGAAAGACGCCTCGTACATTCGTCTTCGAACCAGCAGACCTACGGCAGTCCGGTCCGGGCCGCCACGACGAGGAGTCGTTCCATGCGGGCAAAGCGCCGCTCCGTGATCCGTACCGCCGCCGTCGCGACCGGTGTCGCGGCCGCCCTGCTCCTCCCGGCGGGCGGCGCGTTCGCCGCCGCCACCGCCGAAACCCCCACCGCCCCTGCCGAAGCCGCCACCCAGCACGCGTCGG
Source organism: Streptomyces sp. NPDC026394 (assembly GCF_055567735.1). Lineage (NCBI taxonomy): Bacteria > Bacillati > Actinomycetota > Actinomycetes > Kitasatosporales > Streptomycetaceae > Streptomyces > Streptomyces sp. NPDC026394. Next base: position 327,528 of record NZ_JBVHPX010000003.1, read on the forward strand.
GCCGCCTGTCCGCCGTGCTGCCCGAGGACGGCCTCGCCGGGATCGCCGAGCGGATCGGCGGGCTCCCCGCGAGCGGGCTCGCGGCCGCGGCCGGTGTACTCGGCGCGGCGGGTGCGGGCATCGCGGTGCACCGGCGCCGCCAGGCGCAGCAGGTCTGAGCCGAAGCGGCCGAAGGCAGCGCCCGCGTCCCGTACGTCCAGGCCCTCGCCCCGCCCCTCCTCGCCCCTCCTTCGTCCCGTCGGGCCCGTCACTCCGCCAGCCGCTGCACCGCCTCGTAACCGGGCACACCGGCGAGAACACCTGCCCCACCGCCACCGCCCGCCTCGTCCGCCCCATCGTCCCTGCCGTCCCCGTCGGCCCCGTCGGCACGTACGGACTCCGCGAGTGTCACGGCCGCGTGCAGCGCCGAACGGAACAGCAGCGAGCCGGTGCTGACGCGCCGTACGCCCAGCTCGGCCAGGCGGGCGAGGCGGCCCCGGCCTCCGTCCGGGCCCGGCGTGTACAGGACGTTCAGCGGTGCCGGGATGCCCGCGACCAGCGTGCCGACCGCCCGTTCGTCGGCGACGCCCGGCACGAAGACGCCGTCCGCCCCGGCCGCCAGATACGTTTCGGCGCGGGCCAGCGTCTCGTCCAGCGGCCGCGTCGCCACGTCGTCCACGAGCCAGTGCGTGTCGATACGGGCGTTGACGTAGAGGACCGGCGCACGCTCCTTGACCGCGCGGATCAGCTCCGCCTGCCGCGCGGCCGCGACCAGCGGGCCGTCCCCCGTCCGGCCCGGCAGCCCGTCCTCCAGGTTGACGCCGGACGCACCCGCCTCCGCCAACTCCGCCGCCAGCGCGCCCACTTCCTCCGGCCCACCGCCGAAGCCGCCTTCGATGTCCACCGTGTACGGGCAGGTCAGGCGGCTGCCGAGCCGTCGCGCGAGGGCGACCGTGGCGTCCCGTACGCGGGCCGAACCCTGCCCGTCGGGTTCGCCCAGGGCGGCCGCGACGCCCAGGCTCGTGGTGCCGATCGCGGCGAAGCCCGCGGCGGCGAGGGCGGCTGCGGAGGCGGCGTCCCAGGCGTTGGGGAGCAGCAGCGGCGCGTCGGCGTGGTGCAGGGCGTGGAAGGTGCGGTTCCGGTCCTTACTCACGCGCACACCACCTCCAGCGCCGCCGGCACCCGCAGGTTCACGGACGGCTCGTACGCGATGTCCGGGCGGACCAGGCGGCAGCCGCGCGCGAGCAACGCGTCCAGCACTCCGGCCGCGAGGGCCCGGGCGTGAGCGTTCCCGGGACAGGCGTGCGCCCCGGCGCCGAAGGCCAGCGATCCGTCGGGGGCGACCAGGCCGACCCGTATCGGGTCGCCGCCGTCCACGGGGGCGCGGAGGGTGCCCCGTACGGGTGGGTCGGTGCGCAGGGCCTGCTCCAGCCGGTCCGTGGTGGGGTCGGCGCACGGTGGTACGGGCAGGAGCTCCGGCGCGTGCCCCGTTCCCGACAGCGACAGGTACGCCGCGTTCCCGATCAGCCCCGCCGTGGCGTCGTACGCCTGTACCAGCAGGCCGATGCGGGCCGCGGTGGCCTCGTCCCACGTACCGCCGCAGTCCGCCACGAGCCGGGTGAGGGCGCGGTCCGCGGCCGGGACCGTCCCGCCGTGCGCGTGGTACGCGCGGGCCACGTCCCCCACCAGCCCGGCCGTGTCCGCCGTGACCGGCAGGCCGAGCGACGCGGCGAGTACTTCGGCGGGCACGACGCGGGCCACTCGGGCCATCACCTCGATCGGGCCGGGGGCGCACAGCAGCTCCTGCGTCCGGACGCGCGTCGCGTCGCGCAGGACCGCGGCGCGCAGCGCCACGGCCGCGTCCGGCCCACCGGGCGATCCCGTCGAACCCGTCGAACCCGTCGAAACCGACGCACCCGACGCACCCGACGCACCCGACGCACCCACCGAACCCGACGCCATCACCGAACCCGCCGAACCGGGAAAATCAAGTGCACCGATCGCATCAAGCGCTTCGGTCGCCAGTGCCCGCCGCCGCGCATGCGCTTCCCCGCTGCTGAAGCGGGCCACCCGCGCCCGCAGCCAGGCCATCGTGCCCTCGGGTGCGTCCTCCGGTACCGGCGACACTCCCCAGCCCGGGTCCGTGAGCAGGTCAGGGCCGGTACCCCCGCGTGTGCTGTCCAGGTCGCCCGTGACGTCCACGTCGTCCATGTCGTCCACGTCCAAGGTCTGCATGCCAGGACCGTAGAACCGCCTTGTTTCGGGCCCGGCCGAAACGTGCCCCCGCACAATGGACCCATGACCACGCAGGCACCGCCGCCGGACGCGGCACCGGCGCACAGCGTCGGGCTCGCGCGTCTCGCGGGCCTGCTCGCCGACCGGACCCGGGCCGCGTTCTGCCTGGCCCTGCTGGACGGGCGGGCCTGGACGGCGGGTGAGCTGGCCGCGTACGCGCGGGTCGCGCCCTCCAGTGCGAGCGAGCACCTGACGCGGCTGACCGAGGGTGGGCTGCTCGTGGAGCACCGACAGGGCCGGCACCGGTACGTGCAGCTCGCAAGCCCTCGCGTCGCCGAACTGATCGAGGGGTTGACCGCGCACCTCGACCCACCCGCCGAGCGGCCGCGCGGGCTGCGCGCAGCGAACGCGTCGGCGGCGCTGGCCCGCGGGCGTACCTGCTACGACCACCTGGCCGGGCGGCTGGGCGTGGCCGTCACGGACGCGATGACCGGGCGCGGCCTGATCGACCAGGACGGCGGGTTCGCGCTCACCGGCGCCGGCCGCGCCTGGTTCGCCGAGGCCCTCGCCACCGACACCGCCATGCTCCGCGCGGGCCGCCGCCCGACGGCGCGCGGCTGCCTGGACTGGACCGAGCGGCGGCAGCACCTGGCAGGCGTGGCGGGCGCCCGGCTCTGCGCGGGGCTGCTGGAACGGGCGTGGGTACGGCGCGTCGGCAGCGGCCGGGCCGTACGGCTGACGCCCACGGGGGCGGAGGCCCTGCGTGACCTGCTGGGTCTGGATGCGGAGGCGGCGGGGCTGCTCCAGCGGACAGGCGGCGCTGCTCAGGCGGCGCTGCTTGACGGGCAAGCGGCGGAAGCGGGGCGGGAGGACGGCCGGAGCGCGTAAGTACCCCGGGCCGGTACTCCGGCGCGTAAGTGCCCGGGACCGTTACCCCTCAGCAGTGCCCAGGACGGGCGTACAGCGTGATGCTCGCACCCTTCACGTCCCTCGTCGCGCAGACCTGGAACGCCGACTCCAAGGTGTTCCGCTTGGCGATCTCCTGATCGGTCCGGTCGAGCGGCTGCCCCTTCGCGTCGCCGACCGCGACGATACGGCGGGCCCGCATCATGTGCCCGTGGACGCGGTCGCCGGACAGTTCGGTGCCGTACAGCGTGTGCGAGGCGACCGGGCTCTCGTCGAGCGCGAGGTCCCGCAGGCGGTGGAACTCGTGGGGCGCGGCCGCCGCCCACACCCGGCGCCGCGCGGGCAGGAACAGCAGGCCGTCGCCGGGCGACGACAGCTCCCGTACGGCCTGGGTCACCGCGATCGCGTCGTCGGTACGGCTCTGCGGGCTGCGCAGGAAGACGTTGACGGGGACGAGCAGCGCCAGGACCACGACGAGCGCCGCCGACCGGTACAGCACCCTGCGCCGGGTCTGGCCGCGGCGGCCGGGCGGGCGCAGCACCCAGTCGAGCGCCGCGCCCGCCAGGAGGGCGAACCCGGCCACGTAGTACAGGACGTAGCGGTCCACGTACATCGGCTTGAGCTGGGAGAGCAGCACCAGCAGCGCCGTGGGCAGGACCAGCAGGGGGAACGCGACCGGCCGCAGCCGCAGCCGCCGCCGGCCCGCGCGGGCGACCGGGGCACGGGAGCAGAGCAGGCCGCCCAGCACCAGGGCGATGAAAGTGCCCAACTGGACGGGGTTGGGCCATTGCAGCCAGCTGAGCTGTTCCGACTGCCCCATGCTGAACAGGGCCAGCGGCACCAGGCCGACGACCACCGCGGCCGCCGCCACGCACCAGGCCCTGCGCACCGCGCGCGGCAACCCGGACAGGGCGACGGCGGCGCCGTGCGCGGGCAGGACCAGTACGGCGAACTCGTGCATCAGGCAGGCGGCCAGCGACAGTGCCGCGTACCCCACCCACAGGCGCCTGCCGGGCCGGGCGGTGACCCGCGCCAGCAGGTAGGTGGACCACACCACCAGCGCGCAGACCATCGCGTAGGAGCGGCCCTCCTGCGCGTACTGCTGCACCGTCGGCAGCAGCACGAAGACAAGACCCGCGAAGAGCCCCGCCCGCCGGCCCGCCAGTTGCCTGCCGAGCAGGGTGACCCCGGCGGCGGCCGCCGCCATCGCCACCACCGACGGCAGTCGCAGGGCCACCACACCCCCGCCGAAGACGAGGAACCACCCGCGCATGAGCACGTAGTAGAGACCGTGCACCGCGTCCACGGTCTGGAGGGTGGGCCACAGCTCCGCCAGGGTGCGGTGCGCCATGTCGTACGTGACCGCCTCGTCCCGCCACATGCTGCCCTGGCGGCGGATGCCCCACAGGCCCAGCAGCAGCATCAAGGTGGCGGGGTACAACGCGACGGCCCCCCGCGACACCCAGATGCTCCGGGCGCGCGCGGGGGACGCGTATGCGGTTTGCGCTACGTCGATGGCGGACTCCGCTTCAGCGGGAGGGTCGGGACGATGCCTGTGCGGACACGCTTAGACCGTACGACAGCCGCCGCCCAGCAGCAGGCGGGGGCCTGCCGGTGCGCGGCGGCCGTACGCCGGGCATGGCCGAGGCCCCGGCAAACCGCTGCTTGCCGGGGCCTCGACGGTTCACGCCGTAAGACGGGAGACCCGCCGACGGCCCGCCCGGGAGCCAGGCCGCCGGTGAGTCCGACGATCAGGCGATGCGCTTCAGCTTCGCGCCGAAGGACGGCTCGGCCAGATCCTTCTGGAGCGCTACGGGCACCGTCGCCCGGCCGGGGCCGCTGCCGATGTTCAGCTGTCCCACGACCGTCCCGGCCTTCGCCTCGTGCGGTACGGGAGTGCGGCCGCTGTCGATCGAGAACTTCGCCTTGAGGCCGGGCCACCCGACCGCCTTGGAGTCCTTGGTCGCGACCACCGGCGTCCGTCCGCCGAGACCGTCGTCCACGTAACCGACCACGTCACCCTTCTTGACCACGTCGGCAGAGGTCATGGCGTCCTGCAACGCCCTGATCATCTTGTAGCTCCGGTCGCGGACGAGCCGCAGGCTGTTCTCGGCGTTGGGGTCCAGGCCCTTGAAGTGCTGGTCCATGGTCACCCCGACGATGGTGTGCGGCTTGCCGTCGATGGTCCGCCGGGCGGCCCACATCAGCGCGCCGCCGGCCGGGGTGCTGGATCCCGTCTTGATGCCCAGGACACCCGTGCCCTTGATCAGCAGCTCGCTGTTGTTGTTCTCCAGCCGCTGGTCGAGACCGGGCACCTGGGCGTTCGGCATGGCGACGATCTTGCGGAAGACCTCGTTGTTCATCACGGCCTCGGCCAGCTTGAGCTGGTCGACCGCCGTGCTCTTCGTGGAGTCCTTGAACCCGCTGGAGTCGGTGTAGGTGGTGTTCGTCATGCCCAGGGCCTTGGCCTCGGCGTTCATCTTGCCGATGAACGCCTGCTCGTCCTGGGGCGAGTCCCAGCGCGCCAGCAGCCGGGCGATGTTGTTGCCGGAGGGGATGAGCAGCATCTGGAGCATCTGGAACTCCGTGAACGACTGCCCTTCCTTGACCTTGACCCGCGACTCGTCCTCGGCGCCCGACTCCTTGACGGCCGTGGCGTCCACCTTGATCTTGGGGCCCTGTTCGCCCGGCTTGAGCGGGTGGTTCTTGAGGATCAGGTGTGCGGTCATCACCTTCGCGACACTGGCCGTCGGCACCGGCTTCTGGGGCCCGTACGTGCCGACGTCACCCACGCCGACGACCCGCGCCGCCGCTTGGCCCTCACCGGGCCACGGCATCTGGAACGCGTCGCCCGCGAACGTGTACGCGGACTTCCCGCCCAGCGCCAGCGTCGGGTCGGGCAGCGGGCGCACCTGCTGGACGACGACGAAGATGATCGCCAGCAGGATCACCAGCGGGGTCCAGATCTTGAACCGGCGGGCGACCGTGCGCAGCGGGGTCTCGGGCGGCGGCGGGGTGTTGGTGAGCTGCGCCAGCAGGTCCAGCGGCGGCAGCGGCTGCTGCTTGGTGCGCTCGGAGTCGGGCAGCGCGGTGGCGCCGGTGGACGCCGCGGCGGCGGGCGCCTCGGGCGCGGCGGGCTTCGCCTCGGTCCCGGCGGCCTTCGCACCCCACTTCGTGCCCGGCGCGACGTCCGGCTCGGCGGCGGGCTTCGCGCCCGCCTTCTTACCCGCCTTGGCGTCGGACTTGGCACCGGTACCGGGCTTGCCCTCGGTCTTCGCGGCGTCCTCGGCCGCGGGCTTGCCACCCTTGCCCGGCTTGTCGCCCGTGACCGGCCGCGGCGGCTTGATCGGCTGCGGGTCGGTGGACTTCAGGGCCACGAACTGGCTGGTCCGCTCGCCGTCCGACTCCGCGGCACCGGCAGGCCGTACGACCTTTATCGCGGTGGTCGGCTGGTCGGCGGCCGGCTCGTCCTCCGGCTTGCCGCTGGTCTTGCCACCGGGCTTGCCACCGGGCTTTTCAGCCTCGGTGCCGGCCTTGGAGTCGGTCTTCGCGTCGGTCCCGGCGTCCTCTGATCCGGGCTTCCCGGCCTTGCCGGCGTCCTTGGCGGACGTCGCCGGAACCTCGGCGTCCGACCCCTTTCGGTTTGCGATCGAAAACGCTCGGGTCGCGTCGTCGGCAGGCTCCTCCGCGCTCGGCATCTTGAAGATCGCCGTCGGCTGGTCCACCGCCTTCGACTGCTCCTCGGCCGCCTTCGGCTTGCCCTCGTCCGCCTTCGGCCGGCCGTCGGCCGCCGCACCGGAGGAGCTCTTCGCAGCGGCCTCACCCGCCTTGGAGGCACCCTTGGAGACATCCCTGGACCCGCTCTTGGACTTGTCCTTGGGCTCAGCCTCGGTCTTGCCCTTAGCCGCGCCCTCAGCAGCCTTCGAGGCACCCTTGGGAGCGGGCTCGGGGGCAGACTCAGGGGCGGTCTTGGAAGTGGCCTCGGGAGCCTTTTCGGGGGCGCCGCCGGCCTTCTCCTCGTCGTTCCCCTTCGATGCCTTCGACGACTTCGTCACCTTCGTCACCGGGGCCTCGTCCGCCTCAGCCTTCGCACGCGTTTCCGCTCCGGCCCCTGCGTCGCCATCGGAGGCGTCGCCACCGGAGGCGACGTCATCGGAGGCGACGCCACCAGAGGCATCGGCTCCGGAAGCGTCCCCGTCGGACGCGTCCTCGCCGTCCGAGTTCGCCACCCAGGCGGCGACCGCCTCCCGCAGCCGCTCGTCACGGCCCTCGCCGCCGGGCTCCGCAGCCGGCTCCGCAGCGGTCTTCTCCGCCTTGTCCGCCTCGCCTGCCTTGCCCGCCTTCGCGGCCTCGCCCGTGCCCTCGTCCGCAGCCTTGGACCCGGCGTCGTCCGCCGTGCCGTTCTTCGGTTCCGGGTCGGCCGGGTCGGCCTTCGGTTCGCGGAAGACCGCGAGCCGCGGATCGCGTTCGCTCCCCGCCGTCTCCCCCGACGACTGCTTCTGCTCCGGCTTGCCGGGGGACTCGCCCGCCACCTATGTCTCCTTCACACGTCCGCGATACGTCGCGCTCTGTCTGGCCCAGTGTTCCCAAGTGTCCTGTGTCCGCGAGGCACGTCCGCACCGCCACGCGAAACGCTGGGCGCCCCGCCCCACAGAAGGCGTCGCCAAGGAGCTAGACGACAACGACATACCTACAGGTTCCCTGCCTAACCCCCCAGGCACTCTCGACAGATGAATGTGAGAGGGGTCACCCTGTCATTCATCCACGCGGGGAGGCATGGATGGGCAGGAGCCGCAGAACAATTCCGGAGGAGCTTCTGCTGCTCGCTTTGGACCCGGCAACGGGAACCACAGCGCAGCCGCAGTCGCTCGACCTCGGTCTGGCCGGGGCCCAGCTAGTAGAGCTGGCTCTGGCCGGACGGATAGCCCCTGACGGGGATCGTATCGCCGTGGTGCTGCCACGGCCGACCGGAGATCCGACTCTGGACTCCGCGCTCGAACTGCTGCGCCGACGCGGCAGCCCGGTGCGCGCCGTCCACTGGATCGGCGGGCCCCGGCTGGGGCTGCGCCAGACGTATCTCACGCATCTGGAGCGGTGCGGCATGGTCCATGCCGTGGCGGGCCAGATGTGCGGGGTGCTGCCGACGACTCGCTACCAGGCGACGGACACGGCCATCAGCCGGGAGATCAAGAACCGGCTGGACAACGCGATCCGCACCGGCGTACCGCCGGACCCGCGGACCGCGGCGCTCGCCGCTCTGGCCCACGCGGTCGGTCTCGGCAAGCACCTGTATCCCGGGAACGAGGGGCGTTCCTCGCGCTCCCGCCTCCGGGACCTGATCCGGCACGACCCGATGGGCGGGCTGGTCGCACATGCCGTCATGGATGTGCAGAACGGCGTCGCGGCACAGCCGAGGCGCGCACCGGTGACGGTGTCCGGAGCGGCGGCCGGGCCGGGTGCGGGCAGGCAGCCCGCGACCCGCGTGGCAGCCGAGCCGGCGGGCGTACCGGTACAGCCCCGGCACGGGTCCATGGCCCGCGTCGGCGCACGCTGACGTCTCGCGTCGGCGCACGCCGACGACGAGCCCGGCACCGCGGCGGTAACGGCACGTCGCGCAGAGCACGGACACACACCACGCGGCACCCGCTCGGTGCGTGTCAGGCGCACCGAGCACCAGCACCAGCACCAGCACCAGCACCACCGTCCCCACGGTCCCGTTCGGGAGCCGCAGCAAACGCGGGGTGGCGGACCGGCCGTTCCGGACGACGGCCGGGCCGCCACCCCGCGCGCACGTCCGCTCGCCTTGTGTGTCCATTCCACTGCGCTGCGCGGACCTGGGATGGCAATCTGCTGAGCAGGAGAAATCAGCAGTACGGAGCCGGAGGTGCACGTCCCGTGGCGTCCAACATCAATCCCACCGTCCGGCGGCGCCGGCTGGGCCAGGAGCTGCGCAGGCTCCGCGAGCTGAAGGGCATGACGGCCGAGGAGGTCGCCGAGCGCCTGCTCGTGTCCCAGTCGAAGATCAGCCGGCTGGAGAACGGCCGCCGCAGCATCAGCCAGCGTGATGTCCGGGACCTGTGCGGGGTGTACGAGGTCGACGACCACCGGGTCGTGGATTCGCTGATGCAGATGGCCAAGGACTCCCGCCAGCAGGGCTGGTGGCACGCGTTCGGTGACATCCCGTACAGCGTCTACATCGGTCTGGAGACCGAGGCGGCCTCGCTGCGGGTGTACGAGTCGCTGCTCGTACCGGGCCTGTTGCAGACGTCCGGTTACGCCGAGGCCGTCATTCCCGGCACGGTCCCCGAGCTGACGCAGGAGCAGCTGGAGAAACGCATTCAGGTGCGGATGCGCCGCCAGGACCGGGTCAATCACCCCGACAGCCCGCTGCGGTTGTGGGTCGTCCTGGACGAGAGCGCGCTGCGGCGGGTCGTGGGCAGCCACCTGATCATGCGCGAGCAGCTCGACCACCTCGTGGAGGTCAGCAATCTGCCGCATGTGACGGTGCAGGTGCTGCCGTACGACGCGGGCGCGCACGCGGGTATGTCGGGCACGTTCTCGATCCTGGAGTTCGACGACGCGGCCGATTCGAGCGTGGTCTACATCGAGGGCGTCACCAGCGACCTGTACCTGGAGAAGACCAACGATGTGCACAAGTACACGATCATGTACGAACATCTGCGGGCCCAGGCGCTGAGTGCGGACCAGAGCAGGGAGTTCATCGCCGCGGCGGCGAAGAAGCACGCGGACAGCATGACCTGATCACCGCGCCAGGATGGCCGAATCCAGGATTCCGGAAGGAAGTCCGGCACCGTACACCGAGACGCTGCCACTTGGAAAGAGATCAAGGAATATGCCATACGGATGGGTGAACTACTCCTGCCTCCGGTGATGTTGGCGCGTAGCGTCGGGACTACCGAATCCGCGGCAACGCGGTGCAACTCAGATCGAGTCGGAGTGAACATGGCCATTCAGCCCAATTCCGCATTCTCCTGGACGAAGTCCTCGTACTCCGGTGGCAATGGCGCTTGCGTCGAGGTCGCCGTACCGGCGCCCGCCGCCATCGCGGTCCGCGACTCCAAGAACCCCGACGGCCCGCGCCTGACCTTCGACACCTCCGCGTGGAACTCCTTCGTGGGGGACGTGAGCAAAGGCGCGTACGACCTGACCTGATCCGGACCTCCCGGTCCGGTCCGGCCGGTCCCGGCCTGATGCCGTACACCGCATGACGAGCACCACCCCAGAGCCCTCTCGACTGGATCGCCGTCCCGGCCGAGGGGGCTCGGCCCTGCCCGCGAGCGCGCGGGGCGGCCCTCCCCACCGCCTCAGCGCAGCTCGTCCACGTACCGGTCGGTCCCGGGCGCGGTGGGGACGAACGGCGCGACCAGTTCCACCCGCCCCAGCCCCGAGGCCGCCACCTCCCCGTCCAGCCCCGTGAACCACCGGTCCCAGCACGCTCGCGGGTCCTCCTGGAGGAACCACAGCAGCGTCAGCCGGGTGTCCGCACCCTCCACCTGCCGCACGTACGCCATCCGGTCCGCAGGCAGCGGCCTGGGCCGGAAGACCGTCACCATGGCCGCGGGCGAGCCCGCCAGCCGGCGCGGCAGCCGCTCCTCGGTCAGCCACCGCAGCAGCGCGGTACGGCCCGGAGCGCCCTCCGCGTCGACGATCTCGACGACGAGGCCGGCGTACGGGTGGTCCAGGGCGTGGAAGTCACGGGGGCCGTGGGTGCCGTCCCGGTAGACGGTGGCCTGGTGGTCGTGGAAGGCCGTGAAGACGTGCGTACGGTCGTGGTGGATCCGGCCGTCGGCGTTCAGCCGCCGGTTGATGGCGACGGTCCACCGCAGGTGGTCGTCATAGCGCCCCTCGGTGATCCAGTACGTGGAGAGGTAGCACCCGGCGGTGACGGGCCGGGCGACGGCCGACCGGGCGGGGTAGCGCAGCAGCCGGAGGTCCCGGGTGGCGACCCAGCGGCGCCCCGCGAAGATCCAGGGCATCGCCATCGCGCCGGCCAGGTAGTGGTCGTCCTCGTACCAGCGGTTGTACGTGGACTCGTGGCCGGGATGCGGCTCGACCATGGTGATCAGCGCGTGCCCGGGGCGCACGCCGTAGGGGCCGACGGCGGCCAGTTCGGCGTAGGTCCCGCTGCGGGTGTCCGCGTCAGCCTCGGCGTCCGCGCCCGTTGCCGCGCCTGCGTCCGTCTCCGCATCCGTGGCTGCGCCCGTCTCCGTGTCCAGGTCCGTTGTCGCGTGCTCGTCCGTGCCGGGGTTCCGGGTCATACCCAGAGGTGTAGCTGACGCCGCGTCAGTTGAGGAGAGGCGCGGAGCCCACGGCACCCGTACCCGCCACCCCCGGTTCACCATGCGGGCACCTCTGCTCCTAAGCCGGGCCGGCCGACGCGGGGACCGTGCGGCTGTCCTTCGTGACGCGCCCGACGGAGGAGATTCAGGAGGGGCTGCTGCGGCCGGCGAAGACACTGCGGGCGCCGCGCCCGTAGCCATCGAGATCCCGCGCACCTATCCTGACGGCTCGTCACATCCCGTCGGGCTGGGGGCGCGCATGCTGCTGCGGGACAAGACCGTCGTCGTCTCGGGCGTCGGCGCCGGGCTCGGCCACCAGGTGGCGACGGCATGCGTACGGGACGGCGCTTCGGTGGTGCTCGGCGCCCGTACGGAGTCCCGCCTCGCCGAGACGGCGGCGCAGGCCGACCCGTGGGCGAGCGCGTCGCCTGGCGGGTGACGGACATCGCGGACGAGGAGCAGTGCGCGGCACTGGCCGCGCTCGCGGCCGAACGTTTCGGCGGTGTCGACGCGATCGTTCAGGTGGCCGCGCTGGACTCGTACTTCGGCGGGCTGGCGGACGCCGACTTCGACGCCTGGCAGCGGGTCGTGGACGTCAACCTCTTCGGCACGCTGCGCATGACGCGCGCCTGCCTGCCGTCCATGACGGAGCGCGGCGGCGGGTCGGTCGTGCTGATCGGCACGCAGTCGTCGGTCGCCGCACCGTCCGAGGTGCGGCAGGCGGCGTACGCGGCGTCCAAGGGCGCGCTGGTCTCGGCGATGTACTCGCTCGCGTGTGAGCTGGGGCCGCGCCGGATACGCGTCAACACCGTGCAGCCGGGCTGGATGTGGGGGCCGCAGGTCGAGGCGTACGTCCGGTACGCGGCGCACACCGAGGGCGTGCCGGAGCGCGAGGTGCTGGACCGGCTCACCGCGCGGATGGCACTGCCGGAGATGGCGACGGACGCCGATGTCGCACAGACGGCGGTGTTCCTGGCGTCCGACCGGGCGCGGGCGATCACCGGCCAGTCGCTGCTGGTGAACGCCGGCGAGATCATGCGCTAGGCGCCGCTTCCGCCGTACCACCTCACTGGCACGCCGCTTCCCTCCCCGGCCTCCCCCTGGGCCTCGCCCCCTACCTCTTCCCGGCTCCCGGCTCCCGGCTCCCGGCTCCCGGCTCCCGGCTCCCGGCTCCCGGCTCCCGGCTCCCGGCTCCCGGCTCCCGGCGAAGCATGCGCTCAGCGTCGGCTCCGGGAGCCGCACCCGACAACTCCTCCACCAGCCAGGAGGACACCAAATCGTTCGCCTGGCTGGCATAGGTTCACATCCTTGACCACCAGCACCCTTGACCATCCCTCGCCATGAACGGTTCAATCCCCGAAGTCCCCGCTCCCGCACGGGGGCGCCGCCCCGCGGAACGTACGGCGATGTGTTTCCCGTTCACAAGGCGGACCCCTGGAGGGGGCATGAACAGTCTCGACTGGGCCGTGCTCATCGGTTACTTCGGTGTGATGGTCGCGATCGGCGTGTGGTCCCACCAGCGCGTGGACGACGTCAGCGACTTCTTCACCGCGGGCGGCCGGATGCCCTGGTGGCTGTCCGGCATCTCGCACCACATGTCGGGCTACAGCGCCGTGATGTTCACCGGGTACGCGGGGATCGCCTACCAGTACGGCGTCACGTCCTACGTCACCTGGTCCTTCCCCATCGCGGTGGGGATCGCCATCGGGGCGCGCCTGTTCGCCGGGCGGCTGAACCGGCTGCGTTCGCGGCTGCGTGTCGCCTCGCCGCTGGAGTACCTCAAGAGCCGTTACAACCTGCCCACCCAGCAGGCGCTCGCCTGGTCCGGCGTGCTGCTGAAGGTCGTCGACGTGGGGGCCAAGTGGGCGGCGATCGCCACCCTGCTGTCCGTCTTCACCGGGCTCTCCCTCAACCAGGGCATCCTGATCACCGGCGTGGTCACCGGCGTCTACTGCACCGTCGGCGGCCTGTGGGCGGACGCGCTCACCGAGCTCGGCCAGTTCGTCATCCAGTTGCTGGCAGGCGTGGCGATGCTGGTGACCGTACTGGCGGAGCTGGGCGGTGTCAGCGCGCTGTGGACGGTGTGGGGCCGGCTGCCCGACAGCCACACACAGCCTACGGTCGGCCCGTACACGCTGACGTTCCTGCTCGCGTACCTCTTCATCAAGACGTTCGAGTACAGCGGCGGCATGTGGAACCAGGCGCAGCGCTACATGGCCACCCGCAGCGCGCGCGAGGCACGGCGTTCGGCGCGGCTGTCCGCCGCCCTGTGGTTCGTGTGGCCGGCGGTGCTCTTCTTCCCCATGTGGGTCGCGCCGCTGCTGGTGAAGGCGGAGAAGCCGGACGCGTCCGACTCGTACGCGCTGCTCACCGAACACCTGCTGCCGCACGGCCTGCTGGGCCTGGTCATCGTCGGCTTCTTCTCGCACACGATGGCCATGTGCTCGTCCGACGCCAACGCCATCTCCGCCGTCTTCACCCGTGACATCGCGCCCGCGCTGCCGAAGCTGGGCGCGCGGGCCCGTGCCTGGTCGCACCGGGCGGGTCTGCTGGCCGCGCGGCTGTCCACCGTCGCCTTCCTGGCCCTGTCGATGGCCATCGCCACCCAGGTGAACTCGCCGACGTTCAAGGACATCATCACCGTCGTCATCAAGTGGGTGGCCGGCCTGGTGGGGCCGATCTCCATCCCGTTCCTGCTCGGCATGGTGCCGCGGTTCCGCAGGTCCGGGCCGACCGCGGCGCTGGTGTCCTGGGCGGCGGGCCTGTTCGCCTTCTGGCTCACCAACTACGGACTGACCGGCGTCCAGCTCCAGGTCCAGATCGTCGCGCCGGTGGCCACCTCGCTGGTCCTGTACGTCGTGATCGGCTTCCTCAAGCCGGAGGACACGCCGGAGCGGGACGCGGTGCTCGCCCGTATCAACTCCGGCGACGATGAGGATGAGGGCGAGGGCAGGGGCGCGGGTGCGGGTGCGGACGGAAGTGGCGGGGACGGCGTCGGCACCGGCGGTACGGGCACCGCTGCCCGCACGGTGTCCGGGCGGGCCGGCGGGCCCGGACACCGTGCGCCACCACGGTGAGGCGGCCGTGCGGCCCGCCGCCCCTCGCCCACGGCGGATTTCGCGAACTACTTCGTGTAGCCGATCCGCTCGTACGCGATGTCGGCCATGCCCTGGGCGCCGAGATTGGCCAGATTCTTCTTGGCCGCGGTGATCTCGGGGAGCTGGTAGGTCGGCAGGACGCCGGCCACCTGCCACGCCTCCGCGTCGGCCGCGTTGACGGCCTCCAGGGCGGCGGCCTGGTCGGCGCTGCGGCCCGCCTTGTCCAGCAGGTCGTCCAGCTTGGCGCTGCCGGTCTTGGAGTCGTTGCCGCCGCCGTCGCGGGCGTAGGTGCCGCTGGAGCCGGTCGCGGCGAACGGCGTACGGGAGAAGCTGTAGGGCGCCACGTCGTAGTCGCCCGGGGTCACGTACTTGTCGAAGAACTCGTTGACGGGCACCGTCCGGATGTCCAGCCGGACCCCGGCCTCGGCCCACATCTGGGTGAGGATGGTGGCCTCGTTCTTCGCGGCGGGCTGGCCGGTGGGGATCACGAAGCGCAGCTTCAGCTCCTCGCCGCCCTTCTTGCGTACCTTGCCGCCGTCCAGCTTCCAGCCGGCCTCGTCCAGCAGCCGGGCGGCGGCCTTCGGGTCGTACGTGCCGAGGTCGCCGGCGTTGTTCCGGTAACCCTGCTGGTTGGGCATGAGGAAGTGGTTGCCCAGCGGCGTGCCCTCCCAGTTGAGGCCCTTGAGGCCGGACTTCACGAGCGTCTCGCGGTCGGTGGCCTTGAACAGCGCCTTGCGTACCTTCGGGTCGCTGAGCTTCGGGCTCTTGCCGTTGAAGGTCAGGTGCCGGTAGTTGGGGCCGCCGGCCTCGCGGATCTCGCCCGTCTTCACGCCCGAGACCTGTTTGAAGGCGGCCACGCTCGCGTTCAGGTCGAAGTAGTCGATCTCACCGTTGGCGTAGGCGGCGGGCATCGACTCGGTCGTCATCGCATGGAAGACGATCTTGTCGAGTTTCGGCTTCGCGCCCCACCACGCGGGGTCGGGCACCAGGGTGACGGTCTGCGCGGTCTTGTCGATGCCGCCGAGCTTGTACGCGTTGGCGGTGACCGGGATCTTGTTGAGGTAGCCGGTGGTGAAGCTCTTCGCGTCGGCCATGTACTTCGCCGGGTAGAGCGGGGTGTTGTTGGGCGCTCCGAACAGGGCGCGCCAGTCCGCGTACGGCTTGCCGAAGGTCAGTACGGCCTCGTGGTCGTCCTTGCCCTTGCGCACGGACGACACGTCCTCGTACCCGGCCGGCGAACCGACCTTGTACGCCGGGTCCTTGCTGCTCAGCGCCCGGACGTTGGCTTCCAGGTCCCGGTAGGTGATCGGCGTGCCGTCGGACCACTTCGCCTTGGGGTTCAGGTGGTACGTGACGATCTGCTTGCCGCCCTCCGTACGGCTGGCGGCGTCCAGCAGGAACGCCTTGTCGGGCACCTGCTCGCCGTTGGGCGCCGAGTGCCACAGCGACGGCAGCAGGGCCTCGACGACGGCATTGGTGGCGGCCTGGTTGCCGTCCGTCTCCATCTCGTTGAACTGCACGGGGAACTGGTCTATCGCCCAGTTCAGCGTGCCGCCCTGGGCCAGCCGCGCCGGGTCGGTCTTGTTGATGTCCAGCGCGGTGGTCCTCGGCGGCTGCTTCGCCTTGCCGTCACCGCCCTTGTCGTCCGACCCGCCACACGCGGTCAACGCCAAGGACGACGCCACGACGGTGGCGACGAGGGCGAGTGGAACTCTGGAGAGTTTCATTGCGGAGACGTTCCCCTTCTCGACTGGACTGGACTGGACTGACGAAAACACAGGGAGGGCGTGGTGCGGGAGGTGTTCTTCAGCCTCCGGTGGGCGGTGTGTCCGGCCGGTGCCCCGCGTAGTGGCAGGCCGACTCGTGGCGGGGCCCGACGGGTGCCGGGGGCGGGTCCCGCTGCTCGCAGCGCCGCTGTTCCGGCGCGCCGAGCGCCGCGTACAGCGGGCAGCGGCCGCGGAACCGGCAGCCGGACGGCACGTCCGCCGGGCTCGGCAGGTCGCCGCCCAGCAGACTCCGGGTCCTGGCCCTCTCCTTGCGCGGATCGGGCAGCGGTACGGCGGACAGCAGGGCCCGCGTGTACGGATGCGCCGGCGCCGCGAACACGTCCGCGGTGTCGCCCGACTCCACGATGCGGCCCAGGTACATGACCGCGACCCGGTCGGCGCTGTGCCGGACGACGGACAGGTCGTGGGCGACGAGCAGGTAGCTCAGACCGAGCCGGGCCTTCAGCTCGTTCAGCAGGTTCAGCACACCGGCCTGCACGGACACGTCGAGGGCGGAGACCGGCTCGTCCAGCACCAGCAGCCGCGGTTCCAGCGCCAGGGCACGCGCGACGGCGATGCGCTGACGCTGGCCGCCGCTGAACTCGCGCGGGTAGCGCCCCGCGTCCGCGGCCGCCAGGCCGACCGTCTCCAGCAGCTCGGGGACGCGGGCGGCGATCCGGTCCCTGTGCCAGCGGTGCGTGCGCAGCGGCTCGGTGAGGATGTCGCCGACCGGCATCCGGGGGTCCAGTGCGGCCGTCGGGTCCTGGAAGACGATCTGGAGGTCACGGCGCAGGGCGCGGCGCGCGGCGCGGTCCAGGTCCCGTACGTCCCGGCCGAAGAGGCGGACGGTGCCCGCCTGCCCGGCCGCCAGGTCCATGATCTCCATCAGGGTGGTGGTCTTGCCGCAACCCGACTCGCCGACCAGAGCGAGCGTCTCCCCCTCCCGTACGACCAGGCTGATGCCGTCCACGGCCCGCACGGCGCCGATCGTGCGCTTGACGAAGGTGCCCCGGGTGAGTGGGAAGTGCTTGACGAGAGCTTCGACTTCCAGGATGGCGGGGCGGGGGGTGGGTGGCGCGGCGGGCGACGGGGCAGGTGGCGGGGCGGGCGGCACGGTTCCGGGCTGCCGCCCTTGGGTAACCCCCTGCTGGGGGGACCGGGCCGTTCGATTCGCCCCGATAGGCGCGCGGTCCGTACGGGGTGGGGCGGCGGAAGCGCCACCGGGGGCGGTGGCCGTGCTGGGAGAGCCCGTACCGCCGGTGGCCGTAGCGCCCGTCCCCGTACTGCGAGAGCCCGTACCGCCCGTACCCGTACCGGCCGTGCCCGTACCGCCGGGGTCCGAAGGTGAACCGCCCCCGCCCGAAGGCGTCCCCCCGGCCCCCGCGAAGATCCCCGCCCGCGGCAACGCGCCCGAGGCGATCTCCCCGCTGCGGTGGCAGGCGGCGGCATGGCCGGGGGCCATGGTGGCCCGGGTGGCGGGGGTGGCCTGAGGAACGGCAGTGGCCGGGGGGACCTGAGTGAGGGCCGATGGGGCTGATGGGTCTGGTGGAACCGGTGGAGCTGGTGGAGCTGGTGGAGCGGGTGGAGCCGTGGTTACGGTGGCGGCCATGGGCACGCCCGGGGCCGGGTCGGGTTCCGTCTCGCGGCAGTGGGGGACGGCGACGGGGCAGCGCGGGGCGAACGGGCAGCCGGGCGGCAGCTCCGTCAGGGACGGCGGGGTGCCGTGGACGGGGGTCAGCGCTACGCCCGTGGGTCCGTCCAGGCGGGGTGTGGCGCCCAACAGGCCGATGGTGTACGGCATCCGGGGCCGGTAGTAGATCTCGTCGACCGTACCGGCCTCCACGGACCGGCCCGCGTACATGACCTGCACCCGGTCCGCGAACCCCGCGACCACCCCCAGGTCGTGGGTGATCAGGACGATCGCGGCACCGGTCACCTCCCTGGCGGTCCGCAGGACGTCCAGGATCTGCGCCTGGACGGTGACGTCCAGCGCGGTGGTCGGCTCGTCCGCGACGATCACCCGCGGGCCGTTGGCGATGGCCATGGCGATCACCACGCGCTGCCGCATCCCACCGGAGCACTCGTGCGGGAAGGCGTCGGCGCGGCGCCGCGGGTCGGGGATGCCGACGAGGGCGAGGAGTTCGACGGCGCGGTCCCGTGCGGCCTTGCGGCTCAGGTCCTGGTGGACGCGGAGTGCTTCGACGAGCTGGGTGCCGATGCTGTGGACGGGTGTGAGGGCGGACAGCGGGTCCTGGAAGACCATGCTGATGCCGTTGCCGCGGATCTTGGACAGCGCGGCGTCGCCGAGTCCGAGCAGTTCCCGGCCGTCCAGTACGACGGAGCCCCGTACGCCGGTGCCGTCCGGCAGCAGTCCGAGGACGGCCTGGGCGGCGGCGGACTTGCCCGAGCCGGACTCCCCGACGATGCCGAGCACCTCGCCGGGCCGTACGGCGTAGCTCAGACCGCGTACGGCGTGCACGGGGCCGTGCTCGCCGGGGAAGGTGACGTGCAGGTCCGTCACCTGGAGGGCGGGGCGGGCGGCCGCCGGGTCCGGGCCGGCGGCACGCTGTCCGGTCACCGGCGGCGGCCTTCCGTGAGGGCGCGTTTCCCACGCTTCCCGCGCCCCTTGGCGCGCGCCTGCGCCCACGCCGCGTCGGGGTCCAGCGCGTCCCGCAGCCCGTCGCCGATGAAGGCGAGGGAGACGCCGATGAGCACCAGGCACCCGGCGGGGAAGAAGAACAGCCACGGGTAGCTCGCGGCCATGTTGGTGTGGTCGGCGATGACCGTGCCGAGCGACACGTCCGGCGGTTGCACCCCGAACCCGAAGTACGACAGTCCGCTCTCCCCGATGACCGCGGCCCCGGCCTGGATGACCGCGTCGATGATCAGCAGGGAGGCCATGTTGGGCAGGATGTGCCGGAAGACGATCACCGGCCCCGGTACCCCCATGTAGCGGGCCGCCTTGACGTACTCGCGTTCCTTGAGCGTGAGCGTCACACTGCGGACCACCCGCCCGGTGATCATCCAACTGAAGGCGGCCAGCAGGACGACGAAGACCGGCCAGCCGGAGCCGCGGACCAGCGGCGACAGGACGGCGACGACCAGGAACGCGGGCATCACCAGCAGCAGGTCGACGACGCCCGTCAGGACGCGGTCGGTCCAGCCGCCGAAGTACGCGGCGAAGGCGCCTACCACGGCCGACAGGAAGGTGGAGACCACTCCCACGAGGATGCCGATGACCAGGGACTTCTGGAGCCCGCGCAGGGTGAGCGCGTACAGGTCGAGGCCGCTCTGGGTGGTGCCCCACCAGTGTTCGGCGGACGGTCCGGAGAGGAAGTTGAGGAAGTCGTGGGTGCGGTGGTCCCAGGGGGTCAGCAGCGGGCCGGCGTACGCGGCGAGGAAGAGCAGGAGGAGCAGCGCCAGCCCGGCCGTCGCGAGCCGGTTGCGCGCGAAGCGGCGCGCGGTGAGGCGCGCGCGGGACGGGCGGCGGTCACGCGGTGGACGGCCGGACCGCGAGGGGCGGCCGTCACGCGACGTACGGCGGCCACGTGACGGGCGGTCGGAACACGGCGTACGGCCGGGCCAGGGCGTACGGCCGCCGGTTGCGGTACGCATCACCGCACCCTTACGCGGGGGTCCAGCGCCGCGTACAGGAGGTCCGACAGCAGCCCCGCCGCCAGCACCAGTACGGCGGTGAACAGGCCCACCGCGGCGACTGCGTTGACGTCCTGCCCGGCGACCGAGTCGACGAGCAGTTCGCCCATGCCGTGCCAGCCGAAGGTCTTCTCGACGAACGTGGCACCGGCGAAGAGCAGCACGATGTTGTAGACCAGCAGGGGGACGACCGGCAGGACGGCCGTGCGCAGCCCGTGTCGTAACAGCGCGGTGCGGCGGCGCAGGCCCTTGGCGCGCGCGGTACGCAGGAAGTCGGCGCCGAGCACGTCCAGCATGGTGTTGCGCTGGTAGCGGCTGTAGAGGGCGACCTGCACGATGATCAGGGTCAGAGCGGGCAGCAGCATGTGCTGGGCGCGGTTGAACAGGGCGGCGGGGTCCCACCGGCCGACGTACTGCGCGTCGTACTCGCCGAGGACTTTGATCGTCTGCGTACCGTCGTTGAGGGCGGTGGCGCCGATCTTCAGGGCGACGCCGACCACGAACACCGGCATGGCCAGCACGAAGAACGAGGCGAGGGTGGAGAACCGGTCGAAGAACCGGTACTGGCGGATCGCTCCGTACGCGCCGACGGCGACGCCGAGGGCCGAGCCGGCGAAGGTGGCCAGGAGCAGCAGCCGGGTGCTGACACCGACCCGGCGGCCGAAGTCGTCGTTGAGCGAGTCGCCGGAAAGGGTCCGGCCGAGGTCGCCGTGGACGACGTCGCCGGCCCAGCGCGCGAAGCGGGCCGCCACCGGGGTGTCCGGATTCATGTTGACGTCGTCGAGGGTGCGGGTGACGGCGGCCTCGGGCAGCGGCGGGTTGCGGTTCTCGAACCGGGCCCGCGGGTTCAGGCTCAGCCCGGCGAGGAAATACGTCAGGGACGCCGCCACGGCCACCAGGACGAGGTAACCGGCCAGCCTGCGCAGCAGGTAGCGGCCCATGATCTCTCTCCCCCTCGTACGGCTACGGCGTGGACCGCCTGCGGTCCCCTCGGGCTGTTCTCGCATGCCCGGGGAGGGTTTGTCGACCAAGGCGCCCCCAAAGCGGGACAATGCGAACGCCTGCGGTCGCCAGCCGAGTTGACCTCCGGCGTGTCCGGTGCGCCGCCCCCGGGTATTCCCCCGCTGGGGGGCTGAGTCCGTTCGATTTGCCCCCGGTGGACGCATGGGGCGGGCTGCGTGCCGGCGGATGGAGTGGGTGCACACCAGCCCAGGGAGTGGGTGCGTGCCGGGCCCTGAAGTGGGCTGCGCACCGGACCGCCCCACGGAGTGGGCTGCATGCCGGCCCGTGGAGTGGGTGCGTGCCGGACCCTGAGGTGAGCTGCGCACCGGACCGCCCCACGGAGTGGGCTGCATGCCGGCCCGTGGAGTGGGTGCGTGCCGGACCCTGAGGTGAGCTGCGCACCGGACCGCCCACGGAGTGGGCTGCGGTGCCGCCCATGGAGCGAGCTGCATGCCGGCCCATGGAGCGGGCTGCGGTACCCCCCCCCATGGGGTGGGCCCAGGCGTCGCCCCGAACCCCCACCGCCGCAACCGTCACGCCCGCGGATACCGCTCCAGCCACCCCGGCGCGGAGTTGCCCGGTCCGTGCAGGGCCGGGCCCTGTGTCATCTCCATGGCGAAGTCGTCGGCGAGTTGCAGGATCGTCGCGCGGCCCTCCACCTCGGCCAGCCACACGGGCGGCAGCGCCGTCTCACCGTGCAGGGTGCCCAGGAGGTTGCCGCAGATGGCTCCGGTGGAGTCGCTGTCGCCGCCGTGGTTGACCGCCAGCAGCAGCCCGTGCCGGACGTCCTCGGCGACCAGCGCGCAGTACACGCCGATCGCCAGGGCCTCCTCGGCCGTCCAGCCCTCGCCGAGCGACTCCACGCGGGCGGCCGTGGGCATCCCCTGCCGTACGGCGCCCAGCGCCTGCTTGAGCGCCTCGGCGGTCTCCTCGTGGTCCGGCCGGGTGGCCAGGTGGGCCAGGGACTTCTGTACGGCGCTGTCCAGGTCCTCGCCCCGGGCCAGCGAGTGGTTGATCACCGCCAGGGCGCCGGCCGCGAGGTAGCCGGTCGGGTGGCCGTGCGTCTGCGCGGCGCACTCGACGGCGAGCTGAAAGACGAGCTGTGGTTCCCAGCCGACCAGCAGCCCGAAGGGCGCCGACCGCATGACCGCGCCGCACCCCTTGGAGGTGGGGTTCTTGGGCTGTTCCAGCGTTCCCATCACGTCGTCGCCGAGCCCGGACAGGCAGGCCCGGCCGGGTGCCCGCTGCGCGTACAGCCACTCCTCGCGCGCCAGCCAGCCGTCGTCCTCCTTGCGTTCGTCGGGGCCCCAGTCGCGCTGGGTGGCGGCCCAGCGCAGGTACGCGCGGTGCACGTCGGTGGGCGGGTGCCAGGCGCCGGTGTCGCGCCGCACCTGGGCCCGGATCAGCCCGTCGACGGTGAACAGCGTCATCTGGGTGTCGTCGGTGACCGTGCCGCGCCGCCCGAAGGCCGGTACGTAGTCCGTCACACCGTCCTGGCCGTGGGCCTCGCGGATCGCGTCCAGCGAGCTGAACTCGATGCCGGCGCCGAGTGCGTCACCGATCGCCCCGCCCAACAGGCAGCCGCGTACCCGGCTGCGGAAGTCCTGCTGTTCGGCGCGGCCCCAGATGGCCGCGCCGCCTGCCGCTGTGCTCACGCTCGTCCCTCCCCGTGGCCCACCACTTCCCTTACGGGGTCCTTACGCGCCCCCTGCCGCAGCACTGTAATCGACCAAGAACAGTCAACTCCGGGCAAGGAACGCTATGCGAACAGTCACCCCGGAGGAGGCTTTTGATCACTACGGTCCCGATCCACACAGTCGTGCCCCCTGCGCACCGAGGCCATACGTCCGGCGTGCCGTGGGAAGGCTTCTGCCATGCCCGACTTCGAGTGGGACCGCACCGCCATGGCCACCGTGGCCTGCGCCCTGGCCGGTGACAGCGACGGCGCCGTGGAACTCCTCCGCCCGCTCTCGCAGCGCGACGTGTGTCAGATCACCGTCCGGCTGGCCGCGATGGCCGCCGACGCCCTCATCTCCGCCGCCGAGGACACCGGCGGCGACCGCGCGGAAGCACTGGCGCAGTGGCAGCAGTGCATCCTCCAGCACGAGGCGGAGGCGGAGACGGGGGACGGGTGAGGACGGCGGTCACCGCGCGTGCTCGGCGGCTGCTTCGGTCATCCGGTCCAGGAGTACGCGGCGGAGGGCTGCCAACTGTTCGGCTCCCGCCGCGTCCGGGCCCGGCCACGCCCCGGCCAGGTCCCGCAGCCCGGACTCCACCTCGGCCAGGCGCTCCCAGGAGGCACCGTCGTCGAGCAGGCCGGTGAGCACGGCATGGGCGCCGGTCCAGTCGGCAAGGGCACAGCGGCTGACGGCGGCGGCGACGGCGGGGCCGGTGAAGTCGTCACCGTCCGGCGGCCGGGCCTCCGCGCCGTCCCGTAGCGCTTCCCAGGCGGGCGCGGCGGCCCGTGGTCCGCTTGCGGCGCAGGTGAGGAGCGCGGCCTCGTACCGCACCGGCAGTGCGTCCGGCGCGAGAGCCGCGGCCGTCTCGACGGCCTCGCGTGCCGCGTCGAGCCGTCCCGCGCGGCGCAGGCACCCGGCGCGCCCGGCCTGGAAGGCGGCCCGTGCCTCGTCCGGCACGGCGGACCGGTCGGTTTCGGCCAGTGCCCTGTCGTAGTCGGCAAGCGCTTCTTCCGCCGCCCCCAGCAGCGCGTGTGCCTTGGCGCGGCGGGCGAGGAGCCAGGCATCGGCCGCCCCGAGGGTGACGACCCGGCCGAAGTCCGCCACCGCTTCCGCGGGCCGCCCCGCGAGGAGGGCGACCCTTCCCCGGGCTCCGGCGGCCCACGCGTAGACCGGGTTGACGGCCAGCGCCCGGTCGAACTCCGCCAGCGCTTCGGTGTACCGGCCCATGGCGCGGTAGGTCATGCCCCGCTCGGCCATCGCCCAGGCGTAGTCCGGGTACAGCTCGATGGCGTGCTCCAGCACCGCCAGCGCCTCTTCGTGGCGGCCCAGGTGGCGCAGGCAGACGGCGCGGCTGCCGTGCGCCGGCGGGTAACGGGGGTCCAGCTCCAGCGGCCGGTCGAATGCGGTCAGCGCCTGCTCGTACCTGCCCATGAGGCGGTTGGCCTCGCCGAGGTGGAAGGCTGCGGTGACCGAGCGCGGATCGAGGGCCAGGGCCCGGGTGAAGTCCTGGACGGCGGGCTCGAAGTCGCGCCGGTACCGGTGGGTCAGCCCTCGCCCGACCAGCGCGTGCGCGTCGTCCGGTGCCAGCTCCAGGCACCGGTCGAAGTCGGCGAACGCCTGCTGCCACGACTCGGCCTTGCGGTGTTCCCGGCCGCGCAGGCGGTGGATCAGCGCCTGCTCCGGCGCGCCGAGACCGGGCCGGGCGAGCAGCGTGGTCAGGGCCTGCGTCAGCCCCTCCGCCCCGTCGAGGGCGGCCAGCAGCCGTTCACCCCAGTCGCGTACCTCGGGCGCGTCCGCGTCCGCCCCGGCCTTCCGTACGGTCTCGGCGACCAGGCGTACGGCGGGCGGCTCGTACCGCGCGGTGGCCGTCACCTCGGACAGGGCCTCGGGCAGGAACCCCCGCGGGTCGGCGCACAGCCCGTGGTAGATCTCCCCCAGCCGCAATTCCCGCCACCGCTCGTCGCGGTGGCACGCGCCCGCGTCGCTGTCCTCCCCGTACCTGCCGCCCCCGCCCCCGGAGCCGTCCGGACCGTCCCCCGCGCACTCCGCCCGCCACCGCCGTGCGGCCTCCGCCAGCCGCCCGTGCCGCTCGGCCCAGAGGCGCGGCGAGCGGCGGCGCTGGAGGCGGAGCATCGCCGTACGGACCACCTCGTGGTACTGCCACCGCCCGCCGCGCTCGGTGACGAACGGCAGGGCGCACAGCCGGCCGAAGTGTCCTGCGGCCTCGGCGTCCACCGCTTCCCGGTACACGTCCTCGTCCAGGTGGCACGGCAGGGCGGCGGCCAGCGCGGCTTCCCTCCGTACCGGGTCGGTCTCCCACTTCAGGAAGCGTTCGACGGCCGTGTCGCTGGGGTCGTCGACGGCCTCCGCCGCGCGTGGCCGGTTGCCCGCGAGCGTCGAGACGAGCACCGGGAGGCCGCCGGAGAGCCGCAGGATGGCGTCGACGGTGCCGGGGTCGGTGATGTCCTTGGCGGCCAGGTACTGCCGGGCCTCGGCCTCCGTGAAGGCGTCCAGCGGTACGTCGGTGACGTGTTCGAGGTGGTCGGCCCAGCAGCCCCGGTCCAGTGCGTCCCGGCCGGAGAGGGTGACCATGACGTTCTGCGCGAGCGGGCCGTAGCGGTCGCTGAAGAGGACGTCGCGCAGCCAGGTGTCCAGGAGCGGGCCGGTCGCCTCGTAGGTGTCGAAGAACAGCGCCAGGACGGGTACGGCGTCGGCGGCGTCGCTCAGTTCCCGTACGAAGACCGGGGTCAGCACCTCGACCGGGGACAGGACCAGCCGTACGTCGTCGTGGTTGCGCAGCCGCGCGCCGATGCGGCTGCGCAGCCGCTCGGTGCCCCGGGCGACCTGGGTGGTGTCCACCACGCTCGTGAAGGGCCCGACGCCCGGGATGAGGCCCAGGCCCGCCATGCCCGCCCTGGCGATGATCATGTTGCCGGGCGAGGGCGGCGCCTCGTCACCCGGCTCGTCCGGGCCCGCGAGCGCCGCCTCGGCCTCGTGCCGCCGCTCACGGTAGGTGGCCAGCAGCTTGTCGAAGGACTTCAGCGCGGCGCCCTGGCGGGCCAGCCGGGCACTGATCTCGGCCATCGCCTCCGGGACGCTGTGCACCGACTCGTCCGTGCAGACGGTCAGCGCTCCCCGTTCGCGTGCCATCTGCTCGAAGCGCCGGACCAGGGAGGTCTTTCCGACGCCGCCCTGGCCGTGCAGGTGGTGCAGGAACCGGAAATCCGGATCGGCGGTGTCCCGGCCGAGGTTCGCGCGGAACGCGGCCAGTTCGCCCTCCCGGCCCACGAAGCCGTCCCCGCTGCGGGCCCGGAGCAGTTCCTGGCGCGAGAGCCGTCTGCGGTCCACCGCTCACCTCCCGGCCCGCGTCCCCCGGCGGGCTCTGGGAGGTAACCGTAGCGCCGCGGGGTGCTCCGCGCTGCCCTGCTCCGGCCGCCCCCGGTCCCGCTACTCCACCACCGGCAGCAACTCCGGCAGATGCCCGTCCGAGGCGAGCGCCGCCGCCTCCCGCTCCGCCGCCACCGGCCCGTACAGCGTCGTGCGGGCGCGCGACGGGCGGCCCGCGGCGTCCGCGATGGCGATCAGGTCCTGGATGGAACGGTACGAGCCGTAACTGGAGCCCGCCATCCGGGAGATGGTCTCCTCCATCAGGGTGCCGCCGAGGTCGTTGGCGCCGGAGCGGAGCATCTCGGCGGCGCCTTCCGTGCCCAGTTTGACCCAGCTCGTCTGGATGTTGGGGATGTGCGGGTGGAGCAGTACGCGGGCCATGGCCGTCACGGCGCGGTTGTCGCGGGTGGTGGGGCCGGGGCGGGCGATGCCGGCCAGGTAGACGGGCGCGTTGGTGTGGATGAACGGCAGCGTCACGAACTCCGTGAACCCGCCGGTCTCCTGCTGGATCCCGGCGAGCAGCCGCAGATGGCCGAGCCAGTGCCGGGGCTGGTCGACATGGCCGTACATCATCGTCGAGGACGAGCGGATGCCCAGCTCGTGGGCGGTCTTGACGACCTCGACCCAGGTGGCGGTGGGGAGCTTGCCCTTGGTCAGCACCCAGCGGACCTCGTCGTCGAGGATCTCGGCGGCGGTGCCGGGGATGCTGTCCAGGCCGGCGGCCTTGGCCTCGCTCAGCCACTCACGGATGGACAGGCCGGTGCGGCTCGCGCCGTTGACGACCTCCATCGGCGAGAAGGCGTGGACGTGCATCCCGGGGACGCGTTCCTTGACGGCGCGCGCGATGTCGAAGTACGCGGTGCCGGGCAGGTCGGGGTGGATGCCGCCCTGCATGCAGACCTCGACCGCGCCCACGTCCCACGCCTGCTGGGCGCGGTCGGCGACCTGGGAGAGGGAGAGGGTGTACGCGTCGGCGTCCGTACGGCGCTGGGCGAAGGCGCAGAAGCGGCAGCCGGTGTAGCAGACGTTGGTGAAGTTGATGTTGCGGGTGACGATGTACGTGACGTCGTCGCCGACCGTGGCGCGGCGCAGGTCGTCGGCGATGCCGCACAGCGCGTCCAGCGCCGGGCCGTCGGCGTGCAGCAGGGCCAGCGCCTCGGCGTCGGTGAGCTTGGTCGGGTCGTCGGCGGCCTGCGCGAGGGCGGCACGGACGTCCGTGTCGATGCGTTCGGGAGCCATGCCGGGGGCTGCGGCCTCGCGCAGCGCGTCCCAGTCGCCGTACACCTCGTCGAAGTCGTCGCGCCGGTCGGCGGTGCGGCCGTCCGTGTCGATGGTGCGGTGCAGGTCCGTACGGCCCGAGGAGCTCATCGAGAAGCCTTCGTCGGGCTCCTGCCAGGGGCGGCCCTCGACCTTCGCGTCCGGGCGGGCCAGCCCGGTCTCCGGGTCGGCCAGGGCCCGTACGTGCGGCAGCAGGCGCGGGTCGAGCCAGGGCTCGCCGCGCTGGACGTACTCCGGGTAGACGGCGAGCCGCTCGCGCAGTTCGAAGCCCGCGGCGGCGGACTTCTCGGCCAGCTCCTCGATCTGCGGCCAGGGCAGCTCGGGGTTGACGTGATCGATCGTCACCGGGGAGACGCCGCCCCAGTCGTCGATGCCCGCGTCGATGAGCAGCGCGTACTCGGAGTCGACGAGGTTGGGCGGCGCCTGGAGGCAGCCGGCCGGGCCCAGGATGTGCCGGGCGACGGCGACGGTGGCGGCCAGGTCCTCCAGTTCGGCGTCCGGCATGCCGCGCATCGCCGTGTCCGGTTTGGCGCGGAAGTTCTGCACGATGACTTCCTGGATGCCGTGGTACGCGCGCTGCACCTTGCGGAGCGCGAACAGTGACTCGGCGCGCTCCTCGTACGTCTCGCCGATGCCGATGAGCAGGCCGCTCGTGAAGGGCACGTTGGAGCGTCCGGCGTCCTCCAGGACGCGCAGCCGGACGGCCGGTTCCTTGTCCGGGGAGCCGTAGTGCGGGGCGCCGGGCTCGCTCCACAGGCGCTCGGCGGTGGTCTCCAGCATCATGCCCATCGACGGCGCGACCGGCTTCAGCGTCTGGAAGTCCGTCCAGGACAGCACGCCCGGGTTGAGGTGGGGCAGCAGCCCGGTCTCCTCCAGGATGCGGATCGCGATGGAGCGCACGTACGCGATCGTGGAGTCGTACCCCTCGGCCTCCAGCCACTCGCGCGCCTCGGGCCAGCGCTCCTCCGGCTTGTCGCCGAGCGTGATCAGCGCTTCCTTGCAGCCCAGTTCGGCGCCGCGGCGGGCGATGTCCAGCACCTCGTCCGGGGACATGAACATGCCGTGGCCGGCGCGGCGCAGCTTGCCGGGGACGGTGACGAACGTGCAGTAGTGGCACTTGTCGCGGCACAGGCGCGTGAGGGGGATGAACACGCTTTTGGAGTACGTGATGACACCGGGCCGCCCGGCGGCCGCCAGGCCGGCGTCGCGCACCCGGGCGGCGGACGCGCACAGGTCGCGCAGGTCGTCGCCGCGCGCCTGGAGCAGCACCGCGGCCTCCGCGGCGTCGAGCGCGACGCCGTCGCGGGCGCGCTTGAGGGCGCGGCGCATGGCGTTGGCGGTGGGGGCGGTGGCGGAAGAGGGTGTGCCGGTGGGGACCGCCACCCGGTCCGTCCCCTGCCCGGGTACCTGCGCGCTGCTAGTCATCCAACGAGCATACGAGCGACCACCGACAGTGCCGCCGACCGGCCGGCCTGCGACGGTGTGCCACTGATCACGTCAGACGGAGGTTCCCTCCGGGGCGGGGGCGGGCAGCCTGGGCGGGAGTGGTGCGACCGGGTGCGGAGGTGTACCGGGCCGGGCCCCGCCGCCCTCGCCGGGGGCCTGCCGTCCCTCACGTGGCCTCTGCCGCCCTCGCCGGGGGCCTGCCGTCCCTCACGTTGGCCCCTGCCGCCCTCGCCGGACGCCCTGCGCCCTTCCCCAGCCCTGCCGACCCCGCCGAGTGACCAGCCGCCCCTCACAGATACTGCGCGTACTCGTCCAGCGTCCGCAGCACCTCCGCCTCCCCCGCCGACGGCAGCCCCACGACGACCTCCTCCAGCCCCAAGTCCCGCAGCCGCGCCAGTTTCCCGGCCGACGGCTGCACCGCGTACGGCACCACCACCGGCTCGCCGTCCCGGCCCGCGTCCGTCCACGCCTGCCGCAGGGCCGGCAGCGCCTCCGCCAGCCCCGCGCCGCCGATCGGCAGCCAGCCGTCCGCGTACTCCGCGATGCCCGCGAAGAGCCGCGGGCCCGGCGCGCCGCCGAGCAGCGTGCGCGGCGCGCCCTTGACCGGCTTCGGATGCGCCAGGCTGGCCCGTACCGAAGCGAAGCGCCCCTCGTACGCCGTCGGCTCCTCCGCCCACAGGGCGCGCATCAGCAGCATCCGTTCCCGCACCAGCGCGCGCCGCGAGGACCACTCGACCCCGTGGTCCGCCGCCTCCTCCACGTTCCAGCCGTACCCCACCCCGAACGTGAACCGCCCGCCCGAGAGGAAGTCCAGCGTGGCGACCTGCTTGGCCAGGGCGATCGGGTCGTGCTGAGCGACGAGGGTGACGCCGGTGGCGACCGTCAGCCGTTCGGTGACGGCGGCGGCCTGCCCCAGCGCCACGAACGGGTCGAGCGTGCGCCCGTACTCGCGGGGCAGCGGCTCACCCATGGGGGCGGGCGTGTCGCGGCTGGCCGGAATGTGCGTGTGCTCCGGGAGGTAGAGCCCGGCGAACCCGCGCTGCTCCAGCTCCCGGGCCAGCCGGTCGGGCCGGACGGTCTCGTCGGTCAGGAAGATGGTGGTCGAGATCCGCATACTGGGCGTACCTCCGCGTCGGTAGTGCTCCCTTCCTACCGCCGGGAAGGGGCAGCGTCCATGAGGCGCCGGTGCGGTGGCCGCGGAACACGCCACACGACGCGCCACACAGGAGCGTTTCCGGCCCGCCCCCTTCCCTTGCCCGTCCGTTCACGCCTCAATACGAGGGTTTCCGTACGCCGGTTCCGCCACGCCTCCCCGGGAGCGATGCCCCATGTGCGACGACGACAGACCCAGCGGCCCGCTCGGACGCCGCACCCTCCTGGTGACGGGAGCCGCCGCGGCGCTTACGTTGAACGGTGTGAGCTTCGCGGCAGCCGACAGCGACGGCCGGGCCGGTGCGACCACACGCAAGGTCACCGGGCGCCTCCCCGCCGGCTGCCCCGACTACGTCCACCTCCCCGTCGAAATCCCCGACGGTGTAAGCGAGATCGCCGTCTCCTACACCTACGACCGCCCCGCCACCCCACCCGGCACCGCGGGCAACGCCTGCGACATCGGCATCTTCGACGAACGCGGCACGGACCTCGGCGGACGCGGCTTCCGCGGCTGGTCGGGCGGCGCCCGTACGGAGTTCTTCCTCCGCGCCGACGACGCGACGCCCGGCTACCTCCCCGGCCCCCTCAACCCCGGGACCTGGTACATCGCCCTCGGCCCGTACACCGTGGCCCCGCAGGGCCTCACCTACGAAGTGACCATCACCCTCCACTACGGCTCCCCCGGCACCCCGCCTGTGCCCTCTTACCCTCCCCAACGCGCCGAAGGCCGCGGCCGTTCCTGGTACCGGGGCGACAACCACCTCCACTCCGTCCACTCCGACGGCAAGCGCACCCCCGCCCAGATCGCCGCCCTCGCCCGCGCCGCCGGCCTGGACTTCATCACCACCACCGAGCACAACACCACCTCCTCGCACCGGGCCTGGGAGGGCCTGTGGGGCGATGACCTGCTCATCCTCACCGGCGAAGAGGTCACCACGCGCAACGGCCACGTGGTGGCGATGGGCACCGACCCCGGTGTCTTCATCGACTGGCGCTACCGCGCCCGCGACGCCGTCTTCGACCGCTTCGCACGCCGCATCCACCGCGCGGGCGGCCTCGTCATCCCGGCCCACCCGCACGCCACCTGCATCGGCTGCAACTGGAAGTTCGGTTACGAAGAGGCCGACGCGGTCGAGGTCTGGAACGGCCCCTTCACCCTCGACGACGAGGTCGCCATCGCCGAGTGGGACAACGCCCTGGTGGCACACGCCCACGACCGGGGCCGCTTCCTCCCCGCCGTCGGCCACAGCGACGCCCACCGCGACCCGGACGTCATCGGCCTCCCCCAGACCGTCGTCCACGCCGACGCCCTCTCGCGACACGCCATCCTCGACGGCATCCGCAAGGGCCACGCCTACCTCGCCGAATCGTCCTCCCTCTCCCTCACCTTCACCGCCACCGGCCCCAAGGGCGAACACGCCACCATCGGCGACCGCCTCCCCGTACACGACTCGACCCCGGTCACCATCCGCCTCGCCGTCACCGGCGCCCCACCCGACAGCACCATCCGCTTCCTCACCGACCAGGGCCAACGCTTCACCACCCCCGCCACGGGAACCGCCACATGGCACACCACCCCGGCCAACGCCGCCTACGTACGCGCGGAGGTCCGCCACCCGACGACGACACCGGGGGCGCCGGGCCCGATGGCGGCCATGACGAATCCGATTTTCCTGGGCCAGAACTGACGCCGGCCATCACGCTCCCTCCTCAGGCCTCCGGTCCGGGAAGTAGCTCAGCAGGTGATCGGCGACGTGGGCGACGTAGCCGAGGTACGAGATGCTGCTGCCCGTATGGGTCCACGTCAGGGCCGTACGGGCACGCGCGACCGTGTCGCAGCCCCGGTCCCACTCCAGCGAGGTGCGGGGCAGCCGCCCTACACGCTCGTCGACCAGGGGGATCAGCTGGGACAGAATGGCCCGCACCTCACCCATCAGCCGCGCCGCGTCCTCCGTCGCCGAGCAGCTCCGCACCTGCGCCCTGATCGCGCCGATGGTGCGGCGCGCCGCCTCGAAGTCGACTCCCGCCGGCACCGCACCCGCCTGCTCCCGTGGCTCCATGTCCCTCACCGCTGCTTCCTCGTTACCCGGGTACCGGGCCACCTCGTCCGTGGTGCCCTGTCCTGCACGGAGACAACTCGGTGTGGCGCCCGCGCGGGTACCGTGGAAGGCGGGCAGGGACATGAAAGCCATGAATACTGCCGGGAGTTGAGCATGGCGACCAGTCGGCGCACACCGAACACCGGTCTCGCGCTCCTGCTCCGGCAGGCCACATGGACCGAGCAGCAGTTCGCCAACGCGGTGAACCGTGCGGGGACGGAAGCGGGTCTCACCCTCCGGTACGAGCAGTCGGCCGTCGCCCACTGGCTCTCCGGCACCATGCCGAGGCCCCAGGTCCGGCCCGTCGTCCTGGAAGCCCTGGCCAGGCGCCTCGGACGTCCCGTCACCCACGCCGAAGCCGGTTTCCCCACCCGGCCGGGCAGTGCGCCCCCGGCCGGGAGCGCAGCCGTCGAAGAACTCCTCGACCTGAGCCGCGACGACATGGACCCGTCCCGCAGGGGCGTCCTGCAAGCCGGCCTCTACTCGGCCGCCCTGGCCGTGCCGCTCTTCTCCGACCTCGCCGGACGCGCCGAAGCGGCGGCGCGTCCGGGCCGGACCGGCCGTGTCGGGGCGGCACAGGTCGAGACGGTCCGGGCGGTGACCGACCGGGTGGCGGACATCCTCGACGAGTTCGGGGGCCTGGCCTCGTCGGAGGCCGGCGGGGCGGTTTCGCCCGTTCTATTCCTCCACCACCATCACCGGCGTAGCCCGCGTCAGCACCTCACCCCGGAAGAACGCCGGGCTGCGCCGCCGCATCACCAGCATGAGGACGAAGCCGAGCAGGAGCAGGCCGACGCCGATGACGAAGACCGAGCCGACGCCGAGGACGGAGCTGCCGGAGCCGTAGGCCGGGTTCCACATGTCGAGGAGAGTCTTGGTGAAGACGGCGGTCAGGAGCAGGCCGCCGAGGGCCGGGAAGACGCCCTTGAAGAGCAGGTCGCGGGCGGAGCGGCGCAGTTCGCGGCGGAAGTACCAGGCGCAGGCGAAGGCCGTGATCGCGTAGTAGAAGCAGATCATGAGGCCGAGGGCGTAGATGGTGTCGACGAGGACGTTCTGGGAGAGGAAGGTCATGCCCGCGTAGAAGACGCCGGTGGCGATGCCCGCCGCGACGGTGGCGCGGCCCGGGGAGCGGAAGCGCGGGTGGATGCGGGCGAAGGACGGCGGCAGTGCCTCGTACGCGCTCATCGCCAGGACCGTGCGGGCCACCGGGATGAAGGTGGTCTGGAGGCTGGCGGCGGCGGAGGCGAGGACCGCGACGAAGAGGAGTACGCCGAGGACCGGGCCCATGACGGGGGTGGCGAGGGCGGCGAAGACGTTGTCGGCGGTGTCGGGGTTGCCCAGGCCGGGGCCTTCGGTGCCGACGCCGGAGTACATCTGGGCGGCGACGGCGGTCAGCAGGTACGAGCCGATGAGGACGAGCATGGCGAGGAGGGCGGCGCGGCCGGGGGTCTTGGCACTGCCGGCGGTCTCTTCGTTGACGGTCAGGCAGGCGTCCCAGCCCCAGAACATGAAGATCGAGAGGGACAGGCCCGCGGTGAAGGCGGAGAAGGACTGGACGGCGAAGGGGTTCAGCCAGCTCGTCGAGAAGTGGAGGGAGCCGGTGAAGGCGCCGGAGCCGGCCTTGGCGAAGGCCATGACCACGAAGACGGCCAGGACGGCCAGTTGGAGGCCGACCAGCGCGTACTGGACGCCTTTCGTGGCGGTCATGCCGCGGTAGCTGACGGCGGTGGCGAGGGCGATGAAGGCCAGGCACGTCAGGACGTGGGCGGCCTTGTTGCCGTCCAGGGCGGCGACGGCGTCGCTGCCGGTGAGTTCGCCGAGCAGGAGCCAGAAGAAGGAGGTGGCCACGCCGGCCAGGTTGGAGAGGACGATGATCGTGGCGATCACCAGTCCCCAACCGCACATCCAGCCGATGCGGGGGCCGAACGCCTTCACCGACCAGGTGAAGGACGTACCGCAGTCGGGTACGGCCTTGTTCAGCTCGCGGTAGGCGAAGGCGACCAGCAACATCGGCAGGAAACCGGCGAGGAAGACGGCCGGCATCTGGAGGCCGACCTCGCCGACGGTGGGGCCGAGGGTCGAGGTCAGGCAGTAGACGGGGGCGACGGTCGAGACGCCGATGACGGCGCTGCCGAGGAGGCCGACGGAGTTGCCGCTCAGGCCCTTGCCGCGGGTACCGCCGGTGCCGCCGACGGGCGTGTCACCAGCCGTGCCGGCGGCCCTCGTTACCGTGTCTCCGGCCGGGAGCCGGGGGTCTACCTGAAGCATGAACAGGACGTTAAGGGCTGCTGTTTCCGCATCGGGGGGCTGGAGATCGACCCCTGAGTGCCGCCGTTTTCCTCGCTTAGCGAGGTGCGAATCGGGCATCGGTCGCGGTTTACAAGGTCGACTGCGCGTTACGAGCGGTAACTTGAAGGTCGTACCGTCGAGTTCCGGACTGCGGGAACCGCACCCCCGCCCGATTCGTCCCGTTTCAAAATTTTCCCGCACCGTCCCGCACCGGCCTCACCCCGGCCACACCACCGCCTGCGTCTCGCTGTACGCGTGCAGCGCGTACGAGCCGACATCGCGCCCCACCCCGCTCCGCTTGAAGCCGCCGAACGGCGCCTCCATGTTCCGGCCGACCGTGTTGACACCGACGCCGCCCGCCCGCAGCCGCCCCGCCACCCGGAACGCGCGCGCAACGTCGCCGGACCACACGTAGTCCAGCAGGCCGTAGTCGGTGTCGTCGGCGAGCGCGACGGCCTCCTCCTCGTCGGTGAACGGGAGGACGACGATCACCGGGCCGAAGATCTCTTCGCGTACGACGCGCATGGTGGGGGCGCAGTCGGTGAAGAGGGTGGGGGCCACGTAGAAGCCGCGGGGCAGGGGTGGGCGCTCGCCGCCCGTGACCAGGCGGGCGCCTTCCTTCCTGCCCAGTTCGACGTACGACTCGACGCGGTCGCGGTGCGCGGCGGAGATCACCGGGCCGACGACGGTGTCCGCCGAGGCCGGGTCGCCGACCTTCAGCCGGCCGGCGTACGCGGCCAGCCGCTCCACCAGCCGGTCGTGGATGCCCCGCTGGGCCAGCACGCGCGTCGGCGCCGTACAGATCTGTCCGCTGTAGAAGGAGTACGTGGTGCCGATGCCGGCGACGGCCGCGTCCAGGTCGGCGTCGTCGAAGACCAGCGCGGCGCCCTTCCCGCCCAACTCCATGAGCTGGCGTTTCATGCCGCGTCCGCACACTTCGGCGATGCGCTGCCCGACGGCCGTGGAGCCGGTGAAGCTGACCATGTCCACGTCCGGGGCGTCCACCGCGGCCTCGCCGATCGCCGGGTCCGTGCCGGTCACGAGGTTGACGACGCCCGGTGGCGCACCGCCCTCGTCCAGCGCCTCCTGAAGCGCCTCGGCGAGGCGGTGGACGGAGAGCGGGTCCTGCGGGGCGGGCTTGATCACGACGGTGTTGCCCATGGCCAGGGCGGGCGCGATCTTGCCTGCCGGGTTGGCCCAGGGGTTGTTGTACGAGGTGACGCAGGTGACGACGCCGACGGGGCGGCGCACCGCGAGCGCGCCGAGGACGGCGGCCTTCCCGAACGGGCCCGCCTCGTTG
The DNA here is from genome assembly GCF_055567735.1 of Streptomyces sp. NPDC026394. Lineage (NCBI taxonomy): Bacteria > Bacillati > Actinomycetota > Actinomycetes > Kitasatosporales > Streptomycetaceae > Streptomyces > Streptomyces sp. NPDC026394. Next base: position 363,098 of record NZ_JBVHPX010000003.1, read on the forward strand.
ATCTGCGGGGGCAAGGGGGTTTCCACCGGCTCCAGCGCTCCGCGCGCGTACCGCCTGAGGCGGGCGACGGCGACGCCCACCTGCATCGCGCGGGCGGTGCCGGCCGTCGCCCCGGTCTCCGCCTGCGCGAGCCGGGCGTACGGGCCGATGTGGCGCGCCAGGATCTCGGCGGCGCGCTCCAGCACCCGTGCCCGGGTCCCGGGCGCCGTGCGCGACCAGGGCCCGAACGCCTCGCGCGCCGCGCGGGCCGCCTCGTACACCTGGTCACGGCCCGCCTCCGCCGCCAGCCCGACGGTCTCCTCGGTCGCCGGGTCGATGACCTCGTAGTGACCCCGCTCCGGCGCGGTCCACTCGCCGCCGATCAGCAGCCGCTCATATCGCGATTCGGCCGCCCCGCCGGAAGCGCTCACCGCGTCCGCACCGTCTCGGTGTCCCGCCCCGACCGCAGCACCTTCCCCGGTACCGCCCCGGTCACCGCGCCGTCCCGTACCGTTTCGACGCCGTTGACCCGTACGCTCACGATCCCGGCGGCCTCCGAGTCCAGTCGCGGGCTGTCCCCGGGCAGGTCGTGCACCAGCCGGGCCGGGCCCGCGTCGATCCGTTCCGGGTCGAAGAGGACCAGGTCGGCGTGGTGGCCGACGGCGATCCGGCCACGGTCGCGCAGTCCGAAGAGCCGGGCCGGGTCGTCGGTCAGCATCCGTACGGCCGTCTCCAGCCCCGCCAGCTTCCGGCCGCGCAGACAGTCGCCGAGGAACCGCGTCGTGTACGGGGCGCCGCACATGCGGTCCAGGTGGGCGCCCGCGTCGGAGCCGCCCAGCATGACGTCCTCGTGCTGCCAGGTGCGCTGCCGCAGGGCCCAGCTTTCCGGGTCGTTGTCGGTCGGCATCGGCCACAGGACGGTGCGCAGCCCGTCCTCGGCGCAGATGTCGACCAGGGTGTGGAAGGGGTCCTGGCCGCGTTCGGCGGCGATGTCGCCGACCACCCGGCCGGAGAGTCCCTGGTTCGCGGCGGAGTACGTGTCACCGATGACGTACCGGGCGAAGTCGGTCAGCCGCCGGAAGACGCCCGCCTCCTTGCTCGCCGCGCGCCGCAGCATCTCCTCCCGTACGGCCGGGTCGCGCAGCCGCGCGATGCGCTCCGGTACGGGCAGGGCGAGGACGTCGCCCCAGCCGGGGATGAGGTTGAGGGCGCAGAAGGTGCCCAGCGACATGTTCATGGGGGTGAGGATCGGCATGGTGAGGGCGACGATCCGGCCGCCCGCCTTACGGGCGCGCTCGCTCGCCTCCAGTTGCCGGGGCACGCGTTCGGGTACGGCCGCGTCGATGGTCAGCACGTTCCAGTTCAGGGGGCGCCCGGCGGCGGCCGACATCTCGACGAGCAGGTCGATCTCCTCGTCCGCGAACTGGTCGAGGCAGCCGGCGACGATGGCCTCGAGCTGGGTGCCCTCGTGGTCGGCGACCGCGCGGGACAGGGCGAGCAGTTCGGCGGGGCGGGCGTGGCGGGAGGCGACCGGTTGGCCGTCGCCGTCCGTGTGGGTGGCGGACTGGGTGGTGGACAGGCCCCAGGCGCCCGCGTCCATCGCGTCGTGGAACAGCCGCAGCATCGCGTCGAGCTGGGCCGCGGTGGGCTGTCCGCCGACGGCGTCGGGACCCACGACGTGGCGGCGCAGGGCGCAGTGGCCGACCATGAAGCCCGCGTTGACGGCGGTCCGGCCGTCCAGCGCGTCCAGGTACTCGCCGAAGGTGGACCAGTTCCACGGCGCGCCCTGCTCCAGCGCCGCCAGCGACATGCCCTCGACGCGGCTCATCATGCGGCGCGTGTAGTCGGCGTCGCCGGGGCGGTCCGGGTTGAGCGGGGCGAGGGTGAAGCCGCAGTTGCCGCCCACGACGGTGGTGACGCCGTGGTGCATGGAGGGGGTGGCGTACGGGTCCCAGAAGAGCTGGGCGTCGTAGTGGGTGTGCGGGTCGACGAAGCCGGGGGTGAGGACGAGGCCGTGGGCGTCCTCGGTGGTCCCGGCGGGGTCGGTGATGCTGCCGATGGCGGTGATGCGGCCGTGCTGGACGGCGAGGTCGGCCCGGTAGGCGGGGGCGCCGGTGCCGTCGACGATCGTGGCGCCCTTGATCAGGTGGTCGAGCATCCCCGGGTGCCCCTCTCCCTCAGGCGTCCGGTCCGGCGGCGCCCTGCCGGAAGCGGGCGGTCCGGTGCACCGGGTCGGTGTCGATCTTCGGGATCACGTGCTCGCCGATGAGGCGGATGGTGGTGAGGGTGTCCTCGGGCGAGACGCCGATGGGCAGGCCGAAGGAGAGCTGGTCGGCGCCGGCCTGTTCCCAGCGCTTGCACTGCCGGAAGACCTCGTCGGGGTCGCCGCAGATCATCAGCTCCTCGGCGATCAGCAGCTCGATGATCTCCTCGGTGTACTCGGGCAGCAGCTCGGGCCACTCCGGGATTCCCTCGGGGCGCGGGAACGTGTCGTGGTAGCGGAACAGCAGCGACTGGAGGTAGTTCAGCCCGCCGCCCACCGCGATCTCCACGGCCTTCCGGTGCGTCTCGGCGCAGATGGCGGTGGAGGTCACCATGACGTTGTCGTTGACGTACGCGCCGACCGGTTCGGCCTGCTCGACGGCCGTCTTGTACGACTCGACGACCCACTCCATGTCGGCGACCTTCTGCACGCTGAAGCCCAGTACACCCAGGCCCTTCTTCCCCGCCATCGCGTACGAGGACGGCGAGCCGGCCGCGTACCACATCGGCGGGTGCGCGGCCCCGTACGGCTTGGGCAGCACCTTCCGGGGCGGCAGTTGCCAGTGCTTCCCCTGGAACCCCTGGTACTCGTCCTGGAGCCACATCTTCGGGAACTCGGCGATGGTCTCTTCCCACAGCTCCTTGGTGTGGTTCATGTCCGTCACGCCCGGCATGAACCCGAGGATCTCGTGGCTGCCCGCGCCGCGCCCGGTGCCGAACTCGAAGCGGCCCCCGGAGAGGTGGTCGAGCATGGCGGCCTTCTCGGCGACCTTGACGGGGTGGTTGACCGGGGCGAGCGGGTTGAAGATGCCGGAGCCGAGGTGGATGCGCTCGGTGGCGTGGGCGAGGTAGCCCAGGTAGACGTCGTTGGCGGAGAGGTGGGAGTACTCCTCCAGGAAGTGGTGTTCGGAGGCCCACGCGTACTTGAACCCGGACCGGTCGGCCTGGATGACGTACTCGGTCTCCTCCATCAGTGCGTGGTGCTCTGCCTCGGGGTCGACCTCCGCCCGCGCGGCGGGCACATATCCCTGTACGAACAGCCCGAATTCCAAGGGGGTTCACCGTCCCTCGTCCGCCCTGGCGCCACCACCTGACGCCTCGTCAGATCGGGTCCGACTCTCGCACCGGGCATCCGGAGCGTCAATACCTGACGGGCCATCAGGTACGGCACGGACAGGGCCGTGGTACGGACTTCGGAGGCACCGTACGCACCTCAGTACAGGCTGATGCCGGACAGCCAGCCGCCGTCGATGACGAACGGCTGCCCCGTGATGTACGAGGAGTCGTCGCACGACAGGAACAGCGCCAGCCGGGCCACCTCCTCCGGCCGGCCGATCCGCCCGAGGGGGACGGCCTTCGCATAGAACGCGTCCGGTTCCCGCGCGGAGGTGTCGGAGGCGCCCCCCGGTCCCCGCTCCGGCCGGGTCATCGGGGTGTCGACGGCCCCCGGACACATCGCGTTGACCCGGATGCCCCGGCCCGCCAGCTCCATCGCCGCCACCCGCGTCATGCCGACCACCGCGGCCTTGGACGCCGCGTACGCGGTCAGGTACGCCATGCCGGACAGCGCGGCGTACGAGGCGGTGTTCACGACGGTGCCGCCGCCGGCCGCCGTCAGCTCCGGGACCACCGCCCGCATCCCGAGGAACGTGCCGACCTGGTTGACCTGCACCACCTCCTGGAACTCGGCGAGCGGGGTGGCGGCCAGCTCGTTGAAGCGCAGGATTCCGGCGTTGTTGACCAGCCCGTCGACCGTGCCGAACGCCTCTCCGGCGGCCCGGACCGCCGCTTCCCAGTCCGCCTCCCGGCGCACGTCCAGGTGTACGTACCGGGCGTCGTCCCCCAGCTCCGCCGCCAGCGCCTCCCCCGGGCCGTCCAGCACGTCGCCCAGCACCACGCGGGCGCCCTCCGCGACGAAGAGCCGCGCCTCCTGCTCACCCTGGCCGCGTGCGGCGCCGGTGATGACGACGACCCGGCCGTCCAGCTTCCCCATGTGCACCGGTCCCTCCGCGAGCGCCGTGCGTCTCAGCAGTCGAAGTGCGGGGCCACCCCGGTGGCGAACGCCGCCATCTGGTCGGACAGTTCGGTGCGGCTCCGGCTGCGGAACCGGACCTGGATCTGCCGCACCCCCATCGCCTGGTACGCGCGCAGGGACTCCGCCAGCCGCTCGGGCGGCCCGGTGAGGGTGCGCCGGCCGGTGTCCCACGCGGGCTCGCCGACGTACAGCGGCTCGGTGATGGCGCCGGCCTCGGCGGGCGTGCTGATCCCGGCTTCCGCCCGCAGCCGCCGCAGCTTGGCGAGCTGCGCCGGGAGCTGGTCCCTGCGGTCGCCCTGCGGCAGCCAGCCGTCGCCGCGTACGGCCGCTCTGCGGACGGCGGCGGGCGAGGAGCCGCCCACCCAGACCGGCGGGCGCGGCGTCTGTACGGGGCGGGGGCGCTGTCCCAGTCCGGCGAAGGCGCATCGTTTCCCTTGGTAGGCGGGGAACTCTTCCGGTCCCAGCGCCGCCTTCAGCGCGTCGATGGCTTCGTCCAGCAGGGCGCCGCGCCGCGTGAAGTCCACGCCGAGGGCGTCGAACTCTTCCGGTACGTGCCCGGCGCCGACCCCGAGGATCAGCCGCCCGCCCGAGAGGTGGTCCAGGGTCGCGTACTGCTTGGCGCTGACCAGCGGGTGCTTGAGGGCGGCCAGCGCGATGTGGCTGAGCAGCCGGACGCGGGTGGTGGCAGCCGCCAGGTAGGCGAGGGTGGCGACCGGGTCGTACCAGACCGTGCTCATGGCCGCGGCCAGCCGGCGCGGTATGCCGATGTGCTCGCAGCAGGCGATGTAGGCGAAGCCGTGGCGGTCGGCGGTGCGGGCGATCTCCACGAGGTCGGCGGGGCCGGCCGCGGCCTCCCACGGTTCCGTGTAGAGGGTGCTCTGCGACTGGACGGGGAGCTGGATGCCGTAGGCCAGCTTCCCGTCGGGCAGCACCCGCACCGCGTCGTCCGTACTGCCGGTGCTGTCGGTGCGTGTGCCGCTGTGTGTGCCGCTTCCCGTAGCGCTGTCCACGTCCGCGTCCACCCCCGGGCGCTCGGCCGACGGCCCGTCGTCGTCGGCTGGGGGTCATGGTGTGGGCTGACGGCCCGTCAGGCAAGGGGGTGGGCGCTGGTGGCGGGCGTCAGGGCCGGAGGTGCGCGGGGAGCGAGCAGGCCGCGGTGCCGCCGGGCATGCGGTGGCGGTTGTCGGCGACCAGGCGGTAGACGGCGTGGGCGGCCTGGCGGAACGGCGGCAGGGTCAGCAGCGCACCGGGGACGGCCCACCGGCCGCGCGCACTCATCAGCAGCTTGGCGACCGCCTGCGCGCCGCCGTACACGGTTCCCGCCGGGGTGATCCAGAGCAGCTCGCGCTCGGCCCGCCCCTGGGTGACGCCGAGCGCCTCCAGGTCGGTGAACTGCCAGGCCGAGACGGTACAGCGGGGGTGGATGCGGCGTTCGGCGAAGCGCACGCAGGTGGTGCAGAAGCCGCAGTCCCCGTCGTAGACGAGTACAGGTCGGTTGGTCATGGCTCCATCATGCCGGGGCGCCGGCGGCGGTCCGGCGGCGCCCCGGACGGCGCTCCCCTCAGCCCGCGGCCGCCCCGATCCGCTCCCCTTCGTCCGCCGCCGCCCGCAGCAGCAGGTCGGCCAGCTCGCCGGGGCGCGAGAGCATGGGCCAGTGCCCGGTGTCGAGGTCGAAGAAGCCGACCCGGGGGTCGGCGAGCGCCGCGAAGGCCGGGTCGCCGGTGGCCACCAGGGCGCGGACGGCCGCGGTACTGGTGACGTTCTTCGTGCAGAAGATGCCGGTCGTGGGCAGCCCGGCCGTCGCGCCGGTCAGCCGGACCGGCTGGGTGAGGGTGGCCAGCGGCTGTGGCGCGGCGAGGCGGGCCAGCCGGTCCAGGCCGTCCTTGGAGATGCCGTCCAGGCTGCCCCAGATCTCCGTCTCGTCGAACGCGGGCGGGGGCAGGCGCCAGCCGTCGCCGTGTTCCTGGGCGCGGCGCCGCAGCCGTTCCCGTACGGCCGGGTCGGGCAGCGAGTCCAGGACGGCGGCGCCGTCGCGGGGCAGGCCGGCGTCCACGAACACGAGGCGGGCGATGCGCTCCGGGGCGCGGTCGGCGGCGGCCAGCGCCGGGTAGCTGCCGTAGCAGTGCGCGACCAGTACGGTCTCGCCCGCCTCGTGCGGCTCCCCCGCGCCCACGTGGTCCAGTACCTGCACCACGTCCTCGACATGGGTGTTCAGATCGGTGCCGGGGCCTGACAGGTGGCGGCGGTCCCCCATCCCGGTCAAGGTCACCGGATGCGCCCGGTGTCCCGCCGCGCGCAGGTGGTCCGCCACCTCCCGCCAGATCCATCCTCCGGTGTACCCGCCCGACACCAGCACGAACGTCATCATGTGTGTCACCTCCACTCGTCCCATCGTGACCGCAAGGCGGCCCGTAGGGGGAGGTTCCGGGTGCACGAAAGGCGGCATGTCGCACGGGCACGCGCCGGACCCGGCGTCGCACAGGCGCGCGCCGCCCCTACGCCCCCGCTCCCGGCCTCGCTCCCGGCCCCGTCCCGGAGCCCGCCCACAGCCCGTCCGGCGTCAGTCCGAGCAGGTCGATGGCGTTGCCGCGGACGATCCGTTCGACCGTCTCGGGCGCGAGGTGTCCCATCTGGGCCTCGCCGACCTCCCTGGAGCGCGGCCAGGTGGAGTCCGAGTGCGGGTAGTCGGTCTCGTAGAGGACGTTGCCGACGCCGATCGCGTCCAGGTTGCGCAGGCCGAAGGCGTCGTCGAAGAAGCAGCCGTACACGTGCCCGGCGAAGAGTTCGGAGGGCGGCCGCAGGACCTTGTCGGCGACGCCGCCCCAGCCGCGGTTCTCCTCCCAGACCACGTCGGCGCGTTCCAGGATGTACGGGATCCACCCGATCTGCCCCTCCGCGTACATGATCTTCAGGCCGGGGAAGCGGTCGAACGCTCCGCTCATCAGCCAGTCGACCATCGAGAAGCAGCAGTTGGCGAAGGTGATCGTGGAGCCGACGGCGGGCGGCGCGTCGGCGGAGGTGGACGGCATCCTGCTGGAGGAGCCGATGTGCATGGCGATGACAATCCCGGTCTCCTCGCAGGCGCGCAGGAAGGGGTCCCAGTCACCGGTGTGAATACTGGGCAGGCCCAGATGTGGCGGGATTTCGCTGAAGCAGACCGCCCGTACGCCCCGCTCCGCGTTCCGGCGCACCTCCCGCGCGGCCAGTTCCGCGTCCCACAACGGGACGAGGCAGAGCGGTATGAGGCGTCCGCCCGCGGCCGGACCGCACCACTCCTCCACCATCCAGTCGTTGTACGCGCGCACGCCCAGCAGCCCCAGTTCGCGGTCCTTGGCCTCGGTGAAGGTCTGGCCGCAAAACCGCGGGAACGTGGGGAAACACAGCGCCGACTGCACGTGATTGACGTCCATGTCGGCCAGCCGCTCCGGGACGCTGAAGGAGCCGGGACGCATCTGCTCGTAGGTGATGCCTTCGAGTCTGATGTCGTCGCGGGCGTAGCCGACGGCGGTGTCCAGGCGGGTCAGCGGGCGGTGCAGGTCCTCGTAGACCCACCAGTCGGCGAGCGGGCCCTCGTCCCCCGGCCGGCCCATCTTCGGCGCGAACCTGCCGCCCACGAAGGTCATTTCCTTCAGTGGTGCCCGGACGATTCGGGGGCCGATGTCGTGATATTTCGAGGGGAGGCGGTCCCGCCAGACGTGCGGCGGCTCCACCGTGTGGTCGTCCACCGAGATTATCTTCGGAAAACTCTCCATGTTTTTACCGTAGCGTCGAACTGACGGGTCGTCAGTAACCCAGTGACGGGAGGGAATGCATGCAGACGGCACCGTTCCGGGCGCCGGCCGGGCGCCGCGCGGCCTCGCAGGCGGCTGAGCAGCGACGCTCGGGCCCCCGTCCGCACCCGGACCGCGCACGGGAAGCTGCACGCGCATCCGCACGGTCACCGGCACCGGCGACCGCCCCGGCCCGACCCCCGCCACGCAGCCGAACACCAGCCCGAACGCCGGGCGTGGAGAGACCGTGCTGAGACCGGACCCCTACTGACGTAAGGGGCTACGACAAGGCAGACTGGCCGATGCGAACGAAGTGCACAGGGCAGGGGGACACCATGGACGACGGTCCGGAGCAGGGCCAGGAGCGGCTCCGCTTCACCGTGCTCGGTCCCGTACGGGCCTGGCGCGGCGCGACGCCACTGGCGGCCGGCTCCCCGCAGCAGCGTGCGCTGCTGGCCGCCCTTCTCCTGCGGGGCGGACGCACCGCCACCGCATCCGAACTCGTCGACGCCCTCTGGGGCGAGGAACCGCCGCACGCCGCCCTCGCGGCGCTGCGCACGTACGCCTCACGCATCCGCAAAGCACTCGGGGCGGACGCGGACACGCTGGTCAGCGAGTCCGGCGGCTATGCACTGCGGTCGGCGGACCACCGGCCGCTCGACCTCGACATGGTCCACGCCGAGCAGTACGCGGCCGACGCCGAGAAGGCCCGGGCCACCGGCGACCGCTGCCGCGCCCGGGACCTCCTGGACTCCGCGCTGGCCCTGTGGGACGGCGAACCGCTCGCCAACCTCGCCGGTCCCTACGCGGAGAACCAGCGCACCCGCCTGGAGGAGTGGCGCCTGTCCCTCATGGAGACGCGCCTGGAGCTCGACCTGGAACTGGGCTGCCACGGCGACGCCGTCTCGGAGCTGACCGCGCTGACCGCCGCGCATCCCCTGCGCGAGCGGCTGCGAGAACTCCTCATGCTGGCGCTGTACCGCAGCGGCCGGCAGGCCGAGGCACTTGCCGTATACGCCGACACGCGGCGTCTGCTCGCCGATGAGCTGGGGGTGGACCCCTGCGCGTCGCTCTCCGAACTCCAGCAGCGCATCCTGCGCGCGGACACGGAGCTGGACGCGCCCGCCGTGCCGCACGACGGCCAACTGCCCGGCGAGCCGGCCTTCGTACGTCCGCAGCAACTTCCGGCCACCGTCGCCGACTTCACCGGCCGGGCCGCCTTCGTCACGGAACTGAGCGAGCAGCTCGCCACCGCCGAGGGCCGGGTGATGGCCGTCTCGGCACTCACCGGCATCGGCGGCGTCGGCAAGACCACCTTGGCCGTGCATGTCGCGCACGCCGCCCATGCGCACTTCCCGGACGGTCAGCTCTACGTGGACCTCCAGGGCGTCGGGCACTCCCCGTCCCACCCGGAAGCGGTGCTCGGCGCGTTCCTGCGCGCGCTGGGGACGCCGGGCGCGGCCATCCCCGACGGCATCGAGGAACGGGCCGCCCTCTACCGCTCGGCCCTCGCCGGCCGCAGGCTGCTCGTCCTGCTCGACAACGCCCGCGACGCCGCCCAGGTCCGCCCGCTGCTGCCCGGTACGGACGGCTGCGCGGCGCTGATCACCAGCCGCGTCCGGATGATAGACCTGGCCGGCGCGCATCTGGTCGACCTGGACGTGATGAGCCCTGAGGAAGCGTTCACCCTCTTCGCGCTCATCGTGGGCGAGGAGCGCGTGAACGCCGAGCGCGAGGCGTCCATGGACGTGGTCGGCGCCTGCGGTTTCCTGCCGCTGGCCATCCGTATCGCCGCGTCCCGGCTGGCCGCCCGCCGCACCTGGACCGTCTCCGTACTCGCCCGCAAGCTGGCCGACGAGCGCCGCAGGCTGGACGAGCTGCGCGCCGGCGACCTCGCCGTGAACTCCACCTTCGAGCTGGGCTACAAGCAACTGGAGCCCCGCCAGGCACGGGCCTTCCGGCTGCTGGGCCTCGCCGACGGCCCCGACATCTCGCTCGCCGCCGCGGCCGCCCTCCTCGACATGGACACCGACGACGCCGAGGACCTCCTCGAATCGCTCGTCGACACCTCCCTCCTGGAGTCCGCCGCCCCCGGCCGCTACCGCTTCCACGACCTGGTGCACCTCTACGCCCGCTCCTGCGCGGAGCGCGACGAGCAGCCGGCCGAGGAACGCGACGCGGCCCTGGCCCGGCTGCTGGACTTCTACCTGGCCACCGCCACCCACATGTTCGCGCTGGAGCGCCCCGGGGACCGCCTCACCGACCACACGGAGACCCCGCACTACCCGGGCCTGCTCTTCACCGACCGCGCCGAGGCCCTGAGCTGGCTCTTCAACGAGACCCGCTCCCTGATCGCCTGCGCGCTGCAGAACACCGGCAAGAAGGTGCTGCGGCGCGCCGTCGACCTGTTGCTCCTGACCCGGGACATGGCCGAGTCCGGCGCCAACAGCCGTCAGTGGGAGCAGGCCAACCTCGTCCTGCTGGACGCCGCGCGCCGCGCGGGCGACCAGCACGCGGAGGGCCGGGCCCACTGGGCACTGGCGCCCTTCTACACCCATTCCGGACGGCTCAACGAGGCGGACGAGCACGCGAAGCTGGCCACCCTGCTGGGGCTCGCCGCCGAGGATCCCTTCGCCGCCTCGCAGGGCCCCAACGACCGCGGCATCATCGCCAGCATCCAGCACCGCTTCGAGGCGGCCGAGGGCTACCTGAACCAGGCCCTACTCGCCTTCCGCGAGAACGACAACAAGCAGTCCGAGGCCAGCGCGCTGTGCAACCTGTCGCGGCTGCACCTGGACACCGGGCGCACCGAGAGCGCCATCCAGCTCGCCGAGCAGGGTGTCGCCGCCCTCCGCGAGGTCGGCGCCACCCGCCGCCTCGGCAACGGCATGTACGCGCTGGGCATGGCGTTGACGCTGGCCGGCAGACTCGACGAGGCCACCCAGCAGCTCACCGAGGCACTCGTCATCTTCCGCGACAGCCGGCAGCGGTTCTGGGAGGGCATGACCTACCTCCGGCTCGCCGAGGTCGACCTGGCGGCCCACCGCCCGGCCAACGCTGCCAACTACGCCGAGCAGGCGCTGTCCGCCCTGCGGGGGCTCGGCGGCGGCCGCTGGCGGGCCGACGCGCTGACGACGCTGGGGCACGCCCTGAACCAGATCGGGCACACCGGACGGGCGAAGGTCTGCTGGCAGGAAGTCGTGTCCATCCACGAACAGCTCGGCCTGCCCGCGGACGGGGAGACGCAGCATTTCACCGCCCCTGTCGCGCTGGTGTAAAAGCCGCCCGGACGGCGGGCTTCAGGCGTTTATCGATCGTTCATCGCGAGGGGTCAGTCTCTAATTACCGATCCGCCGCCTCGGGGGGCAAGCGGCTCGGTGACCAGGCCCCACCGCAAGGTGTAAGGCCATGGTCCACCCGTCCGGCGACCCACGGGGGAGTTGCCGGCCGGGTGGGCCAACTGCGCCCACACAACGGAGTTGATCACCGTGAGCTCTCAGAATCAGGCTCGAAAGGACGACGACAGGAACATCGTCAAACCGCTGGACAGTCACCGGCCCATTCAGCCGCAGGACAGCCACCGGCCCATTCCGCCGCAACCCGTCGACAGCCATCGGCCGATCCAGCCGCAGGACAGTCACCGGCCCATCGTGCCGCAGGACAGTCACCGGCCGATCCAGCCGGAGACCGTCGACAGCCACCGGCCGATCCAGCCGGAGGACAGCCACCGCCCGATCACGCCCATGGACAGCCACCGGCCGATCACGCCCATGGACAGCCACCGGCCCATCAAGCCGGAGGACAGCCACCGGCCGATCATCGACGGTGCGCTGGTCACGGAGGACGCCACCCAGCCCGCACCGGGCCGGGACGGCAATGTGGTCGTGATGGACGAGGGCAACGTGCCCGTGGCCGAGCCGAAGTAGTGCGACGCCCGTACGGGCGGGTCACGGGGGAACCATCGGCCCGCCCGTACGGCGAGTAACTCCACACCAGACCCACTGCGGTTTCGGCAGTCCGGGGGATCGGGGGATCCGGGGGGACTGCTGAATCCGGGGATCGGGGGATCCGGGGGGATCCGGGGGATCGCGGGGGCCGGTTTCGATGGCACTCAGGGGGGAGCCATCGAAGCCGGTCCCCGCGGCATACCCGCAGTCATACGCTTTCGCCCCCGCTCTACGGCCGTTTCCGGCCGGGGGGATCGAACACATGCCTCACCAGAAGCTAGCGTCACTCATATGGGATTCCCCCACGGAGGAGCTGTCATGAGTTGTATCAAGCGCACCCTTGTCACTCTTGCTTTCGCCACTGCCGTAGCGGGCACGGCGGCGGTTCCCGCGTTCGCCGACACCCACCGGCCGATACCCGCCGACCGTTCCGTCGCGCCCGACACCCACCGCCCGACCCCTGTCGAGCGTTCCGTCGCGCCCGACACCCACCGGCCGGACGCGGGCGGATTTGTCCCGCTGGACACCCACCGCCCGTAACCCCCGGGCCCGTCACGGGCCCGGACCACGACCGACGGGGGCCGGACCAGGTGAGGCCGGCCCCTACGGCGTCCGATCCAAGGCTTGCTCGGGTCAAACGGCCGACCCCATGTCCGCCGACAGCCACCGCCGCGGCCGCAGCCGGATGGTCACCGACGGGCCGAACGTGGGCAGGACGTTCTTGAGGTACGCCGCCGCGGCCTCCGGAGCGAGGTAGCGCTCGGCGATCGCGCGCAGCTCCTCGTCCGTCGACGGCTCGGTCGAGACGACCTCCCCCTCGACCGACACATAGCGGACCGTCGGCTCGACCCGGTCCGCCATCAGGGAGAACCGGCCCGCCGCCGCGATCAGCCGGCTCTTGCGCGAATCCCGCTCGGTGGTGATCCACAGATCGCCGCCCGGCTCGTAGCCGTACCAGATGGGCACGGTCAGCGGGGCGCGGTCCGCCGTGCCCGACGCCACCGACAGGGCTCCGATGTGCGGCTCGGCCAGGAAAGCCTCGCGCTCTTCCGTACTCAACGGCATGGCCGTCTCCTCACGTGCTCGTGCGGACCAGGTCACCAGCTCCCAACGCCGTCCCCCGTGCGGATGTTCCGCATGTTCCGCCAGTTGACGTCTCCTCATGTCTGCGTACGTCTGCTACCGTCGCGGCCCCGCTCCCCTAGGAGGCGACGTGTTCGAACCCGATCGTGTGCGTTCGCTCTGGGAACTGATGGGGTACCGGGTGGAGCTGTCCCCGCGGCAGCCGATGTTCTTCGACGAGACCACCGGCGGCTCCGGGCAGACCGTCACCTTCGAGGAGGTACGGAACCGGGCCCTGCGGCTGGCGGCCGGGTTCCACGGGCTGGGGATCGGCGCCGGCACGCGCGTCCTGTGGCAACTGCCCACCTGGCCCCTGACCGTCGCGGTGTCCCTCGCGCTGGCCCGGCTCGGAGCCGTGCAGATACCCGTGCTGCATCTGCACCGGGCGCGGGAAGTCGGCTTCGCATTGCGGCAATCGGGCGCCGAGTACGCGATCGTGCCGGGCGAGTGGCGCGGTCACGACTATGCGGGCACGGCGCGGCAGGTCGCGCCCGCCGGTGTGCGGGTGCTCTCCGTCGCCGACGGGCTGCCGGAGGCCGCGCCCGGCTCCGGGGACGCGCTGCCGGACTTCGTACGGCCGGGCGGCACGCCGACGTGGATCTACTACACCTCCGGCACGACCGCCGACCCCAAGGGCGTCGAGCACACCGACGGCTCGCTCCTCGCGGGCGGCATCGGACTGGCCACCGCGCTGGGCATGACCGATGCGGACACCGGCTCGATCGCCTTCCCGTACGCACACGTCGCCGGGCCCGACTACGTGGTCGCGATGCTGCTCAGCGGCTTCCCGGCCGTCGTCCTGGACACGTTCGAACCGGCGGCCGCGGTCGCGGCGTACCGGCGGCACGGAGTCACCATGGCCGGTGGCAGCACGGCCTTCTACCAGGCGTTCCTCGATGAGGCCCGCCGTCGCCGGGCGCATGCCGGACCCGGACCGGCGGTCAAGCTCGTCCCCACGCTGCGGCTGCTGTCCGGCGGCGGGGCGCCGCTCCCGCCGGAGCTGTACCACGCGGCGGGCCGGGAGCTGGAGTGCGCGGTGGTGCACGGGTACGGGATGACGGAGTGCCCCATGATCGCGATGGGGACGCCGTACGACAGCGACGAACAACTGGCACACACCGTGGGCAAGCCGGTGACCGGAGCCCGCGTCCGGATCGCCCGGCCGGACGGCGGCGAGGCGCGGCCCGGCGAGCCGGGCGAGATCACGGTACGCGGGCCGATGGTCTGCCGCGGCTACACCGACCCGGCGCTGACGGCCGGGGCGTTCGACGCGGAGGGCTGGTTCCGCACCGGCGACCTGGGCCTGCTGCGTGCGGACGGGCACCTGGTGATCACCGGGCGGCTCAAGGACATCATCATCAGGAAGGGCGAGAACATCTCCGCCCAAGAGGTCGAGGAGCTGATCCGCGCGCATCCGGCGGTGGGCGAGGTGGCGGTGATCGGTCTGCCGGACCGGGAGCGCGGTGAACGGGTGTGTGCGGTGGTGACTCTCGCGGGGGCGGGGGCGGAGGCAGGCGCCCGGCCGGGGCCGGGGCCGGGCTCGGAGCCTGATGCGGTTCCGAGCCCGGGGGCCTTGACGCTCGGCGCGCTCACCGCACATCTGCGCCGGGCGGGGCTGATGCCGCAGAAGCTGCCGGAGCAGTTGGAGATCCTGGACGCACTGCCGCGGGGCGGCCCCTTGGACAAGGTGCTCAAGGGGGCGCTGCGGGAGCGGTTCGGGGAGCGCTGAGGGCCGGGGGCAGGTGAGGGTCAGGTGAGGGGGCCGGGCTGCGGCGCGGGCTCCGGGGCCGCGTCCGGGTCGGACGGCCGCGGGATCGGGTCCGGGCCCATGGGGTCGCTCGGCCCGGGCGGGGGCGGACTCGGGTCGCGTCCCGGCTGAGGTTCGGGTCCCGGCTGGGGGCCGGGCGGGTCGGGCGGGTCGGTCACGGGGCCGCCGGGCTCGGGCCCGTCGGGATACGGAGTGCTCATACTGCACGCCTTCCACGCGAGCGCCGCTTCACAACCACCGGATCGGGACAGCGGCCGACCGCGCCGCACTGCACTGCACCGTACCGAGGCCGCGACGGATGCGCGCAGCCCCCGGTCGGGGGGCCGGGGGCTGCGCCGGGGGTGGGCAAGTGGTTTACGGGTGGTAGCGCTCCTCCACCTTGGTGGCGATGCCCTTGTGGATCGTGGCGCGGACCTTGACCGTGTTCTTCTTGGCGGCCTCGTCGAGCTGGTCCGTGGTGCAGGCGGTGGTGCCGTAGCTGTCGTCCGTGATGGTGACCTGGCCGTCGGGGCCGCCGCAGATGGTCGCGGCTCCGAGGACCTCGGTGTCGGCGGCGACGAAGAACGCCTGCTCCGTACCGGACCGCGGGGTCACGGTGAGCTTGCCCGGGGCGAGGTACTTGAGGGTGCCGACCAGGGTGGCGTCGACGCCCTTGCGACCGGCGCCCGTACCGGCACCGGTACCGGTACCTGCTGCCTTGCCCGTGCCGGACCCGCTGGAGCCCGTGCCGCCCGACGTGCCGCCGCCGGTGGAGCCACCCGCAGCCTGTGCTCCCGAGGTGCCGGTGTCCACGGGACCCGCGTCGCCGCCCGCGGAGCCCGAGCCGCCGGACGATCCCGAGCCGCCGGACGAGCCGCCCTCGGGAGCGTCGACCGCCGCGCTCTCGGCCGGGCCCGGGCCGCCGGAGGAGCTGTTGCACGCGGTGAGCGAGAACGCCGCGACGGCGACGATCGCCGTGGCGGCGAGCCGGCGGCCGCGGCGGAAGGCGGCGGTGGTGAGGCTGGTCATGCGGTTCCCCCAGGAACAGGTGCGGCGGAGTCGTCGGTACGTACTCAACGGTGCCGGGGGCGGCTAACAGCCTGCTAACACCCCGGTAATCGACGGGTGGCGTCCTACGCCCCCCTGCCCGGGGCCTGCCGCTACGGGTGCGTCGGAAGGGCGAGAGCGCCGCGCAACTCGCCCTTGACGACCTTCCCGCTCGCGTTGCGCGGCAGGGCCGTCACGAACGTGACCTCCCGGGGCACCTTGTAGTTGGCCATCTCCCGGCGCGCCCAGGCGATCAGTTCCGCCGCGGTGAGCGTGGAGTGCGGGCGGCGGACCGTGTACGCCTTGCCGACCTCGCCGAGCCGGGGGTCGGGGATGCCGACGACGGCGACCTCGGCGACGTCCGGGTGGCGGGCGAGCAGGCGCTCGATCTCGGCGGGGTAGGCGTTGAAGCCGCCGACGATGAACATGTCCTTGAGGCGGTCGGTGACGCGCAGGTTGCCGTCGGCGTCCAGGACTCCGACGTCGCCGGTGCGCAGCCACCCGTCCGGGGTCAGCGCGTCGGCGGTGGCCGGCGGGTCCTCGTAGTAGCCGGTCATCACGTGATAGCCGCGGACCTGGACCTCGCCCGCCGTCCCCGGCTCCGCCACCCCCCGGCCGTCGGCGCCGGCGATCCGTATCTCCGTGCCGGGTACGGCGCGCCCGGACGTTCCGGCGACGGTGGCGGGCGGGTCGTCGCGGCGGCACATCGTGGCGATGCCGGAGCTTTCGGAGAGGCCGTAGGCGGTCAGTACGGTGCCGACGCCCAGCTCGGCGCGGAGCCGTTCGACCAGCTCCAGCGGTACGACGGCGGCGCCGGTGACGACCAGGCGCAGCGAGCCGAGGTCGTACCGGGCCCGGTCGGGGTGGTCGAGGAGCTGCTGGTGGAGGGAGGGCGGGCCGGGCAGCACCGTGACGCGTTCGGCGGCGATGTGGGCCAGCGCGGTGGGGACGCCGAAGACCGGCTGCGGGATCATCGTCGCGCCGCGCAGCAGGCAGGCGATGATGCCGGCCTTGTAGCCGAAGGTGTGGAAGAACGGGTTGACGATCAGGTAGCGGTCGCCGGGCACGAGTCCGGCGAGTTCGCTCCAGACGCCGTACGCGCGCAGGGTCTGCTGGTGGGTGATGACGGCGCCCTTGGGGAGGCCGGTGGTGCCGGAGGTGAAGATGATGTCGGAAGGGTCCTGGGGGCGGACGGCGTCGGCCCGTGCGCGCACCGCGTCGGCCGGTACCGCCTCGCCCGCCGCCAGGAAGTCCTGCCAGGTCTGGAAGGAGTCCGGGGCGTCTCCCGAGAGGACGACGGCCCGCTCCAGGTCCGGCAGGCCGGGGAGCGGGCCGCGACCGGAGCCCTCCCGGGCCGCGCGCCGCAGCGAGGCCACGTAGGACGTGCCGAGGAACGTGCCGGTGACGAACAGCAGGCGGGCGCGGGTGCGGCGCAGGACGTGGGCCGTCTCGGCGCCCTTGAAGCGGGTGTTGACCGGCACCAGGACGGCGCCCGCCGTCACCGCGCCGAGCGCCGCGGTGATCCATCCGGTGGTGTTGGGGGCCCACACGGCCACCCGGTCGCCGGGGCGGACACCGGCGGCGAGGCAGGCCGCCGCGGCCCGTTCGACCCGCTCCCCCAACTGTGCGTAGCTCAGGCGGTGGCGGCCTTCGGCGACCGCCTCGGCCGGGCCGTACCGCTCGGCGGCGGCCCGCACCAGCCGGGGGATCGTGCCGTGCTCCAGGTCGGCGCGGGGGTCGGTGGTGCCGGGCTCGTCCAGGTCACCGCGCATCGCACTACCTCCCGCGACAGAGCTGCCCGTACCGAGTAGCTGACTACCCGTCAGGTTAGCGGTAGCCTCCTCGGCTGTCAGCACGGACGGCCGACCACGGAGGTGGCGATGGGGGCGACCCTCAAGGACGCGGCGGTGATAGCCGGGACGGGCCAGACGGCGTTCGCCAAGCGGCTTCCGGAGTCCGAACGCACGCTGGCGTGCCGGGCCATCGTCGCGGCGCTGGACGACGCGGGGATCGCCCCGGCCGAGGTGGACGCGTTCGCCTCGTACACCATGGAGGAGACCGACGAGGTCGAGGTCGCCAAGGCGATCGGCGCCGGTGACGTCACCTTCTTCACCAAGGCCGGTTACGGCGGCGGCGGTTCGTGTGCGACCGTCGCGCACCTGGCTGCGGCCATCGCCACCGGCCAGGCGGGCGTGGGCGTCGCCTGGCGCTCGCGCAAGCGCGGATCGGGGCCCCGCCCGTGGCGGAACACCGCTGTCCAACTGCCCACTCCGGCCCAATGGACCCGACCTTTCGGTCTGCTGCGGCCCGCCGACGAGATCGGTGTCCTCGCCCGGCGCTACATGCACGAATACGGCGCGACCCGTGACCACTTCTTCAACGTCGCGCTCGCCTGCCGCAACCGCGCCAACCAGAACCCGGCCGCGATCATGTACGACCGGCCGCTGACCCGCGAGATGTACATGACCTCCCGCTGGATCAGCGAGCCGCTCTGCCTCTTCGACAACTGCCTGGAGACCGACGGCGCGCTGGCGTGTGTGGTCGTCGCCGCCGAACGCGCCCGCGACCTGCGCCACCGCCCGGTGTATGTGCACTCCGTCGCGCAGGGCCTGCCCGCCCAGCACCACGGCATGGTCAACTACTGGACCGACGACCCGCTCACCGGACCGGCCTGGACCGCGGCCCGGCAGCTTTGGAAGCAGGCCGACTTCGGCCCCGAGGACGTCGATGTGGCGCAGATCTACGACGCGTTCACCCCGCTGATCCCGCTCTCCCTGGAGGGGTACGGCTTCTGCGGGCGCGGCGAGGGCGCGGCCTTCACCGAGGGCGGCGCCCTGGAGATCGGCGGCCGGCTGCCCCTGAACACCGCGGGCGGCGGGCTGAGCGAGGCGTACGTACACGGTTTCAACCTCATCACCGAAGGCGTCCGGCAACTGCGCGGCACCAGTACCGCCCAGGTCCCGGACGCCGCCACCTGCCTGGTCACGGCCGGTGAGGGCGTCCCCACATCGGCCCTGCTGCTGAGGAGTTGAGTGCTCATGTCCACCAGCATGAGGCCGACCACTGACAACGGCCCCGAACCGGCCCCCGACCAGGGCAAAGCCCCGAACGCGACCCCCGCCCCCGCCGACGCTCTCCTCCTCCCCGTCCCCGACGACGACGGCGCCCCCTTCTGGGAGTACGCCGCCCGCCGCGAACTCCGCGTCCAGTCCTGCGCCGCCTGCGGCGAGCTGCGCTTCCCGCCCCGCCCGTGCTGCCCGCACTGCCAGTCCTTCGACCACCGCTGGCGGCGGATGTCGGGCCGGGGCCGCGTCTGGTCGTACGTCGTGCCGCACCCGCCGCTGCTGCCCGCCTACACCGCGCAGGCCCCGTACACCGTCGTCGTGGTGGAGCTGGCCGACGCCCCGCGCATCCGCCTGGCCGGCAACCTGGTCGCGGCCCCGGACGCCCCGCTGAACTCCGTCGACCCGGGCCGGGTCCGTATCGGCGCCGCGGTGAGGGTGGCGTTCCACGAGCAGGCGCCGGGCGTCACCGTGCCGCGCTGGCTGCTGGAGCGGCCGTGACGACGCCGGGCGGACAGCCGCCCGTCCGGGTGGAGACGGCGCCCGACGGCGTCGCCCTGGTCACGCTCGACCGGCCCGGACGCCACAACGCCATCGATCTGGCGACGGCCGGCGCGCTCGCGGCCGTCTGGCGCCGGTTCCGCTTCGACGACGCCGTACGGGCCGTCGTCCTGACCGGCGCCGGGCGTGCGGCGTTCTGCACCGGCATCGACCGCTCGGCGGACGTCCCGCAGCCGTCCGCCCCGTTCTCGGCCGACGACCCGCTGCTCGGCATCGGCCCGAAGGCGAACGACCTGTGGAAGCCGGTCGTCGCGGCCGTCGAGGGGATGGCCTGCGGCGGGGCGTTCTACCTGCTGGGCGAGTGCGAGTTCCTGGTGGCCTCCGAGGAGGCCACGTTCTTCGACCCGCACACGACGTACGGGATGGTCAGCGCGTACGAGTCGGTCTTCATGGCGCAGCGGATGCCGTACGGCGAGATCGCTCGGCTGTCCCTGATGGGCACGGCGGAGCGGCTCGGTGCCCGCCGCGCCCATGCGACGGGCCTGGTGTCGGAGCTGACGCCACCGGGCGGCGCGGTGGCGGCGGCCCGGCGTGCCGCCGCCGTGCTCGCCGCGCAGCCGACCGGCGCGGTGCAGGGCACCGTACGGGCCCTGTGGGCGTCGCGGGAGGCCGCGCGGGCGCAGGCCGTGGCCCACGCCCCGCAGCTCATCGCGCTGGGCAGTCTGCCGCCGGAGGAGCAGGCGGGGCTGTTCGCGGCCCGCTCCCGGGACTTCCGGGTCCGCTGACGCCGGGGCGCACCGGCCCCGGAGGCCGTACGCCCGCAAGCGTCACCGGTCCGCCGACGGCCCCGTCACAGCTCCGACTTGCGCGCCCTGCGGATCTCGCACTGGAACCACAGTTGCCGCGTCGAGGTGTTGGTGTAGCTGTACGAGGCCGTGTACGTCTCGGTCTGCCCCGGCCGGACGATGATGCTGCGCTGGTGCAGCCCGAACGCCGTGCCGTCGGCCGGCCGCGCCTTCATCCAGTTGACGGCCATCTCGTACTTGAAGGTCTTGGTCAGCGACGGATTGGTCACCGAGACCGAGTATTCGAGGCGGTGGGTCGACTGGTCGTAGCGGCAGTTGTTGCCGCGCGCGTCCGAGCGGCCGTCCGGGTCGTACGTCTCCTCCGGCGTCGGCGACGGCGAGTAGGAGTACGTCGGCTCGTACGAGGGCGAGTCGTAGCCGGGCGACGGCGAGTAGCGGTAGCCGGGAGGTGGCGGCGGCGGTGTCACCCGGCCGGCGTGGCCGCCGGGCAGCAGGGCGCCGCAGCCGACCAGCCCGAGCGCGCCGGCGGTCACCGTCACGGCCGCGATGGCGGCCCGCACGGGCCGCCGTTCCCAGGTGGCCATCAGGACAGCGGGGTGCGCTGGACGTCGGTCACCGAGCAGCGGTACGTACCGGCGGTGGCGGCGTCGGACGGCACGTACTGGATCACGTCGGTGGAGTCGGTGCGCCCCGGCATCACGTAGGGGATGCTCGGGTGGCGGGTGCCGAGGTCCTTGCCGCCGGGCGCGGTGAACTTCACCGTCAGCAGGTACGTGTACTTGGTGGTGGACGAGCTGTTGGTGGCGCTGACCGTGGTCTTCACGCTCCCGGCGCCGTTGTACCGGCAGCCGTTGATCTTGATGTCGCCCATGGCGCTGCGGCTGCTGCCGGAGCCGCCGCTGGTGTAGCCGGAGGTACTGCCGCTGGTGCTGCCGCCACTGGTCGTGCTGCCGCTCGTCGAGCTGCCGCCGCTGGTACCGCCGTCGTAGCCGCCGGTGCTGGCCTCGTAGCCGCCGCTGCTGCTGCCGCTGGTGCTGCTGCCGCCCGTGCTGCTGGAACCGCCGTCGCTGCTGCTGTGGCTGCTGCCGCAGCCACCTCCGTGCGAGTGACGGGCGCCGGTCAGCGCGACCAGGACCACCGCGGCCGCCGCGACCGCGCGGACATGACGGAATTTCATGTTGTTGTGCCCCCGTTGACCCCGTTGAAAGAGCCGCGTCCTGCCCGTGCGGCCTCGCTCGTCCTTATCTTTTCTTGACGAGTGCACGGCAGACTAGCAACCTCTTTGCGTTACCCAAAATCTCTTCCTGACCAGGTAAAACGCGCAGGTCTGGCGCGCGCGTGCAGTCGGGCGTAGCGTCGATTACAGAGGGAAACGGGACGAATCAGCGACCTGAGAGGCGACGCCTGTGGTGCGCAACGTACTCGGATCCGTACTGGCCCTCGCCGGAGCGGCGGCCGCCGTCTGGAGCCCCTTCCGTGCCTGGTACGACGGCCGTCACGGACGCGAGATCCGTATCGAGGACCTGTTCCGGGGCATCACCGGGGACAAGGCGGACCTGTTCGGCTCGGTGTTCCTGCCGATGGCCTTCGCCGCGCTGGTGACCCTGCTGGGCATCGTGTTCCGCTCCCGCCTGCTCGTCGCGGTGGCGGGACTCGTCGTGCTCGGCTTCACCATCCTGTGGATGGTCCGCCAGGGGCAGCAGGCGGGCAGCCTCACCGTGGGCGAGAACGCCGGCCAAGGGGTGGGGCTGGGGGTGGCGTACGCCCTCGGAGGGGGCGCGCTGCTGTGGCTGGGAGCCCTGGTGATGAGCGGGCGCCGGGGCGTGCGCTCCCGGCGCCGGGAGGCCGGTTCCGCGGAGCGGGACAACCGGTACGGCGAGCCGACGCCCTACGGGGCCCCCGGGCCCGAGTGGGAGCCCGGCCCGATCCGGGGCGGCGACACCCCGCCGCAGGGCACCCCCGCGTACGGCGCGACACCGCCTCCGGCACCCCATCAGCAGCCGCCCGTACGGTGGCCGGGCGCCGGGCACCCGCCGCCCGCGTCGGGCCCGCCGGACCCGGACGACCAGCCCACCCGGGCGGTCCGGATGCCCCCGGCCTCGGACGATCCGGGACAGCCGCCGCCCCGGCCCGACGACGAGACGCGGCCCATCAGGACGACACCGCCACCGGAACGGCCGGTACAGCCGGAACGGCCGGAGCATCCGGTACAGACGGAGCCCCCGGAGCGGCCGGTACAGCCGGAGCCCCCGGAGCGGCCGGTACAGCCGGAGCAGGAACGGCCCGGGCAGCCGCCCCGCGACAAGGACCGGTAGCCGCGCCCGCGCGAGGCCCGGCCGCCGCCCGTCACGACCGCCGCGCCAGCCCCGTCCCCTTCGCCGCGTCCAGCGCGTACACGCACCGGTCCTTGCTGCACGCGTAGACGACACCCCCGGCGGCCACCGGCGTGCCGGTGATCTCGCCGCCGGTGGCCAGCTTCCAGCGCAGTTGTCCACCCGTCGCGTCGAGGGTGTACAGGCAGTGGTCGGCCGAGCCGAAGTGCACCCGGCCGTCCGCCACCACGGGCGCGCCGATCACCTCGCCGCCCGCCTGGAACCGCCAGCGGGGCGTGCCCGTGACGGCGTCGAGCGTGTAGAGCGCCTGGCCGCTGCCGAGGTGCACGGCACCGTCCGCGACCAGGACCGGTTCGGTGGACTGCCGGGCCTCGGTCGCGATGCGCCAGCGGTCCCGGCCGTCGGCCGCGTCCAGGGCGTAGACCGTGCCGAGGTAGTCGGCCAGGTACAGACCGCCGCCGGTGACCGCGGGCCCCGGCGCGAACGCGGGGCGGCTGAGGAACGCGGCGGGCGCCTCGAAGTGCCAGCGCACCTCGCCGCGCGCGAGGTCGATCGCCAGCACCCGCGTCCCGGCGGTGACGTACACGGCGCCGTCCGGCGCGGGCAGCAGCCGCACCGGGACGCCGCCGCAGGAGGCCGTGTCGCCGACCGGGTACGACCAGCGCTCGGCACCGGTACGGGCTTCCAGGGCCTTCAGCCGCCCGTCGGTCCACACGAGGACCGTGCCCTCGTGCAGGACCGGCCCCAGGTCGGCGGTCTCGAAGTCGGTCTGGACGCCGCCGGTCTCCCACAGCCGTTCGCCGGTGGCGGCTTCCCACGCCTGGACGCCGCCGCCGCGGGTGCCGGTGACGACGGTGCCCCGGTCGGCCGTGAGCGCGTAGATCCAGCCGTCGCTGCCCAGGCGCCACTGCTCGGTGCCGTCGGCGGCGTCGAGCGCGTACAGGCTCGGCCCGTCGGAGGCGTGGATACGGCCGTCCGCGACGGACATGCTCCAGGCCACGTCACGGGTCTTGAACTGGCGGCGGCCGCTGGCCACATCGAGGGCGTGCACCTCGAAGGAGGTGACGTACAGCAGGTCGCCGGCGACCGTGGGCGTGCCCCATACGTCGTTGGACATGCGGAAACGCCAGGGACGCCAGCGGGCGGGCGCGGCGCCTCCGGAGCCGCCGCCCGCACCGGTGACGGGCGCGCCGGAGCCGTGCCCCGCCGCGGCGCCCTGCTGCGGCAGGGGTGCGGCCGGGTCGCCTTCGTGGGGGCCGTGGCCGGGGCCGCCCGGCGCGCCCGCGGGCGGCCGGACCCAGTCCGTGGCGGGTGCCTGGGCGCGTGGCTGCGGCTGCCCGCCGTCCCCGGCGCGGGGGCCGGGGCCTATCGGTGCGGAGGTGCCCGCGAGGCGTACGGAGCCGTTCGGCACGTCGGCGTCCGGCAGCCGCGACGCGGCGGGCGGGGCGGACGAGAACGGCGGGGCGGCGACCGGCGGTGCCGCGGCCACCGGACCGGCGGGCGCGGACTGCGGCGGCTGCGCGGCGCCGCGCGGGTCGGCGGCCCGGCGTGCGCCGGGGCCCACTCCGGCGGCTCCGGCCCAGCCGGGCTCCGCCCCGGGCGCCCCCATCGCGCCGCCGGCCTGCGCGGCCGCGGCCGCCGGGGCGTCGCGCGGGCGCGGTGGCGGCGGCTGGGCGGGCGGCGGCGAGTGCGGTACGGGCTGCCGCGCGGCGCGGGGCTGCCCGGTGCCGCCGCGCCCGGCGGCCGCCGACGCGGTCTGGCGTCCGCCGCGCCGCCCCTCGATGAGGGCGACGGCGCCGTCCGGCAGCCAGGCGGAGGCGGTGCCGCTGTCGTCGCTGCCGGAGCCGAACAGGTGCGGTGCGAGCTGGGACTGGAGGTCGGCGGGGGTGGGGCGGCCCGGCGCCTCCATCTGCATGCAGGACTCGATCAGCGGCCGCAGTTCGTCCGGCAGCCCGGCCAGGTCCGGGCCCTCGCGCAGCAGCATGAAGACCGTCTCGACCGGGTTGGCGCCGTGGAAGGGGGCGTGTCCGGTGGCGGCGAAGACCAGGGTGGAACCGAGCGAGAAGACGTCGCTGGCGCCGGTGACGCTGCGGGAGTCGCGGGCCTGCTCGGGCGACATGTACGCGGGCGTGCCGACGGCCACGTTCGTCATGGTCAGGCGGGTGTTGGAGACGCCGCTGGCGATACCGAAGTCGATGACGCGCGGGCCGTCCTCGACGACCAGCACGTTGGACGGCTTCAGGTCCCGGTGGACCAGGCCCGCGCCGTGGATGGACTGCAGCGCCTCGGCGATGCCGGCCGCGAGCCAGCGCACCGCCTGGGCCGGGAGCGGCCCGCACTCATTGACTATTTCCTCCAGGGAGGGCGCGGGCACGTAGGCGGTGGCCAGCCACGGCACCGCGGCCCGGGGGTCGGCGTCCACCACCGCGGCGGTGTAGAAGCCGCTGACCGCGCGGGCCGCCTCCACCTCGCGGGTGAAGCGGACCCGGAACAGCTGGTCCTCGGCGAGTTCCGTACGCACCGTCTTGATCGCCACCCGCCGCCCGGACGCCGAGCGCGCGAGGTAGACCAGCCCCATGCCGCCGGCCCCGAGACGGCCGAGCACCTCGAACGGGCCGATCCGCCGGGGATCGTGCTGCGTCAGCTGTGTCAGCTGCTCCACCACTTGCCTGCCACCTCCCCGTGGGGCGTTAAAGAGACTCTCAAAAGCCGGTGGCCGCCGAGAGCCACTGCCCCGTGCAGCGTCTCACCGCCTGGCCTGTTCGGCCGTACGCGTGCTGATTCTTCCTGGCCGGGCCCACGGTTGCGAACCCGGGGCCGCTCCCGTCGTGTCCCGGCGGGCTTCTGCGGTGCGCACCGGTACCGTCACATGCCGTGACGGATCCGTGCGGACGGATGTCCGTACGGACGGGCCCGGGCGCCGCCGCGGGCCGCCGACGAGCTGTCGAACACCGTACGACCGGATCGCGCCGGGGCGTGCCGTCGCCGCGCCGTCACACCGCCCGAAACTGCCGCCGGACCGGACCTGCGCCCGGGAACGACCGGGTACGTCGGGTAGATCGGTTACGTCCGCCGGGCTCCGATATGTCCAGTCCTGTACCCCACCCCGCGAGCACCGGAAGCCGTCCGTCCGGTCTGCTGTCCGTACTGGTCATGTCGTCCCGTCCCCGTTCTCTCCCCGCGCGCGGCCGTACCCACTGTGCCGTACTCAAGGTCGTCGCGCCGCCCCCACAGGCCCCTCGCACAGGCCCGCTGCCGGGCCGCGCCGTCCGCGGCCCGACAGCGGGAGCTGTCCTCGTCCTCAATTGTGGTCGGTGAGCGCCTACTTCGGGGCCATGACGCCGAAGCCCGCCCCCTGGTTGTCGGTGAGCACCGCGAACGGCCCGCCCGGCGTGCCGACCGGTTCGACCGTGGCCCGGCCGCCGAGCCGGGTGGTGGTCCGTACGGCGTCGTCCATTCCGGGGACGAGGAAGCAGACGGTGAAGTGCGGCGGCATCGCGGCGGGCGCGTGCTCGTCCATGAGGATCCGGCCGCCGACCTCGCGGCCCTGGCCGGGCAGCCGCCAGGGCCGGAAGCGCTCGTCCGCCGCCGGGCTGTCGGCCACGCTCTCGAAACCGAAGACCTCTTCGTAGAAGGCGTCGGCCCGCTCCGGGTCGCGGGTGCTCAGGCTCGTCCAGACGTACGCGCCGGACTCGCGCTGCACGCCGAAGCCCTGGTGGGTGCCGGCCTGCCAGATACTGAAGACCGCGCCGGTGGGGTCGGCGGCGACCAGCATGGTGCCCAAGTCACCGACGGGCGCGGCCTCCGTGACGATCCGGCCGCCCGCCCGCAGAATCAGCGCGCTGGTCCGGGCGGCGTCCGGGGTCGCGAAGTAGACGTTCCACGCGGTGGGCATCCGGCCGTCCCGCTTGGGCATCAGGCCGGCGGCCGCCCTGCCGTCCTTGTACGCCTCGGTGCAGCCGCCGGACTCGGGGGCGCCGCCGGAGAAGGTCCAGCCGAACAGCTCTCCGTAGAACCTCTTGCCCGCTTCCAGATCGGGCAGCATGACGTCGGCCCAGCACGGGGCGCCCGCCGCGAATGCAGTCATGGGGCCAAACTAGCCCTGGATCTTGCCGCGCGCCCGGAGAGTAATCGAACATTCTGCCAATTCTCTGCGATCACGCTCCTTACCGGACATTCCCCGCCGTCCGGCAATGAGCAGTTCCCCGTCCGCAATGATCTGTTCCGCGCCCGCAATGCCGTACGGCACGGTCGCGCACCCCCGCCGGAACCCGGTCCGCGCCGGTCCGGAAAAGTTGTCCACAGCCTGTTGACAATACGATTCACTTGTTCGGGCCAAGCCGCCCTCAGGGCCCGCTCCGGCCCGCCCCGGCCGCCCCGCGCACGGGGCCGGCCAGGACCGATACGGCCGAACTCCCGCATCCCCATTTGCAGGCAGCCAAATCGCGCTCCGATCACCCCTCGGTAAGCTGACGGCATGACAGGACAAGTTCGGACCGTCGACGGCAGAGTCGCCGGGCGCCGTGGACAGGCGACCCGGCAGAAGCTGCTCGACTGCCTCAGCGACATGCTCAGTTCGTCCCCGTACAGAGACGTCAAGGTCATCGATGTGGCCCGCAAAGCGGGCACTTCGCCCGCGACGTTCTACCAGTACTTCCCCGATGTCGAGGGCGCGGTACTGGAAATCGCCGAGGAGATGGCCAAAGAGGGCGCGAGCCTGACCGACCTGGTGGCCGGGCGCTCCTGGGTGGGCCGGTCGGGCCGGCAGGCGGCCGAGGAACTCGTCGAGGGATTCCTCTCCTTCTGGCGGCGGAACGACGCGATCCTGCGCGTCGTCGACCTCGGTGCCGCCGAGGGCGACAAACGGTTCTACAAGATCCGCATGAAGATCCTCAATGCCGTCACCAACTCCCTTACCGACTCCATCAAGGAGCTCCAGGCCAAGGGCAAGGTGGACAAGGACGTCAGTGCGGCCGCGATGGCCGGTTCGCTCGTCGCCATGCTGGCGGCGGTCGCCGCTCATCAGAAGGGTTTCACGAGCTGGGGTGTCAAACAGCAGGAATTGAAGCCGAACCTGGCGCTTCTGGTGCACCTGGGCGTCACCGGGAAAAAGCCCACCAAATAACCCGGGTCGCATTCCACGGCACACGGCTCAGGCCACATTTCGCCCTCCTGTTTCACCCCACGCGGCACCCCGGTTCCGCGCCACGACACAGCTCGGGAATACCTCACGAAACAGCCCACGGAACGGTTCTCGTTCGCGCTCGTCCTGCCATAGCTGTACGTCACAGCGGGTGTTGTCCGCCCCTCGGGGCCGGCCGGCACCCGCTGTGCGCGTCTGCGGGCAGCATCAAGCCCCCGGACGCCCAGGGCCGTGACGCGCGGACGCCCGGAGCCCGTACGCCCGTGAGCCCGTGCGCCCGTGCACCCGTGCACCCGTGCACCCGTGAGCCCGTGCGCTCAGCGCGACTCCAGCCGGAAGAGCCGGATCTCCCGGCTGACCCGCGCCTGGTACGCGGCGTACGGCGGCCAGAACCCGACCACCGCCGCCCATGCCCGCGCCCGCTCCGTACCGGTCAGCAGCCGGGCCCGTACGGGGACGTCCCGGCCCCGCCAACTGATCTCGGCCTCCGGGTGCTTCAGCAGGTTGGCCGTCCAGGCCGGGTGCCCGGGGCGGCCGAAGTTGCTGCCGACCAGCAGCCACGTCCCGGCCTTCTCCGGCAGGCACGCCAGCGGCGTCCGCCGCGGCAGGCCGGTCCGGGCGCCCGTCGCCGTCAGCACCGCACCGGGCAGCATCCGCGCGCTCAGCAGCACCTTGCCTTTGGTGAGCCGGTGCACCGTACGGTCCAGGGCGGGGACGACGTACGGCGCCACCCGCGCGAAGCCACGCGTCGCGGACACCTTCTGCACCACCCGCCTGCCGGACGCCTTCACCCGGGCGGACGCTCCGGAGCCGCCGGGCGCCCTCACGCCGATACCTCCGCCCGCAGCTCGCCGCCCCCACCGTCCCCGAACACTCCCGCCGTCTCGGCGGCCTGCGCCCGCAGCCGGTGCACGGGCCCGAACAGCAGCTCGTCGCAGGCCGCGCGCTTGAAGAACAGGTGGGCGTCGTGCTCCCAGGTGAAGCCGATCCCGCCGTGCAACTGAATGGCCTCCCCGGCCACCGCGCGCAGCGTCTCCAGAGCGTGCGCGAGCGCAAGGCCGGGGGCACCGGGCTCGGCGCCCTCCGCCGGGCCGCCCTCCGCCGGGCCGCCTACCGCCGGGCCGCCCACCGCCCACGCCGCGTAACAGACCGCGGACCGGGCGGCCTGCACCTGTACGTACAGGTCCGCCAGCCGGTGCTGGACGGCCTGGAAGGACCCGATGGGCCGGCCGAACTGTTCCCGCACCTTGACGTACTCGACGGTCCGCTCCAACGCCGCGCCCGCCGCCCCGACCGCCTCGGCGGCCAGCGCCGCCGCGACCCCGGCACCCGCCTGCGCGAGCGCGCGCCCCACCCGCCCATTCCCCCCGCCCGCGCCCTCCGCCCCCAGCAACGAGGCGGGTACATCGCGCAGTTGGACGACCCCCAGCGCCCGGGTCTCGTCCATCGCCGTCTGCCGCACCCGCGCCACACCGGGCGCGTCCCCCTGTACGACGAACAGCAGCGTCCGGCTGCGCGCATAGCCGCCCGCGTGCGCGGCCACCAGGAGCAGCCCCGCGCTGTGCCCGCCCAGCACCTGCGCGGCCTCCCCGTACAGCCGCCACTCCCCCGCCGTCCCGCGCCCCCCTCCCCCTCCGCACTCCCGCGCCTGGATGCCGCCGGCCCGGCCGCCCCCCGCCCAGTCCCCGCCGTTACGGGCGGTGAGCGCGAGGGCCGTGCCGAGCTGCCCGCCCGGTACGGCGAGCGCACCCGTCAGCTCTCCCGACGCGAGGGCGGGCAGCAGCTCCGCACGCTGCGCCTCCGTCCCCAGCGCCAGCACCAGCGGCGCGACGAGGGCGGCGGTGGGCAGCAGCGGCGAGGGCAGCAGCACCCGCCCGGTCTCCTCGCAGGCCAGCACCAGCTCGGTGGGCCCGCAGCCGACGCCGCCGTACGCGGTGGGCAGTGCCAGTCCCGGCAGCCCCAGATGCTGCGCGAGCTGTCGCCACAGGTCGGGGTCGTACCCCTCGGGGGTGCGCACGGCGGCCCGCAGGTCGTCGGAGCCGCAGCGTTTCCGCAGCAGCTCCCGCAGCGTACGGCGGATCTCGTCCTGCTCATCGGTGAACGCGGCATCCATCGGCGGACTCCTCCCGGTCACGGCCGTACGACGACCTGACGGCCCGTCATGTTAGGTACCCCGAACCGCTTTTCCCAGCCTCACGCGCACTTCTCACCCCGCTGTCGCACCCTCCCGCCCCGCCCGCTATCTGATGTACCGTCAGGTCCATGCCGCTACCGCCAGGGAGTACCGCCGCATTCCCCCGCAAGGTAGTCATCGCCGGTGTCGCCCTCTCCGACTGCGGACGCGTGGACGGACCCACCCCGTACGCCCTGCACGCCCAGGCCGCCCGCCGCGCGCTGGCCGACTCCGGCCTGGACCGCTCGCTCGTCGACGGCTTCGCCTCGGCCGGACTCGGCACCCTCGCGCCGGTGGAGGTCGCCGAGTACCTGGGGCTGCGTCCCACCTGGACCGACTCCACGTCGGTGGGCGGCGCGACCTGGGAGGTGATGGCCGCGCACGCCGTGGACGCGATCGCGGCCGGGCAGGCGCGCGCGGTGCTGCTGGTGTACGGGTCCACGGCGCGCGCCGACCTCAAGGCCGGCCGCCGTACCGCCAGCCTCTCCTTCGGCGCCCGCGGCCCGCTCCAGTACGAGGTGCCGTACGGCCACACCCTCGTCGCCAAGTACGCCATGGCCGCGCGCCGCCACATGCACCAGTACGGCACGACCCTCGCCCAACTCGCCGAGGTCGCCGTCCAGGCGCGGGCCAACGCGGCCACGAACCCGGACGCGATGTACCGGGACCCCATCACCGTCGACGACGTCCTGTCCGGCCCGCTGATCGCCGACCCCTTCACCAAGCTCCACTGCTGCATCCGCTCCGACGGGGGCTGCGCGGTCCTCCTGGCCGCCGAGGAGTACGTACGCGACCTGGCCCAACCGCCCGTCCACGTCCTGGGCGCGGGCACCGCCGTGTCGCACTCCGCGATGTCCGAATGGGAGGACTTCACCGTCTCCCCTGCCGCCGTCTCCGGCCGCCTCGCCTTCGAACGGGCCGGAGTGCGCCCGTCGGAGATCGACGTGGCCGAGATCTACGACGCCTTCACCTACATGACGCTGGTGACGCTGGAAGACCTCGGCTTCTGCGCCAAGGGCGAGGGCGGCGCGTTCGTGGAAAAGGGCCGGCTGCTGCGCGACGGCGCCCTCCCCGTCAACACCGACGGCGGCGGCCTGGCCGCCTGCCATCCCGGCATGCGCGGCCTGTTCCTGCTGGTCGAGGCGGTACGCCAGCTACGCGGCGAGGCGGGCGAGGGCCGCCAGGTACGACGGCCGGACGGCAGCCTCCCGGAACTGGCCGTGGCCTCGGGGACGGGCGGCTGGTTCTGCTCGTCGGGGACGGTGGTGCTGGGGCGGGGGTAGAGGACGGGGCAGAGGCCGTGAGCCACTACCCCTTCAACTACTCCCTCTCGCTCGACGCCGTGCCGCGTCCGTGAAGCGGCGGCCCGGCCCACCCCTTACCCGCCCTGCACCAGCGCCAACGTGTACTCCACGGCGCGCGAGTCCGTCGCCTCGAATCCCAGACGGCGCAGGGCCGCGTGGAGTTCCTCGTCGTCGGGTGCCGCGTTGACCTCGGCGGTACGGAGGCCGGGGTGGTCGGTGTCGAGCGCGTGGAGGGCCGCGGAAGTGAGGGCGGTGAGCGCGTCGGCGGTGCTGTCCTCTTCGCGGTTGTGGACCAGGCGGGCGCGGGCGTCGTCCAACTCGACGTCGTACCAGGCGTCGTCCGTACCGATACGGAACGCGACCCCCTCCTCCTCGGAGGGGAACTGCCGTACGGCCGCGTCCCGCACGGGGACACCGGCCGGCAGGCCGCGCCGCCACCACCGGTAGACCTCGCCGCTTTCGAGGGCACCCAGCTCCACCGCGGGCCTGCCGGGGCTCGTGTCCTCCTCCGTGATCCACCGCAGCGCCGTGCCGCCCGCCTTGCGGACCTCGTCGGTCGCCCCCTGCAACAGGGGCACCAGGATCGCGTCCTCGGCGCAGTCGAGGACGGCGACGAAGCGCAGGGCGGGGTCGTCGGCGCCCAGGTCCAGCAGCGCGACCGAGCCCTCGACGCCTCCGGCCCCATCGACCGCTCCCTGGGGGCGGGCGGCGAGTACGGCGACCGTGCGGTCTCCGCACCACAGCTCACCGGCGGCGTCCGGATCGGTTATGCATTCAACGAAGTTTGCCATTTCTTTACCTTATGGAGATTTCCTCCCCTCTGTCCACTATGGCCCCGCCCGTAACACCCTCGCACCCGCCCCCTCACCCGTTCCCCGCTCACCGAAGCGTGCCCAGGAACTCCCGTACCGCCCTGGCCAGCCCCTGCGGGTCCTCGGTCGGGATGAAGTGCCCGGCGTCCAGCTCGACCCGGCGGGTGCGCGGGCGACGCCCGGCCATCTCCCGGGCCAGCTCCGGCGTCAGCAAGAAGCTCGTACGGCCGTGCACGAGCAGGGCCGGACAGTCGCTGCCCAGCCAGACCGGCCAGTGGTCACCGCGCACGCCCAAGTCGGACGCGACGATGTCCTCCGGCACGAACGGTAGCCGCCAACTGCCGTCGTCCTGCTGCCGCAGCCATGGGGCGATCAGCGGCGCCGCCGCGCCGAGGCCGTCGAGCAGCGCCTCACGGGTCGGTGCCTGGCGCGGCCAGTCCAGGCAGAAGGCGATGCCGCTGGGGCCGGTGTCGGTGATCACGACCGGGTCGTCCACGTTGATCAGCGCACGGACCCGCTCGGGATGCCGGGCGGCGAGGTGGTACGCGTTCTTGCCGCCCATGGAGTGTCCGAGCACCACGGCGGACGACAGGCCGAGATGATCGAGGAGCGCGATCGCGTCGGCGACGTACGCCTCACGGGAAAGGTCCGGGGTACGGTCCGACTCGCCGTGGCCGCCCTGGTCGGGGGCGATCACCCGCCATTCCGGGGCGAGTTCGGCGGCGAGCCCGGCGAAACCGCGGCCTTCGGAGAAATGCCCGTGCAAGGCGAGGAGAGGTTTTCCGTCGGCGGGGCCGAAATCGAGATACGAGAGGCTACGGCCGCCCAGGAGCAGCCGACTGCGGTGTTCTTGCGAAGTCCCCATGCCCGGCACGCTAATCCCGGACACCCCTTACCCTGTAAAGGTTATTTTTTGATCATTACTGGAAATGTTGGTGCAAGACATGAAGAAGCAGGCCCGTCTCACGGCCTTCCTGGCGGCTGCCGCCGTCGCGCCGGCCGTGCTGTTCGCCTCCCCGGCGCTCGCCGCCGAGGCACCGGCCACCGCCAACTCGGCGCCGGACCAGGGCGCGCAGACGGAGCCGGACGCGTCCGCGAAGAAGCCGGCGGACACGTCGAGCATGAAGGAGGACCTGCTCACGGTCGCGCGGATGCTGGACGGGAACCCCGGCCGCGCGCTGGCCCGGGAGGCCAGGAAGGCGCTCATGGGTCCGCGCGAGGGCCTGCGCCAGTTCCTGGAGACAGGGCAGTACGAGGCCCGCGACGAGGACAACAGGGTGGCGATCCTGCGGAGCATCGCGGGCAAGAGCACCGACTCCAGCGTCTACAAAGCAGCCGCCAAGGCTCTTGAGGGGACCCCGCAGGACCGGGTGCGCTTCCTGAAGGAGGGCCTGGCCCTGGCCACCGAAGCGGACAACAGGGTGCGCGCGGTGCAGATTTCCAGCATCGGCGGCCCCGCCGTCAGAGCCGCCGCCGACGAGGCGCTGTGGGCCGGGCCCGAGGCCCTTCAGCACTTCCTCGACGTAGGCCAGTACGAGGCCCGCGCCAAGGACGAGGCCGCCGCGAAGAAGGCGGAAGAGGAGAAGGCCGCCAAGGACAAGGCGGCCAAGGACAAGGCGGCGAAGGAGAAGGCAGCAAAGGACAAGGCTGCCGAGGACGAGGCCGCCAAGGGCGGCGGCAAGAACGTCACGCCCGCCGTCGACTCCAAGCCCGCGGGCGGCCACGGCACCACCGGCTCCGGCACGGCCTCCGGCACCGCCGTCACGTCCACCGGCAGCGACAGCAGCACCAGTGGCAGCAGCCTGGCCGCGACCGGCGTCAGCCCGGTCACCCCGTGGGCCGCGGGCGGCGCCGCCGTCGCCGTCGCCGCGGGCGCGGGCCTGATGGTCGCGGGCCGCCGCCGCACCGCCGCCGAGCGCGGCTGACCTTCGACGGAAGCAGGCGCGCCCGGCGGCCGGTCCCCCGTGGCCGGCCGCCGGGCGCGCGATTGCGCGGGCTGTACGGGGCTGCTCAAAGCTGTGTGGACTGCGGCGGCAGCCTCACGCCGTCGGACGCGCGCCGATCACGAATTCCGTACCGAACGGGTCCGTCACCCGCGCCTGCCGTACGTACACCGTGTCCTCCGGCTCGGTCGCCGTCCCGCCGGCCGCGGCCGCCCGCGCCACCGCCGCGTCCGTGTCCGCCACCTCGAAGCATGTCCCCCAGCTCGCGGCCCCGGCGGACGCGTCGCCCATGATCCCGCCGATCTCGTGCCCGTCCGGGCGGCGCAGGAACGTGAAGTCGACGCCCGGCATGTCCGGGTTGCCGTCCAGCGTGTAGGCGAAGACCGCCGCGTAGAAGTCGCGGGCCCGGGCGGCGTGGGCGGGCGGCGCCACCAGGTCGTTGCGTACGAGGGAGTTGGGCTCGTTGACGATCTCGCAGCCGACGTGGGTACGCCCCTGCCAGAGCCCGAACTGGGCCCCCACGGTGTCCTCGGCGATCGCGGCCCGTCCGTAGTCCCGGATCTCCACCGGGCCCCACAGCACCCGGCCGCCCGCGTCGGCGATCCGCTTGGCCGTGCCGTCGCAGTCGTCCACCGCCATGTACATCGTCCACCCGCCGCCCGCCGCGTCGGGCCGTTCCATCAGGCCCGCGGCGCGCTGCCCGCCGACGAGGGCGACGGCGTACCGCCCGCCCTCCATGGTTTCCGTCTCGTACGTCCAGCCGAACAGCGCCCCGTAGAAGTCCATGGCACGGTCGAGGTCGGGAACGGCCAGCTCCATCCAGGTGGGCGTTCCGTCGGGCTGATTGCCGGTGACACGGCTCATGACGTGCTCCTCACGGTACGGGGCGGCCGGGTGGCCGCGCTGGCCGACGAGAACGACGCTAGGCGCCATGGCGGACAGGGAGTGTCCTACATCCGGGGGACATTTCCAGGCCCGTAACACCACCGCACTTCCGTCTACGGCGTGCCGTTACGCCGCCGCCGAATTGCCGCAACAAAGGGCAGACAACATCATGTGCGGTGTGGCCCCCGCCCGCCGTCTCCCTTCAGGCCCCGACCGGAAATGACGTACCGATGCTCCGTTCCCTGCCGGCCGTGGCGCTCGCCCTGACCGCCACGTGCGCGCTGGTCAGCGGGTGCGACGGGACGGGCGAGCCGAAGAGTGCGGGGCGTACGGCGGGGGCATCGGCGCCTGCCCTGCTGTGGCCCGGCCGTACGCCCGCGCCGGAGCAGACGTACGAGCCGAACTCCGCCGAGCGCCCGACGCCGCTGCGGTCGGCGCCGCGCGTCCCGTCCGGTGACATGCACCGGGTCTCGGCGCTGGCCGTCGCGCAGGCCAAGGTCGCGTCCATGACCGGCGCGCTGGACGAGGACGGCACCCACAGGAAGATCGGGGAGTGCCGGGCCGCCGGGCAGAAGGGGTGCCCCGTACTGGCGCCGCAGTACCGGGACCTGAACGGGGACGGCAAGGACGAGCTGCTGCTCGGCATCGAGTCCGGGAAAACGTTTCTGTTCCTGTGGGGGTTCACCGCGAAGGACGGGGTGGTCACCCAGATCATGGACGCCGGAGTGACACCCCTGTCCGTCGAACTCTCAGGCCAGGACGTGATCGTCCGCGAACCGGCCGGCAAGGGCGGCTACAGCCTCCGGCGGGTCTACTCCTGGGACGACCACCTGCAAGCCATGAACGAACGCGTCATCGAGTACGACGCGTCCCGCGCTACGAGATGAGGCGGAGGAAGTCGGCCCAGGAGGTGGGGGGTACGGAGAGGGCGGGGCCGGTCTTGTTCTTGGAGTCGCGTATGTGGATGGTGGTGGGGGTGGTGGCGATCTCGACACAATTGGTGTCGGCGGATTGTTCGCTGCTGTAGCTGGACTTCCGCCAGGCCAGTGCGACGTTCATCATTCACCTGCCAGTCTCTCGATCAGGTCCAGGGACTTCGCCGGGGAGAGTGCCTGAGCACGAATGGCACCGTACTGCTCAACGTACTGAACGGACTCGACCGGCCTGGTGAGCAACTTACCCTTCCCTTCCACGTCGAAGTAGACGCTCCTCCGCCCGTCGGGGGAGGACAGCAACTGCAGTGAACCTTCGAGTCCAGAGTGCGTCTCCACGTTCGTGGGCATCACTTGTAGCGTGACGTGACTCAGGGCGCGGACGGTCTCCAGGACGTGGAGCAAAGCCCCTTTGAGGACTTGCTTCCCCCCGAGCGGCCGCTCCAACGCCGACTGCTCCACTACGAAACTCACGGTTGGGGCAGGGTTTCGGAGAAGCACGGGCTGCCTGTCCAGCCGCCTGCGCATCAAGCGTTCGACCTCATCAGCGCTGAAGGCCGGAACCCGCGACCTGAACAGCGCACGCATGTAATCAGGAGCCTGAAGCAGCCCAGGCAGCACCGTGTCCACGTATCCGCTGAGGCTCAGCGCCTCAGCTTCCAACAGCCGCCACTCCAGATACTGTGCACGGCTGGATTCCTGCTCCATCAGCTTCACGCACGTCTCCAACACTCCGCCGGCCGCCATGTGTCGGTCTGCATCGATCAGGAACCCGGCGCTCGGGATGCGCTCCCCTCGCTCGTACGCCCCCTCCAGCGACTCGGAGACATGCGTCTCGTAGGCCAGCCGCTTCTGCGTCATGCCTGTGCGCTGACGGAAATGCTTGATGAGCCCTCCGACGTGCTCCCGCGCCGGTGACGGCTCCATCCAAACGGCCACGATGACCAACTCCTCCCTACAACCCGCCTTGTGGACGCTTTCTCTCTGGTGACGCTACGCACACATGCCGACCATTGAAGCCATGACGACCGAAAACCACCCCCGAGAGCCACGCCTCCTCCCCTGGGCCGGTCAGGACGGCAAGCCCTGCTACGTGATCAGCGAAGGACGCGGCCCCGTGACCGACCTGGCCGACGGGCTGGAGGAGATGCAACTCTCCATGGCAGTGCAGCTCTTGGACCATTCGCGCGCGGCCCTGAACAGGGAGCAGCCGCCCGAGCGCGCGGAACTGCTGTTCATCACCAACCGCCTCACCGAATCGCTCAGCGACGCCGTGCGCGTGGCGGACAGCCGGGGCCGCCGCCTGCCTTGAACATGTCACGCACCGTGAGCAGCGGGAACCTAAACAAGCGTCATAGACAAGCGTATATGACGCTCGTATAGTCGCTGCGTGACCTCGACATCCCGTCCCCACGCCCTCATCTCCGGCGCCGGCATCGGCGGCCCCGCCCTCGCCTACTGGCTGCACCGCTACGGCTACGCCGTAACCGTCGTGGAGCGCGCGCCAGTACTCCGGACCGGCGGCTACAAGGTCGACCTGCGCGGCGTCGCGATCGAGGTCGCGGACCGGATGGGCGTACTGCCGGAGATCCGGCGCGCCAGTACGGACATGCGCACCGGCGCGTACGTGAACGACGACGGGCGGCGGGTGGCCACGCTGCCCGCCGACATCTTCGGCGCCCGGGTGGACGGCGACGACGAGATCATGCGCGGCAACCTGACCCGTATCCTCCACGCCCGCACGCGCGACGACGTGGAGTATGTCTTCGGCGACTCGATCAGCTCGCTCACGGACGACGGCACGGGTGTGAACGTCACCTTCGAACGCGGGACGCCGCGCCGTTTCGACCTGGTCGTCGGCGCGGACGGCCTGCACTCCACCGTCCGCCGCCTGGCCTTCGGCGACGAGTCGCGCTACCTGAGGCGCATCGGCGCGTACATAGCGGCCTTCAGCATTCCGGACGGGTTGGCGGCACCCGGCGAGGAGTTGTATCACCTCACGCCCGGCCGCCTCATCTGCACGTACAGCGCGTCCGGTGAACACGGCGCCAACGGCGCCAAGGCGTGGCTCTGCTTCCGTTCGCCCCGGCTGGACTACGACCCCCGCGACGCGGACGGCCAACGCGCGCTGCTGGCAACCGCCTTCGAAGGCGTCGGCTGGCAGGTGCCGCGCCTCCTCGAAGCCTCCCGCGCCGCCACCGACTTCTATCTCGACGGGCTCGACCTGATCGAAATGGACCGCTGGTCGCGCGGGCGCGTGGTGCTGCTGGGCGACGCCGCGCACTGCGCGTCACCCGCGTCGGGGCAGGGGACGGGGATGGCGCTGGTCGGCGCGTACGTACTGGCCGGGGAACTCGCGGCGGCGGGCGGCGACCCCCGTACGGGCTTCGCGCGCTACGAGGGGGAGATGCGCCCGTACGTCACGGCGAACCAGCGGATGGCGGAGAAGTTCGTACCGCAGATGACGCCCACCTCCCGGGCCGCCATCCGGTTCCGGCACGTGATGCTGCGGATGCTGCCCCACCTGCCGTGGAAGAACTACGTGGCGAAGAAGCTCGCCGAGGACGTACAGCGCTGCGCCCACGCGATCACCCTCAAGCCGTACGGCACCCACCGCCCGGCCCCAGCACCGGCCCCGGCTCTCACATCGGCGCAAGCCGGAACCTTTTGCCCCGGCGGGTCATCTCTTCACCCGTAAGGGCCCGGTCAGGTGGAGGAGTTGTTCGGATGGTGCGTCGAGTTCGTGTGCTGCTGTTGACGGCCGCACTGCTGCTGACAGGTTCGGTGATCTGGTCCGCACCGGCCTCCGCCGTCATCGGCGGGGCGAAGAGCACCTACGGCCCATGGGCGGTACGCATGCTCATCGACGGCCAGCCCACCTGTACGGGGACGGCGGTCGCCCCCCAGTGGATACTCACCGCCTCGCACTGCTTCTACGAGCAGGCGCAGCCGGTCGCCGACAAGCGGATCTCCTTCCGGGTCGGCAACCTCGACATGCGCAAGGGCACCACGGTCCGGCCGCTGCCCGGCAAGCGGGTGGGCAGCACCGCCGACATGATGCTCGTCAAGGTCCCGAAGATGAACATCCCCACGGCGCGCCTGGCCACGACCGGCGTCCGCGTCGGCCAGACCGTGCGGCAGTACGGGTGGGGCGCCACCTGCACCGACGACGAGAACGCCTGCCAGTCCCCCGTGCTCAAGCAGTCGGACCTTCGGATCGTGCGACCGGACGACCGCCGCTGCAAGGGCTACACGGCACCGGGCGGCCCCGACTTCTGCATGGAGAAGGTGACCGGGATTCCGGCCGGCGGCGACTCCGGCGGTCCGGTGATGAGCATCGGGGCGCAGGGCAGCGAAACGCTCCTCGGCGTCTTCAACGGCTCGGACCGGGAGACGGTCGCCCAGGCCGGAGAGGTCTCCCAGCAACTCGCCTGGATCCGTTCGGTCATCCGCCGCTAGGGCGACTCGCGACAGGCACTGCCTGGTCCGCCGCCCGCAGACCGGCGGACTAGGCTGCCGGCCATGGTCGAACACCCGGCAGAGAACGCGCCCCCGCACATGGACACGGGTACGGGTACGGGCGCGGGCCCGGACTCCGACGAGCGCTTCCACGCCCTCCTCCGCTCCCTCCGCGTCTGGGACTGCGAGCTGCCCGGCATCGACCCCGACCCGGCGCACGCCCCGGCCGACCCGCTGCCGTTCTTCCGGCAGTGGCTGCGGGAGGCCGCGGAGGCGGGCGTGCCCGAGCCGCACACCATGACGCTCGCGACGGCGGACGCGTCCGGCGATCCGAACGTCCGCACCCTGATGCTGCACGACGCCGACGAGCGCGGCTGGCACTTCGCCACCCACCGCGGCAGCCGCAAGGGCCGCGAACTCGCCGACCGCCCGCGCGCCGCCCTCGGCTTCTACTGGGCGGGCCTCGGCCGCCAGGTCCGCGTACGGGGCCGGGTCACCGAGGCGGGTCCGGAGGAGAGCGCGGCCGACCTCCACCGCCGCTCGACGGGCGCGCTGGCCGCCGCCCTCGTCGGCCACCAGAGTGAAGTCCTCGCCTCGTACGCCGAACTGGAACGTGCCTCGGAGGCCGCCTGGGCCCGCGCCCAGGCGGAGCCGACCGCCCCTGTACCGAGCTGGACCCTGTACGTCCTGCGCCCCGACGAGGTGGAGTTCTTCCAGGGCGACGCCCGCCGACGGCACGTACGTGTCAACTACCGCCGTGCGGACGAGAACGGGGCCTGGACCCGCGAACTCCTCTGGCCCTAGGCCGGGCCGGAACCTTTCTGGCCGTAGACCGGGCCGACGCCCTCCCGCGCCGGTACCGTCGCGGCCTTCCAGCGGCGGATGACCTCCCCCTTGGCGGCCTCCATGGCCGAGTCGAACTCCTCCTTGACCGGGGCGGGCAGGAAAATCCTTTCGCCGTTCACCAGGTCCAGCCGTATGCGGTGGTGAGGCGTGCCCTTACGGCCGTAGAGGGACGTGCCCTCGTGGCGGTCGACGCCGACGCCCGCGACGTCACGCCAGGCGATGCGTCGCCGCCGCAGCGGAGACCTGACCCGTATGCCTTCGTCGCCGACGTACGTACGGCTGGCGGTGCAGTAGTACAGGACGAGGGAAAGCGGCACGAACACTCCGAGCGCGACGGTCAGCTCGCGCAGGTCACTGCCGCGCGGCTCCGCGTAGAAGCGGCGCCCGAACTCCTGCCACCCCATGCCGAAGGTGACCACGCACAGCGGGACGACCCCGCCGACGAAGGCGAAGGCCAGGGCGATCCACTGCCACCAGCGGGACGCGGGTCGGTACTCGATCGTTTCCACCCATTCACCCTACGTCCCGCCCATACCCGGCCCTCCCTACGGCATTCGGGCCAACCAGGACGGCGCCGCGCGCGCCCCGCCGTTACGGTGCCGGGAGATACAGCGGTCCCGTCCGAGGTGAGGGAGAACTGCCGATGCGCCGTACGACCGGGAGCCCGGTGCGGCGCGGGCTGCTGCCCCTGTTGGTGCTCGCCACCCTGGCCGGGGCGACGGTACCGGCACCGGCACGGGGGCAGGCGGCGGCGCACGGGAAGACGATCGTGCTGCCGGGCGCCACCTCGGCGGAGGGCATCGCCGCCGGGCGCGGTTCCACCTTCTACGCGGGCGACTACTTCGGTGGCGACATCTACCGCGGCGACATCGAGGCGGGTACCGCCGCCCGCTTCATCGACGCGCCGCGCGGCCGTCACGCCCTCGGCATGAAGGCACACCCCCGACACGACCTGCTGTTCGTCGGCGGCGGCCGGACCGGGCGGGCGTACGTCTACGACACCGGGACGGGGCGCACGGTGGCGAGCTACCGGTTCGGCCCCGCGGGCACGACGTTCGTCAACGACGTGGTCCTGACCCGCTACGGCGCCTGGTTCACCGACTCCTCCCGGCCCCGGCTCTACTTCGTACCCGTCGACCGGCGCGGGCGGCTCGGCCACCACACCGCCCTCCGCGTCAGCGGCCCGGCCGCCGTCCTCGCCGGCCGGTTCAACCTCAACGGCATCCAGGCCACGCCCGACGGGCGGACGCTGATCGTCGCGCACTCCTCCAAGGGCGCCCTCTTCACCGTCGATCCCGCGAGCGGGCGCAGTACGGCCGTCTCCGGGGTGTCCGTACCGGGGGTCGACGGCATCGTGCTGCACGGACGCACGGTGTGGGCCGTCCAGGGCTTCCTCGGCCAGGTGCGGCGGGTCACGCTCAACGGGCCTTTGAACAGCGGGAAGGCGAAAAAGACGATCAGGTCGGGGCTGTTCCGGACCCCGTCGACGGCGGCGCGTTTCGGAAGCACGCTCGCCCTGGTCAACGCCAAGCTCCACACGGGCATCCCGCCCACGGCGAAGCAGTACGAAGTCATCACTGCGGACGGCTGACGGCCCGCGCCGCACGGTTCGGCGGTCGTGGGCCGTGGGTCGCGGGTCACGGCCGTGTGCCGTGTGCCGTGTGCCGTCAGAAGCGCCGATACATGATGTGCAGCCCGACGTAGCCCTCGGTGGGGTGCAGGAAACCCTCGGGAAGGGTCGTCATGATCTCGAAGCCGAGGGACCTCCAGAGGGCGACGGCATGGGTGTTGGTCTCGACCACCGCGTTGAACTGCATGGCCCGGAAGCCGCTCGTACGGGCCCAGCCGACGGCGTACTCGCCGAGCGCGCGGCCCACTCCGCGGCCGCCGTGGGCCGGATCGACCATGAAGGACGCGCTCGCGATGTGGGCGCCGCCGCCCATGTGGTTGGCGTTCATCTTGGCCGTGCCGAGGACCGTACCGCCGTCGTCCACGGCGACGACCGTGCGACTCGGCGGATCGAGCATCCACATCGCACGGCTGGTCGCCTCGTCCGTGTCGCGGTCGTAGGTGTACGTTTCGCCGGCCGCGACGATGGCACGGAAGAACGGCCAGATCGCGGGCCAGTCGGCCGCGTTCGCTTCTCGGATCAGCACGCGCGCCAGCATGCCGGGGGCGGACGCTGGGAGCCAGCGATTTTCCGGGCCCGGTGGGAGAGCGGCTACGGCCGTGGACTGCCGGTGAAGTCAAGGGTGGTGATGTAGGGGTCGTCGCCCCAACGTATCGTCATGCCGTCGCGGTCGGCCACGTACTGGTAGGGCTGCGACTTCAGGAGTGGGAGCACCATCTGTGCGTCGTCCCGTTCCTTTTCGGAGCAGGAGTGGTCCGTGGCGAGCTCCGGGTCGTGGAAGAAGACGTGCGTGCCGGCGAAGTCGGCCTTGGCGGTGAAGTCGTTGCAACCGAGCTGTCCGGTGACAGTGCCGTCCGGGTGGCAGTCGAAATACAGCTCGGTGCCGGAGTCGAAACCGTACGGGGAGTCGTACACCTGCACTCGCACCGGCCGGTACCGGGTGTCGAAGAACTCCTCGGGACGGTTGGGCACCAGAGTGACCGTCTCACCGCGGTCGTTCTTCAGCTCCAGGGAAGAACGGGGGCTTCGGGGCTTCGCGGACTCCGGGTCAGCGTCTTCGGGCTTTTCGGTGATCGTCAACGGGCCCTGGAGGAAGGCTTTGAGGCCTTCCTCGTACTGCACCGCTCCCTCGGCGTAGGTCACTTCGTCGCCGCACCGGGCTTTCTTCTGCGGGCCCGGCCATTTCGGAGGCTCGCCCGCCTTTCCTCCCAGAGTCAGCTCGGCCGCCCCCAGCTTCGCTTCCATCCGGAACGCCTCGCACCCGTAGGCGCCGGACGCGGTCCCGTCATCATGCAATTCGATCCACGGACGTCCGACGGACGTCCCGAAGAATGCGTACGGCACCTCCTTTCCCTTGAAGGCGCGCACGGACCAGACCCCACGGGCCAACAGCCCGCCCGCACCGTCCGGCCCCTTCCTCGCGTCCGGGGCGGACGAGGCGTACGCCGACGAACCGCGCCCCGCCCCGGCGCTCCCGGCCGATGTCGCACCGCACCCCGAGATCGCGACAAGGGTCATCGCACCGGCACCGGCCGACACCAGGGTGAGTCTTCGGGACTTACGCGTCACCATGACCGTAAAACGCGCGTCTCACGGCAGCAGTTCCCTGTCACGTGGAGTTCAGGCGGCGCGAAATACGGGGACGACAATTCCTGAAGCGTCCGCGGTGCGGAAACGCACCCGTAGCGGCATGCCGATGCGCAGGGCCGCCTCCGGACAGTCGACGACCTCCGTCATCATCCGCGGGCCCTCGGCGAGGTCCACCACCGCGGCCACGTACGGCACACGCCCGCCGAACGGCGGGAGGTCGTTACGGTGCACCACCGACCACGTGTAGAGCGTGGCCCGGCCGCTCGTTTCCTCCCATTCCACGTCTTCGCTCCAGCAACGCGGGCAGAACTCGCGCGGGTAGTGGTGCGCCGCCCCGCAGCCGTCGGCGCGGCAGCGGCGCAGCAGCAAGCGGCCCTGAGCAGCCGCGTCCCAGTAGACGCGGCTGAACGCGTCGGTGCCGGGCAGGTCGTACCTGGGCACGGCGGACGGCGCCGCCGCAGGCCCCTCGGGTTCGGACGTGGATGTCGCCTTCGGCCTCACTCCGGACCACCCGCTTCACCTCGGCGCGCGGCGCACGGCCCACAGCGCGCGTTGCTTTTCCTGACGGCCCGTCAGTTCACTCGACGACGGCCGGGCTGCGCAAGGGTGCGGGCACGGGCAGCGCCCCGTACGGCGACATGCGCGCCGTACGCGGTTACCCTCACCGGCATGCCGGACGCCGCAGCGCACGCCAGCTCCTCCGCATCCAGCACCGCACCGCCCGCCGCCGACCCACCCGTGTATGTCATCGGGGGCGGGCCGGGCGGGCTCGCCACGGCCGCCGCCCTCGGTGCCTACGGCATCCGTGCCGTCGTCCTCGAAAAGGCCGACGCGGTGGGCGCCTCCTGGCGCGGCCACTACGACCGTCTGCGACTGCACACCACACGCCGCCTCTCCGGCCTGCCGGGCCTGCCCATCCCGCGCGCCTACGGGCGGTGGGTCGCGCGCGACGACGTGGTGCGCTACCTGGAGCAGTACGCCGAGCACCATCACCTCGAAGTCGCCACGGGCGTCGTAGTGCGGCGCGTGGACCGCGCGGCGGACGGCGGATGGGTGCTCCACGCGAACGGCGGGCGCGCGCCGGCCGCCCGTACGGTCGTGATCGCCACCGGTTACAACCACACCCCGCACCTCCCCGACTGGCCCGGCCGCGACAGCTACTCCGGCGATCTCCGGCACGCCGGCGACTACCGCAACGCCGCCCCGTACGCGGGCAAGGACGTCCTGGTCGTCGGCACCGGCAACACCGGAGCCGAGATCGCCGTCGACCTGGCCGAAGGCGGCGCGGCGCGGGTGCGGCTGGCGGTCCGTACCGCCCCGCACATCGTGCGCCGCTCGACGGCGGGCTGGCCCGCCCAGGCGACGGGCATCCTTGTACGCCGTCTGCCGCCGCGCGCGGTGGACCGGGCGGCCCGGGTGATGCGCCGCCTCTCCGTGCCGGACCTGTCGGCGCACGGCCTGCCGATACCGGACACCGGGCTGTACAGCCGGGTCCTGGAAGGGGCGATCCCCGTACAGGACGTGGGGC
Organism: Streptomyces sp. NPDC026394; assembly: GCF_055567735.1. Classification (NCBI taxonomy): domain Bacteria; kingdom Bacillati; phylum Actinomycetota; class Actinomycetes; order Kitasatosporales; family Streptomycetaceae; genus Streptomyces; species Streptomyces sp. NPDC026394. The sequence continues at coordinate 407,954 of NZ_JBVHPX010000003.1, forward strand.
TGATCGACGCCGTACAGCGCGGAGCGGTACGGCCGGTGGCGGCCGTGGCGTCCTTCGACGGTGACGTCGTACGGCTCGCGGACGGCGACGCGATCGAACCGGACGCCGTCATCGCCGCCACCGGCTACCGGCGCGGCCTGGACGGCCTCGTCGGCCACCTCGGCCTCCTCGACACCCGCGGCCGCCCGCGCGTCCACGGCCCCCGCACCCTCCCCTCCTGCCCGGGCCTCCACTTCACCGGCTACACCAACCCCATCAGCGGCATGTTCCGCGAACTGGCGCACGACGCCCGCCGCATCGCGCACGCCATCGCCGAGGCCCACGCCCGTCAGGGCCCGGACCCCGTGCCCGCCCGCACCCGATCCCGCACGACCCATTCCTGACTGAACGTCAGTTGCCCTAACCTGACGAGGCGTCAGTCGAATCGGCACTCGTCACACGGGAGCGGGCGTCAGCGATGCTTGGATCGACCTACGGCAGCCTCAGCACTCACTCCAGCCCGGCCCGCGTAGTGGCGTGCGGGGCGACCCCACCGCACACCGTGCACGGCACGGCCGCGCCCCCCGCGGGCGGCCCGCACGCCGACGGCACACCCGCCGGCGCCACGGGGCCCGACCTGGACGTCAGCGGGCGCCCGCTGTACGCCCCCGTCCCCGACCTGGACCGGTTCTTCCGGCCCGGGGCGGTGGCGGTGGTCGGCGCCTCGGACAGCGAGGGCCGCCCGAACACCGGCATCACCCGGCAGCTCATCGCGTGGGCCGAACGTGTCGGTGCCCGCCTGTACCCGGTCAACCCGGGCCGCGACCGTGTCTTCGGCCTGCCCTGCCTCACCTCCGTCTCCGACCTGCCCGAGCAGGCCGACCTCGCCGTACTGCTGGTCGCCGACCCCGTACCGGTCATCGAGGAACTGGCCGACGCGAAGATCAGGTTCGCGGTCGCCTTCGCCTCCGGCTTCGCAGAGACCGGGGCGGCCGGTGCCGCCGCCCAGGACCGGCTCGCCGAGGCCGTGGCCCGTACCGGCATCCGGCTGCTCGGCCCGAACACCAACCTCAACGCCTTCGCGTCGTTCCGCGAGGACCTGGACGGCCCCGCCATCGCCCTGATCACCCAGTCAGGTCACCAGGGCCGCCCCGTCTTCTCCCTCCAGGAACTGGGCATCCGCCTCTCGCACTGGGCCCCGACCGGCAACGAGGCCGATCTGGAGACCGCCGACTTCCTCTCCTACTTCGCCTCCCGTCCCGAGGTCGGTGCCGTCGCCGCGTACATCGAAGGGTTCAAGGACGGCCGCAGCTTCCTGCTCGCCGCCGACCGGGCGGCCCGCAACAAGGTCCCGGTCGTCGCCGTCAAGGTCGGCCGCACCGAGGCCGGGGCCCGTACCGCCGCCTCGCACACCGGCAAACTGACCGGTGCGGACGCGGTGGTGGACGCGGCCATGCGGCAGTTCGGGGTGATCCGGGTGGACGGGCTGGACGAGTTGCAGGACACCGCGGCCCTGCTCGCCCGGGCCCGTACCCCGACGGCCGACGGCGTCGTCGTCTATTCGATATCCGGGGGCACCGGCGCCCACTTCGCGGACCTGGCGACGGCCGCCGGGCTCACGCTGCCCACCCTGGACCGCGCGAAGCAGGACGAGCTGCACCAGTGGATCCCGGACTGTCTGAACGTCGCCAACCCGGTGGACAGCGGCGGCCACCCGGTCGGCGACCGGCGCGGTCGAAAAATCATCGACGCGCTCCTCGCCGACCCGTCCATCGGCGTACTGATCTGCCCGATCACCGGACCGTTCCCCCCGATGAGCGACAAGCTGGCCCAGGACCTCGTGGACGCGGCGGAACAGACGGACAAGCTGGTGTGCGTCGTCTGGGGCTCGCCGGTCGGCACCGAGGACGCCTACCGGCACACCCTCCTCGGCTCCCGGCGCGTGGCGACCTTCCGCACCTTCGCCAACTGCATCACGGCCGTCCGCGCCCACCTCGCCCACCACCGCTTCACCGCCGGCTACCGCTCCCCCTTCGACGACGCCCCGCGCACCCCGTCGCCCTCCGCGCGCAAGGCGCACGACCTGATGAGCCCGGGACAGCAGCTCAGCGAACACGCGGCGAAACAGCTCCTGCGCGCCTACGGGATCAGGGTGCCGCGCGAACAGCTCGTCACCAGCGCGGCGGCGGCCGTGCGCGCCGCGAGTCTCGTCGGCTACCCCGTCGTCATGAAGGCGTCCGCGCCGCAGCTCGCGCACAAGACCGAACTCGGGCTCGTCAAGACCGGACTGACCTCCGCCAGCCAGGTCAGGGACGCCTATCGGGAGCTGGCCGACATCGCCCGCCACGAAGGCATCGAGCTGGACGGGGTGCTCGTCTGCCAGATGATCGAGCGGGGCGTGGAGATGGTCGTGGGCGTCACCGCCGACCGCCTCTTCGGGCCGACCGTGACGGTCGGGCTGGGCGGGGTGCTCGTCGAGGTCCTGCGGGACACCGCCGTCGGCGTGCCGCCCTTCGGCGCGGACCGGGCCCGCGCGATGCTCCGCGAACTGCGCGGACACGCCCTGCTGGAAGGCGTACGGGGAGGGCAGCCGGCCGACGTGGACGCGCTCGTCGAAGTCGTCCTGCGCGTCCAGCGGATGGCGCTGGACCTGAGCGGCGAACTCGCCGAGCTGGACATCAACCCGCTGATGGTGCTGCCGCGCGGCCAGGGCGCCGTCGCGCTCGACGCGCTCGCCGTCTGCCACTGACCGGGCGGGCGGCCCGGCGGCCCGCGCGGCCGCCCGGGCGCCCGCCCGCCCGAGCGCTCCCACCGTCGACCACAGAACTCGGAGCCGCCTCACCATGGCCCCCACCCCCGATTCCCCCGCATCCGTCCCCGCTGACTCCTTGATACTCCACACCACTGACAACGGCGTGCTGCGGATCACCCTCAACCGCCCGGCCGCTCTCAACGCCATCACCCCTGACCAGCGCGAACGCATCATCGCGCAACTTTCCGACGCGTCCGCCGACCCGGACGTACGGGCCGTCGTCATCACCGCCGTCGGCAAGGGCTTCTGCGCCGGCGCCGACCTGCGCGGCGGTGCCGCCACGCAGCCGGCCGAGCGGGCCGCGGGCGACGTGGCCCGTCTGATCCGGCGCGGCGCCCAGCGCCTCGTATCCGCCGTACTGGACTGCGAGAAACCCGTCCTCGCCGCCGTCAACGGCACCGCCGCCGGGCTCGGCGCGCACCTCGCCTTCGCCTGCGACCTGGTGGTGGCGGCCGAGTCCGCGACGTTCGTCGAGGTGTTCGCGCGGCGCGGCCTCGTACCGGACGGCGGCGGCGCGTACCTGCTGCCCCGGCTCGTCGGGCCGCAGCGCGCGAAGGAACTGCTGTTCTTCGGCGACGCCGTCACGGCGGCCGACGCCGCACGCATGGGGCTGGTCAACCGGGTCGTGCCGGACACGGGTCTGGAGAAGGCCGCGCGGGACTGGGCGGAACGGCTCGCCGCCGGCCCGACCCGGGCCCTTGCCCTCACGAAGCACCTGGTCAACGCCTCACTGGAGGCCGACCGGGGCACGGCGTTCGCGGCCGAGGCGGCGGCCCAGGAGATCAACATGACGACGGCGGACGCGCGGGAGGGGGTCACGGCCTTCGTGGAGCGCCGCCGGCCCACGTACCGGGGGCGGTGAGCTCCGGCAGAGCGGCCCCGCCCGCACCTTCAAATCTGACGGGCCATCAGGTTCAATGGAAGCATGATGGGACATGCCGGTATGGCGGCCACCGCGGTGCGTTATCTGCGGTCGGTGGGCGCGCCGACCTCCGCCACGCCGCCGGATCCCGCCGGGCGCGCCGGCACAGTGCCGCGCCCCGCCCTCAGAGCCGTACGGGAGGACGAGCGCGCCCCGCTCGACCCGGCCGACTTCCGCGCCGTGCTGGGCCACTTCGCCAGCGGCGTCACGGTCGTCACCGCGCCCGCACCCCGCCCGGCCGGCCCCGGCGACACCACCGCGCACGGCCCGGCCGGCTTCGCCTGCCAGTCCTTCGCGTCGCTCTCCCTCGACCCGCCGCTGGTCACGTTCATGGTGGCCCGTACGTCCACCACCTGGCCCCGGATCGCCCGCGCGGGCGTCTTCTGCGTCAACATCCTGGGCGCGGACCAGGAGGGCCTGTGCCGCGCCTTCGCGGTCAGCGGCGCCGACAAGTTCGCGGGCGTCTCCCACGCACCCGCCCCGGTCACCGGATCACCGCGCCTGGCGGGCGTCCCGGCCTGGATCGACTGCGTGATCCAGGCCGTGCACACCGGCGGCGACCACCTCATCGTCGTGGGCCGGGTCGCCGCCCTCGGCACGGACCCGGGAACCGCCGGGGCCGGCCCGCTCCTCTTCCACCGGGGCGCTTTCGGCCGCTTCAGCGCGTAGGACGGAACCGCCCGCCGGGCACCGGGGCCGGAGGGCGGTACGCCCGTACGTCAGAACGTCAGCACTCCGCGCGCCACCCGGCCCCGCCGCAGGTCCGCCACCGCCCCGTCGAAGTCCTTGACCGCGTACGTCCTGGTCACCAGCTCGTCCAGGAGGAGGCGGCCCTCCTCGTAGAACCTCGCGTAACGCGCGATGTCGCGCTGCGGGCGGGACGAGCCGTAGCGGCAGCCCAGGATGGACTTGTCCAGATACATCGACGAGACCAGGAACGACGCCTCGGCGGTGGCCGGGGGCACGCCCAGCAGCACCGCCTGACCGTGCCGGCCGAGGAGGTCCACGGCCTGCCGGATCAGCTCCGTACGGCCCACGCACTCGAAGGCGTGGTCGGCGCCGTCCGGCAGGACACCGCGCACGGCCTCGACGGTGTCCGGCACCGCCGAGGCGTCCACGAAGTGCGTCGCGCCGAACAGCCGCGCCATCGCCTCCTTGGCCGGTTCGACGTCCACGGCGACGATCACCGAGGCACCGGCCAGCCGGGCACCCTGGAGCACGTTCAGCCCGATGCCGCCCGTGCCGATCACCACCACCGTGTCGCCCTGCCCCACCCGCGCGCGGTTCAGGACTGCGCCGACCCCGGTCAGCACGCCGCACCCGATCAGCGCCGCCGACGTCAGCGGTATCCCGCGGGGGATCCGTACCGCCTGCACGGCCCGGACGACCGTACGCTCGGCGAAGGCCGAGTTGGACGCGAAGCTGTACACCTCCCGGCCGCCGTGCCGGAACGGCTTCCCGGGCATCCCGATCGAGGCGCGGCACATCGTCGGCCGGCCGCGGTCGCACTCCGCGCACGTCCCGCAGTTGGCCAGCGTGGACAGCGCGACATGATCTCCTGCCGCTACATGCGTGACCCCGTCCCCCACCTCCTCGACCACACCCGCGCCCTCATGCCCCAGCACCACCGGCACCGGATAAGGAATCGTCCCATCGACCACTGACACATCGCTGTGGCACAGCCCCGCCGCCCGGATGCCGACCAGCACCTCGCCGGGCCCCGGAGCCCGTACCTCCAGGTCGTCGACGACCCGCGGCCGGCCACCCTCGAACATGACGCCTCGCATCATCGCTCCCGCCCTCCGCCGAGGCCGAGCACCCGCCCGGCAATGACCGTGCGCTGGATCTCGTCCGAACCGCCGTAGACCGTGTCGGCCCGGCTGAAGAGGAACCGCCGCTGCGCCGCGTCGAGTGCGTACGCGGAGTCCGCCGTCCACGGCTCCGGGCCGCACGCCGCGCCCGCTCCCCGTACCCGCATCGCCAGTTCCCCCATCCGTTGGTGCCAGCCGGACCACAGCAGCTTCGCCACACTGGGCGCGCCCGCGTCCCCGGCTGCCGGACCGAGCGTGCGCAGCGCGTTCCACCGCAGCACCCGCAGCTCGGCCCACTGGCGTACGATCCGGTCCCGCAGTACGGGATCGTCCACCGCGCCCGTACGCACCGCCTCACGGACGACCTCGCGCAACTCGGCGGCGAAGCCGACCTGTTGGGCGAGGGTGGAGACACCGCGCTCCAGCGCCAGCAGCCCCATCGCCACCCGCCACCCGGCGCCGGGCCCGCCCACCACATGCGCGGCGCGCGCCACCGCCCCGTCGAAGAACACCTCGTTGAACTCGGACGTCCCCGTAAGCTGCCGGATCGGCCGGACCTCGATGCGCCCCGGCTGGTCCATCGGCACCAGCAGGAAGGACAGCCCCCGGTGCCGCCGCTCCCCCGGATCGGTCCTGGCCAGCACGAAGCACCAGTCGGCCTCCCGCGCGAGCGAGGTCCAGATCTTCCGCCCGCTGATCCGGTACGTGTCCCCGTCCCGCACGGCCGCCGTACGGACCGCCGCGAGGTCCGAGCCCGCGCCGGGCTCGCTGTACCCCTGACACCACAGCTCCTCGCCCCGCGCGACGGGCGGCAGGAAACGTTTCCGCTGCGCGTCGTCCCCGTAAGCGAGCAGCGTCGGTGCCAGCAGTTGCTCCCCGATGTGTCCCACCCGCTCCGGCGCACGCGCCGCCGCGCACTCCTCGGCCCACACCACCTGCTGCGTCAGCGTGGCCCCCCGGTTCCCGAACGCACCGTACGCACGGTCCCACCCGATCCCGACCCACCCGCCGCGCCCCAACTCCCTTTCCCAGGCACGCCGTACGCCGAACTCCGAGCGCCGGGCCACCAACTCCTCACACAGATGCTCCGCCAGCCAACAACGCACCTCACCCCGAAACACCTGATCTTCGACCCCGACCGAAAAATCCACCGCCACCCTCCCACCGGGACAAGCCCCGATCCACCTCTCCTCCCACCCCCTCACGGAAGGGGGCGGGCCGGAGCGGCCTGCCGCGCAGGCCCGCCCCCGAACCTGACAGCCCCGCGCAGCGGCCACAGCCCGCCGCAGGCGCGACGAACCCGCAGCCAGAAGCGAACCGGCGCCCCGGACCCCGCGCCCAAAGAGCGCCACTTGGAACTACACGTTGGGCCGCCGCCCCCCGGCCGCGTCAGCGGCCATCGCCTCCACCCGCGACAGCAACGGCATCGGATCGGTCCCCACCGTCCCCGGCAGAAACTCCGCGATCTTCTCCGGCGTCCACCCGCCCTCCGCGTACCCGGCACGCAGTTCCCTCGGCTGGGCCCACACCGCGATCTTCGGCCCGGCGACCGTGTAGACCTGTCCGGTGACGCGTTCCTGCACGGCGCGGTCGCTGAGCAGGTAGACGACGAGAGCCGCGACGTCCTCGGGCTCGCCGATCTCCGTCAGCTCCGTCGGCACGCCGGCGGACATCCGCGTACGGGCGACGGGGGCGACCGCGTTGGCGGTCACGCCGTACCGGCTGAGACCGAGTGCGGCGCTGCGCACCAGCGAGATGACGCCGCCCTTGGCCGCGGCGTAGTTGGCCTGCGAGACGCTGCCCTGGTGGTTGCCGCTGGTGAAGCCGACGAGGGTGCCGGACCGCTGCCGGCGCATGACCGCCGAGGCCGCCCGGAACACGGTGAAGGTGCCCTTCAGGTGGGTGGCGACGACCGGGTCCCACTCCTCCTCGGTCATGTTGAAGAGCATGCGTTCGCGCAGGATGCCGGCCACGCACACCACGCCGTCCACGCGCCCGTAGCGGGTGAGCGCCGTGTCGACGACCCGCTGCCCGCCCGCCATCGTGGACACGTCGTCCGCGACGGCGACCGCCTCGCCGCCCGCCTGCTCGATCTCCTTGACCACCGCCTCGGCGACCTCGCTGCTCGGCCCGGCGCCGTCCACCGCCACCCCGTAGTCGTTGACGACCACCCGGGCGCCCTGGGCGGCGCAGGCCAGGGCCACCGCGCGCCCGATGCCGCGGCCCGCACCGGTGACGGCGACCACCTTGTCCGTCAAGAAGTTCCCCATGCCGCGCCCCTTCCCGCAGTTTCTGACGGCCCGTTAGATTTTTGAGCAGACCCGCACCGAGCACAAGACCCGGCGCAGCCCGGAACGCGGCACGACGCACACCCCCGCACCGCCCCGAGGAGGACCGGAATGCCACTGCCCGCCGAGTTCCACGCCCTCGCCGAACGCGTGAACAACTGGGGCCGCTGGGGCGCGGACGACGAGATCGGCACGCTCAACCTGCTCACGCCCGGCGTCGTACGGGAGGCCGCCTCCGCCGTCCGCTCCGGCCGCCGCATCGGCCTCGCGCTGCCACTGCGGCAGGACGGCGTGCAGACCGGCCTGATTTCCGGCCGCGTCAACCCCCTGCACACCATGACCGCGATCAACCAGGAGATCTTCGGCCCGGGGACGGTCGCCACCTCCGACGACGCCGTCACCATGGGCCTCCAGGCGGCCACCCACTGGGACGGCCTGGCCCATGTCTCGCACTCCGGCCGGCTCTACAACAACCGCCCCGCCGACTCCGTCACCGCGCACGGCGGCGCCACCGTCCTCGGCATCGAGAAGGCGCCCCCGATCGTCTCGCGCGGCGTCCTGCTCGACGTGGCCCGCGCCCACCGCGGGGACTCCGACGGGCCCGGGAGGCTGCCCGCCGGTCACGCGGTGACGCCGGAGGACCTGGACGCGGCGGAGGAACTGGCCGGGACGCGGGTAAGGGCCGGCGACATCGTGCTGATCCGTACCGGGCAGATCCAGCACTACCTGGCGGGCGACCGGGACGCGTACGCCCACCCGTCGCCCGGACTGTCGGTCCGTACGCCCGAGTGGTTCCACGCCCGCGACGTCGCGGCCGTCGCCGACGACACCCTCACCTTCGAGATCTTCCCGCCGGAGATCGACGGCCTCTGGATGCCCGTGCACGCGCTCCACCTGGTGGAGATGGGCATGATCCAGGGCCAGAACTGGAATCTGGAGGAGCTGGCCGGGGCCTGCGCGCAGGAGAACCGTTACGCGTTCTTCCTCGCCGCGATGGCCGAACCGTTCGTGGGCGGCACCGGCACACCGGTGGCGCCGGTCGCGGTCCTCTGAGGCTGCGCACCGGCGCGGGAGCGCCCGCGCCGGGAAGGCGGACCGGACGGAAGCGGGCCGGCCTGCGACAGGCCGGACGGAAGCGGGCCGGCCGCCGTACGGGCAGCGGCACTGCCCCAGCCGGGTGGCGGTACGCCCATGCGCACCCCGAGCGTGGCACCGCGGACCACCACCCGGCTACGGGACACGACCCGCACTCGCCGAGGCCCCGGCCCCGTACCCTCGGCGTCCCCTCACGGCGGATCGCTCCACCCCAGCGTGATCACGTAGCCACGCCACGTCAACACCTGGTCTGGACTTTCCTTCGGTCAGGCGCGGTGCGGTACGGCGCAGTGCGGGTCGTACGCCCCCAGGTCCGACCCGGCCGCCATCAGCATCGACTGCCCGCGGTCCACCTCGCACCAGATGCTCTTGCCGGTCCCTTCGGGCCGCCAGCCCCAGCGGTCCGCCAGGCCGTCGACCAGTTCCAGGCCGCGGCCGTTCGTGTCGTCACCGTCGGCGCGCCGGGGGCGTGGCGCGCGGGTGCTGCGGTCCGCGACCTCGACCCGTACGGTGCCCACCACGGCACCCGAACCCGAGAAGCACATCCGCAGCTCGGCGGGGTTGCCCGTATGCACGACGGCATTGGTGACCAACTCCGAGATCAGCAGGATCAGCGTCTCCGCCAACGGCTCGTCGGCCCTTATGCCCGAGCCGGCCAGCCGCGACCTGGCCCACCTCCGGGCCCGCCCCACCTCCGCGGGGTCAGGCCGGACTTCCAACTGCACCTGAAGCACCTGCACCGCTCACACCATCCGAACCGGCGGACACATCGCCTCGCACCTCATCGAGGTCACACTCCGTGACCTCGGTGATGCACAGCATGGTTGACGTTCAGTCACCCCAACAAGCGCTTCGGGCATATTCCAGCGCAAGGGAGTATGCGTGGTGCATACTGTGCGACGCGCATTGCCGGGAGTCGAACAAGAGGGCTTCACGCCCCTCCTTCGGGGGCGAGCGGAGCGCGTTCGGCATCCCGGGTCGGTCGCCACGACCCCACGGGAACAGTTGCGCCTCAGAACCACTCGCACCCAAGGGAGCGTACCCGAGCGGGGCGCCGACTCCCCCCTGTGACGAGTTATGCCTGGGACACCACCCGATATCGACCCTCTGTGACCGCTTGTGTGTACGGAAACCGACATTCCGCACCAGAATGCCCTACACGCCGAAATCGTCGACCAACAGAGCCTCGGCGAGTGCTTCCTCCGCCTTTCCGCCGCTTTGCCACTGTTCGACTCGCCACCACGCCCGTTTGAGGTGCAGATGGACGTCGGCCTCCCAGGTGAAGCCCATTCCGCCGTGCACCTGAAGGCAGTCCCGGGCGTTGCGCACGGCGGCCTCGTCGGCGAGCAACTTGGCGCCGACTACGGGGAGTGACTGATCGGTGAGTGAAGCCGCATATACGGCGCTTCTCGCTATTTCCACTCGTATCAGCATCTCGGCGCACAGATGTTTCACCGCCTGGAACGATCCGATGCGTACGCCGAACTGCTCTCGGCGCCGGGCGTGTTCCACGGCCATCTCGACCGTACGGGCAGCGCTGCCGAGCTGAAGCGCCGCCGTCAGCAGGGCGGCCTCGCGGCGCAGCCGGGGCACGTCCAGAGAGCGCGGCGCGCGGCGCGGGTAGGACGTCACGCGCGCGAGCGGCGTCAGCGGATCGACCGAGCGGACGGGCTCCAGGACCGGCCAGTCGGGGGCGTTCCAGAAGGCCCTGCCGGTCTTGCCCGGCTCCCCGCCCTCGCCCGACTCCCCGCTCTCGCCCAGATCGCCGCCCTCCCCCAGCTCACGGCTCTCTCCCGGATCGCCGCCCTCCAGCAAGATCAACTCGTCGCAGTCCCCAGGGTGTTCCCACAGCCGCTCCCCGCCCCTCCCCGCATCGCACAACCCCACCACCCGCTCCCCCGTGGCCGCCCCCGGCACCACCCCCGCCAGCAGCTCTCCCGCCACCAGCGGCCCCGGCAGCAACGCCCGCCCGGCCTCCTCGAAGACCAGCACCGCGTCCGGCAGGCCGAGCCCCACCCCGCCGTCCGCCGCCGGCAGCCGCAGCGCGAAGAACCCGGCCGCGCCCAGCTCACGCCAGAGCGCGCGGTCGAGCGCCGGGGCCTCCACCGCCTCCCGCAGCCGGTCCCTGCCGAAGCGCCGCGTCAGCAGTTCGCGGGTTCCCGCCTGCAAGGCGCGTTGATCAGCGGTGGGTCGGAGGTCCACGGTGCCCGTTCACCGTCCCTTCGGCAGGCCGAGGATGCGCTCGGCGATGATGTCGCGCTGGATCTGCGACGTTCCGGCGGCGATCGTGTACGAGAGGGACGACAGCCGGTCCGCCGTCCACCGCTGGTCCGCGTCGAGCGCGCCGGACGGCCCCAGCACCTCGGCGGCCGCGTCGTACAGCTCCTGGCGGGTCTGCGAGTAGCGCAGTTTGAAGACCGAGCCGCCCGCGTCCGGTACCCCGCCCGTGTCCCGGGCCGCGCCGACGTTGCGCTGGATGAGCCGCCACAACGCCGTGAACTCGGCGTTCAGCCGGCCCAGCCGACGGCGCAGCACCGGGTCGTCCCAGCGCCCGTTCGCCCGTGCCGCGCGGGCCAGCTCGCCGAGCGTACGGCGGCAGGCCACGACCTCGCCGACGAAGGCGGTGCCCCGCTCGAAGGAGAGCGTGACCATGGTGACGCGCCAGCCGTCGTGCTCGGCGCCGACCCGGTTGGCCACCGGCACCCGCACCCCGTCGAGGAAGACCTCCGCGAACTCGGCCGGGCCGGCGAGCGTACGCAGCGGCCGTACGGTGATCCCGGGGGCGTCCATCGGCATCGCCAGCCAGGAGACACCCCGATGCCTGGGGGCCTCCGCGTCCGTACGCACCAGCAACTCGCACCAGTCCGCGATCTCCGCGTGCGAGGTCCAGATCTTCTGCCCGGTGACCACGTAGTCGTCGCCGTCCCGTACGGCACGGGTGCGCAGGGCGGCGAGGTCGGAGCCCGCCTCCGGCTCGCTGAAGCCCTGGCACCAGACCTCCTCACCGCGCACGACGGGCGGCAGCCAGCGGGCGCGCTGCTCGTCCGTGCCCTCGGCGGCGATGGTCGGCCCGGCGTGCAGCAGCCCGACGAAGTTGGCGCCCACGTAGGGCGCACCGGCGCGCTCCGTCTCCTCCAGGAAGATCAGCCGCCGGGTGGGCGAGGCGTCCCAGTGCACGGCACCGTACCCGGCGTCGTACAGCCGCCGCTGCCAGCCGAGGTCGTAGGCACGCCGGCCCGGCCAGTCCAGCGGATCGGGCCGGGCGGGAAGGCCGGGGAGCGTCTTGGCGAGCCACTCCCGCAGCCGGACCCGGAACTCCTCCTCCTCGGGCGAGTACGTCAGGTCCATCAGACGAGGTCGAGGTCGAGCATGCGGATCGCGTTGCCGCGCATCAGCTTGTACACGGTCTCCTCGTCCAGCCCCTTCACGTGGTCCAGGGCGACTTCCTTGGTGTGCGGGAAGGTCGAGTCCACGTGCGGGTAGTCGGTCTCGAAGGTGGCGTTGTCCCGGCCGACCACGTCCAGTGAGGCGACACCGTGCTTGTCGCGGAAGAAGCAGCAGAAGATCTGCCGGTAGTAGTACGTGGAGGGCGGCTCGGGGATCAGGTCGCGCACCCCGCCCCAGGCGCGGTGCTCCTCCCACACGTCGTCCGCGCGCTCCAGGGCGTACGGTATCCAGCCCATCTGCCCCTCGCTGTACGCGAGTTTGAGGAGCGGGAACTTCACCAGCACCCCGCTGAAGAGGAAGTCCATCATCGACGCCATGGCGTTGTTGAAGCTCAGTGACGCCTGGACGGCGGGCGGCGCGTCGGGGGAGGCGGCCGGCATCTGCGAACTGGACCCGATGTGCATGTTGACCACCGTCCCGGTCTCCTCGCAGACCGCGAAGAACGGGTCCCAGTAGCCGGAGTGGATCGACGGCAGTCCGAGGTGGGTCGGTATCTCGCTGAACGTCACGGCCCGCACCCCGCGCGCCGCGTTCCGCCGGATCTCGGCCACGGCCAGGCCGATGTCCCACAGCGGGACGATGCACAGCGGGATCAGCCGCCCGCCGCTGTCCCCGCACCACTCCTCCACCATCCAGTCGTTGTACGCGCGCACGCACGCCAGGGCGACCTCCTTGTCCCGCGCCTCGGCGAACGTCTGGCCGCAGAACCGGGGGAAGGTCGGAAAGCACAGCGACGCCTCGACGTGGTTGAGGTCCATGTCCCTGAGCCGCTCGGCCGGGTCCCAGCAGCCGGGGCGCATCTCGGCGCGGGTGATGCCCTCCAGCGTCATGGCGTCGCGGTCGAAGCCGACGGCGGCGATGTTGCGCTTGTACGGGAACTTCAGGTCCTCGTAGATCCACCAGTCGGTGGGCGGCCCGTCCGGATCCATCGTGATCACATACTTGCCGCCGGTGTACGCCAGCTCGCCGATGCCCGCGGTCAGCGGCTGCGGGCCCCGTCCCCGGTACTTCGCCGGCAGCCAGGTCTCGAAGAGGTGCGCGGGCTCGATGACGTGGTCGTCGACGCTGACGATGCGCGGTAGCTCCATCCGGTTCCCCTCACACGGTTCTTCCGACCGGTGCCCGACGGACGTACGCCAAGCGCTTTCTGACGGCCCGTCAGTTACGAGGCTAGCCGCGCGCCTCGGAGCCGACAAGGCGCGCGGCGGGGCACGCAGGCGCGCGACGAGGGCGGGCAGGGGTGTGCCGAGGACTCGCGGGGAGGGCGACGAGGGCGGGCAAGGGTGCGGGGAGGGCGACGAGGGCGGGGACCCGTGTCGCCATCGACAGCGGGATGATCGGCTAGTTGGGCCGGTAGGAGCCCGTGGCCTGGTCGTAGAGGCGGTCGACCTCGCGGCGTTCGTTGTCCGGGCCGATGACCTGGATGACGTGGTAGCGGCCGTTGTGGATCATCGCGAGGTTGCGTACGTACACCTGGCGGCCGCTGCTGTCCTGCCAGGTGAAGGTGCCCTCGGCCATCGCGGCCCGGCCGACGTCGATACGGCGCAGGCCGGAGGAGCCGGACCAGCTCGACTCCCGGTACGGGGCCAGTTCCGCCTCCTTGTCCTGCTGGTAGGCCATCGGGTCGGTGCCGTGGCGGGACGTGGTGTCGCGGCCGGGCACGATCAGCAGCTCGAAGTCGTTCCCCAGGTAACGGACCTGGCCGCGCTCGTTCTCCCCGCGGCGCTGCCAGCCCTTCGGGACGGCGACCTGGAAGCCTTCCGGGTCCTTGCGCACCGCGAAGCCTTCGGCGAGGTCGACGGGTTCGGTCGTCTGCGGCTGCTGCTTGCGCGAGCCCTGGTCGCCGGGCCGACCGCCGGAGCCGCCGTCAGGTGTCGAGCTCTGCGTGCCCACGGCGCCCCTGCGTTCGCGGACGCTGTCCGCGGCGCCCGCCCCCGGACCGGCCTTCGGCATGAACAGCACCGCGACCAGAATCGTGCCCACCACCAGCAGGATCACCAACCCCACGAGAAGCAGTCCGAGGCGGCGCGGGCTGCGTCCGCCCGGGGGCACGGCGCCCTCGATCCGCCGGATCTGCTTGGCCGGGCGCGGCTGCCGGGCGGGGCGGGACTGCTTGGGGGCGCGGGCCGGCTCGGCCCGGTGCGGCGGCGGGACCGTGGCCGCCGCGTGCGTGGGCGGGGCGGAGGGATGGTGGGGCTGCTGAGGCTGGTGGGCTCGGTCGCTTTCGTGGGGGTGTCGGCCGTCCTGGGTGGTGGGCGTGAACGGCTGGGCAGGAGGCTGGTACTGCGGCGGTGACTGGAACTGAGGTGGGGACGGGGGCTGGAAGTGGGATCTGCCCCGGGGGTCGTCCGTCGGCGGTATGAAGGGCTGCGGCTGCTGGTCGGCGGGCGCTTCGGAGAGGCCGGGCTGGGCGTGCTGGGTGGTTTCCCGGTACGCCACGGCCGGGCGCTTGCCCTTCGGCTGCCGCGGCGGCTTGGCCGGGCGCTGCGGCCGGGACCGGCGCGCCTTCTTGTGCCGGCCCTTGCGTACGAGTTCGCCCCGGCGCCGGAGGATCGGGAGCCGCCGCGAGTCGGACGGCCCTTCCAGCGACGGCACGGTCACGACCCGGCTGCCCACCTCGGGCTCCGGCGCGGTCCGGATCAGCGACCGCAGCCAGCCGCGCAGTTCCTCGAAGTCCGGACGGTCGGCCGGATCCTGCCGCATCAGCGACTCGACGACCGGCCGCAGCGCGCCGCACTCCTCGGCGTACGACGGCGGTTCCGAGCACACCGACTGCACCAGCTCGGCGGCGCTGTCCTCGGGGTAGGCGGAGTGCCCCTGCACGATCCGGAACAGCAGCGCGCCGACCGCCCACAGGTCGGTGGCGGGGCCGATCGGCGGCGCGAGCTGCCAGTTGGCGTGCACCGGGCCGGCCTGCTCCGGCGCCCAGCGCTCGGTGACCGGGCCGACGACGTTGATCCGCACCTGCCGTGCCCGCTCGGCGGCCAGGGCCGCGCCCGGGCGCCCGTACGGAACGGCCTGGTCCGGGTGGTCCGCGTGCTCCGAGCGCTCCGGACGCTTCGACTGCCCCGGCCCCTCCGGATGATTCGATTCCGCACCCTCCTCGGGCAAGGAGGGTCCCGCCTCCGGCGCCGGGCGCTGCACCGGCAGCGGATGCGGCACCTGGATGCCTCCGGGCCGCGGCCCGGCCCCCGGCCCCGGCAGGCTGCCGCCGTACGTGACGCTGCCCGGCCGCGACGGGGCGGCCGGTGGCGTCGGCGCGGTGATGTGGTCCCGGTACGGGCTGAAGTGCGGGTCGGCGGGGTGTGCGGGGTCGGTGGCCGCCGCGTCCTCGCCGGTGCCCGTACGGGCGGCGGCTGCCCGGGTGCCCGCCTGGTAGGCGGCTATCGCCCCGGCCCGGGCCCGGCGTGGGTCCGCTCCGGGTGACGCGTCCGGCTCCCCGCCACCGTCTCCGGTCGCCGCTTCGGGACCGGCCGGCTCCGCCACCGTCTCACCCGCCGCGGAAGCCTGCCCCGGAATGGAGGCCTGCCCCGGCACGGAAGCCTGCCCCGCCGCGGAAGCCCCCGGTATGGGCGCCTGCCCCGGCGCCGCCGCACGCTCCCCCGCGTCCGCTCCCGCCCCCTCCCCCGGCACCGGGTCGTACCCGCACAGCGCTTCCTCCGCCGCGCCCGCGGCCAGACCGGTCAGGATCGCCCGTCCGTCGTCGCAGACCAGGACCGTGCGGACAGTGATGTTGCGGTGGGTCCAGCCGTGCGCGTGCAGGGCGCGCAGGGCGGTGAGGATGTCGGCGGCGACCTCCGCCGCCCGGTGCGGGGTGAGGGTGCGTTCGGCGAGGAGCGCGGCGAGCGGGCGGGCGGCGACGCGTTCGCTGACGATCCAGAGGCTGCCGTCCTGGGCGAAGACGTCGAAGACCTGGTCGAGTTGCGGGTGGTCGGGCAGCCGGGCCGCGGCGGTCGCGGCCTCCAGGGCACGCCGTACGGCGGGGTCCCGCGGCGTACGGTCGGCCCCGGACACCCGGTGGCCGTGGCCCGGTCCGTACCCGTATCCGCCCGGCGCGGGGCGGCCGCCCGGATGCCCCGGGTCCAGGAGTTCCGCGTCCACGACTTCGGGCAGCGGCACCTGGCGTACGAGGACCTCCTGCCCGCTGTACGTGTCGAAGGCGCGGGTCTCGGCGAACTCGTACTCGTCCGCCGGTGGCACCGGCAGGCGGTAGCGCTCGGCGAGCACTCTTCCCGCGTACTCGTCCACGACGCCTCCCCAGCGCGCGATTCACGCCGCCTGCCCGGCTTTGTCCGGGAGCTCCCGGTTCCACTGGTTACCCCCAGTGGTCAAAACCGGTCGCATTCCCTCCGATTGCGGCTGCGTACGGTCTTCGGGGTCTCACGATACGTGCCGGGGGCGTGGGTTGAGGAGCGCTCCGGCCAACAGTTCCCCCAGGACTTCGCTCGCGCCCTGCGACCGTCACCGCGCACACCTCGTCGGCCTGCGCACCTCTCGGTACGCGGGCCGCGGCAGGTCAGTCCTTCACCTGGAAGGTCGCGAACGCGGTGTCCCGCAGCCGCCGGCACTCCGCCGCGTCCCAGGTGTCCGCCTTGCAGGTGACCATGATGGCGTAGCCGTGCTGGTCGTCCGCGCGGAAACCGCGGTTGAGCACGCGGACGTCCTGGCCGCTCTGCTTGCGCGTGAACGACCAGTCGGCGACCGTCGGGTAGCCCCGCCACTCGATCGGCTTGATGTCGATGCGCCGGTAGTCCTGGACGCTGCCGCGGACGGCGGGCTCCAGGCTGCGCCAGGCGGCCGCGGCGTCGCTGCCGGGCTTGGCGTTGTAGTCGATCTGGACGCGCGGGAACCCGCCCGACGCGCTGTAGATCGCGCCGGAGTTCTGACCGGCCGTGTCCGTCTGCTTCCAGCCGGACGGCAGCGCCACGGCGAAGTGGAAGCCGGGGTGGGCCACCGTCCCGTAGCCCTGCGGCAGCGCCTTGTCCTTGCCGTCACCGCCCGGCTTGCCGCCCTGACCGCCGCCCGGCTTGCCGTCCGTCGTCGGCTCGCCGGGGGTGTCCCCGGCGCTCGCCGGGGCGGAACCGGCCGCGTCGGTGGCCGCCTTGCCGGCGCCCGCCGCCCGGCCGCCGTCCTTCTCGTCGCTCCCGCTGAGCGCGAAGGCCAGCACCGTGCCGAGCACGGCGAGCACCACGACCACGGCGGCGATGACGAGCGTACGGCGGGGTACGACGTCGGTGACGGACGCCCGGGGCGGGCCGGACGGGCGCGTGCCGTCGTCCGGCTTCGGCTCCGGCCTGGCGGCGGCGGCCGCGGCGGCCGCCGCCTTGCGCACCGCCTGGAGCGCGGTCCGTACCTTCTCCTTCGCGCCCTCCGACTCGAAGCCCGTCCGGCCGGCCGAGCCGACCGCCGTCGGCCAGTTCTTCGGCCCGTTCGTCGAGCCGGTCTGCGCCGACGACTGACCGGTGGTGCTCCGCGTCGTCGAGGCGGTCGCCGCCTTGGCCCCGGAGCCCGTGCCCGTACCCGTGGTGCCTGCGCCCGTGCCCGTGCCCGATCCGGTACGGGCGCCCGATCCGGTACGGGGACCCGGCGCCGTGCGCGGACCGGCGGCCGACGCCGCGCGCGCAGCCGGCGCGTCCGGCCGCGAGGAACCGTGCCCGGCTTCCGGTGCGCGTCTCTCGGCGTCCTTGCCACGCGTCTTGGGCTTCCACTGCGGGCGGGGCATCGACGGCTTCGACCGCGCCGTCTCCCGGTCCCGGTCCTTGTCCCGGCCGCGGACCTCGGACTGCGCCGCGGGCTCCTCGGGGACGACCGGCAGGGCCATCGCCCGGGTCGCGTCCGGAGCGGGCGGTTCCGGCCCGGTGTCCTCCGGCGCGCTGGCCGCGTCCAGGAGCAGCGCCCGCGCCGCCCGGTCGTCGAGCCGCGCCGCCGGGTCCTTCACCAGCAGCCCGTAGATGACCTCTTCCAGCACACCGGCGCTCTTCGGCCGCTCCAGCGGCTCGGTCATCACGGCGGTCAGGGTGGCGATCGCCGACCCCTTGTCGTACGGAGGCACGCCTTCGACACAGGCGTACAGCAGGCCGCCCAGCGACCACAGGTCCGCCGGCGGGCCCGGCTTCTGGCCGCGGGCCCGTTCGGGCGATATGTACGAGGGCGCGCCGACGAGCATGCCGGTGGAGGTCACCGAGGGGTCGCCCTCGACCTGGGCGATGCCGAAGTCGGTGAGCACGACCCGGCCGTCGTCGGACATCAGGACGTTGGAGGGCTTCACGTCGCGGTGCAGGATGCCCTCGCGGTGGGCGGCGTTCAGCACGTCGAGGACGGCGAGGCCGACCTCCGCCGCCCGGCGCGGCGTCAGCGGGCCGTCGTCGCGCACCACCTCGGCGAGCGAGCGGCCCTCGACCAGCTCCATGACGATCCACGGGCGGTCGTCCTCGTCGACCACGTCGTAGACCGTGACCGCGCCGTTGTTGCGGATCCGGGCGATCGCCTTGGCCTCCCGCAGCGTACGGGTGATCAGGCGGCGCTTCTCGTCCTCCTCGACTCCGCCAGGGAAGCGCAGTTCCTTGACCGCGACCGTACGGCCGAGCACCTCGTCCCGTGCGCGCCAGACCGTACCCATTCCGCCCCGGCCGAGGACTTCGGCGAGCCGGTACCGGCCGGCGAGCAGCCTGCCCTCCTTGCCGTCCATCTCGACCTCGTCGCCCACTGAATCCCCTCTGCAATCCAGCCGAGTTGGCATCTCGAACACTTGTCGATCACCAAACTGGCCCAACTCGGACAACCCACCCTGGCGGAGCCTTCATTCTCTCTCATCCGCGCCCGTGGGGAAGGCCAGGGTCCACGACTCGGCGCCCGTTGCGCACCCGCCATGACGGCCCGGGAGGGCGGCGTCCCCGCTGACGAGGGCATCACCGGCGCGGTGCCGGCGGGCGCCGGGACGGCGGACGGCAGCAGGAAACGACAGGTGACGACAGGGACAAGAACGGATTCACGACGCACCGCCCGCCCCTCCCGGGTCTCCGACACCACCGGCCTCATCTCTTCCAGCGTCTCCCGCGTCCCTTCCGTCACCCTGTCCGGCTCCGGCCTCCCTACCCTCCACGCCGACACCACCCCCTCCGGTTCTCCCCGCGCCGCACGCACCCCACCCGCCGCACCTTCCTTCGCCTGCTCACCCTCACCGTGACCGGGCGCCGGCACCGTGACCGGGTCGCCCCCGGTGCCGGGGAAAGAGTTCTGCCGGGCGGACCCGGTCGCGTCGGGCCCGCCCGGCAGAACCGGCCGGCTGAGGTTCGTACCCCCTACAGCGGCACGATGTCCGGCGCCCCCAGCCGGGCCGCGTCGGCGGTCAGGTCGTCCGGCTGCCGCTGCGACTCGCGCTCCGCCTCCACCCGCTTCTCGTAGTGCTGCACCTCGCGGTCGACCTGGTCCGCGTCCCAGCCCAGGACCGGCGCCATCAGCTCCGCGCACTCGCGGGCGCTGCGGGTGCCCCGGTCGAAGGTCTCGATGGAGATGCGCGTACGCCGGGTGAGGACGTCGTCGAGGTGCCGGGCGCCCTCGTGGGTGCAGGCGTAGACGACCTCGGCGCGCAGGTAGTCGTCGGCGGCGGCGAGCGGCTCGCCGAGCCCCGGGTCGGTGAGGACGAGCTCGAAGACCTCGTCGGCCAAGGAGCCGTAACGGTTCAGCAGGTGCTCGACGCGCACCACGTGCAGGCCGGTGCGCGCCGCCGTGCGGGCCCGCGCGTTCCACCGCGCCCGGTAGCCCTCGGCGCCGACGAGCGGCGTGTCCTCGGTGACGCACTCGGCCACCCGCTGGTCGAGTCCGTGCACCGCCTCGTCCACCGCGTCCTTGGCCATCACCCGGTACGTGGTGTACTTGCCGCCCGCGACCACGACGACGCCCGGCACCGGGTGCGCGACCGTGTGCTCGCGCGACAGCTTGCTGGTCGCGTCCGACTCACCGGCCAGCAGGGGACGCAGTCCCGCGTAGACGCCCTCGACGTCGTCGCGGGTCAGCGGTGTGGCGAGCACCGAGTTCACGTGCTCCAGCAGATAGTCGATGTCGGCGCTGGACGCCGCCGGGTGCGCCTTGTCCAGGTCCCAGTCCGTGTCGGTCGTGCCGACGATCCAGTGCCGGCCCCACGGGATGACGAAGAGCACGCTCTTCTCCGTGCGCAGGATCAGCCCGGTCGTCGAGTGGATGCGGTCCTTGGGCACGACCAGGTGGATGCCCTTGGACGCCCGTACGTGGAACTGGCCGCGCTCGCCGATCAGGGCCTGGGTGTCGTCGGTCCACACGCCGGTCGCGTTCACCACCTGGCGCGCCCGTACCTCGTACTCACCGCCCGCCTCCACGTCCTGCACCCGGGCGCCCACGACGCGTTCGCCCTCGCGCAGGAAGCCGACCACCCTGGCCCGGTTGGCCGCGTCCGCCCCGTAGGCGGTCGCGGTGCGGACGAGGTTCATCACGAAGCGGGCGTCGTCCATCTGGGCGTCGTAGTACTGCAACGCGCCGACCAGGGCGTCCTTCTTCAGGCACGGCGCGACCCGCAGGGCGCGCTTGTGCGAGAGGTGCCGGTGGACGGGCAGGCCGCGGCCGTGCCCGGAGGAGACCGACATCCCGTCGTACAGGGCGACGCCGGAGCCCGCGTACCAGCGTTCCCAGCCCTTGTGGGTCAGCGGGTAGAGGAACGGCACCGGCTTGACCAGGTGCGGCGCGAGCCGTTCCAGCAGCAGCCCGCGCTCCTTCAGGGCTTCCCGTACGAGCGCGAAGTCCAGCATCTCCAGGTACCGCAGCCCACCGTGGATGAGCTTGCTCGACCGGCTCGACGTGCCCGAGGCCCAGTCGCGGGCCTCGACCAGTCCGGTGTCCAGGCCGCGGGTCGCCGCGTCCAGTGCCGTGCCGGCGCCGACGACTCCGCCGCCGACCACCAAAATGTCCAGCTCCCGTTCCGCCATCCGTGCGAGTGCTTCGGCACGCTGGGCCGGTCCGAGTGTCGCTGTCCTCACCGCTGCCTCCCGCTGTGGTCGGGGCCACACTCCCCGTCCGTCGATTTTGGCCGCGCCACCGGCCCGTATCCACCCTCCGGCGAGCCGGGCAACACCCCGCCGCCCCCGATCCGCCAATCCCCATTCTGGGCCAAATGTCCGCTTAGTCTATTTATGCTCTTATGCTTCACCGCCTCATCCGGAACCGCTCGGGAAGGACGGCAGCCAGCCATGCCCGCAGACCTCGCCGTCATCGGACTAGGCCATATCGGTCTCCCCCTCGCCCAGGCCGCCACCCTCGCCGGCGTCCGCACCATCGGCTACGACCCCGGACCGCCGCCGGCGACGGCCGCGCCGGACACCCCCGCTGCCGCGCCCCCGGACAGCCGCCCGGCCGCCACCGCGCACAGCCCGCTCACCGCGTCCGAGACCCGCCGGCTGCTCGCGGCCGGCTTCCGCGTCACCGACGACCCCACCGCGCTCGGCCGGGTCCGTACGGCTGTCATCTGCGCCCCCACTCCACTCGGCGCGGACGGCGCCCTCGACCTGACCGCGGTCGCCGACGCCGCCCGCGTACTGGCGGCGCAGTTGCGCCCGCACACCACGGTCGTCCTGGAGTCCACCGTCTACCCGGGCACCACCGAGGAATTCCTGCGCCCCCTCCTGGAAGAAGGCTCCGGTCTGACCGCGGGACGCGACTTCCACCTCGCCTGCTCCCCCGCCCGCCACGACCCCGGCAACCGCGCGCACCGCTACGGCACCGTCCCGAAGGTCATCGGCGGCCTGACCCCGGCCTGCACGGAGGCCGCGGCGGCGTTCTACGCCCGGCTCACCGACAAGGTCGTCCGCGCGCGCGGCCCGCGCGAGGCGGAGACGGCCAAACTGCTGGAGACCAACTACCGGCACCTGAACATCGCGCTCATGAACGAGATGGCGGTGCTCTGCCACGACATCGGCGTCGACCTGTGGGACGTCATCCGCTGCGCCGAGACCAAGCCGTTCGGGTTCCAGGCGTTCCGCCCCGGCCCCGGGGTCGGCGGCCACACCGCCCCCATCGACCCCAACTACTACTCCTACAAAGGCCGTTCACTCGGCTACCCGCTGCGCCTGGTCGAGCTGGCGCAGGAGGTCAACAGCCGGATGCCGCGCTACGTCGTACAGCGCTGCGCGACCCTGCTCAACGAGCACGGCAAGTCCGCGCGCGGCGCCCGCGTCCTGCTGCTGGGCGTCACGTACAAGCCGGACACCGGCGACGAGGAAGGTTCCCCGGCCCGCGAAGTCGCCTCCCGGCTCATGGAGTTGGGCGCGCACATCACGTACCACGACCCGTACGTCCACCAGTGGCAGGTCCGGGACCGGCCCGTCCCGCGCGCCGACGCCCTCTACGACGCGGCCGCCGGGGCCGACCTCACGCTGCTGCTCCAGCATCACCGCACGTACGACCTCCAGGGCCTCGCGGTGAAGGCGCAGCTCCTCCTGGACACCCGGGGGGCGACGCCGACGGGGGCCGCGCACCGGCTCTGAGCACGGCGGTATTCCGTAGCGGACATGTCAGACCGGTCTGTTAATTTGTTCCGGCGCATCGAACGTGTGCGCGTCCATGCCGACCGGTCCCGTGCCCAGCACCGCGACGGTCTTCCACCTCGGGGGAATCTTCATGAGCCAGTCCATGCCGCCTGCGCCGCAGCAGCCGCAGCAGCCCCACCAGCCGCCGCAGGCTCCGTACGGCGCTCCCGCACCGGGCGGCTTCCCGGCTCCGACGGCTCCGCCGCCCGCCCGCCAGGGCAACGCCGGCCTGGCCGTCGTGCTCGGTGTCGTCACCATGCTGGTCGCGGCCGGTGTCTACGGCGGGGTCCTCAAGGCCGTGGACGGCGCCTCGATCGGCTACGCGGCACTCGCCGTCGGCGCGCTGATCGGCGCCGTGGTGGGCAAGCTGGGCGGCCGCAACGCCGCGCTGCCGGTCGTCAGCGCGGTGCTCGGCCTGCTCGGGCTCTACCTCGGCCAGGTCTTCGGCATGGCCCTGCTAACGGCCGACGCCGCGCACGTCACGTTCACCGAGATCGTCTTCGACCACTTCGACCTGGTCCACGCGGTGTGGAAGGAGTACCTCGGCGCGATCGACGTGGTCTTCTACCTGCTGGCGGCCGCCGGCGGCTTCCAGGTCGCCAAGAAGCTCGGGGCCTGACACCCGCACGCACGCCGAAGGGCCCGGACCGCACGAGGTGTGCGGTCCGGGCCCTTCGGCGTCTGCGCGTCGTGCCTCAGGGCTTGTCGTGCTGCGACGGCGCGACCGTCACCTCGACCCGCTGGAACTCCTTCAGCTCGGAGTAGCCGGTGGTCGCCATCGCCCGGCGCAGCGCGCCGAAGAAGTTCATCGAACCGTCCGGCGTGTTCGAGGGACCGCACAGGATCTCCTCGGTGGTGCCGACGGCACCCAGGTCCATCCGCTTGCCGCGCGGCACGTCCGGGTGCACGGCCTCCATGCCCCAGTGGTGGCCGCGGCCGGGCGCGTCGGTGGCGCGCGCCAGCGGCGAGCCCATCATGACCGCGTCGGCGCCGCAGGCGATGGCCTTGGGCAGGTCACCCGACCAGCCCACGCCGCCGTCGGCGATGACGTGCACGTACCGGCCGCCGGACTCGTCCATGTAGTCACGGCGGGCAGCGGCCACGTCGGCCACCGCGGTCGCCATCGGCACCTGGATGCCGAGCACGTTGCGGGTGGTGTGCGCGGCGCCGCCGCCGAAGCCGACGAGCACGCCCGCCGCGCCGGTGCGCATCAGGTGCAGGGCCGCGGTGTACGTGGCGCAGCCGCCGACGATCACCGGGACGTCCAGCTCGTAGATGAACTGCTTCAGGTTCAGCGGCTCGGCGGCCGAGGAGACGTGCTCCGCGGAGACGGTGGTGCCGCGGATCACGAAGATGTCCACGCCCGCGTCCACCACGGCCTTGGAGAACTCGGCCGTGCGCTGCGGCGAGAGCGCGGCGGCGGTGACCACACCGGAGTCGCGCACCTCCTTGATGCGCTGCCCGATCAGCTCTTCCTTGATCGGCGCGGCGTAGATCTCCTGGAGGCGCTTGGTGGCGGCCTCGCCGTCCAGCTCCGCGATCTCCGCGAGCAGCGGTTCCGGGTCCTCGTAGCGCGTCCAGAGCCCTTCCAGGTTCAGTACGCCCAGGCCGCCCAGCTCACCGATGCGGATCGCGGTCTGCGGCGAGACGACCGAGTCCATCGGGGCCGCCAGGAACGGCAGCTCGAAACGGTAGGCATCGATCTGCCAGGCGATCGAGACCTCCTTCGGGTCGCGGGTGCGCCGACTCGGTACGACGGCGATGTCGTCGAAGGCGTACGCCCGGCGGCCGCGCTTGCCGCGCCCGATCTCGATCTCAGTCACGTGTGTGGCCCTTCCATACGATTACGTCCCCAGTATCCCCGACCGGGGACGCTGGGGACGTATCAGGGCTTGATCAGTCTTCGTTGTCGAGGAGCACCTGGGAAGTGTCCACGACGTGGACCACGACAACGATCAGCAGGCCGTCGCTGATGACGTACTCGACCGCGATGTTCTGCGTGAGCGCCAGCGACCTGGTGTTCTCGTCGCTTGAGATCGGTATGGAAATCTTCGGCCGCGGATCGTCCGCCAGCTTCCTGAGGCCCCGCTCCAGCAAAGCCCTGCAGCCCTCGGGCAAACTGTCGCGGATCTGGGCCGCGCGTTCGCTGTAACTCACCGAGTACAACATCTGGCCCCCTCAAACAGGCGCCTCAAGCCTACCGGCTTCAGCGCCGCGCGTAGTTCGGCGCCTCGGTCACCATCTGCACGTCGTGCGGGTGGCTCTCCTTCAGGCCCGCCGCCGTGATGCGGACGAAGCGGCCCTTGTCCTTCAGCTCCTCGATGCTCGCGGAGCCGACGTAGCCCATGGAGGCGCGCAGGCCGCCGACGAGCTGGTGGGCCACCGAGCCGAGCGGGCCGCGGTAGGGGACCTGGCCCTCGATGCCCTCGGGGACCAGCTTGTCCTCGGAGAGGACGTTGTCCTGGAAGTAGCGGTCCTTGGAGAAGGAACGCGCCTGGCCGCGGGACTGCATCGCGCCGAGCGAGCCCATGCCGCGGTACGACTTGAACTGCTTACCGTTGATGAAGACCATCTCGCCCGGCGACTCCTCGCAGCCGGCCAGCAGCGAGCCCAGCATGACCGTGTCGGCACCGGCCGCGATGGCCTTGGCGATGTCGCCGGAGAACTGCAGGCCGCCGTCGCCGATCAGCGGCACGCCCGCCGCGTTGGCGGCCTGCGCGGCCTCGTAGATCGCGGTGACCTGCGGCACGCCGACACCGGCGACCACGCGGGTGGTGCAGATCGAACCCGGGCCGACACCGACCTTGATGCCGTCCGCGCCGGCGTCGATCAGCGCCTGGGCGCCGTCACGGGTGGCGACGTTGCCGCCGACCACGTCGACGCGGACGTTGGACTTCACCTTGGCGATCATGTCGAGGATGCCGCGGCTGTGGCCGTGCGCGCTGTCGACGACCAGGAAGTCCGCGCCGGCCTCGACCAGCGCCTGGGCACGGTCGAACGCCTCGTCGCCGACGCCCACCGCGGCACCGACGACCAGGCGGCCCTCGGCGTCCTTGGCCGCGTTCGGGTACTTCTCGGCCTTCACGAAGTCCTTGACCGTGATCAGGCCCTTGAGGACGCCCGCGTCGTCGACCAGCGGCAGCTTCTCGATCTTGTGGCGGCGCAGCAGCTCGACGGCGTCCTCGCCGGAGATGCCGACCTTGCCGGTGACCAGCGGCATCGGGGTCATGACCTCGCGCACCTGACGGCTGCGGTCCAGCTCGAAGGCCATGTCGCGGTTGGTGACGATGCCCAGCAGCTTGCCCGCCGGGTCGGTCACCGGCACCCCGCTGATGCGGAACTTCGCACAGAGCGCGTCCGCCTCGACGAGGGTGGCGTCCGGGCGGACCGTGATCGGGTCGGTGACCATGCCGGACTCGGAGCGCTTGACCAGGTCGACCTGGTTGGCCTGGTCCTCGATGGAGAGGTTGCGGTGCAGTACGCCCGCGCCGCCCTGCCGCGCCATGGCGATCGCCATCCGCGCCTCGGTGACCTTGTCCATCGCGGCGGACAGCAGCGGGATGTTGACCTTCACGTTGCGCGAGACCCGGGACGCCGTGTCGACCGCGTTCGGCAGCACCTCGGAGGCGCCGGGCAGCAGCAGCACGTCGTCATATGTCAGACCGAGCATCGCGAATTTGGCGGGCATTCCGTCGACGTTGTCAGTCATGACACCTTCCCAAATGGTCTTGCCTCAGCGCGGACACCCATGCTAACGGCCACCACAGGCGTCTCATTCCACAACCGGTGAGGAGCGCATCACTTGTGCGTTCCTATGAAATGACCGCGGTACGGACGTACATTCCTACGGCTGCGCGTTTCTTCGACTGTACGTTCCCCCGCGGCGTCCGGCTGCCCCGACCTCCGCCGGGGACCGGAACGCCGCTCCGAGCCGGGCACCGGACAGCCCCCCGCCGGACACCGGACCATCGCCGGGGCGCGCGCCCCCGCCGGTCCGGCTACTGCTCGGCCAGGGCCCGCAGCCGGCTCAGCGCCCGGTGCTGCGCCACCCGCACCGCACCCGGCGACATCCCCAGCATCTGCCCGGTCTCCTCGGCCGTCAGTCCGACCGCGACCCGCAGCAGCACCAGCTCACGCTGGTTATCCGGCAGGTTGGCCAGCAGCTTCTTGGCCCACTCGGCGTCGCTGCTGAGCAGCGCCCGCTCCTCGGGGCCCAGCGAGTCGTCCGGCTGCTCGGGCATCTCGTTGGACGGCACGGCCGTGCTGCCGGGACCGCGCATCGCGGCCCGCTGGAGGTCGGCGACCTTGTGGGCGGCGATGGCGAAGACGAACGCCTCGAAGGGCTTGCCGGTGTCCCGGTAGCGCGGCAGCGCGCAGAGCACCGCGACGCAGACCTCCTGCGCCAGGTCCTCCACGAAGTGCCGCGCGTCACCCGGCAGCCGGGACAGCCGGGTGCGGCAGTAGCGCAGGGCGAGGGGGTGCACATGGGCCAGCAGGTCGTGGGTGGCCCGGCGATCCCCTTCCACGGCGCGTGCGACGAGATCGCCGATCTCCTGAATCCCGTCATCGCGCATCGGTCCATGGTGCCTTGGCGCGGCGCGATCCGCGGCATCAGGTCCGTACTTGTGCACCGAAGCGTTATGCGCGGCAGGTGCGCCGGCTGTCATCTCCCGCGCCCTCCCCTCGCACCGGATCGGCCCGTCCCCGAGGAACTCCATACCTCAAGGATGCGGCACCGCGCGCCGAACCGGGACGGCACTCCCGGCCCGGCACCTGCGGGACCTGCTGCCACCCCGCCCGCCATGCGGTGGGCGGGGCCCCTCATTCCCCCGCATCGCTGCACGTCACGGCCGTCCTAGCGGACCAGACCCCAGCGGAATCCGAGCGCGACCGCGTGGGCCCGGTCGGAGGCGCCGAGCTTCTTGAACAGCCGCCTGGCGTGGGTCTTGACCGTGTCCTCGGAGAGGAACAGCTCACGTCCGATCTCCGCGTTGGAGCGGCCGTGGCTCATGCCCTCCAGCACTTGGATCTCACGCGCGGTGAGCGTCGGCGCGGCCCCCATCTCGGCGGACCGCAGCCGGCGCGGGGCGAGCCGCCAGGTGGGGTCGGCGAGCGCCTGGGTGACCGTCGCGCGCAGCTCGGCGCGTGAGGCGTCCTTGTGCAGATAGCCGCGGGCGCCGGCGGCGACCGCCAGAGCGACCCCGTCCAGATCCTCGGCGACCGTGAGCATGATGATGCGGGCCCCGGGGTCGGCGGAGAGCAGCCGGCGAACCGTCTCGACCCCGCCCAGTCCGGGCATCCGCACGTCCATCAGAATCAGGTCCGAGCGATCGGCGCCCCAGCGGCGGAGGACTTCCTCGCCGTTGGCCGCCGTCGTCACACGCTCTACACCGGGCACGGTCGCGACCGCGCGGCGGAGCGCCTCTCGGGCAAGCGGGGAGTCGTCACAGACGAGGACGGATGTCATGACCGCCCTCCGCAGCTGATGCGCGTCACCTTGAGCCTCCAGGCTGGTACGTATCGTCACCTGAGCGATCGACCGCCTCGGACACCTGCCCGAGACCTACCTCCGCCAACCGCTTCCGCCCTCTCAACGACGGTCACTCGAAAGAGTTACGGGTTCGACAGCCGCCTTCGGCACTCTACGTGAGGGCTCGGACACGCAGAAGATGCACGGCCGAGTATCGCCCCGCTTCATCACGCTATGCCCTATTCGGTGGCTTTTCTTCCGTTTTCACGGTGTCTGTGGCTAGATTCGCAATGAGTCATATTTACATCTACTTAGACAGTAGATGTACGGTCGTGAGCACCGAGCCCGAACCGGTATCGCTTCGAGGGGACTAGCAATGGCAGATTTCTCGCGCCTTCCGGGCCCGAACGCAGATCTCTGGGACTGGCAGCTGCTCGCCGCGTGCCGTGGCGTGGACAGTTCCCTCTTCTTCCATCCCGAGGGCGAACGCGGCGCCGCCCGCAGCGCGCGTGAGACATCGGCGAAAGAGGTGTGCATGCGCTGCCCGGTGCGCGCCCAGTGCGCGGCGCACGCCCTCGCCGTCCGCGAGCCGTACGGGGTGTGGGGCGGGCTGACGGAGGACGAGCGCGAAGAGCTGATGGGCCGGGCGCGGCACCGGCTGGTGCCGGCGACGGCGGTGGTGGGACACCTCGGCGCCGGGGGTGGCTGAGAGCCCGGACTGAAGAAACGTTTCCTCGGAAACTTCACCCGATCGGCGCAGTCAGGCCGGGTCCCCGCCGGGCGCCGATCGCCGCCTTCGAGCCCGCGCCGGGTCCAGGGCCGGAGTCATGGCCAGGGCCGGACGTCTCAGCGCCCGACCGCGCCCGCCAGCCGCCCGAGCATCGCCTCGACCGCCGGGACCTGTGCGAGGTCCGGCAGGGTGAGCGCCACGACCTCGCGCTGCACGCACGGCTCCATCGCGACCGTACGGGCCCCCTTGTGCCGTACCGACTCCAGCGCCAGCTCCGGCAGTACGGCGACGCCCAGACCCGCGCCCACCAGGCCGATCACCGCCGGGTAGTCGTCCGTCGCGAAGTCGATGCGCGGGGTGAAGCCCGCCCCCTCGCAGACCTCGACCAGGTGCCGCCGGCAGCGCGGGCAGCCCGCGATCCACGGCTCGCCGGCCAGGTCGGCGTAGCCCGCCGTCCCGGCGTCGGCCAGCCGGTGCGTCTCCGGGACCAGACCCACCAGCCGGTCGACCAGGATCGGCCGGACGACCAGGTCGTCCCACTCCGCCTCGGCGGCGGGGTCGGCGCCGCGCACCTCCGGGTACCGGAAGGCCAGCGTGATCTCGCAGTCGCCGTTGCGCAGCATCTCGACCGAGCGCGGCGGCTCGGCCTCGACCAGGGAGACGCGGGTGCCGGGGTGGTCGGCGCGCATGGCGGCCAGGGCGGTGGGCACCAGCGTCGAGCTGCCGGAGGGGAAGGAGACCAGCCGCACCCGCCCGGCCCGCAGCCCGGCGATGGCGGCGACCTCCTCCTCGGCGGCGGTCAGCCCGGCCAGGATGCCGGTGGCGTGGCGCACCAGCGCCTCGCCCGCCTGCGTCAGCCGCATCTCGCGGCCCGTACGGATCAGCAGCGGGGTGCCTGCGGACTGTTCGAGGGCCTTCATCTGCTGGCTGACGGCGGGCTGGGTGCAGCCGAGCGCGCGGGCGGCGGCGGAGAAGGAACCGGTCCGGGCGACAGCGCGCAGCACACGGAGATGGCGGGCCTCGATCATGCTCCGAGCATAAGCGGACCTTGGGGTGAGCGGGAAATAATGACTCGCTGCTTTGGCCGGATGCCAGTAGCGTGCCGCCATGAAGCTTCTGTCTGTGAACGTGGGGCGGCCGGGGCCCATGGAGTACCCCGGTGCGACGGGCAGTACGGGCATCGGAAAGCAGCCCGTCGACGGGCCGGTGGCGGTCTCCGCGCCCGGCCCCAAGGGCGTCGCCGGCAGTGGTCTGGCCGGGGACGCGGTGGTCAATCTCCAGCATCACGGCGGCGACGACCAGGCGGTGTACGCCTACGCCCGCGAGGATCTGGACGTCTGGGAGAAGGAACTGGGCCGCACGCTGCCCGCCGGGATGTTCGGGGAGAACCTCACCACCAGCGGCCTGGACGTGACGTACGCGCTGATCGGCGAACGCTGGCGCGTCGGCCCTCGGCTGCTGCTGGAGGTGACTTCCGCGCGCATCCCCTGCATGACCTTCCAGGGGCGGCTGGGCGAGCCGGGCTGGATCAAGCGCTTCACGCGGGCCGGGGTGCCCGGCGCGTATCTGCGGGTCCTGGAGCCGGGCGAGATCCGGGCCGGGGACACGATCACCGTCGAGCACCGCCCGGACCACGACGTGACCATCGCCCTCGCCTTCCGCGGCATGACCACCGAGCGCGAGGTGCTGCCGCGGCTCCTGGAGACGGGTGCGGCACTCCACCCCGAGCTGCGCGAATGGGCGCTCAAGTACATCCGTGCACAAGAGGCTTGAACCCGCCTGAACGGGGCGCCCGGGCCCCGGCCGACGGGCACCGGCCGGGGCGGTCGGCGTGCGCGGATGCGGATAGCGTGCCCGTATGACGACTGCATTGATTACGGGAGCGACGGCGGGCATCGGCGCCGCTTTCGCCCGCCGGCTGGCGGGCGACGGCCACAACCTGGTGCTCGTGGCGCGCAACGAGAAGCGGCTGCGCGAGCAGGCCACCGAGCTGCACGACCGGCACGGCGTCGAGGTGTCCGTGCTGGTCGCCGACCTGGCGACGGAGGACGGCATCGCCGCGGTCGAGAAGCGGCTCGGCGACCGCACCCACCCGGTGGACCTGCTGGTCAACAACGCGGGCTTCGGCAACAAGGGCGAGTTCCTGGACGTGCCGATGGCCGACGAGCTGATGATGCTCAAGGTGCACTGCGAGGCGGTGCTGCGGCTGACGTCGGAGGCGCTGAAGGGGATGCGCGAGCGGCGTCGTGGCGGGGTCGTCAACGTGGCCTCGGTGGCCGCGTTCGTGCCGCGCGGCACGTACGGGGCGAGCAAGGCGTGGGTCGTGCAGTTCACCCAGGGCGCCGCCCGTGACCTGGCGGGCAGCAACGTACGGCTGATGGCGCTGTGTCCGGGCTTCGTGCGGACCGAGTTCCACGAACGGGCCGGAATGGGTACGGACAACATCCCCGACTGGATGTGGCTGGACCCCGACAAACTGGTGGACGCTGCGATGAAGGACCTGGCGCGCGGCAAGTCGCTGTCGATCCCGGACCCGCGCTACAAGGCGCTGATGGGCGTGGCGAAGTTGGCGCCGCGCAACCTCCTCGGCGGGATCACGTCGAAGACGGGACGCAAGTACGGGCCGCAGTGACGCGGCGCGGTACGGGCCGTGGGTGGTACGGGCCTTAGGGCGCGGCCCGTACCGTCCTGGAGTCGTCAGTGGACGCCGGGGCCCTCGTAAGCGCCGATGGTGGGGGCTCCGGCGGGCAGCGGTGTGCCGAAGTAGTCGCGGCCGCCGTTGCCCGCCACGTGCCGTCCGGCGGCGTGGGCAGGTGACCCGGCGGTCAGGCGGAAGTCGTCGCGCAGTCCGGGGTCGGCCGTGGTGCCGCCGGGGTTGGCGGGCAGGTGCGCCGGCGGCAGGCCGTGGAAGACGTTGTGGTCGAAGCGCAGGCCGGGTGTGGGGTTCTTGAGGGCGTAACCGCCCTGTCCGCGGCTGACGAAGATGTTGTTGCGGACGGTCAGTTGGTGGTCGGTGGTGGTGGGGGACGAGGTGTCGTCCTGGACCAGGTAGGCGGGGATGCGGTCCGTGTTGAGGAAGCTGTTGTTGTAGATGCGGGTGTCGAGGACGGGACCCGCGCAGTTCTGGATCAGGCGCGCGCCGTCGTTGCGGCTGACGTTGTAGCGGACGGTGGTGCCGACGGTCTTGGCGCCGCTGTACGGGCACAGCAGCAGGAAGCCGCCCTTGTTGTCGTGGCTGTTGTTGTACTGGAACACCGTGTTCCGGGAGGCGCCGTCGGCGTCGAAGGACATGCCGTCGTGTGTGTTGCCGCCGCCGGAGACCTCGTTGAACTGGACGAGGGTGTCGTCGGTGTTGAACGTCCAGACCCCCGCGTTGGCCGAGGGCGAGCGGAGCTGGAAACCGTCCACCCGGTTGTGCTCGACGACGGCGCCCGCCGTGGTGTCCAGCTTGATGCCGTCGCCCGCCAGTGACCTGAGGGTGTTGTGGTGGACGCGGACCCGGGTGCTCGGGGTCCAGGCGCCGGGGTAGGTGTGCGGATCCTGCTGGTTGCCGACGAGGGGGCGCCTGGACCAGGTGGACTTGAAGTACACGCCCTCCCGGTCGACGTCCTCGATGCGGTTCCCGGCGATCTCCAGCCCGTCGTAGCGGCTGGGCCGCGCCGTGCCCTCGACCGCGACATGGATGCCGCTGGACCCGGTCAGGGTCTTGGCGTCGCCGCCGCGTACGTCGTGCACGTACAGCCCGGTGACCGCGATACCGCGGGCGGTGCCGTAGTCGGTCAGGCGCAGCCGTACGCCGTTGCGTTCGCTGCCGAAGCGTGCCGCGTTGACGATTTCCAGCGCGCTGAGCCGTACGTACTGCGTGTTGCCCAGCAGCACGGTGTCGTGGGCGCCGGCCCCGTCCAGTCGGGCACGGGCGGCGGCGCTCCCGTAGTCGGCGATGGTGAAGGGCGCGGTGGCGGAGCCCTCGCCCCTGGGGGCGAGGGTGCCGGTGCAGGTGATGCCGCGGCGGAACAGCAGGCGGTCGCCAGGCCCGTACGGCTGAGCGTTGGCCTGGGCCAGGGTGGACCAGGGGCGGGCGCGCGAGCCGTCGCCCCCGGCGGGCGCGGCGCAGTCGACGTGGAAGGCGTGGCCTGCCGAAGCGGAGGGGCGGTCGGCGGCGCACGCGCCGGGGGCTGCGACAAGCGTGAGCGCGGCGGACAGAGCGAGCACGGTGGGCCAAGCGCGCGCGGCGGCGCGCGGTCCGGGTCTCATGGCCCTGTTCCTGGTGCGGTTCCTGGTCCGGGTCGCATGGTCCGTGGGCCTCCGTTACGGGGCGGTGGCGGTGTCCGCGGTCAGGGTCAGGGTGCTGGTGGTGCCGTCCTTCCAGGTCACGTGGATGGCGTGGGAGCCGCTGAGCCGGACCTCGGCCAGCGTGCGGGCCGGCGCCGGGTCGGCCTCGGCGGTGAGCGAGGCGATCGAGACGAAGAGGGCGGCTTCGGGGACGTCCGGCACCGTGCCGTCGAGGCAGGCGGTGCGGGTGTGCTCCCCGAAAGGCGTGCTGCCGGTCGGTACGGTCCGCGGCTGCCCGCCGTCCTGGGTGAAACCGTGTACGGCGTGGAGCTGGGCGGTCGGCCCGTCGTCCGGGACGGCCCAGCCGGTCTGGCGTACGGGCGTGCCGGGCGCGGCCCCGGTGACGAGGTGGACGCGTACCTCGGCGCGGCCGTGCGCCAGCGTCGCGGACCGGACCCGTACTCCGGCGAGTTCGGAGCCGTCCGCGCGGCGCGGTGTGTGCGCCGAGGCGGCCCAGCCCGGTCCGCTGCCCAGCGGTTCGACCGGGCCGCGGCCGGTGGACGCGCCGTCCACCAGCAGCGCGAAGTGGTTGTCCGGGGTCGCGACGGGGGTGGTGTCGGAACCGGGGTTCGCCGCCGTGTCCACGATCGCCACGGCCTCCTCGGCGGCCGACGGCCCCGTACGCGTCGAGTAGGCGAACCGCGCGTAGTTCGGGTCGGCCGGGCCGAAGACCGAGGAGCTGCCGTGGTTGTGCAGCCTGACCAGCCCGTCGGCTGCCGTGGCCTGCACGAGCAGGCCGGGTGCGCGCAGCGTGGTGACGGCGTCCTCGGTCTCCGCCGGCAGCGGCTCCTCGCGCTCGGTCCAGGCGGGGTGGCCGTCCGGCAGCAGCAGGCCGAGCAGCCCCTTGGACGCCCAGTACGGGGAGGCGGGCCCGGAGTAGCCCTGGAGCATGGGGGCGTACGGGCCGTACCAGCCGAGCGGCAGGAGCCCTTCGTCCGTCACGGCGCCGTGGTCGACGAAGTGCCGCAGGGTGCCGGAG
Organism: Streptomyces sp. NPDC026394; assembly: GCF_055567735.1. NCBI lineage: Bacteria > Bacillati > Actinomycetota > Actinomycetes > Kitasatosporales > Streptomycetaceae > Streptomyces > Streptomyces sp. NPDC026394. The sequence goes on from NZ_JBVHPX010000003.1 coordinate 442,372, forward strand.
GCGAGGCGGCGGGTGGCGCCGGGGCTGAGCGGGGTGTGGCCGGTGAGCGCGCCGAGCCAGGGCGCGGCGAGGGTGGCGAAGCGGTAGGTGAGCGAGCGGCCGAACGGCATCGGGGCGCCGTTGGCGTCGAACATGCGGCGGTAGCCGTCCAGGTGGGCGCGCAGCCGCTCGCCGTACGTGTCGAGCAGCGCGCGGTCGCCGGAGAGATGGGCGTGCAGGACGGGATAGAAATGCAGCGCCCAGCCGTTGTAGTGGTCGAACGCCTGGTTGTCGCCGTCGCTGTACCACCCCTCGCCCCGGTACCAGCCGTCGATCCGCTCCAGCGCGCGGTCGACGGACGCCTGCGCGCGTTCCGTCTCGACGCCCGCGTCGAGGAGGAAACCGCCGACGGTCAGGCCGAACAGCCACCAGTTGTTGTCGATGGGCGGCGGGTCGAGGGCGGGCAGCAGCCAGTCGACGGCCCGGGTGCGGACCTTGTCGTCCAGGGTGTCCCACAGCCAGGGGCGGGTCAGCCGCAGGCCGAGGGCGACGGAGGCGGACTCGACGATGGCCTGCCGGGTGTCCGGGATGACCGGCCAGGCGTCGGGGTCCTTGCCGTCCAGTCCCGGTTCGGTCACCGGGTGCTCGGTGCCCGCGGCGAGCCCTTCGCCGTAGCGCGCCAGGTAGCCGTGCGGGTCCCGGCCACCGCTCCCGGCCACCCGGAAGGCGGCCGCGAGGAAGGTACGGGCGTAGCCTTCGAGGCCGTCCGAGCGCGGTCCGGCCCAACTCGGACGGGCGCCGGGGAGGTTGATGAGGCCGTTGCGGGGCGACGCGTACGGGACGACCGCCTGCAGGAGGCCGTCGGCCGTGGCTTCCCAGTGCGCACGGGTCCAGCCGGTGTACGGACTGCGCTCGCGGTCCTCCGGCGGCAGGGCGCCGGTCTTCCGGCCGGCGGGCCGGGCGGACTGCGGGGGCTGGGCGGGCTGGGGCACGGTCATGAGCGCTTCCCTTACGGTCGACGACCCCAGGAATCCTCAACTCGCCGCGATCGAACGTCAAGACCACCTGATCGAACGACCGTTTGCTGGGCCGTTCGATCACGCTGCACTAGGGTGCGTCCGCACCGTTTTCTCTTGTTTCTCTTGGAGACGGGCCGGGTCCGGGACCGGCCGCCGTCCCGGCCGGCACCCGTCCACCACACCGCGAGGGGGCTGCCGCCGTGCGCGAGCGTGCTGTGCAACGTCATGACCGCCTGCTGTCCTTGGTACGGCAGCGCGGCTCGGCCCGCGTCACCGACCTGGCCGACCAGCTCGGCGTCTCACCCGTCACCGTACGGCGCGACGTCGAGGCGCTGACCGGCAAGGGCCTGCTCGACCGGGTGCACGGCGCGGTGTCCTGGCCCCGGCGGCGCGACCGGGCCGCCGACGGCCGCGCGCCCGCCGCCGAGGGGCCGGTGCTGGGCCTGCTGGCGCCCTCGGCCACGTACTACTTCGCCGACGTGATCCGCGGCGCCCACGAGGCCGCGGCGCGGGCCGGGGCCCGGCTCGTCCTGCGGATATCCGACTACCGGCCCGAGGAGGACCCGGCGCGCGCCGAAGGACTGCTGTCCGCCGGCGCCGAAGGGCTGCTCGTCGCGCCGGGCTGGCGCGGCCCGGGCGACCCGGCCGAGTACGGCGGCTGGGTCGCCGAACTCCCGGTGCCCGTCGTGCTGTTGGAGCGCAGTGTGCCGCCGGGCAGCCCGCTGGCGGGGCTGGACCGGGTGTGCTCGGACCACGGCCACGGGGTGCTGCTCGCGCTGCGCCACCTGATCGCGCGGGGACACGCGGCGCCACTGCTGGTGGCCCGCGCCGACAGCCCGACGGCGCTCGCCGTACGCGAAGGGTACGACGCGGCGCTGCGGGCCCTCGGCGTGCCGCGGCCGCGGCCGGCGATTGGGTCGGTGCCCGCCGAACTGGACCCGGCGGGCTTCGAGCGGGCCGTACGGGAGCTGCGGGCGGCGGTGGCCTCGGGGGAGGCGACGGCGGCGCTGGTGCACAACGACGTGGACGCGATCCAGATGGTGCAGCGGCTCGCCGAACTGGGCGTACGGGTGCCGCGCGACCTGGCGCTGGTCGCGTACGACGACGAGGTGGCGGCGCTGGCGGACACACCGCTGACGGCCGTGGCGCCGCCCAAGCGGGAGGTGGGGCGGCAGGCGGCGGGCCTGCTGATGCACCGGCTGCGCGAGCGGGCCGGAGGGGGTGGCGGTGGGGCGGCAGGCGGCGGGGAGCCGGGCGGGGAAGGTCTCGGGGGGCCGGGTCCGCGGCGCCACCTCACCCTGCTGCCGACACTGCGGGTCCGCGCTTCGTGCGGGGCGGGGAGCGGTACCGGGGCGGGAAGCGGTACGGAGGCGGGCGCGGGAAGCGGTACGGGCGCGGGTGCGGGCGAAGGCACCTGACCCGTCTGCCCCCCTCCCGCCACCCGCTCCCGCATTCCGCCCCTCCCCACTCCCCGGCCGCTCGGCCACCTCCGGACGCCGCACCCGCCTCCCCCATCCTGTTCTTTTTTCGATCAATCAATCTTTCGCTCTTGACTTCGCTCAAGGCCGGCCCAAGGATCGCGGATCGCGGCCATCACCTTCGCGCCGCGCCCCCCATGCTCAGGAGCCGCGCCATGAGCCCCAGTTGGAGCAGAACGACGCTCGCGCTAGCCGGCGGCCTCACCGCCCTGACCCTGCTGACGGCCTGCGGCGGCAGTGGCGCCGCCGGGAGCGAAGGCCCCGTGACCCTGACGTACTGGGGCTGGACCAAGGGCACGAAACAGGCCGTGGACGCGTTCAACGCCACCCACCGCGACACGAAGGTACGGTTCGAGGAGATCCCCTCGGGCACCGCGGGCGGCTACGCCAAGATTTCCAACGCGGTCAAGGCGGGCAACGCGCCCGACCTGGTCAGCGTCGAGTACCCGACCCTCCCGGAGTTCGTCAGCCAGGGCGCCGTCCGGGACATCACCCCGTACGTGACGCCCGAGCTGAAGCGGAAGCTGCTGCCGCAGGCCGTCCGGCTCACCACCCTCGGCGGCCGCGCCTGGGCCGTCCCCTTCGACGCCGCGCCGCAGGTCTACTACTACCGCAAGGACTTCTTCACCCGGCACAGGATCGAGGTGCCGCGGACCTGGGACGCCTTCCGCGCCGCTGCCGCCGCCGTGAAGAGGGCCGACCCGAAAGCGCGCGCCGGCACCTTCTTCCCCGACGACCCGACCACCTTCGAGGCGATGGCCTGGCAGGCCGGCGCCCACTGGTTCGCCACCGAGGGCGACTCCTGGAAGCTGAACACCACGGACCCGGCGACCAGGAAGGTCACCGACTACTGGCAGGGCCTCCTCCGGGACGGCCTGGTGCACACCCACGCCTCCTTCAGCCCCGGGTGGACCAACTCGCTCAAGAGCGGCGGCACCGTCGGCTACCTCGGCGCCTCCTGGGGCGCGGGCGTCCTCAAGGGCACCCTGCCCGACCAGAGCGGCAAGTGGGCCGCGGCGCCCGTGCCGAGCTGGGACGGCAGGCCCGCCAGCGGCATGCTCGGCGGCTCCACGACCGCCGTGACCAAGAACAGCCGCCACCCCGAGGCCGCGGTACGGTTCGCGACCTGGATGTCCACCTCCGCCGACGCGGTCAAGGCCCGGGTCACCTCCGGCGAGTCCAGCGCCTACCCGGCCGCCACGGCACTGCGCCCGGTGGCCCGGCGGGCGTTCGACACCCGCTACTACGGCGGCCAGGACGTCTACGCCCTCTTCGACGCCGCGGCCGCCTCGGTCAACGGCGCGTGGGGCTGGGGCCCGGCCACCGGCACCACCAACACCACCCTCAAGGACGAGTTCGGCAAGGTCGCGGGCGCGGGCGGCGGCACCGGCTCGCTCACCGCCGCGGTACGCGCCGGCAGCGACGCGACCGTGCGCGAACTGCGGAAGCGCGGCCTGAAGGTCATGGGCCGGTGAACGCCAAGGCGCGCGCCGCCACCGTCCTGCTCACCCCCTTCTTCGCCCTGTTCGCCGTGGTCATGGTGGTCCCGATCGGGTACGCGGTCTGGCTCAGCCTCTTCACCGAGAAGCAGTCCGGCCTCGGCTTCGGCGGTACGCGCACGGTCTTCAGCGGACTCGGCAACTACGCGGCGGCGCTCGGCGACCACGCCTTCCGCGACGGCTTCCTCGTCCTCCTCGGCTACTGCGCCCTCTACCTCCCCCTCCTGCTGGCCGGGGCGCTGACGCTCGCCCTGCTGCTGGACTCCGCCCTCGCCCGCGCCCGGCGCTTCTTCCAGCTCGCCCTGTTCCTGCCGCACGCCGTGCCCGGCATCATCGCCGCCCTGACCTGGGTCTACCTCTACACGCCCCAGCTCAGCCCGGTCGTCGCCGCGATGGAGTCCGGCGGTCTCGGCTTCGACTTCCTGTCCCCCTCCGGAGCGCTGCCCTCGGTCGTCAACATCGCCCTGTGGGAGTGGCTCGGCTACAACATGGTCATCTTCTACGCCGCCCTCCAGGCCGTCGACCGCTCCGTGATCGAGGCCGCGACGGTGGACGGCGCGGGCGCCTGGCGCGTCGCGACCGGCGTCAAGATCCCCCTCATCCGCCCCTCCCTCGTCATGGTGGCCCTCTTCACCGTCATCGGCTCGCTCCAGCTCTTCACCGAGCCGCTGATCCTCAACCAGGGCTCCGGCTCCGCCGTCACCTCCTCCTGGACGCCGAACATGTACGCCTACACCGCCGCCTTCGCCCGCAACGACTACGGCCTCGCGGCCGCCGCGTCCGTCCTGCTCGCCCTCGCCGCCGCGCTGCTGTCCTTCGCCGTCACCCGCCTCTCCGGCCGCTCCTCCCGGCCCGGTCGCCGCCTGCCGGACGCCTCCCGTGTCCCGCTCGCCCACCCGAAGGGCAGGCCCTGATGGCGCTGACCCCCCGCACCGCCGTCGCCGGCCCGGCGGCCCCCGCGCCCGTACGCCCCTCGCGCACCCCGTCCGTACGCGCCGCCGGCCGTCACCCGCGCGGCCGCTGGCTCTCCCCCGCCGCCGTCAACGCGGCCCTCGCCCTCGCCGTCCTCTACACGCTCTTCCCCCTCGTCTGGCTGGTCACCGCCGCCACCAAGGACGCGGGCGGCCTGCTGGCCGGGGACTCCCTGTCCTTCGAGGGCTTCGACCTGGCCGGCAACCTCTCCCGCCTCGCCTCCGAGGGCGACGGCATCTACTTCCGGTGGTACGCCAACAGCCTGCTCTACGCGGGCGCCGGCGCCGCGCTCTGCGCCCTGATCTGCGTGGCAGCCGGTTACGCCTTCGACAAGTACCGGTTCCCGGGCAAGGAGAAGCTGTTCGGCGTCGTCCTGCTCGGGGTGCTGGTCCCCACCACCGCGCTGGCCCTCCCCCTCTACCTGCTGGCCAGCCGCACCGGCGTGGTCAACACCTACTGGTCGGTGCTGGTGCCCGTACTCGTCAACCCGTTCGGCGTATACCTGGCGCGGGTCTTCAGCGCCGGCTACATCCCGGACGAGGCGCTCGAAGCGGCCCGTATCGACGGCGCGGGCGAGCTGCGCGTCTTCTGGTCCATCGGCCTGCGTATGGTCGCGCCGGGCCTGGTGACCGTCTTCCTCTTCCAGTTCACCGCGATCTGGAACAACTTCTTCCTCCCCCTCGTGATGCTCTCCGACCAGCGGCTCTTCCCCGTGAGCCTCGGCCTGTACGCCTGGAGCGGCAACGCGCACGGCGAGCCGTCCTTCTACCCCCTCGTCGTCACCGGCTCCCTCCTCGCCGTCCTTCCCCTGATCATCGCCTTCGTGACCCTCCAGCGGCACTGGAAGGCCGGACTCGCCGCCGGAAGCGTCAAGTGACGCCCCGAACCAGGAGCACGCTTCCACCATGCACCACACCACTGACAATTCCTCTGACCAGGCACTTTCCCGCCCCACCCTGCTGCTCGCCATGCAACCCGGCCTCGCCGGCCGTCTGCTCGCCGACCACCACCGCACCCGTCTGACAGCGCTCGCCCGCACCGATCCCGGCCTGGTGGCCCACGACTTGGCCGACCCGCCCCCGGCCGTGGCCACCGCGCTGGCCGACGCCGAAGTCCTCCTGACGTCGTGGGGAGCGACCCCGCTGACCGCCGCCGTCCTCGACCGGGCCCCGCGCCTGCGCGCCGTCGTCCACGCCGGCGGGTCGGTCAAACCCCATGTCACCGAGGCCTGTTGGGGGCGGGGCATCGCCGTCACCTCGGCGGCCGCCGCCAACGCGCAGCCCGTCGCCGAGTACACACTCGCCGCGATCCTCTTCGCCAACAAGCGCGTCCTGCACTCCGCACACCGTTACCGCGCGCTGCGCGCCCCCCACGACTGGCTCCGCGAACTGGACGGCGCCGGCAACCACCGCCGCACCGTGGGCGTGATCGGCGCCTCCCGCATCGGCCGCCGCGTCATCGACCTCCTGCGCCCCTTCGACCTGACGGTCCTCCTCCACGACCCGTACGTGGACGAGGCCGAAGCCGGCCGCCTCGGCGCCGCCCTCGCCTCCCTCGACGACCTCTGCGCCGGCTCCGACGTGGTCACCGTCCACGCGCCCCAACTGCCCGCCACCCACCACCTGCTCGACGCCCGACGGCTGGCCCTCCTGCCCGACGGCGCCACCTTGATCAACACCGCCCGCGGCACCCTCGTCGACGGGACGGCCCTGCTCTCCGAGCTGGTCACCGGCCGCATCGGCGCCGTACTCGACGTCACGGACCCCGAACTGCCGCCCCCCGACTCCCCCCTCTACGACCTGCCCAACGTCCTGCTCACCCCGCACCTCGCCGGCTCCCTCGGCGGCGAGCTCCACCGCATGGCCGACCAGGCCCTGGACGAACTGGAGCGCTACGCGCAGGGGTTGCCGTTCGCGGATCCCGTACGGCCGGACGGGCTCGGGCGGTCGGCGTGAGGGCCGGGGCGAGGCCGGATCGCCGTCAAGTACCGGCTGCCTGCGGCCACTTCGCCCTTGACTTGTCGCAACCCTTGTCGCACCGTGTTGAGTCAAGGGTTGATACAAGGAGGCGTCATGCCGAAAGGAACGACTCCGGACAACGACCGGTCGGTGCGGCCGGTCGACCTTGAACGGGCCGGCGCGTGGCTGACCTGGCACGGCCTCGCCGACGTCCGGCCGACACCGTTGCTGGCCGCGCGCCTGGCGGCCCGGCGGGCCAGCCACCTGGCCGCTGATGTCCTGCTGGCCGTTTTCATCATCGCGGTCGCCCTCGTCCACACCGTCAACCGGTCCGACGGCGACGCGGTTGACGGGACCGGGCCTCCCCTGCACTGGTCGCTGCTGGTCCTGACGGCGGTGGTGGCCGGGCTGGTGCTGGCCCAGTCACTGCTGGCCCGGCGGGTGCGGCAGGTCGACCGGCGGGCCGCGGCGACGCTGCCGCGGCGGGCGGCCCACCCGGTCCGGCTCGGCTGGCGCACCGTGCTCGGCGGGCCGCGTGTCCTGTTCGCGGTTGCCACGTTCGCGGGCGCGACGGCCCCGGCGATCCATGCCCTGACCGTGCAGGAATCCACCGCACGGTACGCGGCGGCCATCCTGCTCATCGGGCTGGGCGGGATCGCGGCCGGCATGCTCGTCCAACTGCGGCATGTCCTGGCGCGCCCGGCCGTGGCCGACGACGAGGTCTCGCTGACCGCCGACGTCATCATGCGGGTCGAGGACGCCCGCTACGTCGCCACCCCCTCCGTGGTGTGGTGCCTGCCGACCGTGTCGGTGCTCGCTGCCGGGCTCGGCTGGTGGACCGTCGCCTGGCTTGCGTTCATCGCCCTGAGCGTCGTCGCGCTCGCCCTGATCACCGCGCGGACCGCACCGAGCTCCACGGTGGCACAGCACGTCATGAGCGACCGGTGAGACCGATGCTCGTCATCGACCCGGCCTCCCCCGTCCCGCCGTTCGAGCAGCTCCGCGCCCAGCTCGCCCGGCAGATCCAGGACCGCGCACTGGCCGTGGGCACCCGGCTGCCGGCCATCCGCCGCCTGGCCGCGGACCTCGGCCTGGCCGCCAACACCGTCGGCCGGGCCTACCGGGGGCTGGAGGAGGCAGGGCTGATCGAGACCCGCGGAGCGGCCGGCTCGTTCGTGTCCGCGGCCGGCGAGAAGGGGCGCGAACGGGCACGCCGCGCCGCCGCCGAGTACGCCGCCGTCATCACCCGCGCCGGCATCGGCACCGACGAGGCCGTCCGCATCGTCCGAGCGGCGCTGGCCAACGGTTCCGCGGGATGACGGCGGGAAGCCCCGTCAACGGGACGAGGCCCGGCCCCCTCGAAAGGGGACCGGGCCTCGAACGGCGGTGAGCTGCCTCAGTGGGCGTGGCCGTGGCCGTGACCGGCCTCGGGCTCCTCCTCGGCCGGCTTCTCGACGACCAGGGTCTCGGTCGTGAGCAGCAGCGAGGCGATCGACGCGGCGTTCTCCAGCGCGGAACGGGTGACCTTGACCGGGTCGATGACGCCGGCCTTCACCAGGTCGCCGTACTCGCCGGTCGCGGCGTTGAAGCCCTGGTTCTTGTCCAGCTCCGCCACCTTCGAGGTGATGACGTAGCCCTCAAGGCCGGCGTTCTCCGCGATCCAGCGCAGCGGCTCGACGGCGGCGCGGCGGACGACGGCGACACCGGTGGCCTCGTCGCCCTCCTTGCCGAGGGAGCCCTCCAGCACCTTGGCGGCGTGCACCAGGGCGGAGCCACCACCGGAGACGATGCCCTCCTCGACCGCGGCGCGGGTCGCGGAGATGGCGTCCTCCAGACGGTGCTTCTTCTCCTTGAGCTCGACCTCGGTGGCCGCACCCACGCGGATCACGCAGACGCCGCCGGCCAGCTTCGCCAGGCGCTCCTGGAGCTTCTCGCGGTCCCAGTCCGAGTCGGTGGACTCGATCTCGCCCTTGATCTGGTTGACGCGGCCCTCGACGTCGGCGGAGTTGCCGCCGCCGTCCACGATGGTCGTGTCGTCCTTGGTGACGGTCACGCGGCGGGCGGTGCCCAGCACGTCCAGACCGGCCTGGTCGAGCTTGAGGCCGACCTCCTCGGCGATGACGGTCGCGCCGGTCAGGGCGGCCATGTCGCCGAGCATCGCCTTGCGGCGGTCACCGAAGCCGGGCGCCTTGACGGCGACGGCGTTGAACGTGCCGCGGATCTTGTTGACGACCAGGGTCGACAGGGCCTCGCCCTCGACGTCCTCGGCGATGATCAGCAGCGGCTTGGAGGAGCCGGCCTGGATGACCTTCTCCAGCAGCGGCAGCAGGTCCTGGATCGAGCCGATCTTGCCCTGGTGGATGAGGATGTACGGGTCCTCCAGGACCGCTTCCATCCGCTCCTGGTCGGTGACCATGTACGGCGAGAGGTAGCCCTTGTCGAAGGCCATGCCCTCGGTGAAGTCCAGCTCCAGACCGAAGGTGTTGGACTCCTCGACGGTGATCACACCGTCCTTGCCGACCTTGTCCATCGCCTCGGCGATCAGCTCGCCGACCTGCTTGTCCTGCGCGGACAGACCGGCGACGGCCGCGATGTCGGACTTCTCGTCGATCGGGCGGGCGGTCGCGAGGAGGTCCTCGGACACGGCCTTGACCGCGGCGTCGATGCCCTTCTTCAGGGCGGCCGGGGAAGCACCCGCGGCGACGTTGCGCAGGCCCTCACGGACCAGCGCCTGCGCCAGCACGGTGGCGGTGGTGGTGCCGTCACCAGCGATGTCGTTGGTCTTGGTCGCCACCTCCTTCACCAGCTGCGCGCCGAGGTTCTCGTACGGGTCGTCGACCTCGACCTCACGGGCGATGGTCACACCGTCGTTGGTGATGGTCGGGGCGCCGAACTTCTTGTCGATGACGACGTTGCGGCCCTTGGGGCCGATCGTCACCTTCACGGTGTCGGCAAGCTTGTTGACGCCGCGCTCAAGGGCGCGACGGGCGTCCTCGTCGAACTTCAGGATCTTCGCCATGAGTTACGTGTCCTTAGTCGTTCTCTGCAACGAACTGCGCCCCGGGATACCGGTTGTTTAGACGCGGGAACCAGGGGCGCAGAACTAGGCAATCTTCGGTGAATTACTTCTCGATGATCGCGAGCACGTCGCGCGCCGAGAGGACGAGGTACTCGTCGCCGTTGTACTTCACCTCGGTGCCGCCGTACTTGCTGTAGAGAACGACGTCACCCACCTGGACGTCGAGCGGCAGGCGCTCGCCGTTCTCGAAGCGGCCCGGACCCACGGCGAGGACGGCGCCCTCCTGGGGCTTCTCCTTCGCGGTGTCGGGAATGACCAGGCCCGAAGCCGTGGTCTGCTCGGCGTCGAGCGGCTGGACCACGATGCGGTCCTCGAGCGGCTTGATGGCAACCTTGGAGCTGGCGGTCGTCACGATCCGACCTCCCCCTTCGGAGATCTCACGGGGTTAACTGTCTGAGGTGGCGACCAGGTCGATCCGTCGTCGCGGGTGCCGGACCTGCCCGTCGCTGTGTTTGGCACTCCCCGGTGGAGAGTGCCAGAGCCGAGACTATGACGCGGTTAGCACTCGGTCAAGCGGAGTGCCAATGCGCCTTCGGCGCGTCTCTTCGGGGGGGGGCTGCTCGTGGGGCACCTTGCCCAGGTGGGGGGCTTGGCAATCCTGGGTTGCGCTTCGCGCGGGGGTTGTGGGGTGACCTGGGCTCGGACGGGGTTCGTTGTGGGGGCGGCGGGGGCGCGTAGGGGGCCAACTCTCCCCCAGCCTTCGGCCGGGGGTACCCCCAAGGCATCCTTTAGCTCCCCACGGCGTCCTTTAGCTGAGGTGCATCGGATACGTGGGCCAGTGTCCGGACTGCCCGCGGGGACGGTCCCCTACCCGCCCCCTCCGGTCGGATTGGCGAGCCCAGGTCTGTGGGGGTGGGAAAGAACGATTGTTCTGGTGCGCGCTCGACTGGCGGAGAGGCTCACGTGGTGTGGGCGCCACTGCTGCGGTCCTCCGGTCCGTCCTGTCGGGAATAGGGCGGAACCGGGACAATGAGTTCATGCACATACTGGTCGTGGAGGATGAAGAGGGGCTCGCCGACTCCTTGCGGCGGGGGCTGGCTGCTGAGGGGCACTGGGTGGATGTGGCCCGGGACGGGCATCGGGGGCTGGAGCTCGCGTTGGCGGGGGTGTACGACGCGATCGTGCTGGATGTGATGCTGCCGGGGCCCAGCGGGTACGAGATCTGTGGGCGGCTGCGGCGCCGGGACGACTGGACGCCTGTGCTGATGCTGACCGCCAAGGACGGCGAGTACGACGTGGCCGAAGGGCTGGACGCGGGCGCCGACGATTATCTGACCAAGCCGTTTTCGTTCGTTGTGCTGCTGGCCCGGCTGCGGGCGCTCACCCGGCGTGGGCGGGCCGCCGAGCGGCCCCGGACGCTGCAGAGCGGTGATCTCACTCTGGACGCCGATGCCCGGCGCTGTCGCCGCGGTGACACGGACATCGAGCTGACCGCCCGCGAACTGGGCGTGCTGCGCTGTCTCATGGCGGGCGAGGGGCAGGCGGTCGCCAAGCGGGACATCCTCGACGAGGTGTGGGACTCGCCGGCCGACGTGGACCCCAACATCGTCGAGGTGTACGTCTCGTCGCTGCGCAAGAAGGTGGATGTGCCGTTCGGCCGCCATTCCATCCGTACCGTGCACGGGACGGGTTACCGGATGGCGCCCGATGACGGCTGAGAAACGCCGGTTCCGGCCCGGGCCCGCGTCCGTGCGCGGCCGCACCGCCGTGGCCGCGGCGCTCGCGATGGGCCTCCTGCTGGCCGTCGGGGGTGGATGGCTCTACGCGTTGTTGCGCGCCAACCTTCTGGACAACACCACCAGTCGTACCGAGGTGGCGGCCCGTAAGGTCGCCGCGCAGGCGGACACCGGTGCCCTGCCGGAGGTGCTGCCTTCGCCCGCCGACGGCGTCGATCTGGTGCTGGTCCTGGACGCGACGGGGCGGGTCGTCGCGACCAGTCTCCGTACCGCCGAACCGCTGACCGCCGAGTTGCGGGGCTTGCGCCCGTCGCCGGGCCAGGATTCCGCCGACCGCGTGCTGACCGGCTCCCCCGCCGCGGCGGCGGGCGGTGCGCGCGCGGACGTGGTGGTGGTCCGGGCGTCGCCGCCCGGCGGCGGCGGGCAGGAGCGGTACGTGTACGCCGTGACCGTGCTCTCGGACGTGGACGACGCGACCCACGCCATCGGCGTGGCCCTGCTGGCCAGCGCCCCGCCGCTGATCGCGCTGGCCGCCGCCATCGCGTGGGCGGTGACGGGGCTGGCGCTGCGCCCGGTGACCGCCATCAGGACCGAGCTGGCCGCTGTGAGTGAGAGCGAGCTGGACCGGCGGGTGCCGGATCCGGCGGGCGGTGACGAGATCGCGCTGATGGCCCGTACGGTCAATGCCACCCTGGACCGGCTGGAGCAGGCCGTCACCCGGCAGCGCCAGTTCGTCGCGGACGCGTCGCACGAACTGCGCAATCCGATCGCGGCGGTGCGGTCCCGGCTGGAGGTGGCGCTCGCTGGCGGGACCGGTGGCAGCGACAGCGACAGCGAGCATCAGGAGTCCGTACGCGCGGCGCTGCGGGACACCGAGCGTCTACAGCGGATCGCCGCTGACCTGCTGCTTCTCGCGCGGCTCGACGCGCATGCCCCGCGTGGTGCGGAGCCGGTGGATCTGGCGTTGCTGGCGGCGGAGGAGGCCGCGCGCCGTCCGGGCGGCGGCGGTGGGGCGCGGCTGGTCGTGGAGGCCGGTGAACCCGTTCCTGTGCGGGGTGATCCGGCGCAACTGGAGCGTCTGCTGACCAACCTGGTCGACAACGCGCTGCGGTATGCGGCGTCCGAGGTGCGGGTCGTGGCGCGGGGGGAGGAAGGCGGACACGATGGTGCCGTCGACCGGGCTGTACTGGAAGTCGTGGACGACGGGCCAGGCGTTCCGGAGGCGGACCGGGGGAAGGTCTTCGAGCGGTTCGCCCGGCTCGACGCGGCGCGTGACCGGGAGACCGGCGGTACGGGGCTGGGGCTGGCCATCGCCCGGGGGGTCGCCCGCGCGCACGGCGGGGAGCTGACCGTGCGGGGGCGGGAGGACGGGCGGGCCGGTGCCCGCTTCGTGGCCGTGTTGCCCGTACGGACCGGGGGCAGCGGGGGCCCGGGGGTTTCTGACGGGGGGCGGCCCGCCTGAGGCGGTTACTCCTGAGCGGGTCTTCAGGACTTTCAGATTTTCTTCAGCGGCGGGCCGTCAGCCTGTTCGGATGAAGCACCGTCGCAGGCCCACCGCTCCGGACACCGCCCACCCGCGAGGGCACAGGCGCCGGCGCCGTGTCGTGTTGCGCAGGCTGGCCCTGTGCGTCGCCGTGCTCCTGCTGGGCACGGCGGGCGCCGGGTGGTACTTCTACCGGGATCTCGCCGCGCGGATCGGCTCGTCGCGGGCGCTCGGCGACGGGGCGCCCAGATCGTCCGGCGGGGCGGTCAACATCCTGCTGATGGGACTGGACAGCCGTAAGGACCAGAACGGGAACGACCTGCCGAAGGACGTGCTGGAGAAGCTGCACGCGGGCGCCTCGTCGGACATCGGCGGTTACAACACCAACACGCTGATGCTGTTGCATGTACCTGCCGGTGGGGGGCGGGCCACTGCGTTCTCGATTCCCCGCGACGATCTCGTGGACATTCCGGGGCACGGCAAGGACAAGATCAAGAAGGCGTACGGGCTGGCCAAGGCCGCGGCGGAGGAGCGGCTGGCGCGGCAGGGCGTCACGGATCACGACCGGCTGGAGCACGAGGGGCGGGAGGCCGGCCGCCGGGCGCAGATCGCGACGGTGCGCGCCTTCCTCGGTGTGCCGGTCGACCACTTCGCCGAGGTGAACCTGGTGGGCTTCCTGCACATCGCGGACGCGCTCGACGGCGTACCGGTGTGCCTGAAGCACGCGGTGCGGGACCGTTACTCGGGTGCCGACTTCCCGGCCGGACGGCAGACGCTCGACGGGCCGCAGTCGCTGGCCTTTGTACGGCAGCGGCACGGCCTGCCCGCCGGCGACCTGGACCGTACCCGCCGCCAGCAGGCGTTTCTCGCCTCCGCCACGCACAAGCTGAACTCGGCCGGCACCTTCACCGACCCGCTGCGGCTGCTGAAGCTGACGGACGTCGCGAAGCAGGACCTGGTGATCGACGAGGGCTGGGACCTGCTGGCGTTCCTCCGGCAGGCGAAGAACCTTTCGGGCGGGAATGTACGCTTCACCACGCTGCCCGTGGAGGGCTTCGCCAAGCATCACGGTGAGGACGTGAACCGGGTGGATCCGGACAAGATACGGCGGCTCGTCGCCCGCGAAACCAGGCCGGAGGCCGGTGATTCCACTGCTCCCACCAGCGGTGACGCGCCCGATGGCGGGTCTGTCGCACCCCGGCCGTCTGTGGGAACCCTGCAACCGTCACCCTCGTCTTCCTCATCGACGGTGGAGTCCGGCTCCGGAGCGGAACGTTCCGGGCAGACGGCTCCCATGATGGACGGCGGAGGCATCCCGTGCGTGGACTGACGAGCTCGCCCCGGCCCCCCGGGGTGCCGGAGAGCGACGCCGAGCGCACCATGACGTTCGCCGCGCTCGCCCAGGCCCCGAACCGGCGGCGTACGGAGATGTGGCTGCTCGCCTTCGCCGTACTGATCTCGGTCTTCGGCTACACGTACACCGGTCTGTCGATGAACGGCCGGCTGCCCGCCGGGCTGCCCGGCTTCAGCGCCGCCGTCTTCTTCATGGCGCTCGTCCCGCACCTGGTCGTGCGCCGCTTCGCGCCGCGCGCCGACCCGCTGATCCTGCCGCTCGCCACCCTGCTGTCCGGCCTCGGCCTGGTGCTGCTCAACCGCCTCGACATCACGTACGCGGCCAAGCCCAGCCTGCACATGGCCCCGGCGGCCGGCGGGCAACTGGTGTGGACGGTGATCGGGGTGGCGGTCTGTACGGCCGTGCTGATGCTGCTGCGCGACCACCGCTTCCTCCAGCGGTACATCTACCTGACGATGGCCGTCGCGCTGGTGCTGCTGATGGCCCCGGCGTTCTTCCCCGGCGACACGTTCGGCGCCAAGCGGTGGATCTTCGTGGGACCGCTCTCGTTGCAGCCCGGCGAGTTCGTGAAAATCATGATCGCGGTGTTCTTCGCGGGCTACCTGACGCTCAACCGCGACGCGCTCGCCCTCTCCGGCCGCCGCGTCATGGGCGTCCAGTTGCCGCCGGGACGCCAGCTCGGGCCGATCTTCACCATCTGGGTCATCAGCCTCCTGGTGCTGGTCTTCGAACGCGACCTCGGTACGTCACTGATCTTCTTCGGCCTCTTCGTGATCACCCTCTACATGGCCACCGAGCGCACCAGCTGGGTGCTGTGCGGCCTGGCCATGGCGGTGATCGGCGCCGCCGTCGTCGGCTCGACCGAACCGCACGTCAAGGGCCGGGTCATGGCCTGGCTGCACCCCATGGACATCTTCCTGCCCGAGAAGGAGCGACCGCCGGGCCTGATATCCGAGCAGGCCGCGCAGGCGCTGTTCAGCTTCGGCAGCGGCGGCATCAGCGGTACGGGCCTGGGCCAGGGACACCCCGAACTGATCGGCTTCGCGGGCAACAGCGACTTCATCCTCACCACCGTCGGCGAGGAACTGGGCCTCGCCGGCGTGATGGTCGTCCTGCTCCTGTACGTACTGCTCGCCCAGCGCGGCCTGCGCGTCGGCCTCACCGCCCGCGACCCCTTCGGCAAGCTGCTGGCGGTCGGGCTGGCCAGCTCGCTGCTGCTCCAGGTGTTCGTCGTCGCGGGCGGCGTCACCGGGCTGATCCCCCTCACCGGCAAAGCACTGCCCTTCCTGGCCAAGGGCGGGTCCTCACTCGTCGCGAACTGGGTCATGGTCGCGCTGCTCATCCGCATCAGCGACAGTGCGCAGCGCCGCCGCGAGCCGATAGGAGAGCCGACCGGACGGCGCGGGCGGCGGGGACGGCGCGCCGCCCGCGCCGCGGCGGACCTGGACGCCACCCAGGCCACCCCGCGCGTGGACCCGGCCGCCCTGCCCGCCCCGGCCATGCCCCGGCCCGGCGGCCGTCCGCCGGGCCACGGCCGCCGCGCCCGCCGCTCACGCGGCTGACCCCGGGAGGTCACCACCGGCCTCCGCAGCGCCCCGCCGCTCCCCACCCCGCGCGCTGGCCCACAATGGACCGGGTGAACCAGGCGAACGACCTCGACTCCTTCTCCGCGCTGCACACGCCCGAAGGCCAGGCCCTGCTGGCCGCACTGCGCGACCACGACCCGGCCGACGAACTGGCGACCGCGACCCGGCTGCGACGCGACCACCCGGCGCCGCTGGTCTCCGCCGCGCTGGGACAGGCGCGGCTGCGCCAGCGCGCCGCGGCCAAATTCGGGGCGGACGCCGCGCGCATGTACTTCACGCCCAACGGCGTCGAACAGTCCACCCGCAGCACGGTCGCCGCCCACCGCGCCACCCGCCTCGCCGCCCTCGGCGTCCGCACGCTCGCCGACCTGTGCTCCGGCATCGGCGGTGACGCCATCGCCCTGGCCCGCGCCGGCATCCATGTCCTGGCCGTCGACCGCGACCCGCTGACCTGCGCGGCGGCCCGCGCCAACGCGGAGGCGCTGGGGCTGGCCGACCGGATCGAGGTGCGCTGCGCGGATGTCACCGAGGTGGACACCTCGGCGTACGACGCGGTGTTCGTCGACCCGGCGCGGCGGGGCGGCCGGGGCGGGCGCGGCGGGCGGATCTTCGACCCCGAGGCGTACTCGCCGCCGCTTTCCTGGGCCGTACAAGCCGCCCGTACGGCACCGCACGCCGCCCTGAAGATCGCGCCGGGCATCCCGCACGAGATCATCCCCGACGAGGCGGAGGCGGAGTGGATCTCCGACGGCGGCGACGTGAAGGAAGCCGTCCTGTGGTTCGGCACCGCGCCCGGCGCGCGCCGCGCCACGCTCCTGCCCGCCGGTGACTTCCTGCTGGGCACCGGCCTGCCCGACCCCGCGCCGGGCCCGGTCGGCCGCTGGCTGTACGAACCGGACGGCGCCGTCATCCGCGCGCACCTCGTCGCGGAGGTCGCCCAGCGGGTGGACGGCCGCCTGATCGACCCGACCATCGCCTACGTCACGGCCGACGAGCACCGTCCGACCCCGTACGCCACCGCGTACGAGATCACCGACACGCTGCCGTTCAACGTCAAGAAGCTCCGGGCGCTGCTGCGCGAACGCGGCGTGGGCGTCGCCGTCGTCAAGAAGCGCGGCTCGGCCGTCGAACCCGAGGAGCTGCGCAAGAAGCTGAAGCTCGCCGGCCCGCACTCCTGCGTCATCTTCCTGACCCGGGTCGCGGGCGCCCCCACGATGCTCCTGGGCCGGGAGGCCCCTGCGGCCGCGAAGGGCTGACGCCTACGCCCGGTCCGTCAGCTCCTCCGCGAACACCTGCGACAGGGGCTGCGGGCCGACGTACTGCTGGCAGGTGCACTGCCCCGGCTCGTACCTGACCGGCTTCTGCTCCGCGTCCCAGGCCGTCGGAACCTGCGTCACCTCATGGCACTTGCCCTGCTTGTCATGCTTGGCGAGGTGGTGCGTACACCCGCACACCGGCTCCGGCGGCCGCTGCGCCGCCTCCAGCTCCAGCCGCTCGCGCCGCGTACTCTCCAGCCGCTCCATCTTCCGCGCGTGCCGCGTACCCATCGCCTTCCGCCCCACATCGGCGACCTTGGCGAAACCCCCCGCCATGAAGAACACGAACACCCACCAGAACCAGTTCACAGCCTGCCGCCTCCCCGTATGTCTGCATTTCGGCTAGGCCAGGGTATGACGTGGTGTCACGAGTGGGCGGGGCAGGTTTGCACGGCGGCACCCTTCGGAGGCCGGAACACCGTGATCACGGCGCTTCGCCGTGCGCCACGGCGGCATGCGCGGCGTCCAGAATGCGACCGAGCTCCCCCACCGCGCCCCGGTCCTCCGCCGGGTCGCCGGAGGCCACCGCCAGGTCCTCCAACTCCCGGAACCTGGCGGCGGTCCCGGGATCACGCTGGATGTGTACGTAGACGGCCCACTGCGCCGCGAAACGCCGCAACGAAAGGAAGTCCCCTCCCTGAAGAACCCTGTCGGCGGCCTGGGACAGCTCACGGGTGAAGGCGGGCAGGGCAGCGGGCGTGGCCTGCGCCACGGCGTCGTGCAACAACGTGATCGAGGCCATCCGCCCCCTCCCCCTACGAGTACAAGTTGTCCTTGCTCAGCTCGTGGAAGTGGTCGTGATCGTGCGCATGGCCGTGACCGTGGCCGTGCGTATGGCTGTGGCCCCCGGGGCCGTGGTCGTGGTCCGGGGCCGGTACGTGGGGTTCCGTCACCGGGAGGGAGGAGTCGGCCGGGAGGTCCCAGGCGGAGGCGGGGCGGTTGCGGGCGACCATTTCGGCGCCGAGGGCGGCGACCATGGCGCCGTTGTCGGTGCAGAGTTTGGGGCGGGGGACGCGCAGGGTGATGCCCGCTTTCTCGCAGCGGTCCTGGGCCAGCGCGCGGAGGCGGGAGTTGGCGGCGACGCCGCCGCCGATCATCAGGTGGTCGACGCCGTTGTCCTTGCAGGCGCGTACCGCCTTGCGGGTCAGGACGTCGACGACCGCTTCCTGGAAGGACGCCGCGACGTCCGCGACCGGGACCTCCTCGCCCGCGGCGCGCTTCGCCTCGATCCAGCGGGCGACGGCCGTCTTGAGGCCGGAGAAGGAGAAGTCGTAGACCGAGTCGCGGGAGCCCGTCAGGCCGCGCGGGAAGCGGATCGCGTCCGGGTCGCCCTCGCGTGCGTAGCGGTCGATGACCGGGCCGCCGGGGAAGCCCAGGTGCAGCACGCGGGCGACCTTGTCGAACGCCTCGCCCGCCGCGTCGTCGATGGTCGAGCCGAGGGGGCGTACGTCGGAGGTGATGTCGGGGGCCAGCAGGAGCGAGGAGTGGCCGCCGGAGACCAGCAGGGCCATCGTCGGCTCGGGCAGGGCGCCGTGTTCGAGCTGGTCGACGCAGATGTGCGAGGCGAGGTGGTTGACGCCGTAGAGCGGCTTGCCGAGGGCGTAGGCGTACGCCTTGGCGGCCGAGACGCCGACGAGGAGAGCACCCGCCAGGCCGGGACCCGCCGTGACGGCGATCCCGTCGAGGTCGGACGCGGCGACGCCGGCCTCCTTCAGGGCGCGCCGGATGGTGGGGACCATCGCCTCCAGGTGCGCGCGCGAGGCCACTTCCGGGACGACGCCGCCGAAGCGGGCGTGCTCGTCGACGCTGGAGGCGACGGCGTCCGCGAGGAGCGTGTGACCGCGCACGATGCCGACGCCGGTTTCGTCGCAGGAGGTCTCGATGCCGAGGACGAGCGGTTCGTCAGCCATGGGTCCGGTTTCCTTGCGCGGGGGGTGGGGAGGAGGGGGCGTCGCCGGACGGTCCGGCGGCGGAATCGGCCGGGGATTCGGAGGGGGACTCGGTGGTACGGCGCATGACGAGGGCGTCCACGTTGCCCGGCTGGTAGTAGCCGCGCCGGAAGCCGATCGGCTCGAAGCCGAACCGCTCGTACAGGCGCTGTGCCCGTATGTTGTCGACGCGTACTTCGAGCAGCACCTCGGCGCATTCGAAGGCGGTGGCGGCGGACAGCAGCTCGGTCAGCAGCCGGGAGCCGAGGCCGGTGCCCCACTGGTCGCGGGCGGTGGCGATGGTCTGGATGTCGCCGGTGCCGTCGACGGCGGCCAGGCCGCCGTAGCCGACCAGGCGGCCGTCCTGTTCGGCGACGAGGTAGCGGCGGTTGGCGGCCGGGCCGCGCGCGTGCGCCAGCTCGGACCAGAACATGCCCGCCGACCAGGCGTCCTCGGGGAACAGCTCGCGCTCCAGGTCCAGGACCGGCGCGATGTCCCACCAGCGCATCTCGCGGAGTACGGCGCCGTCGCGCACGCCGTCCCCGGCCGCCGTCCGCGCGGTCACTTCGGGGTGACCACCTTGTAGTTGGCGGGGACCTGCGCGTCGGGGCGGCGCAGGTACAGCGGCTGCGGCGGCAGCAGTTCATCACCGCGCGCGAGCTTCTCGGCGGCCAGCGCGGCGAGCGCGCCCGCGGACTGGTGCTCCGGGCCGCCGTCCCGTACGCCGGTGAAGATGTCCGCGTACAGCAGCGCGCCCGCGCCCACCGACGGCAGCGCGCCGGCCTCGTCGGCGATGTCCGCGGGGCGGTCCACGGCGGGCTCGGTGAGCCGCGTGCGGGCGTCGGCGTAGCGCGCCCAGTAGACCTCCTTGCGGCGGGCGTCGGTCGCCACCAGGAACGGCTCGTCGAGCCCGGCGGCGTACGCGATGCCGTCCAGCGTGCACAGGCCGTGCACCGGCACGTCGAGCGCGGCGCCGAACGTCGCGGCGGTGACGAGCCCGACCCGCAGGCCCGTGTACGGGCCGGGGCCGACGCCGACGACGATGTCGCTGACCGCGTCGAGTTTCACCCCCGCTTCGGCGAGCACCCGGTCGACGGCGGGCAGCAGCAGTTCGCCGTGCCGGCGGGCGTCCACCTGGCGCTCCTCGGCGAGGACGCGGGAGCCGTCGTGGACGGCGACGGTGACGGCGGGGGTTGCGGTGTCCAGAGCAAGCAGCAGCACGCCTCCAAGACTACGGCGCGGCCGCGGGTGCCTTGCCGGGTGCTACCGTCACCCGTAGTCACGCGCGTACGAAAGGTGGCACGGCGGTGTCCGCAAAGAGCAGCTCGATCGTCACCGCTCTGACCACGGTTGCGCTCGCCGCCGTCGGTTTCCTGGCCTATCAGGCGTCCGCCTCGGCCCCCGATCACACCACCCCGGGCAAGCAGCCGTCGTCGACCGCGAGCCCGGCCCCGGGCAAGGGCGGCGCGGACCAGCGGAAGACCGAGGTGCCGGTGCCGCCGGACTCCGGCGAGGGCGAGCGGGTCGTCTACGCGCTGGGCGCGCGGCGGGTGTGGCTGGTCACGGCGGACGGCAAGGTCAAGCGGACGTACGAGGTCACACCGAGCTCCGTCAGCCCGGCCCCGGGCACGTACAAGGTCAACGGCCGGACGTTGAAGGTCACCGGCTCCGACGGGGTGCCGATCGAGCACGTGGTGCGTTTCACGGTCGCCGACGGTGTGGTGGTCGGCTTCAGCGCGGCGGTGGACGGCTCGATGCCGGACCCGAACGCGACCAAGAAGACCGGCGGCATCCGGGAGACGCGGGCGGACGGCACGGCGATGTGGGACTTCGCGCTGCACAAGACGAAGATCGTCGTCGTGAAGTGAGCTTGGGCGGGGCGTGAGCCGACGCGGGGCGTGAGCCGACGCGGGGCGTGAGCCGACGCGGGGCGTGAGCCGACGCGGGGCGTGAGCCGACGCGGGGCGTGAGCCTGCGCGGGGCGTGAGCCTGCGCGGCGCGTGCGCCCCCGCTATGCCGCGTCGCGCGCCCCCGCGCCGTGCGTCCTCGCGCCGTGCGGGCCCGGACCGGTGCCCTCCCGCGCGGCGCCGCGGGCGTCGTCCTCGGCGCTCTCGGTGTTCTCGGTGTCTTCCGCGGCCTCGGCCTGGGACGGCGGCTGCGGGGGCGTGGACACCGCGCTGGCCGCGGCGCACGCCGCCAGCAGCTGGTTCATGGTCGGCGTCGGTTCGGCCGCGCCGTTGCGGACCGCTGCGGTGACGGGCTGGTGGGCCGACATGGATGCCTCCCGTGGCTCCTGGGCAAGCGGGCGTAGTTAGGCAGACCTAACCGGCTCTCTCTGCACCCATGTGACCACGTCCGGCGCCGCGCGCGCAACATCTTCCCGACGGCTTGTCGGAAACTACGGTACGGGCGCTTCCTACGCGCCGGCCAGCACCGTCAGATCCACGTCCGCCCAGCGCGGCCCGACGCCGCGCACCGTGACCTCGCGCACGTCGTCCTCGTCCGGCGCCGCACCGTCGGCGGGAACGACGGGCGCGTCCGCGCCGACGGCGCGTTCGATGATCACGTGCAGCCGGTCCTCGGACAGCTCCTCGACCTTGCCGTCGCCCCACTCCACGACCACCACCGACTCGGGCAGCGACACGTCGAGGTCCAGGTCCTCCATCTCGTCCAGGCCGCCGCCGAGCCGGTACGCGTCCACGTGCACCAGGGCCGGGCCGTCGGCCAGCGGCGGGTGCACCCGGGCGATCACGAAGGTCGGCGAGGTGACCGCGCCGCGCACGCCGAGGCCCTCGCCCAGCCCGCGGGTCAGCGTCGTCTTGCCCGCCCCCAGCTCCCCGGTCAGCAGCACCAGGTCCCCGGGGCACAGCAGCCCGGCCAGTGCGCGGCCCAACTCCTGCATCCGCTGAGGTGACTTGACGGTTACGTGCTCGATCGTCTCGGTGGCGCTCATGCGCCGATGGTACGGCGCGCACAACCGGCATTTCGAACCCGTCCGCGGCGGGCGGACGCCGCCGGGGCCGTCGGGCCCGCCGGGCACGTCGGCCTCACCGGGCTCCCCGAGCCCACCGGGCCCGGGGATCTTCCCGGCCTCGCGGCTACGCCCGCGCCGACCGGGCCGCCGCCGCTGTCGCCGCCGCCCGCTCGATCAGGGTCTCCAGATGACCGGTGACCACTTCCGGGCGCTCCAGCATCACCAGGTGGCCCGCCCCCGGCTCGCACACCGACTCCGCGCCCGGCAGCAGGCCGGCGATGGCGTCGCTGTGGTCGGACGGGGTGATCAGGTCCCGGTCACCGGCCAGCACCAGCGCCGGTACGGGGTCGAACGCGACCAGCGCCTCGGTCTTGTCGTGCACGGCGAAGGCCGGGAAGAACTCGGCGACGACGTCGATCGGGGTCGCCTCGATCATCCGCTCGGCGAACCGCGCCACCCCCGGGTCCACCTCTTTCGGCGTACCGAAGGAGTAGCGCTTGACCAGCCCGGCGAAGAGGTCGGCGGTCGCCCGGCGGCCCTTCTCGACCAGCTCGCTCTGCGCGCCGAGCGCCTTGAGCACGCCCGGTGCGAAGCGGTGGAACGCCTTGACGCCCAGCGACGGCAGCCCGAAGGCGACCTCGCTGAGCCGGCCCGCCGAAGTGCCGATCAGGGCCACGCCGACCACCCGCTCCGCGACGTACTCCGGATACTGGTCGGCCAGCGCCATCACCGTCATGCCGCCCATGGAGTGCCCGACCAGCACGATCGGCCCCTCGGGCACGGCGGCGTCCAGCACCGCCTTCAGGTCCCGGCCCAGCAGGTCGATGGTGACCGGCTCGGTGCCGTCGCGCTGGGCCCGGCCGCGCTCCGAGCGGCCGTGGCTGCGCTGGTCCCAGTGGACGCTGCGCACCGCGCCGCGCAGGGCCGCGCGCTGGAAGTGCCAGGAGTCCTGGTTCAGGCAGTAGCCGTGGCTGAAGACGACCGTGGGCGCTCCGGAGCGGCGTCCCAGCAGCCCCAGCAGCCGCTTGCGGCGCGCACCGCCGACGCCGCCCTTGCTGCTCCTGCTGCCCTTGCCGTCCTCCGGCTCGTCGATCTCGTAGTGCAGCTCCGTGCCGTCCTCGGCCACCGCCGTGCCCGGTGTGCCGCGCAGCGTGCCGTACGGGCCCGCCGCGTCCAGCGCGAGCCGCGCCTTGCGCCGTACGCCCCGGCCGACCGTCAGCCGCTCGATGGCGACGCCCGCCGCGGCGCCCGCGGCGACCACGCCGAGCGCGGCGCCCGCGAGGCTCGCGCGCCGTCCCGCCCGGGTCCAGTTGCCGGCCGTCGTGGCCGCTTCGGCCGCCGCGTCGATCGCGGCGTCGGCGGCCGCCCCCGTCCTGTCGCTCATGTCCCGCTCCCCGTGTCCGCGCGCTCGTCGACATAGACGCGTGGCACCCGGGTACCGATCCGCGTGACGATCTCGTACCCGATCGTGCCCGTCGCACGCGCCCAGTCCTCGACGGTCGGCTCGCCCCGGTCCCCCGGGCCGAACAGCACGGCCACGTCTCCCACCTGGGCCGGGTCCCCGCCGAGATCGACCACGAACTGGTCCATCGCGACGGTGCCGGCGGCCGTCCGCCATTTGCCCGCGACCAGCACCGGTCCGCTGTTCGACGCATGGCGGGGGATGCCGTCGGCGTAGCCGAGCGGGACCAGGGCGAGGGTGGTCTCCCCGGACGTCGTGTAGCGGTGCCCGTACGAGACGCCGTGCCCGGCGGGCACGTGCTTCACCGACGCCAGGGACGCCTCCAGCGTCATCGCGGGCCGCAGCCCGAAGTCCTCCGGCACGCCCATCTCGGGGCTGGGCGAGACACCGTAGATGCCGATACCGGCACGTACCAGGTCGAAGTGCGCGTGCGGGAGGCTGAGCAGCGCCGGGGTGTTGGCGTGGTGGCGCACCTCCGGGTCCAGGCCCGCCCGGCGGGTCACCGCGTCGGCGTCGGCGAAGACCGCGAGCTGGGCGTCGATGGAAGGGTGGCCGGGCTCGTCGGCGCAGGCGAAGTGCGACCAGACGCCGGTGACCCGTATCGCGCCCTCGGCCTCGGCGGCGCGGGCGGCGGCGACCAGCTCGGGCCAGTCGGCGGGCTGGCAGCCGCTGCGCCCCAGTCCCGTGTCGACCTTGAGCTGGACGCGGGCGGTACGGCCGCACGCCCGGGCCGCCGCGGTCACCTCGTGCAGCGCCCACATGCCGCTGACCGACACGTCGATGTCCTGCTCGACGGCCTGCCGCCAGGGCCCGCCGGGCGTCCACAGCCAGCACATCAGCCGGCCGGTGTCGCCCGCGGCGCGCAGTGCGAACGCCTCCTCGGGGAGCGCGGTGCCCAGCCATGTCGCCCCGGCCTCCCGGGCCGCGCGGGCGCACCGGATCGCGCCGTGGCCGTACCCGTCGGACTTCACCACGGCCATCAGCTCGGCCCGGGGCGCGCGGGCCCGCAGCGCCCGCACGTTGGAGCGCACCGCGTCGAGGTCCACGGCCGCACGGGCCCGCATGGCTGCATGGTTCATCCACCCAGTGTCGCAGAACGGGGTGTTGGGGCCGGGAGAGACGGGGGCGCGGGAGGTACGGGCGGGCGCCCGCGGTACGGGCCCGCGGCCCGGCGCCCTCAGTGGCGGCTGACGTCCCGCCACGCCGCGCCCAGCGCCCCGGCCACGTCCGTCGCCAGGATCGGCGCGCCGTCCGGGGTGGCCGCCAGCCGGGCGGCCAGGCCGTGCAGGTACGCGCCGACGGCGGCCGCGTCGCGCGCGGGCAGGCCGGTGGCCAGCAGCGAGCCGGTCAGGCCGGACAGCACGTCGCCGCTGCCCGCGGTGGCGAGCCAGCCCGTGCCGGTGGGGTTGGCGCGCACCGGGCCGCCCGCCGGGTCGGCGACGAGGGTCGTGGAGCCCTTCAGGAGGGCCGTGGCGCCGTACCGCTCGGCCAGTTCCCGTACGGAGCGCAGGCGGGACGCCTCCACGTCCGCCCGGTCGGTGCCGAGCAGGGCCGCGGCCTCTCCGGCGTGCGGGGTGAGCAGGGTCGGTGCGCCGCGGCCCCGTACCAGCGCGGGGTCCAGGAAGCGCAGCCCGTCGGCGTCCACCAGGACGGGGACGTCCGAGTCGAGGACGTCCGCCATGGCGTCCCCCTCGTCGCCGATGCCGGGGCCGATGACCCAGGACTGCACACGGCCCGCCTTCGAGGGCGGTCCGGCGTGCACCAGGGTCTCCGGGAACTGCGCGAGGACGGCGTCGGCCGCCGGACCCACGTACCGTACGGCCCCGGCGCCGCCCCGCAGCGCCCCGGAGACCGCCAGGACGGCGGCGCCCGGATAGCGCGCCGAGCCCGCCACGACACCCACCACGCCGCGCCGGTACTTGTCGCTCTCCGCCGTGGGGCGCGGCAGCAGCTCCGCCACGTCCGCGTACTGAAGCGCCTCGGCCGTCGCCTCCCCGGGCAGCTCCAGGCCGATGTCCACCAGCCGCAGCGCGCCCGCGTACTCGCGCGCCGGGTCGATGAGCAGCCCCGGCTTGTACGCGCCGAACGTCACCGTCGCGTCGGCCCGTACGGCGTCACCCGCCACCTCCCCGGTGTCCGCGTCCACGCCGCTCGGCAGGTCGACGGAGACGACCAGGGACCGCCGCGCCGCGTCGGCCAGCCGGGCCGCCTCCGGCCGCAGCCCGCCCTTGCCACCGATGCCGACGATGCCGTCCACGACGAGGTCGGCCCGCGCGAGGTCGGCCAGGGCGTCGCCGGACACCCGTCCGCCCGCCGCGCGCAGCGCCGCCAGGCCGCCCGCGTGGGCCCGGTCCGGGGACAGCAGGACGGCGCGTACGCCCGCGCCGCGCCGGGCCAGCCGGGCGCCCGCGTACAGGGCGTCGCCGCCGTTGTCGCCGCTGCCGACGAGCAGCACGACCCGCGATCCGTACACCCGCCCCAGCAGCTCCGCGCACGCCACCGCGAGACCGGCGGCGGCCCGCTGCATCAGGGCCCCTTCGGGCAGCCGCGCCATCAGGTCCCGCTCGGCCGCCCGTACGACATCCACGCTGAACGCAGTCCTCATGCCCCCAGTCTCACCCCGGACGGCGCGGGCATTCCTCCCGGCTCGCCCGCACGACGCCGGTGTCCCGCGCGGACCGGCCGTCCGCCGCTCAGCCCTCCGCGATCACCACCGCCGAGGCCACGCCCGCGTCATGACTGAGCGACACGTGCCAGGACCGCACGCCGAGTTCCGCGGCCCGCTCGGCGACGGTGCCCCGGATCTTGAGTATCGGCTGCCCGGTCTCCAGCACCGCCACCTCCGCGTCCGTCCACCGCAGCCCGGCCGGCGCCCCCAGCGCCTTGGCCACCGCCTCCTTGGCCGCGAACCGCGCGGCGAGCGAGGCGATGCCCCGGCGCTCGCCGCTGGGCAGTGTCAGCTCCCGTTCGACGAACAGCCGCGTCGCCATGTCCGGGGTGCGCTCCAGCGCTGCCGCGAACCGGTCGATCTCGGCGACGTCGATCCCCACCCCGACGATCATTCGACGGTCACCGACTTGGCGAGGTTGCGCGGCTGGTCGACCTCGTTGCCGCGCGCCGTGGCCAGTTCGCAGGCGAAGACCTGGAGCGGCACGGTGGAGACCATCGGCTGGAGCAGGGTGGGCGTGCGCGGGATGCGCACCAGGTGGTCCGCGTACGGGACGACCGCCTCGTCGCCGTCCTCCGCGACGACGATGGTGAGCGCGCCCCGGGCCCGGATCTCCTGGATGTTGGAGACGATCTTGTCGTGCAGGACGGACCGGCCGCGCGGCGGCGGTACGACCACGACGACCGGCACACCCTCCTCGATCAGCGCGATCGGCCCGTGCTTCAGCTCGCCCGCCGCGAAGCCCTCCGCGTGCATGTACGCGAGTTCCTTCAGCTTCAGCGCGCCCTCCAGGGCGACGGGGTAGCCCACGTGCCGCCCCAGGAACAGCACCGTGTCCTTCTCCGCCAGGCTGCGCGCCAGCTCCCGGACCGGCTCCATCGTCCCCAGGACCCGCTCGACCTGGGTGCCGATCGCGGCCAGTTCGCGCACCACCGCGCGGATCTCGTCGCCCCACTGGGTGCCGCGCACCTGGCCCAGGTACAGCGCGAGGAGGTAGCAGGCCACCAACTGCGTCAGGAACGCCTTGGTCGAGGCGACCGCGACCTCGGGCCCGGCGTGCGTGTAGAGCACCGCGTCCGACTCGCGGGGAATGGTCGAGCCGTTGGTGTTGCACACCGCGAGCACCTTCGCGCCCTGCTCCCGTGCGTGCCGTACGGCCATCAGGGTGTCCATCGTCTCGCCGGACTGCGAGATGGCGACGACCAGCGTGCGCGGGTCCAGGATCGGGTCGCGGTAGCGGAACTCGCTGGCCAGCTCCACCTCGCAGGGGATGCGCGTCCAGTGCTCGATCGCGTACTTGGCGATCATCCCGGCGTGGAAGGCGGTGCCGCAGGCCACTATCACCACCTTGGTGGCCTCGCGCAGCACCGTGTCCTCGATGCGGACCTCGTCCAGCGAGAGCACCCCGGCCCCGTCCACCCGGCCCAGCAGCGTGTCGGCGACGGCCTTCGGCTGCTCGGCGATCTCCTTGAGCATGAAGTAGTCGTAGCCGCCCTTCTCGGCGGCCGACGCGTCCCAGTCCACGTGGTAGTTCCGCACCTCGCCCGGCGCGCCGTCGAAGCCGGTGACCGTCACCCCGTCCCGGCGTACCTCCACGACCTGGTCCTGGCCCAGTTCGACGGCCTCACGGGTGTACGAGATGAACGCCGCCACGTCCGACGCCAGGAACGCCTCGTCCTCGCCGATGCCCACCACCAGCGGGGAGTTGCGGCGCGCGCCCACCACCACGTCCGGCGCGTCGGCGTGCACCGCGACCAGCGTGAACGCGCCTTCCAGGCGGCGGCACACCTGGCGCATCGCCTCGGCCAGGTCCCCGCAGGAGGAGAAGTTCTCCGCCAGCAGGTGCCCGACGACCTCGGTGTCCGTCTCGGAGGCCAGCGCGTGGCCGCGTTCGGCCAGTTCGGCGCGGAGGGCCGCGAAGTTCTCGATGATGCCGTTGTGGACGACGGCGACCCGTCCGGCGTTGTCCAGATGCGGGTGGGCGTTGGTGTCGGTCGGCGCGCCGTGCGTGGCCCACCGCGTGTGCCCGATCCCGGTCGTACCGGCCGGCAGCGGACGGTCGGCCAGTTCCTTGTCCAGGTTGGCGAGTTTGCCGGCCTTCTTGGCCGCCGCCAGTCCGCCGTCCGCGAGCACGGCCACCCCGGCCGAGTCGTAGCCGCGGT
Organism: Streptomyces sp. NPDC026394; assembly: GCF_055567735.1. NCBI lineage: Bacteria > Bacillati > Actinomycetota > Actinomycetes > Kitasatosporales > Streptomycetaceae > Streptomyces > Streptomyces sp. NPDC026394. The sequence continues at coordinate 470,965 of NZ_JBVHPX010000003.1, forward strand.
ACTCCAGCCGCTTCAGCCCGGTGAGCACGACGTCCAGGGCGGACCGGCCGCCCGCATACCCCACGATTCCGCACATGAGGGCAGCCTACGGGGCCGTACGATCCCTCCCCGCGCTCCATCCGGCCAACGGCGACGCGCACCGGACCCGCACCCTCCGCCTGGCCCGCGCGCCGTCCGGGGCCGCCGTGACCCGTACGCGCGACACGCGGACCGGGCGGCCACAACCCCACCCCGGGGTGAACCGGCCCCCGCGCCTGCGGACAATGGGCGCGTGCCCCTCACCACAGAGCCGACCGAGTCGCAGCACCGCCGCCGCGCCGAGCGCACGCCGTACGTCGACCTGACGCGCGCCGAGTGGAGCGCCCTGCGGGAGAAGACACCGCTGCCGCTGACCGCCGAGGAGGTCGAGCGGCTGCGCGGCCTGGGCGACGTGATCGACCTGGACGAGGTACGCGATGTCTACCTGCCGCTGTCCCGCCTGCTCAACCTGTACGTGGGTGCGTCCAGCAACCTGCGCGGCGCGCTGAACACCTTCCTGGGCGACGCGGGCGGCGGCCACGGCGCGCAGCCCGGCACCCCGTTCGTCATAGGCGTCGCGGGCAGCGTGGCGGTCGGCAAGTCCACCACCGCCCGGCTCCTCCAGGCGCTGCTGGCCCGCTGGCCGGAGCACCCGCGCGTCGAACTGGTCACCACCGACGGGTTCCTGTTCCCCAACGCCGAGCTGCACCGCCGCGGCCTGATGTCGCGCAAGGGCTTCCCCGAGTCGTACGACCGCCGGGCCCTGACCCGCTTCGTCGCCGATGTGAAGTCCGGGAAGGCCGAGGTCAGCGCCCCGGTCTACTCCCACCTGATCTACGACATCGTGCCCGGCGAGCGGCTGACCGTGCACCGGCCCGACATCCTGATCGTCGAGGGCCTGAACGTCCTGCAACCCGCCCTGCCCGGCAAGGACGGCCGCACCCGCCTGGGCCTCGCGGACTTCTTCGACTTCTCGGTGTACGTGGACGCCCGCACGGAGGACATCGAGCGCTGGTACCTGGGCCGGTTCCGCAAGCTGCGCGAGACCGCCTTCCAGAACCCGTTCTCCTACTTCCGCAAGTACACCCAGGTCTCCGAGGAAGAAGCCCTCGACTACGCGCGGATGATCTGGCGCACCGTCAACAAGCCCAACCTGGAACAGAACGTCGCACCGACCCGCGGCCGCGCCAACCTCGTGCTGCGCAAGGGGCACGATCACAAGGTGCAGCGGCTGTCGCTGCGCAAACTCTGACGCGGCCCACCACCGTCGCGCCGCCCCGAGGAGTACGCACGTGCTGCACCTGCGCCTGATCGTCCCCGCCGACCGTACGGACGCTGTCGTACGGCTCGTGGACAGCACGGTCGGCACCGCCCACCTCGCCGTCCTGACCGGCGCCGCGCGCGACCCGCGGGGCGATGTGGTGCTGTGCGACGTGGCCCGCGAGGCCGGTGACGGGCTGCTGCGCGAGCTGCGGGCACTCGGCATCGACCGGGACGGCGCGATCGCCGTCGAGCACATCGACCTGTCCCTGTCCGCCCGCGCGGACCGGGCGGCGGACGACGCGCCCGGCGAGGGCGCGGACGCCGTGCTGTGGGAATCGCTGACCGACGCCACCCACGAGGAGTCCACGCTCTCCGTCACCTACCTGGCGTTCCTGACGCTCGCCACGATGATCGCGGCCTGCGGTGTGGTGCTGGACAACGCGATCCTGATCGTCGGCGCGATGGCCGTGGGGCCCGAGTTCGGGCCGCTGGCCGGGATCTGCACCGCACTGGTGCGCCGCGCGCCCCGGCTGGCCTGGCGGTCCCTGCTGGCCCTGGTCGTGGGCTTCGCGGCGGCGATGGCGGTGACGGTGGGCTTCAGCCTGTTCATGGACGCGGTGGGGCTCTTCCACGCCGGTGCGCTGACCGCGGAGCGGCCGAACACCCACTTCATCTACCGGCCGGACTGGTTCTCGTTCGTCGTGGCCGTCCTCGCCGGAGTCGCCGGCGTGCTCTCGCTGACCTCGGCGAAGTCCGGTGCCCTGGTCGGCGTGGCGATCTCGGTCACCACCGTCCCGGCCGCCGCCAACGCGGCCGTCGCCTTCGGCTACGGCTCGTACCGGCAGGCGTGGGGTTCCACCGAACAGCTCCTGCTGAACCTGCTGGGCATCGTCCTGGCGGGCACGCTGACGCTGCTGGCCCAGAAATTCTTCTGGGCCGGGCAGCGACAGCGGTAGGGGCGGCTGCTAGCCCAGCGCCGACTTCACGACGTCCGCCAGGCGGCCGGCCACGGCCCCCGCCTGCTCGATGTCGGCGGCCTCGACCATGACCCGCACCAGCGGCTCCGTCCCCGAGGGGCGCAGCAGGACCCGCCCGGTGGCGCCCAGCTCGCGCTCCGCCTCCGCGACGGCCGAGGTGACCTCCGGCGACGTACCGACCCGGGTCTTGTCCACGTCCGGCACGTTGACCAGCACCTGCGGCAGGCGCTTCATGACGCCCGCCAGCTCGCCCAGCGGGCGGCCCGTCGCCGCGACGCGGGCGGCCAGCATCAGGCCGGTGAGCGTGCCGTCGCCGGTCGTCGCGTGGTCCAGCGCGATGACGTGCCCGGACTGCTCACCGCCGAGGGCGAAGCCGCCGGACTTCATCTCCTCCAGGACGTACCGGTCGCCGACCGCCGTCTGGACGAAGGTCAGGCCCTCGCGCTCCATGGCCAGCTTGAAGCCCAGGTTGGACATCACGGTCGCCACGACGGTGTCCTTGCGCAGCGTGCCCGCCTCGCGCATCCCGAGGGCGAGGACGGCCAGGATCTGATCGCCGTCGATCTCGTTGCCGTCGCGGTCCACCGCCAGGCAGCGGTCCGCGTCGCCGTCGTGCGCCACACCGAGGTCGGCGCCGTGCTCGACGACCGCGGCGCACAGGCCGGAGAGGTGCGTGGAGCCGCAGCCGTCGTTGATGTTCAGGCCGTCGGGGTCGGCGCCGATGGTGACGACCTCGGCACCGGCCCGGGCGAACGCCTCCGGGGAGACGCGGGAGGCCGCGCCGTGCGCGCCGTCGATGACGACCTTCAGGCCGTCCAGACGGTTCGGCAGCACACCCACCAGGTGCGCGACGTAGTTGTCAAAGCCCTGGTCGTAGTCCTTGACCCGGCCCACACCGGCGCCGGTCGGCCGGTCCCACGGCTCGCCGGAGCTGTGCGAGCGGTAGGTGCGCTCGATGCGGTCCTCCAGCTCGTCGGCGAGCTTGTGGCCGCCGCGGGCGAAGAACTTGATGCCGTTGTCGGGCATCGGGTTGTGGCTGGCCGAGAGCATCACGCCCAGATCCGCGCCGAGCGACCCGGTCAGGTACGCCACGGCCGGGGTCGGCAGCACGCCCACCCGCAGCACGTCCACGCCCGCGCTGGCCAGACCCGCCACGACGGCGGCCTCCAGGAACTCCCCCGACGCCCGCGGATCGCGCCCGACCACGGCCACCGGCCGGTGGCCCTCAAAAGTGCCCGCCTCCGCGAGCACGTGCGCCGCCGCGACCGACAGACCGAGCGCCAGCTCCGCCGTGAGATCCGCGTTGGCGACACCGCGCACACCGTCCGTGCCGAAGAGTCGTCCCACTGGTGTCCTCCGAGTTGATGTACGTGGACCAGAGCATTGCGTCCAGGTATACGCCGCTGGTCCCGGATAGCCGAACGCCCCGGCAGCACGGATCGTGCCACCGGGGCGTTCGCCAAGAGCCGCGCGAGCAGCCGAGCGGCAATTAGCGCTTGCTGTACTGCGGGGCCTTGCGGGCCTTCTTCAGACCGGCCTTCTTGCGCTCGACCGCACGGTCGTCGCGCTTGAGGAAGCCGGCCTTCTTCAGCGGGCCGCGGTTGTTGTCCTCGTCCGCCTCGTTCAGCGCACGGGCCACACCCAGGCGCAGCGCACCGGCCTGGCCGGAGATGCCGCCACCGGAGATGCGGGCGACCACGTCGTAGCGGTTGTCCAGTTCGAGCACCTTGAAGGGCTCGTTGACTTCCTGCTGGTGCACCTTGTTCGGGAAGTAACCCTCAAGGGTGCGGCCGTTGATCTTCCACTGGCCGGAGCCGGGGATGATCCGCACGCGGGCGATGGCGTTCTTGCGACGGCCCAGGCCGGCGGCCGGCTGCGGGTCGCCGAAGCGCGAGGCGAGGGACTCGGAGGTGTACTCACCCTCCAGCGGAACCTCGGTCTCGGTCGTGTACTCCTCGACCTCTACCTCTTCGAGCGGGGTCTCGGCGGTGGTCTCAGCCACGATTCTCCTCAGATTCTCTTCGTCTTAGGGGGTGGCCGGACTTACTGCGCGACCTGGGTGATCTCGAACGGGACCGGCTGCTGCGCAGCGTGCGGGTGCTCGGCACCCGCGTAGACCTTCAGCTTCGAGAGCATCTGACGGCCCAGGGTGTTCTTGGGGAGCATGCCCTTGACGGCCTTCTCGACGGCCTTCTCGGGGTTCTTGTCGAGGAGCTCGTCGTAGCGCACCGAGCGCAGACCGCCCGGGAAGCCGGAGTGGCGGTAGGCCATCTTCTGGCTGCGCTTGTTGCCGGACAGGTGCACCTTGTCGGCGTTGACGATGATGACGAAGTCACCGGTGTCGACGTGCGGCGCGTACACCGGCTTGTGCTTGCCCCTCAGGAGGGACGCGGCCTGCGAGGCCAGACGGCCCAGGACAACGTCCTGCGCGTCAATGATGTGCCACTGGCGCTGGACATCGCCGGGCTTGGGGCTGAACGTACGCACGGTTAGCCTTCGCTTCTTCAGTGAATAGGGTCCTGTACTGGTCACCTCGGTCGATCTCCAGCACTGGCGGCACCACGGGTGACGCAACCCGGGTTCCTGCCGCTGGTCATCGGCCCGGTGGACCGGCGTAAGGGCCCCTCACGTGAGATAGAGCAAGCCAATACGCATAACGAACTGGCAGAATACCGGGCCGCCCCCAGCCGGGTCAAAACACGTCCCGAACCGGCGTACGATCCGTGCCCTCGGGCCCCATGGGCATGATAGCCACCGCTCGCAGCACCCGCGGCCGTACGCAGGTCCATGCCAGCACGGCGGCCACCGTGCACAGCATCACCGTGTCCTTGAAGGCCCGCCGGTGCAGTCCCTCCAGGTGCGGCCAGGGCAGCCCGCCGATCTGCGGCACCAGCGCCACCCAGAACCACACCGTACGGGGCACGGAGTCCGGCAGGACCACGGAGGCGGCCAGCGGCGGCAGCACCACCAGCAGGTAGTGGTCGAAGGACGGCCGGGACACCAGGAAGGCCGCCAGCATCAGCATCGCGGCCGTCTCCACGAGCCGCTGCGCCCCCGGGTCGCCGCGCCGCCACCGCAGCCACGCACAGCCCGTCCCCGCGACCGCCGCCACCGCCGCCACGCCGTACGCCGCGGTCTCGGGCACACCCAGCCGGGTGAGGATCATGCCGGGCGAGGCGTCGAACGGGCGCGCGAAGCTGTCCTGGCCGTGCAGCAGGAACGGCAGCGTACGGGTGAAGAACATGCCCGGCCGCGGCATCACCAGCGCCACCAGCACGGACGCCGAGACCGGCACCGCCACCGCCACCGCGAGCGCCCGCCACCGCCGCGCGAGGACCAGGAGCAGCAGCAGCGGCGCCAGCATCGGCTTGACCGCCAGCGCGAGCCCCAGGACCGCGCCCGCGGCGATCCACCGGGAGCGCAGCGCGAGCAGCAGCGTCAGGGGCAGCGCCACCACGGAGGCCAGCGTCCAGTTCCCGATGTTCACGACGTTGCGGAACGGCTCGAAGAACGCCAGGGCCACCACGCCGAGCGCCGCCAGCCGGCTCCGTACGGGAACCCGGAAGATTCGCAGCGAGACGAGCCACCCCAGCAGCACCAGCCCCACCCCCACCACCGGCACCAGCAGCCGCAGCTTCCCGGCGGACAGCAGCGCCTCGGGCACCGCGGCCGGCACCGCGCTCGGCAGATACAGGAACCGCTTGTCGGCGTACGGGGCGTCACCGTCCAGCAGCGCCCGCGCCGCCTTCACGACGAAGTCGTTGTCCATGCCGACGGTGGGACTGTGCCGCTGGACATGGAAGATCACCGCTCCCATCAAGGCGGCGGCCACCGCCCACAGCGGCCACGGGGCCCGCCCGCGCAGCCACCCGACGAGCGGCGCGGCCGCGGGCCGCACCGCGTCCCGGCCCTCGCCGGCACCCGCTGTGCCCGTCTTCTCCGCGCTCATGCGTCCATCTAAGGGCCGCCCCCACGGCCCCACCACCGCACGCGTCCAAGCGGTGACCTGGGGCTACCGCTTCCGCTCCACCCTCCGTTCGTCCCACACCGGCTCCGCCGTCTCCCGCACCCGCCCGTCCGCGCCGAAGACCAGGAACCGGTCGAAGGACCGCGCGAACCAGCGGTCGTGCGTCACCGCCAGCACCGTCCCCTCGTACGCCTCCAACCCCTCCTGAAGCGCCTCCGCGCTCTCCAGGTCGAGGTTGTCGGTCGGCTCGTCCAGCAGCAGGGCGGTCGTCCCCGCCAGCTCCAGCAGCAGGATCTGGAAGCGCGCCTGCTGGCCGCCCGACAGCCGGTCGAAGCGCTGCTCGGCCTGGCGCTCCAGCTCGTACCGGCGCAGCGCGCTCATCGCCTTGCCACGGTCCTTGGCGTGTTCCGTCCACAGGATGTCCAGGAGCGTGCGGCCTTCCAGCTCCGGGTGCGCGTGCGTCTGCGCGAAGTGGCCGGGCACGACGCGCGCGCCCAGCCTCCAGGCCCCCGTGTGCGCCACGGAGTCTCCCGCCAGCAGCCGCAGGAAGTGCGACTTCCCGGAGCCGTTCGACCCCAGCACCGCGACCCGCTCCCCGTAGAAGACCTCCAGGTCGAACGGCTTCATCAGCCCGGTCAGCTCAAGGTTCTCGCAGGTCACCGCCCGCACACCGGTACGGCCGCCCTTCAGCCGCATGGTGATCTCCTGCTCGCGCGGCGGCTCCGGCGGCGGCCCGGCCTCCTCGAACTTGCGCAGCCGGGTCTGTGCGGCGTGGTACCGCGTGGCCAGCTCATGGCTGTTCTCCGCGGCCTGCCGCAGGGTGCGCACCAGCTTCTTGAGCTGCGCGTGCTTCTCGTCCCAGCGCCGCCGCAGCTCCTCGAAGCGGGCGAAGCGCTCCTTGCGTGCCGCGTGGTACGTGGCGAAACCACCGCCGTGCACCCACACGTCCGAACCGGCGGGCCCCGGCTCGACGCTGACGATCTTCTCGGCGGAGCGGGCCAGCAGCTCCCGGTCGTGGCTGACGAACAGCACCGTCTTCTTCGTCTCGCGCAGCCGCTCCTCCAGCCAGCGCTTGCCCGGCACGTCCAGATAGTTGTCCGGCTCGTCCAGCAGCAGCACCTCGTCGCTGCCGCGCAGCAGCGACTCCAGCACCAGCCGTTTCTGCTCGCCGCCGCTGAGCGTGCGCACCTGCCGCCACTGCGCCTTCTCGTACGGGACGCCCAGCGCGGCCATGGTGCACATGTCCCACACCGTCTCGGCCTCGTACCCGCGCGCCTCGGCCCAGTCGCTGAGCGCCTGCGCGTACCGCATCTGCGCGGCCTCGTCGTCGACGGTCATCACCGCGTGCTCGGCGGCGTCCACGGCCGCGGCAGCCTCCCTGAGGCGGGGCTGCGCCACCGACACCAGCAGGTCCCGTACGGTCCGCTCGTCCCGCACGGAGCCCACGAACTGCGGCATCACCCCCAGCCCGCCGCTGACCGTCACCGCGCCGCCGTGCGGCTGCAGCTCCCCCGCGATCAGCCGCAGCAGCGTCGTCTTGCCCGCCCCGTTGGCGCCGACCAGGGCCACCGAGGCGCCCTCACCGACCCTGAAGGACACGTCGCCCAACAGCACCCGCCCGTCCGGCAGGTAGTACTCCAGATGCCCGGCCTCCACGTGTCCCATAGCCCCGGATTGTCTCCGCCCGCCGCGCGTTCCACCAACCGGTTTAGGATGCGCGGCATGAGCTTTGGGAATGGCGGGCCGTTCGGCCCTGGGGGACCGGACTCCTCGACTCCTGACTGGGACGCGCTCGCCGACGAGAGCGAGGCGCGCAGTCGCCGCAAACGATGGCTGCTCATCGGCGGCGGAGCACTGGCGACCGCGGCCGTGGCCGGCATCGTCGCCACCGCCGTCATCACCAGCAACAAGGGCGGCGACCTGCCGCACCCCGTGACCCTGCCGACCGAGTCCGCCGCCCCCGAGCCGTCCTTCTCCGAGGTCTCGGTCCCCCCGCCGCCGAACCCGCGGGACTACATCACCGACCCCAAGAAGGACACCGCCGCCCTCACCCCCGCCGGCCTCTTCCCCGACAAGACCATGGTGCTCGGCAAGAACAGCTACCCCCGCCACAGCACCGCCGCCACCGACGACTGCACGGCCGGCACCTACGGCGCCCTGGGCTCGGTGCTCAAGCACAACGGCTGCAAGAAGCTGCTGCGCGCCACCTACGCCAAGGACGGCGTGGCGGTCACCGTCGGCGTCGCGGTCTTCGACTCCAAGGCCGCCGCGTTCAAGGTCAAGGCCGCCGGCAAGCCCGGCCTCGCCCCGCTGGCGGGCGACGGCGTCGGCTCCTTCTGCCAGGGCTCGCCCTGCACCACGTACGCCAACGCCACCGGCCGCTACGCCTACTTCACCATCGCCGGCAACCTGGACGGCTCGGCCGTCACCAACGCCTCCACCAAGGCCCTCCAGATAGGGCGGGACGGCGGCCAGTACGCCTTCCACCGCATCTGGCAGCGCGGCACGGACCAGGCGGCCAAGGCCGCCCGCGCCCAGTCCTGACCCCGCGGGCCCGCCCGGGGCGGCTCAGCAGCAGCCGCCCCCCGGCAGGGTCCGCTTGTTGCGTGCCTCCTTGTTGCGGGCCATGAGCTGGTCGTCCGCCGGATAGCCGACCTCCTCCAGGGTCAGCCCGTGCGGCCGTACGACGTGCACCGCCGAATCGCGCACCCCGGCCGCCAGCACCTTGCCCGGCCACTCCACCGGCCGGTGCCCGTCCCCCACGAACAGCAGCGCGCCCACCAGCGAGCGCACCATGTTGTGGCAGAAGGCGTCCGCCTTCACCGTCGCCGTGACGATCCCGTCCGCGTCCCGCACCCAGCTCAGCTCCTGGAGCGTACGGATCGTGGTCGCCCCCTCACGCCGCTTGCAGTACGCGGCGAAGTCGTGCTCCCCCAGCAGCGCCTGCGACGCCGCGTTCATCGCCTCGACGTCCAGGTCCCAGTCGTGCCACAGCACGTGGCCGCGCAGCAGCGGGTCCACGCCGCCCGGGTGATCCGTCACCCGGTAGGCGTACCGCCGCCAGATCGCCGAGAACCGCGCGTTGAACCCGTACGGCGCCTCGGCCGCCCGCCACACCCGTACGTCCTTCGGCAGCCGCCCGGCCAGCCGCCGCAGCAGCTTGTCCGCGTGCTCGGCCCACAGCCCGGCCGGCAGATCCACGTGCGCCACCTGCCCGCGCGCGTGCACCCCGGCGTCCGTCCGCCCCGCCACGGTCAGCTCGTACGTCTCCGTCGACCGTGTCACCGTCCGCAGCGCGGTCTCCAGCTCCTCCTGGACCGTGCGCCGCGCCCGCTGCTTGGCCCAGCCCGAGAAGTCCTTCCCGTCGTAGGAAAGGTCCAGCCGCACCCGTACGAACCCGGGCTCCACTTCATCGCTCACGCGTGCATCCTCTCAAGCGGAACGGGCCCGCCCCCCTGAGGGGAGCGGGCCCGTCCTACGGCCTGTGGCAGGCTCAGGCGTCCTTCGACTCCTCGGCCGGGGCCTCGGCGGCCTCGCCCTTGGTGTCCTCGGCCTTGGCGGCCTCGTCGGACTCCTTCACCGCGCGCTTGGTCGCGGCCTCGGCCTCGGCAACGGTGGCCTTCTTGGCGATCTCGCCCTCGACCAGCTCGATGACGGCCATCGGGGCGTTGTCGCCACGACGGTTGCCGATCTTGGTGATACGGGTGTAACCACCCGGACGCTCCGAGAAGCGCGGCGCGATCTCCGTGAAGAGCGTGTGCACGACGCTCTTGTCCGAGATCAGCGTCATGACCTGGCGGCGGTTGTGAAGGTCACCCTTCTTCGCCTTGGTCACCAGACGCTCGGCGTACGGACGCAGACGACGGGCCTTGGCCTCGGTCGTCGTGATCCGGCCGTGCTCGAAGAGGCTGGTGGCCAGGTTGCGCAGCATCGCACGCTCGTGCGACGCGCTGCCGCCCAGACGGGCACCCTTGGCGGGCTTCGGCATGGTATTTCTCCTTCATTGCTGCACCGGCCGTATCAGGTACCGGTGTCAGTTCCCACGGGGCGGGTGCCACGTGGAAGATTTTTCGCGCCGCCTGCGGCCTGTTCCATCGTGCCGGACCAGGCCAAAACAAGCCCGTCCGGCGCTTGAGGACGAGGCCGCAGGCCGATAACGCCTGCGCCCCGGCGGCGGGCCGGCCGACATGTCAGCCACCCCGCCGCAGACGGGCTCAGTACTGCTCGGTCTCCACGAACCCGGCGTCCGCGTCGTCGTCGGCGCCGAAGGCGTCAGCGGCAGCCGTCGGGTCGAACCCGGGGGGCGAGTCCTTCAGGGCCAGGCCCATGCCGGCCAGCTTCGCCTTGACCTCGTCGATCGACTTCGCACCGAAGTTGCGGATGTCGAGCAGGTCGGCCTCGGAGCGGGCCACGAGCTCACCCACGGAGTGGATGCCCTCGCGCTTGAGGCAGTTGTACGACCGAACGGTGAGCTCCAGCTCCTCGATCGGCAGCGCCAGGTCGGCGGCCAGGGCGGCGTCCGTGGGGGACGGGCCCATGTCGATGCCCTCGGCGTCGATGTTCAGCTCGCGCGCCAGACCGAACAGCTCCACCAGGGTCTTGCCGGCGGACGCCATCGCGTCACGGGGACGCATGGCCTGCTTGGTCTCGACGTCGACGATCAGCTTGTCGAAGTCGGTGCGCTGCTCGACACGGGTCGCCTCGACCTTGTAGGTGACCTTCAGCACGGGGCTGTAGATGGAGTCGACCGGGATACGGCCGATCTCCTGGCCCACCTGCTTGTTCTGCACGGCGGAGACGTAGCCGCGACCGCGCTCGACGGTCAGCTCCATCTCCAGCTTGCCCTTGCCGTTGAGGGTGGCGAGGACCAGGTCGGGGTTGTGCACCTCGACACCGGCCGGCGGGGCGATGTCCGCGGCGGTGACCAGGCCGGGGCCCTGCTTGCGCAGGTACATCACGACCGGCTCGTCGTGCTCCGAGGAGACGACAAGCTGCTTGATGTTCAGGATGAGGTCGGTGACGTCCTCCTTGACGCCCGGCACGGTGGTGAACTCGTGCAGGACACCGTCGATGCGGATGGACGTGACCGCCGCACCCGGGATCGAGGAGAGGAGCGTACGACGCAGGGAGTTGCCGAGGGTGTAGCCGAAGCCCGGCTCCAGCGGCTCGATCACGAACCGGGAGCGGTATTCGTCGACGACCTCTTCGGTCAGCGAGGGACGCTGAGCGATCAGCATGAGGTGTTTCGCCTTCCAGTCGTGGCACCCGCTATTTGATGCCAGCTGCGCCGGACGGTGGCCCGGCGGTCTCTACAAGGGTACGGGCGGCACGGCGCGGCTCCCAGGAGTCGCGGCGTACCGCCCGAAAAGTGCCCGGTGCCGGGCCGCGCCGGAGCGCGGACCGACAGGCTGCGGCCTGTTACGGCCGCGCGGCGTCAGACGCGACGACGCTTGGGGGGACGGCAGCCGTTGTGCGGCGTGGGGGTGACGTCCTGGATCGAGCCGACCTCCAGGCCGGTGGCCTGGAGCGAGCGGATCGCGGTCTCACGGCCGGAGCCGGGACCCTTGACGAAGACGTCGACCTTGCGCATGCCGTGCTCCTGCGCGCGGCGGGCGGCCGACTCGGCAGCCATCTGCGCGGCGAACGGCGTGGACTTGCGCGAGCCCTTGAAGCCCACGTGGCCCGCCGAGGCCCAGGAAATCACGTTGCCCGTGGGGTCGGTGATCGAGACGATGGTGTTGTTGAACGTGCTCTTGATGTGAGCGTGCCCGTGGGCGACGTTCTTCTTCTCCTTGCGGCGCACCTTCTTGGCGCCGGCCGTACGGCCCTTCGGAGGCATGTATTACTCCCGGTGGAGGTGGTCGGTCCTACAGCGAAGACCGCTGATGAGCGTCCGCTGAGGACTACTTCTTGCCCGGCTTCTTCTTGCCGGCGATCGCGCGACGCGGGCCCTTGCGGGTACGGGCGTTCGTGCTGGTGCGCTGACCGTGCACCGGCAGGCCGCGGCGGTGACGCAGACCCTGGTAGCAGCCGATCTCGACCTTGCGGCGGATGTCGGCCTGGATCTCGCGACGGAGGTCACCCTCGGTCTTGAGGTTGTTGTCCACGTACTCGCGGATCTTGACCAGGTCTTCCTCGGCCAGGTCGCGAACGCGGGTGTCCGGGTTCACGCCGGTGGCGGCGAGGGTCTGCTGCGACAGGGTGCGCCCGATGCCGAAGACGTAGGTGAGGGCGACCTCGACGCGCTTGTCGCGCGGGAGATCAACGCCTGCGAGGCGTGCCATCGATTGGCTCCTGAGGTATTCGGAGGTCTTCCGCAGCACCGTTCCCGTAAGACTCTTGAGCATTACGAGCCGGGTCCCCGGCCTCCGAGCCGGGGGTGTCGTCCCCTGCGTCCGCTACCTGAGCGAGCACGGGGGTCGGGTGTCTGCGTATGTACGTATTACTGTGCGTTTGCGTCGCGCGAAGATACTGCGAAATGCAGAGAGGTCGGCGTGCGTCAGCCCTGGCGCTGCTTGTGGCGCAGGTTGTCGCAGATCACCATGACCCGGCCGTGGCGGCGGATCACCTTGCACTTGTCGCAGATCTTCTTGACGCTCGGCTTGACCTTCATGGGTGTGAGGTTCTCCGGGTCAGTGCCGCCACCCCACGGGAGGGGGCGTCGACAAGATCTACTTGTAGCGGTAGACGATCCGGCCACGCGTCAGGTCGTACGGAGACAGCTCCACGACGACCCGGTCATCCGGAAGGATGCGGATGTAGTGCATCCGCATCTTGCCGCTGATGTGCGCGAGGACCTTGTGACCGTTCTGAAGCTCCACCTTGAACATCGCGTTCGGGAGGGACTCGATCACGGTGCCCTCGATTTCGATGGCACCTTGCTTCTTGGCCACGCTTCGCCCTTCGAATCGGCTACCTTGATCGACTACGTACGGACGCATACCCGGAAAACAGGCACACGGATGCACGACAGCCGACGCGTCAGTCTACGTCAGCGATCCCGAAAAGACGAATCCACGATTATTGCCCACGGACAGTGATCGTTACGCCTCGGGCCCGGACCGTACCGCCGGCCGGGTGCGGGTCTCAGGCCAGCGGGTCGGGCGCGGCCTCGATGCCCAGCTCGGCCAGCTTCGCCTTGCCGCCGTCGGGGGCGGTCAGCACCAGCGGGCCCTGTTCGGTCAGCGCGACCGAGTGCTCCCAGTGCGAGGACCAGCCGCCGTCGTTCGACTTGACCGTCCAGTCGTCTTCCAGCACATGGGTCTTGGCCGTACCCAGGTTGACCATGGGCTCGATGGCGATGCAGAAGCCCGGGACCAGCTTCGGACCGCGGCCGCGCTTGCGGTCGACGTAGTTCAGCAGGTGCGGGTCCATGTGCATCTGCGAGCCGATGCCGTGGCCGCCGTAGTCCTCGACGATGCCGTACTTGCCGTTGGCCGGGCGCGGCTGGCGGCGGATGTAGCCCTCGATCGCCTTGGAGATGTCGACCAGGCGGTTGCCCTTGCGGACGGCGGCGATGCCGGCCCACATGGACTCCTCGGTCACCCGGCTCAGCTCGACCAGCTCCGGAGCGTGACCGGAGCCCACGAAGGCGGTGTAGGCCGCGTCGCCGTGCCAGCCGTCGATGATCGCGCCGCAGTCGATGGAGATGATGTCGCCGTCGGCGAGCACGGTCTCGGTGTCGGGGATGCCGTGGACGACGACGTCGTTGACCGACGTGCAGATCGTCGCGGGGAAGCCGCCGTACCCGAGGAAGTTCGACTTGGCGCCGTGCTCGGCCAGCACCTTGCGCGCGGCGTCGTCCAGGTCCTTGGTGGTGGCGCCGGGCACCGCCACCTCACGGGTCGCCGCGTGGATGGCGGCGACCACCAGCCCCGCCTCGCGCATCTTCGCGATCTGCTCGGGGTTCTTGATCTCCACCATGGGGGCTGACGCCTTCCTCAAACCGACTACTACGACGCTGCTGCGGCCGCACGGGCCGCCACATACACGATACGGCCGCGGCGCCCGTGCCCGGGCACCGCGGCCGTACGCGTGGTTCTCGTGCCTGTCAGGCCTTGCCGAGCGCGGCCATCGCGCGCTGGGTGACCTCGTCGACCTTGCCGAGGGCCGGGATCGTGACGACCAGGTCCTGCGCCTTGTAGTGGTCGATGATCGGCTCGGTCTCCGTGTGGTAGACCTCCAGCCGCTTGCGGACGGTGTCCTCGCGGTCGTCCTCGCGCTGGTACAGGTCGCCGCCGCAGAGGTCGCAGACGCCCTCGGTCTTCGGCTTGTGGTAGTCCACATGGAAGACGTGGCTGCTGTCGTTGCGGCAGATCCGGCGGCCGGCGATCCGCTTGACGACCTCGTCCTCGGGGACCTCCAGGTCCAGGACGGCGTCCAGCTTCACGGCCTTGCCCTTGAGGTAGGTGTCCAGCGCCTCGGCCTGGCCCAGGTTGCGCGGGAAGCCGTCCAGCAGGAAGCCCTGCCGGGCGTCCTCCTGGTTCAGCCGGTCCTCGGCCATCGCGATCGTCACCGAGTCGGGGACCAGGTTGCCCGCGTCCATGTAGGACTTGGCCTCTTTGCCCAGGTCGGTGCCCTGGCTGATGTTGGCGCGGAACAGGTCGCCCGTGGAGATGTGCGGGATCGAGAGGTTCTTGGCGAGGTACGCGGCCTGCGTACCCTTGCCTGCCCCAGGAGGCCCGACGAGGACGATTCGCATCAGCGGAGGAACCCTTCGTAGTTGCGCTGCTGGAGCTGGCTCTCGATCTGCTTCACGGTCTCCAGACCCACACCCACGATGATCAGGATGCTCGTCCCGCCGAACGGGAAGTTCTGGTTGGCCTTGAACAGCACCAACGCCACGGTGGGCACCAGCGCGATCAGACCCAGGTACAGCGAGCCCGGCCACGTGATCCGGTTGAGCACGTAGCTGAGGTACTCGGCCGTGGGGCGACCGGCCCGGATCCCCGGGATGAAGCCACCATACTTCTTCATGTTGTCGGCAACTTCTTCGGGGTTGAAGGAGATGGCGACGTAGAAGAACGCGAAGAAGACGATCAGCAGGAAGTACGTGACGATGTAGACCGGGTGGTTGCCCTTGGTGAAGTTGGTTTCGATCCAGGTCGCCCAGCCGGCCTTCGACCCGCTGAACTGTGCCACCAGGGCCGGGATGTAGAGCAGCGACGAAGCGAAGATGACGGGGATCACGCCCGCCTGGTTCACCTTGAGCGGGATGTAGGTGGACGTACCGCCGTACGAGCGACGTCCGATCATCCGCTTGGCGTACTGCACGGGGATCCGCCGCTGGGCCTGCTCGACGAAGACGACCAGGGCGACCATCGCCAGACCCACGACGATGACGGCGAAGAACTCGATCCAGCCGTCCGCCAGCTTGCCGGACATCTTGATCTGCCACAGCGAGCCGGGGAAGCCGGCCGCGATACCGACGAACATCAGGATCGACATGCCGTTGCCGATGCCGCGGTCGGTCACCAGCTCACCGAGCCACATGACCATGGCCGTACCGGCGGTCATCGTGATGACCATGGTGATGGTCGTGAAGATCGTGTCGCTCGGGACGATCTCGCTGGCGACGGGGCAGCCCTGGAACAGCGCGCCGCTCTTGGCGGTGGCGACCAGGCCGGTGCCCTGGAGGACCGCCAGCGCGACGGTCAGGTACCGGGTGTACTGAGTGATCTTTGCCTGTCCGGACTGGCCCTCTTTCTTGAGGGCCTCCAGACGGGGGATGACCACGGTCAGCAGCTGGAGGATGATGCTTGCCGTGATGTACGGCATGATCCCCAGCGCGAAGATCGTGATCTGGAGCAGCGCACCACCGCTGAACATGTTCACCAGGCCGAAGAGGCCGCCGTTGGCGCCGGCCTGCTTCATGCAGGTGTCGACATTGGAGTAGTTCACCCCGGGCACCGGAACGTGCGCTCCGAGCCGGTAGACGAGCACAATGCCCAACGTGAACAGCAGCTTCTTGCGCAGGTCGGGCGTCTTGAACGCTCGGGCGAACGCGGTGAGCACGGTGCCTCCTGCGCCTCCCGCCTCTGGAGCGAGAGGTGACGGTCTTGAGGATCGACGAATACAAAGCGGCCAAAACCGCGCAGGACATTAGCCCACGCGGTGGGGGTCCAGGGGAAGAACCCCCGGAAAATACAGCAACAGTGCACGCCACCTTACCGGCGACCATGCCCCCCTTGGAACGACCAACCGGGGATGCCCCAATACGTGGGCATCCCCGGTCAGTTGATTCACTGAGCTCAGATGAGCTCGGTGACGCTGCCACCGGCAGCGGTGATCTTCTCCTTGGCGGAGCCGGAGACGGAGTCCACCGTCACCGTCAGCGCCACGGAGATCTCGCCCTGGCCCAGGACCTTGACGAGCTCGTTCTTGCGCACCGCGCCCTTGGCGACCAGGTCGGTCACCGTGACCTCGCCACCCTGCGGGTAGAGCGCGGCCAGCTTGTCCAGGTTCACGACCTGGAACTGCTTGTGGGCGGGGTTCTTGAAGCCCTTCAGCTTCGGGAGGCGCATGTGGAGGGGCATCTGCCCACCCTCGAAGCGCTCCGGAACCTGGTAACGGGCCTTCGTGCCCTTGGTACCACGACCTGCGGTCTTACCCTTGGACGCCTCACCACGACCCACACGGGTCTTGGCGGTCTTGGCGCCCGGGGCAGGACGGAGGTTGTGGACCTTCAGCGGGTTGTTCTCCGCCATGTCAGTCGACCTCCTCGACCGTCACGAGGTGGCGGACGGTGTGCACCATGCCGCGGTACTCGGGGCGGTCTTCCTTGACAACCACGTCGTTGATCTTCTTGAGACCGAGCGAACGCAGGGTGTCGCGGTGGTTCTGCTTGCTGCCGATGATGGACTTGGTCTGCGTGATCTTGAGCGAAGCCATTACGCGTTCACCCCGGCACGCGCCCGCAGCAGAGCGGCGGGAGCAACGTCCTCCAGCGGCAGGCCACGGCGGGCGGCGATCTCCTCGGGCCGCTGCAGGCCCTGGAGCGCGGCGCGCGTGGCGTGCACGATGTTGATCGGGTTCGACGAACCGAGCGACTTGCTCAGCACGTCGTGGATGCCCGCGCACTCCAGCACGGCACGCACCGGGCCACCGGCGATCACACCGGTACCGGGGGAAGCCGGCTTGAGCAGGACGACGCCCGCGGCCTCTTCGCCCTGGATGGGGTGCGGGATGGTGCCACCGATACGGGGGACCTTGAAGAAGTGCTTCTTGGCCTCCTCAACACCCTTGGCGATGGCGGCCGGCACCTCCTTGGCCTTGCCGTAACCGACACCCACGGTGCCGTCACCATCGCCCACCACGACCAGCGCGGTGAAGCTGAAGCGACGACCACCCTTCACAACCTTGGCGACGCGGTTGATTGCGACAACACGCTCGACGTAGGCGGTCTTCTCGGCAGCTGCGCCGCCGTCCCGCCGGTCCTTACGGTCCCGCCGCTCGCCGCCACCGGCACCGCTCCCGCGGCGCTGGGGTCCAGCCATTGGATTTACCTCTCTCTGTTACGTCCGCTAGCTACGGAACCGGGGCTTAGAACTTCAGCCCGGCTTCGCGGGCGGCGTCGGCCAGAGCGGCAATCCGCCCGGCGTACTGCTTGCCACCACGGTCGAACACGACGGCCTCGACGCCGGCGGCCTTGGCGCGCTCGGCGACCAGGGAACCGACCTGCTTGGCCAGGTCCGTCTTGTTGCCCTCGCCACCGCGGATCGACGCGTCCAGGGTCGACGCCGACGCCAGGGTGTGACCCTTGATGTCGTCGATGACCTGGGCGGTGATACCGCGGTTGGACCGCGTCACGACCAGACGCGGACGCTCCGGCGTACCCGAAATCCGCTTGCGGATGCGGATGTGGCGACGCTTGGCGGCGGCGCGCTTGTAGGCGTCACCCTTCGCGACCTTCACACCGTATGCCATGGCTTACTTACCAGCCTTTCCGACCTTGCGGCGGATGACCTCGCCGGCGTACTTGACGCCCTTGGCCTTGTACGGGTCGGGCTTGCGCAGCTTGCGGATGTTCGCGGCGACCTCGCCGACCTTCTGCTTGTCGATGCCCTCGACGCTCAGCTTGGTCGGGGACTCGACCTTGAACGAGATGCCCTCGGGCGCCTCGACCAGGATCGGGTGGCTGTAACCGAGCGAGAACTCCAGGTTGGAGCCCTTCGCCTGGACGCGGTAACCGACACCGCTGATCTCGAGCGCCTTCGTGAATCCCTGGGTCACGCCGGTGATCATGTTCGCCACCAGCGTGCGGGACAGGCCGTGCAGGGCCTTGTTCTGACGCTCGTCGTTCGGGCGGGTGACGGCGATGAAGCCGTCCTCACCCTTGGCGACCTCGATGGGCGCGGCGACGGTGTGCTGCAGGGAGCCCTTGGGACCCTTCACCGAAACCGTGCGACCGTCGATGGTGACGTCCACACCAGCGGGAACCTGGATGGGCAGCTTGCCAATACGCGACATTAGCTATTCCTCCGTTCCCGAATTACCAGACGTAGGCGAGAACTTCTCCGCCTACGCCCTTCTTGCTGGCCTGCTGACCGGTGAGGAGACCGTGCGACGTGGAGATGATCGCCACGCCCAGGCCGCCGAGCACCTTCGGCAGGTTGGTGGACTTTGCGTAGACCCGCAGGCCCGGCTTCGAGATGCGCTTGATGCCGGCGATCGAACGCTCGCGGTTCGGACCGAACTTCAGCTCGAGGATGAGGTTCTTGCCGACCTCGGCGTCCTCGACCTTCCAGCCGGTGATGTAACCCTCCTGCTGGAGGATCTCCGCGATGTGCGACTTGATCTTGCTGTGCGGCATCACGACGGTGTCGTGGTACGCCGAGTTCGCGTTACGCAGACGCGTGAGCATGTCTGCGATGGGGTCAGTCATGGTCATGAATTGGCCTTCGGCCTCTCTCGCCGGGGTTTCCTGTATGCGCCATCCCTCTCCCCGAGCAGGGTCGGGACGGGTGCGGCGCGGGGACCTTCGGCGTAGTAAGTCGTTCCTGGGCGGCGGGGCGCCCAACCCTTCTACCCTACGGGATCAAAGGGCGGGGCCCCGCCGAACAGATGCTTACCGAGAGACTCCGGAACCACCCACATGATTCCTGCCGTCCGCCGGACCGCCCGTGAGGGCGCTGGTCGGACGTGCGGGAGGGGGTGTTACCAGGAGCTCTTGGTCACGCCCGGCAGCTCGCCACGGTGAGCCATCTCACGGAGGCACACGCGGCACAGGCCGAACTTGCGGTACACGGAGTGCGGACGGCCGCAGCGCTGGCAACGCGTGTACGCGCGCACAGCGAACTTCGGCTTGCGGGCCGCCTTAGCGATCAGAGCCTTCTTCGCCACGGTCAGTTCTCCTTGAACGGGAAGCCGAGGTGACGAAGCAGGGCGCGGCCCTCATCGTCGTTGGACGCCGTGGTGACCACGGTGATGTCCATGCCCCGCTGCCGGTCGATCTTGTCCTGGTCGATCTCGTGGAACATGACCTGCTCCGTGAGACCGAAGGTGTAGTTGCCCCGACCGTCGAACTGCTTCGGGGACAGACCACGGAAGTCGCGGATGCGCGGCAGCGCGAGCGACAGCAGGCGGTCCAGGAACTCCCACATGCGGTCACCGCGGAGGGTGACGTGGGCACCGATCGGCTGGCCCTCGCGCAGCTTGAACTGCGCGATGGACTTACGGGCCTTGGTGACGGCCGGCTTCTGGCCGGTGATCGTGGTGAGGTCCTTGATGGCACCCTCGATCAGCTTGGAGTCGCGGGCGGCGTCGCCCACACCCATGTTGACCACGATCTTGGTCAGACCGGGGATCTGCATGACGTTCTCGTAGGAGAACTCGTCCTTCAGCTTCCCGGCGATCTCTTCGCGGTAGCGCTGCTTGAGGCGCGGCGCGTTGGTGGTGGCAGTCATCAGATGTCCTCACCGGTCCGCTTGGCAACGCGGATCTTGTTGCCCTCTTCGTCGAAGCGGTACCCGACGCGGGTGACGACCTTGTTGCCGTCCTTCTCCACGACCAGCTGAACGTTGCTGACGTGGATGGGGGCCTCGGTCGTCACGATGCCGCCGGTCTTGGAGCCGCGAGCGGTCTGACCGGCCTTGGTGTGCTTCTTGACCCGGTTGACACCCTCGACCAGGACACGGTCCTCGCGGGGGAAGGCCGCGATGACCTTGCCCTGCTTGCCCTTGTCCTTGCCGGTGATGATCTGGACCAGGTCGCCCTTCTTGATCTTCATCGGTTACAGCACCTCCGGCGCGAGCGAGATGATCTTCATGAACTTCTTCTCGCGCAGCTCCCGGCCCACGGGGCCGAAGATACGGGTGCCGCGGGGGTCGCCATCGTTCTTGAGGATGACGGCCGCGTTCTCGTCGAAGCGGATGTACGAGCCGTCCGGACGGCGGCGCTCCTTGACGGTGCGAACGATGACCGCCTTGACGACGTCACCCTTCTTCACGTTGCCACCGGGGATCGCATCCTTGACGGTGGCGACGATGACGTCACCGATGCCCGCGTAGCGGCGGCCCGAACCACCGAGAACACGGATGGTGAGAATTTCCTTCGCACCCGTGTTGTCGGCGACCCGAAGCCGCGACTCCTGCTGGATCACGTCTATCTCCTGATCGTCTGCCGGTTCCCGGCGGGGGCCTCATGGCTGAGGCCCACCGCCGAGCCTGGCGGAACTGACCTGGGGGAAACCCCCCAGGCGGTATCTATAGGAATTCCCGAACGGGAATGTCCTTACTTGGCCTTCTCGAGGATCTCGACGATGCGCCAGCGCTTGCTCGCCGACAGCGGACGCGTCTCCATCAGGAGGACGCGGTCGCCGACACCGGCAGCGTTCTGCTCGTCGTGCGCCTTGAGCTTGTTCGTACGGCGGATGACCTTGCCGTACAGCGCGTGCTTGACACGGTCCTCGACAGCGACGACGACGGTCTTGTCCATCTTGTCGCTGACGACGAGACCCTCGCGGGTCTTGCGGAAGCCGCGCTGCTCGTTCGTCTCAGTCACATTCTTCTCGCTCATCAGGCGCTCTCCACCGTCTCGATGCCGAGCTCGCGCTCCCGCATCAGGGTGTAGATCCGGGCGATGTCCTTGCGGACGGCCTTCAGCCGGCCGTGGTTTTCGAGCTGTCCGGTCGCCGCCTGGAAGCGGAGGTTGAACAGCTCCTCCTTGGCCTCACGCAGCTTCTTGACGAGGTCCTCGCCATTCAGCTCGCGCAGCTCGGTCGCCTTGGTACCGGCCGCCATCACGACTCACCTGCCTCGCGCCGCACGATGCGGCACTTCATCGGAAGCTTGTGGGCGGCGCGGGTCAGCGCCTCCTTCGCAACCTTTTCGTTCGGGAAGGACAGCTCGAACATCACCCGACCGGGCTTGACGTTCGCGACCCACCACTCCGGAGAACCCTTACCGGAACCCATGCGGGTCTCGGCCGGCTTCTTCGTCAGCGGGCGGTCCGGGTAAATGTTGATCCAGACCTTGCCGCCACGCTTGATGTGACGGGTCATGGCGATACGAGCGGACTCGATCTGCCGGTTCGTCACGTAGGCGGGGGTCACGGCCTGAATGCCGTACTCACCGAAGGCAAGCTCGGTGCCACCCTTGGCCATACCGTTGCGCTTCGGGTGGTGCTGCTTGCGGTGCTTGACCCTGCGAGGGATCAGCATGTCGGTCAGCCCTCCGTTCCGGTGCTCTCAGCAGCCGGAGCAGCGGCAGCGGCCTCGGCCTTGGGGGCCTCGGCAGCGGCGTTCTGCTGCGGCTTGCGGCCGCCACGGCCGCCACGCTCGCCACCGCGGCGCGGACGGTCGTTGCCGCCACCACCACGGGCCGGGCGGTTGCCCGCACGGGCGGCAGCGTTCTCGGCGCGGACCTCGGCGATGTTCTTGACGTCGCCCTTGTAGATCCAGACCTTCACACCGATACGGCCGAAGGTGGTCTTGGCCTCGAAGAAGCCGTAGTCGACGTTGGCGCGGAGCGTGTGCAGGGGCACGCGGCCCTCGCGGTAGAACTCCGAGCGCGACATCTCGGCGCCGCCGAGACGGCCACCGCACTGGATCTTGATGCCCTTGGCGCCGGCCTTCATCGTCGACTGCATGCTCTTGCGCATGGCGCGACGGAAGGAGACGCGGGAGGACAGCTGCTCGGCGACGGCCTGGGCCACGAGCTGAGCATCGGTCTCGGGGTTCTTGACCTCGAGGATGTTCAGCTGGACCTGCTTGCCGGTCAGCTTCTCCAGTTCGCCGCGGATGCGGTCGGCCTCGGCGCCGCGGCGGCCGATGACGATGCCCGGACGAGCGGTGTGGATGTCGACGCGGACGCGCTCACGGGTGCGCTCGATCTCCACCTTCGAGATGCCGGCGCGCTCCATGCCCTTCGTCATCATGCGACGAATGGCGACGTCTTCCTTGACGTAGTCCTTGTACAGCTTGTCGGCGTACCAACGCGACTTGAAGTCGGTGGTGATGCCGAGCCGGAACCCGTGCGGGTTAACCTTCTGGCCCATTACCGGGTTCCTTCCTTGCTGCTGACGACCACGGTGATGTGGCTGGTCCGCTTGCGGATCCGGTAGGCACGGCCCTGGGCGCGCGGACGGAACCGCTTCAGGGTCGGGCCTTCGTCGACGTACGCCTCGGAAATGACGAGGCTGCCGGCGTCGGTGTGGTCGTAGTTGTGCGCCGCGTTGGCAATGGCGCTGTCCAGCACCTTGCCGACGGGCACGCTCGCGGCCTGCGGGGCGAAACGCAGGACCGCCTGAGCCTCCGTGGCATCCATGCCACGGATAAGGTCCACCACGCGGCGGGCCTTCATGGGCGTGACGCGGATGTACCGCGCCTGGGCCCTGGCTTCCATGGTTGTCCCTTCGGTGTCAGTCATAGTCTTCGCACTCCGGTCGATCAGCGACGACGCGACTTGCGGTCGTCCTTCTCGTGGCCGCGGAAGGTGCGGGTCGGCGCAAACTCGCCGAGCTTGTGGCCGACCATCGACTCGGTGACGAACACCGGGACGTGCTTGCGGCCGTCGTGCACCGCGATCGTGTGGCCGAGCATGGCCGGGACGATCATGGAGCGGCGGGACCAGGTCTTGATGACGTTCTTGGTGCCGGCTTCGTTCTGCGTGTCCACCTTCTTGCTCAGGTGGTCGTCGACGAAGGGCCCCTTCTTGAGACTACGCGGCATCTAAACCCGCTCCTAGCGCTTCTTGTTCGTCTTGCGGCGGCGGACGATGTACTTGTTCGAAGCCTTCTTCGGCGAACGCGTACGACCCTCCTTCTGGCCCCAGGGCGAGACCGGGTGGCGACCACCGGAGGTCTTGCCCTCACCACCACCGTGCGGGTGGTCGACCGGGTTCATCACGACACCACGCACGGTCGGGCGGACGCCCTTCCAGCGCATACGGCCGGCCTTGCCCCAGTTGATGTTCGACTGCTCGGCATTGCCGACCTCGCCGACGGTGGCGCGGCAGCGCACGTCGACCAGGCGGATCTCACCGGACGGCATACGAAGGTGGGCCATGGAGCCCTCCTTCGCCAGCAGCTGCACGGAGGCACCCGCGGAGCGGGCGAACTTCGCGCCGCCGCCGGGCCGCAGCTCGATGGCGTGGATCGTCGTACCGACCGGGATGTGGCGCAGCGGCAGGTTGTTGCCCGGCTTGATGTCGGCGCCCTGGCCGTTCTCAATCCGAGCACCCTGCACCAGGCCACGCGGCGCGATGATGTAGCGCTTCTCGCCGTCTGCGTAGTGCAGCAGCGCGATGCGCGCGGTGCGGTTCGGGTCGTACTCGATGTGCGCGACCTTGGCCGGCACGCCGTCCTTGTCGTGACGACGGAAGTCGATCACGCGGTAGGCGCGCTTGTGGCCACCGCCCTGGTGGCGAACGGTCACACGACCGGCGTTGTTACGGCCGCCCTTGCTGTGCAGCGGGCGGACCAGCGACTTCTCCGGCGTGGACCGCGTGATCTCGACAAAGTCGGCGACGCTGGAGCCACGACGGCCCGGGGTCGTCGGCTTGTACTTGCGGATACCCATTTCTCAGTCCTCGTCCGATTCCGGACGACTCGGACTCCGTTAGGAGACCGGGCCGCCGAAGATGTCGATACGGTCGCCCTCGGCGAGGGTCACGATGGCGCGCTTGGTGTTGGCGCGCTTACCGAAACCGGTGCGGGTGCGCTTGCGCTTGCCCTGGCGGTTGATCGTGTTGACCCCGGTGACCTTGACCGAGAAGACCGCCTCGACGGCCTGCTTGATCTGGGTCTTGTTCGCACGCGGGTCGACGATGAACGTGTACTTGTTCTCGTCCAGCAGCGCGTAGCTCTTCTCGGAGACGACCGGCTTGACCAGAAGGTCGCGCGGGTCCGAGAAGGACTTGCTGGTAACGGTCGCCTCAGTCATCAGGCGGCGCTCCCTTCGAGCTCAGCGGCCTTGGGACCAGCCACGAAGGACTCGAAGGCGGCCTTGGTGAAGACCACGTCGTCGGAGACGAGCACGTCGTACGTGTTCAGCTGGCCCGGCTCCAGGATGTGGACCTGGGGCAGGTTGCGGGCGGAGAGCCACGCGGCCTCGTCGGCGCGCTCGGCGACCAGCAGCACGTGCTTGCGCTCGCTGATCTTGCCGAGGAGAGCCTTGGCGGCCTTCGTGGAGACCTCGCCCTCGACCACGCCGGAGACGACGTGGACGCGGCTGTTGCGGGCCCGGTCGGTGAGGGCACCGCGCAGGGCGGCGGCCTTCATCTTCTTCGGGGTCCGCTGCGAGTAGTCACGCGGCACGGGGCCGTGCACGACGCCACCGCCGGCGAACTGCGGCGCACGGGTCGAACCCTGGCGCGCGCGGCCGGTGCCCTTCTGGCGGTACGGCTTCTTGCCACCGCCGCGGACCTCGCCACGAGTCTTGGTCTTGTGCGTGCCCTGACGGGCCGCGGCCAGCTGCGCGACAACGACCTGGTGGATCAGCGGAATGCTGACCTTCGCGTCGAAGATCTCCGTGGGGAGCTCGACGGTCCCGGCCTTGTCGCCTGCCGGCGAAAGGATGTCAATGGTGCTCATCGGTTACCTCAGGCCCCCTTGGCCGCGGTACGGACCAGGACGAGGCCGCCGTTCGGACCAGGAACTGCGCCCTTGATGAGCAGCAGACCCTTCTCCGCGTCAACGGCATGGACGGTCAGGTTCTGGGTGGTGACCCGCTCGTTGCCCATACGGCCGGCCATCCGCATGCCCTTGAACACGCGGCCCGGGGTGGCGCAGCCACCGATGGAGCCCGGCTTGCGGTGCACGCGGTGGGCACCGTGCGAAGCCTTGCCGCCGTGGAAGCCGTGACGCTTCATGACACCGGCGAAGCCCTTGCCCTTGCTCTTGCCGGTCACGTCCACCTTGACGCCCGACTCGAAGGTCTCGGCGGTCAGCTCCTGGCCGAGGGTGTACTCACTGGCGTCAGTGGTACGGACCTCGACGAGGTGACGGCGGGGGGTGACGTCGGCCTTCGCGAAGTGGCCCTTGAGGGGCTTGTTCACCTTGCGCGGGTCGATCTCGCCGAAGGCGATCTGGACGGAGTCGTAGCCGTCCTGGTCATTGGTGCGCACCTGGGTAACGACGCAGGGGCCGGCCTTGACCACAGTGACCGGGACGACACGGTTGTTCTCGTCCCAGACCTGGGTCATGCCGAGCTTCTCGCCCAGGATGCCCTTGATCTGCTTAGCCATCTCTACTGCGCCTCTCAGAGCTTGATCTCGATGTCAACGCCGGCCGGAAGGTCCAGGCGCATCAGCGAGTCAACGGTCTTGGGCGTCGGGTCGAGAATGTCGATCAGGCGCTTGTGCGTGCGCATCTCGAAGTGCTCGCGCGAGTCCTTGTACTTGTGCGGCGACTTGATGACGCAGTACACGTTCTTCTCGGTGGGGAGCGGCACCGGGCCCGCGACCGACGCACCAGTACGGGTCACCGTCTCGACGATCTTCTTCGCCGACGTGTCGATGACCTCGTGGTCGTAGGCCTTGAGCCGGATGCGGATCTTCTGTCCCGCCATGGCTACTTCGTAGTCCTGTCTCTCGTAACGCTCTGGGACCCGGTACGTTGCCGTTCATCCACCGACCCACGCGGTCGGGCGTGTCGCGCTCCTTCCCGCAGATCCCCGCAAGGGCGATCCTTCGAGAAGGAAAACGTGGGGGATGAACACCCACCGGGCGCCTGGCTGAGGCACCCCGCTGCACTTCCCGGAAGATTCCCGTACTTCCGCCCCTGATAAGGGACGACGAATACCTAGGACTCGCTTCCAGTCCCCCCGGCGGGAGGCGCGCAGCATCGGCACTCAACCGAGCAACCTGGACAGTGTGCCACATCAGCGGCGGCCGCTGCCAATCGAGCGGGAGATCGTACACCGCGTCACACCGCCCGGATGCACGGACCCGCCTCCGACGCGCCGGGACGGACCGCCGGCGGGGCGCCGCCGGCCCGCTCTCACGCCGCGATCGCCAGCTGCCACTGGATACGGGCGGACTCCTCCGCGTGACGCTCGTCACCCTCCACGGCGAAGGTGGCGTGCGGGAAGTCGCGGATCTGCCGGAGCCACTCGCCGACCGTCGCCGTGCCGGGCACGGGGACGACGCGGCCCGAGCGGTCCGGGCCGCGGCTGGCGAGGACGGTGACCGTGAACTGGTCGGTCTCGGTCACCAGCACCACGTCGTGCGGGAACTGCGCCACCCGCTCCATGACCCCGCGGGCCGGCTCGCGTCCGTCGGCCACGACCAGCACATGGTCGCCGTGCTCGTCCGTGGTGCCCTCGAACCCCGCCAGTATGCCCAGGAACCGGTTTATGTGGCGGTTGCGCAGCTCGTCGATGACGCGCTGCCGTCCCTCCTGGAAGCCCGTGGTCGCGGCGAACCGGAACGTCAGCGAGACCCGGCCGGCCAGCGCCACGTCGATCTCCGCCATCTCCTCGCGCGTGGGGTACGCGGCCCCGTCGTCGAGGCCGTACGCCGCGAGCCAGCGGTTGACCTCCGGCCACAGCCACGCCCGGGAGCGCCCGACGGTGCCCTCGGCGGCCGGGAACGGGGCACCCTGGGCCTTGCGCACCCCGGCGGCCCACTGGGCGACGTTCTGCCGGGAGCGTCCCGTGCGCTCGGCGATCTCGTGTATGCCGACCACATCGCGGTCGAGGCGGCGCACCCGCAGGCGCGGCACCGCGGCGCGCGCCGCGGAGGCCGCTTCGAGCGCGGCCCGGACCGCGCAGTCGCCGGGCCAGGTGATGCTGAGCAGGTCGGTGCCGCCGGCCCGCGCCAGGAGGGCGTCGCAGGTGTCGCGCAGCGCGTCGACGGCGTCCGGGTCGTCGACGGTCGCGCCCGTGACGACGAAGGTGAAGTCGTAGTCCATGACGGCGTCCCCCTAGTCCTTGGGCAGGGTTGCAGGTCTGTTGTCGTTCGTCAACAGACAAAGCATGACAAAACATGTCGCAGCCTGCACGGGCAGCCGTCGTAAAGCGCACGGTCACCGCCGGTCCACCTCAGTTGACGCCGCGGTCACGCTTCGCCGCGCGGCATCCCCGTGAGACTGCGGTTCGCCGCGTCGTCCGGCAGCGGGCACCGAGCCGCCAGCCGGTCGATCACGCGCGCGTGCGCGGAGGCGCTGCGCGGCGTGCCCGCCACCGGGATGACCGTGCAGCGGCCCGCGCACGGACAGTAGAGCCGCCCCCAGTGCCCGTCCTTGCGCAGCACCCAGCCACGGGCCGCCCACTTCTCCAGCACCCGCCGCACGTCCTTCTTGGGGTGATCGCAGGGCCTGATCTCGCTGCCGACCACCCGCTCACCGCCCGTCGGCGCGCACGGAAGACGCCGGCGGTCCGCGGCGCACGCGCGGCTTCGGGGCGGGCGCGGAGGCGGTGCTCCGCGGCGCGACACGGGTGACGGGGTGAGCAAGTACCACGAGAGGCTGACTCCTCTGGTGCCGACTGGACTTCCTGGCGACGCCCGACCCCCTCGGCGCGAGCCGCCCCTCCCCGGGCGGTGACGCTCCGACATCAGTACGTTACTCCAAATGACGGAAGGTCCCTCGCCATTTCCGGCGCGCCGCACCCGCGAACCGAACTTCCGCACCGCGCGGCGCGGGGCGCGGCGCACCCCACTCGCCGCACACCCCGCTCCCCCGCTCCGGCTCACGCCCGCGCACCGCCGTACGCCCCCGGGCGCCGAGCGCAAAAGAATTATCCGGCGCGGGCAAAAATACGCCGTATCGAATGAACCCGAAAATCCTACAGCTCACAAGAAATGGAAGCCTTCCGGCTGAAGCTGCGCACCCGGCGACTACGCCGCACCCCCGGGGGAACCCTGAACCATATCGGCCGGGCGAGCAGGAAGGAGGATTTCATGCAGCATTCCCCTTCCGGACGTCCTTTCCGGCGCGGCGGCTGCGCCCGCTCCAGACACCGTTCTTCCCACGGACGCCGATCGCGCCGCGGAGCGAGAAGTCCCGCCCCCGCGTGCGGGAGACGCCCCGGCCCGGGCCCCGTACGAAGGCGGCGGGCGTGACCGGGGCACCGGGCCCCGCATCCGCCGCCCTCCCGCCCCGCCGCGAGGACGGCTCGGTGCGCCACGCCACCACGACGTTCGGCTCGCTGCGCATCCGCAACTACCGGCTGTTCGCCGCCGGACAGGCCGTCTCGCACACCGGTACCTGGATGCAGCGCATCGCCCAGGACTGGCTGGTCGTCGAACTGACCGGCTCCCCCGCCGCCGTCGGCTTCACCATCGGGCTCCAGTACGCGCCCATGCTGCTCCTCGGGCTGCACGGCGGCCTGATCGCCGACCGGCTGCCGATGCGCCGGCTGCTGCTCCACACCCAGGCCGCGCTCGGCACGACGGGGCTGGTCCTGGCCGTACTGGTGCTGTCCGGCCAGGCGAGGCCCTGGCACGTGTACGTCATGGCGGCCGTGCTGGGCCTGATCTCCGTCGCGGACGCTCCCGCCCGGCAGGCGTTCGTCTCCGAGCTGGTCGGACCGGAGCAACTGCGCAACGCGGTGAGCCTGAACTCCGCCGTCTTCCAGACCGCGCGCCTGGTCGGCCCGGCCGTCGCCGGCGTGGTGATCACGGTGGTGGGCATCGGCTGGGCCTTCCTCCTCAACGCCCTCTCCTACCTCGCGCCCCTCGCCGCCCTGCTGCTCATGCGCACCGCCGAGATACACCCGGCCGAGCGCGCCCCGCACGGCAGCGGCCAGGTCAGGGCGACGCTGCGGCAGGTCGGGCGCGATCCCGGCCTGCTGTGGCCGATCGTGCTGGTCGCCTTCGTCGGCACGTTCGGGTTCAACTTCCCCGTCTGGCTGACCGCGTTCACCGTGCAGGTCTTCCGTACCGGCTCCGGCGTGTACGGCCTGCTCAACTCGCTGCTGGCGGCGGGCGCGGTGGCGGGGGCGCTGTGGGCAGCGCGCAGCCTCGCGCCGCCGCGGCGGGTGCTGACCACGGCGGCGCTGCTGTTCGGCGCGCTGGAGACGGCCGCCGCCCTGGCGCCCGCCCTGTGGCTCTTCGCGGCCCTGCTGGTCCCGGTCGGCATGGCCGGTCTGGTCGTCACCGCCACCGCCAACGCGCACGTCCAGCTCACCGCGGACGCCGCGACGCGGGG
The DNA here is from genome assembly GCF_055567735.1 of Streptomyces sp. NPDC026394. NCBI lineage: Bacteria > Bacillati > Actinomycetota > Actinomycetes > Kitasatosporales > Streptomycetaceae > Streptomyces > Streptomyces sp. NPDC026394. The sequence continues at coordinate 500,776 of NZ_JBVHPX010000003.1, forward strand.
CAGGGTGATGAGCCTGTTCAAGATCGCGTTCGTGGGCGGCACACCGGTGGCCGCGCCGGCCGTCGGCTGGGTCACCGAGACCTGCGGACCCCGCGCCGGCTTCCTCACCGGCGGCCTGACCTCGCTCGCGGCGGCCGCCGTCGTCGGCTGCGCGCTCTCCCGTCCGGCGACGGAGCCGGAGACGGGTACGAGAGCGTCGACGGGCGCGGATTCCGGCACCGAGCCGGAGTGCGAGGCGGAAACACGTTCGGACGGGGACGCGGACACGGCCGCGAAGACGTGAACCCCGGCCGCGGGCCGGCCTTTCCCGCACAACCGGTATTCACCTCCGTACGCGCAACACCCCGCAGACCGCCCTACAGGAAATTCCCGAGGTCCGCGAGGCGAACACCTGTCCTGCCTCCATCTGGCCCGCACACGGAAACGCCCGTACGGAAAAGAAACACACCACACCGCCTTATGCCGAAAGCCCGGACCCCGTCCGAACGCGAACCTCCGGAGGAAACACCATGCCCCTGAACCCACCGGCCGAAGAACGCCCACCGGCGGCACACCGGGTCATCGCCGTGAGCGGACCGGCGTACGTGGGCAAGGACACCCAGCTCCGCATGCTGGCCCGCCGCACCCCGCAGATCGAGACCTCCGCCCCTGCGGAGACCTACGCCTCCCGGTGGCACGCCCTGAGCGGCACGGAGGCGACTGGATGGTGGCTCGACGGCGCGTCCTACCAGGAGCTGGCAGACGTCCTCGCCACGGCCTACCTGGCCCGCGCCCGGCAGCCCCGGTCCAGTGGGTACCTGCGCTGTGTACGGCAGGGCCTGCCCATGCTGGAAGCGACGCTCGCTGCCGTCGCCGCCGTACGCGAGCGGTGCGGTACGGCACGAGCGGCCCGCGAGGCGCGCGCGGCACTCGCGCCGTACCGCACCGCCCTGCGCGCTTGTGAGGACACCGAGTGCGGCGTCGTCCTGCTGCACGACGAGGACCCCGCTCAGAGCGCCGCGCGCGGTCTGGCCCGGTCCCCGGCCCCTGACCGCCTCCTGGAGTACTACCAGCGGCGACTGCACGAGCAGATCAACCGCCTTCTCGGCGAGGGACGGTTCGACACGGCCGTCGTCGTCGGCGACCGGCCCGCGATCGACGTGCAGCACGAACTGCGGCAGCGCCTGCACCGGCTGTACCCCACGATTCCGGAGTGCGCGCTCTCCCGGGTACGGGTGGCGGCGCTGGGCGGCGACTGCGAGCACGCGCGCGACGCCGCCGGAGAGTACCTGCGTACCCGACGCGGCTACGCCCGGCTCAACGCCGCGCACCTCGCCGCCGCGTCGCACGACCCGTCCGTACCGGACACCGACGACACCACGGCCCTGGCCGAACGCATCGCCGACGGCCTCGACCGCTACTGCGCCGCGCACCCGTTCCTCGACCGCGTGAGCATCGAGCCCGTACGCGACCGGGCCACCGTCCAGGAACTGCGCAAGCTCTTCGGCGACCGGCTGCACGCCGTACACCCCGGGCCCGGGACCGGCCCGGCCGCCGCCCCGCACGCTCCCGCGCCGCACTCCTTCGCCCCTGACGGCTCCGTGCCGGGCGCCGCACCCGAGGACACCGCGCACGAGGACACCGCGCCCGAACCCACCGTTCAGCACACCGCTCAGGAAGCCGCCGCCCCCTGGCCCCGGCTCAGCCTCCACCGGCGCCTGGACCGCCTCGCCTTCGACGCCGCCTGGACGTTCCGGCCGCTCAAGCCCGTCTCCGTACACAGCCTGGGCCTCCCGAGCTGCCTCGGGACATATCTGCGCGCCCTGCGCGAACGGCTCACCCGGCCCCGTACGGCGGTGGACCTGGTCGCCGTGACCGGCAGCGCGGCCCGGGGCACGTACCGGCACGGCTGGAGCGACCTGGACGTCCTCGTCCTGGCACCGCAGGACGCCCTCCCCCGGCTCCGGAGCGTCCGCACGGAACTGGCGCCGGTGCTGGACGGCGTGCGGATGACCATGACGGTCCTCACCGAGGACGAGTTCCGCGCGGGCGCCCTGCCGCCGCGCCTGCTGCACGTCCTGACCCTCAGCGGGGCGGGCGCCCTCGCGCCCCTGTGGTGCGCCCCCGGCCTCGCCCTGCCGGTGCCGGACGCCGTCACGTACGCCGACGTCAGTGTGCGCGACGGCGTCCAGGCCGCCGTCACCCTCCGCAAGCAGCTCCTGCTCGCCGAACCCGACCTGCGGGTGCTCTACAAGGTCACCGCCCTGCTCGCGAAGATCATGCTCCGGGTGGAGAGCGGAGCCGAGTACCCGGCCGACGACCAGGCCGTCACCGCCTTCCACCACCGCCGTCCCGACGGACTCGGGGCCGCGCCGGGTGACGTACGGTACGACCGCGCCGGTACCGAGCGGATGGCCGCCGCCGTGCTGCGCGGCTGGCTCGCCACGCTCGCCCCGGCACCGCGACCGGAGGCCCCCGGCCATGGCGCCACCTGACCTGCGCCGCCCGTTCGGCTCCGAACTGCCCGTGGCGGCGCAGATCGTCCGGGTGCCCTCGATGCGCTGCATGTCGGCCGCACAGGAGCACGAGATGCTGACCGCGTTCAACCGGTACGGCTTCACGATCCTGCGCTGCGCCGAGCGGGCCAGGAGCCGCCAGGACCTGCTCAGCCTGCGCCGGCGCTTCGGCACCCCGGTGCCGCACCCGCGCGCGGACGGCGACGGGATCGTGCCGATCAGCCCGGCCCGGCCGGTCGCCGGCTTCCTCGGCTCCACCCGCGTGGAACACCTGCTGCACACCGACGGCGCCTTCCGTGACCACCCCGAAACCCTGATCACGCTCCAGTGCGTCCGGCCCGCCGTACGGGGCGGCCTGTCCGTCCTGGCCAGCGCCCAGGCCGCCTACGAGTACCTGGCGCGGCACTTCCCCGGCCGGCGCGACGCGCTGGCCGAACCCGACGCGCTGACGATCACCCGCGCCGACCGGACCAGCACCCAGCCGCTGTTCCGGCGCCGGGACGGCGTCTGCACGCTGACGTTCCGGATGGCGGACGGCGTGTCGCGGGTCGTGCCGCGCGCGGACGTCCGGGACCAGTACACGGAGCTGTGCCGGTTCTTCGCCGCCCCCGCGAACCGGCTGAGCTTCAAGCTCGCCGTCGGCGACGTGCTGATCGCCGACAACACGGCCGTGGTGCACGGCAGGACACCCGTCCCCGCCGGCATGCCCCGCGTGATGCGCCGTCTCAACTTCGACGCCACGGGGCCGGCCTGCGACCGGATGGCCTTCGGCTTCCCCGCACGCCCGGTACCACCGTGAGCCCTGCCGTCCCGCGGCCGCCGGCCCTGGCCTCCTAGGCGGGCTCCACCGCCCGTACGACCGCCTGCGGGCTGCGCACGGCCGTTCCCCCGGGCACCGGCTCCGAGGGGTCCGCGCCGAGGGCGACGATGCGGTTGTCCGCGTCCACGTGGACGACGCGCGGGCGCAGCGTACGGGCCTCGGCGTCGTCCACCTGGGCGTAGCTGATGAGGATCACCAGGTCGCCGGGGTGGACGAGGTGCGCGGCGGCGCCGTTGATGCCGAGGACGCCGGAGCCGCGCTCGCCCTCGATGAGGTATGTCTCCAGGCGCGCGCCGTTGGTGATGTCGACGATGTGGACCAGCTCGCCGGGCAGCAGGTCGGCGGCGTCCAGCAGGTCGGCGTCGACCGTCACCGAGCCGACGTAGTGCAGGTCCGCCTGGGTGACGGTGGCACGGTGGATCTTGGACTTGAACATGGTGCGCAGCATGGCGTCACTTCCGGGAAGAGGGTCGCGTCCCGAAGGGGTACGCGCCGACCCGCACATGCTAAGCACCCGGCGGGCGGAGCAGAAGGCCCGGCCCTGAAACAGCGAGGAGCCCCGCTCACCCGAAGGCGAGCGGGGCTCCTCAGAGCGCTCGGAAGAGCTGCCGGGTCTCCCCGACCGTCAGGAATTACTTGACGATCTTGGTGACCTGGCCGGCGCCGACGGTCCGGCCACCCTCACGGATGGCGAACTTCAGGCCCTCCTCCATGGCGACCGGCTGGATCAGCTGGACCGACATCTCGGTGTTGTCGCCCGGCATGACCATCTCGGTGCCCTCGGGGAGGGTCACGACGCCGGTCACGTCCGTGGTACGGAAGTAGAACTGCGGGCGGTAGTTGTTGAAGAACGGGGTGTGGCGGCCACCCTCGTCCTTCGACAGGATGTACGCCTGCGCTTCGAACTCCGTGTGCGGGGTGACCGAGCCCGGCTTGATGATGACCTGGCCGCGCTCGACGTCCTCGCGCTTGATGCCGCGGAGCAGCAGACCGACGTTCTCACCGGCCTGGCCCTCGTCGAGCAGCTTCCGGAACATCTCGATGCCGGTGACCGTGGTGGTGGTCTTCTCGGTCTTGATGCCGATGATGTCGACGGTCTCGTTGACCTTGAGGACACCGCGCTCGATACGACCGGTGACGACGGTGCCACGACCGGTGATCGTGAAGACGTCCTCGATCGGCATCAGGAACGGCTTGTCGACGTCACGCTCGGGCTGCGGGATCGCCTCGTCGACGGCGGCCATGAGCTTGAGGACGGAGTCGCCCCACTCCTTGTCGCCCTCGAGCGCCTTGAGCGCCGAGACCTTGACGACCGGAACGTCGTCGCCCGGGAACTCGTACTCCGAGAGGAGCTCACGGACCTCGAGCTCGACGAGCTCCAGGATCTCCTCGTCGTCCACCATGTCGGCCTTGTTCAGGGCGACGACGATGTAGGGCACGCCGACCTGGCGGGCCAGGAGCACGTGCTCCTTGGTCTGCGGCATCGGGCCGTCGGTCGCGGCGACCACGAGGATCGCGCCGTCCATCTGGGCGGCACCGGTGATCATGTTCTTGATGTAGTCCGCGTGACCGGGGCAGTCAACGTGGGCGTAGTGACGGTTCTCCGTCTGGTACTCGACGTGCGCGATCGAGATGGTGATACCGCGCTGGCGCTCCTCGGGCGCCTTGTCGATCATGTCGAAGGCCGAGGCCTCGTTCAGGTCCGGGAACGCGTCGTGCAGCACCTTGGTAATGGCGGCCGTGAGGGTCGTCTTACCGTGGTCGATGTGACCGATGGTGCCGATGTTGACGTGCGGCTTAGTCCGCTCGAACTTCGCCTTCGCCACTGGGTCCTCCTGAAGTGGTTCTGTACGCCTTACTCATCGGCGCCAGGTGATCTTTGCTGGGATGCCGGCCGCCGGGGCCCCCTCGCGGGTGGCGGGGACGGGCCCCGGCAGACGGTGTCAAGCCTAAAGCGTCTTGCGACTCGTGCGAGCCGGTACTACTCGCCCTTGGCCTTCGCGATGATCTCCTCGGCGACGTTCCGCGGAACCTCGGCGTAGGAGTCGAACTGCATCGAGTAGCTTGCGCGACCCGAGGTCTTGCTGCGGAGGTCTCCGACGTAGCCGAACATCTCCGAGAGCGGAACCAGGCCCGTGACGAGCTTGGCGCCGTGGCGGTCCTCCATGGACTGGATCTGACCGCGACGCGAGTTGATGTCGCCGATGACGTCACCCATGTAGTCCTCGGGCGTCGTCACCTCGACCTTCATCATCGGCTCCAGCAGGGCCGGGCTGGCCTTGCGGGCGGCCTCCTTGAAGGCCATCGAACCGGCGATCTTGAAGGCCATCTCGGACGAGTCGACCTCGTGGAACGCACCGTCGAGAAGGACGACCTTGACGCCGGTCAGCGGGTAGCCGGCGAGCACGCCGAACTCCATGGCCTCCTGGCAGCCCGCGTCCACGGACGGGATGTACTCCCGCGGGATACGGCCACCGGTGACCTTGTTCTCGAACTCGTAACCGTCGCCCTCAAGCGGCTCAAGGGCGATCTGCACCTTCGCGAACTGGCCGGAACCACCAGTCTGCTTCTTGTGCGTGTAGTCCAGGCGCTCGACGGCCTTGCGCAGGGTCTCGCGGTACGCGACCTGCGGCTTGCCGACGTTCGCCTCGACCCGGAACTCGCGCTTCATACGGTCGACCAGCACGTCGAGGTGCAGCTCGCCCATACCCGCGATGATGGTCTGACCGGTCTCCTCGTCCGTGTGGACCTGGAAGGACGGGTCCTCCTCGGCGAGACGCTGGATGGCGACACCCAGCTTCTCCTGGTCGCCCTTGGACTTGGGCTCGATGGCGACCTGGATGACCGGGGCCGGGAACTCCATCGACTCCAGGATGACCTGGTTCGACGAGTCGCAGAGGGTCTCACCGGTGGTGGTCTGCTTCAGACCCATGACGGCGACGATGTCACCGGCACCCACCGACTCGATCTCCTCACGCTTGTTCGCGTGCATCCGGTAGATCTTGCCGATGCGCTCCTTCTTGCCCTTCACCGAGTTGGTGACCTGCGAGCCGGCCTCAAGGCGGCCCGAGTACACCCGGATGAAGGTGAGCTTGCCCAGGTGGGGGTCGCTCGCAATCTTGAACGCCAGAGCGGCCAGCGGCTCCTCCTCGGAGGGGCGGCGCTTGATGACCTCTTCCGCGTCGTTGACGGCGTGGCCCTCGATGGCCTCGACGTCCAGCGGCGACGGCAGGTAGCGCACGACCGCGTCGAGCAGGGGCTGCACGCCCTTGTTCTTGAACGCGGTGCCGCAGAAGACCGGGGTGACGGTGGTGTCGCCGCCCTTGCCGGAGTTGATGGTGATGCGGCGGATCGCCGCGTGCAGCTGGTCCACGGTGGGCTCCTGGCCCTCCAGGTACAGCTCCATCATCTCTTCGTCGTTCTCGGCGACGGCCTCGAGCAGCTTGCCGCGCCACTCGTCGGCAGCCTCGGTGTGCGTGGCCGGGATGTCGACGGTGTCGTACATCTCGCCCTTGGCGGCCTCGGCGGACCAGACCAGCGCCTTCATGGAGACGAGGTCGATGACGCCCTTGAAGTCCGCCTCGGTACCGATCGGCAGCTGCATCACGATCGGGGTCGCGCCCAGGCGGTCCACGATCATGTCGACGCAGCGGTGGAACTCCGCACCGGTGCGGTCGAGCTTGTTGACGAAGCAGATGCGCGGCACGCCGTAGCGGTCGGCCTGGCGCCAGACGGTCTCGGACTGCGGCTCAACACCGGCAACGCCGTCGAACACCGTCACGGCACCGTCGAGCACGCGCAGCGAACGCTCCACCTCGACGGTGAAGTCGACGTGGCCCGGGGTGTCGATGATGTTGATGGTGTGATCAACGTTGTTCAGCGGCCAGTGGCAGGTCGTCGCGGCAGACGTGATCGTGATGCCGCGCTCCTGCTCCTGCTCCATCCAGTCCATCGTGGCAGCGCCGTCGTGGACCTCACCGATCTTGTAGGAGACACCGGTGTAGAACAGGATCCGCTCGGTGGTGGTCGTCTTGCCCGCGTCGATGTGGGCCATGATCCCAATGTTGCGGACCTTGGCCAGGTCAAGCGAAGTGGTAGCCATATCGGCTCAATCTTCTCTCGGTCTCGATGGGGGTAGCGACTACCAGCGGTAGTGCGCGAAGGCCTTGTTGGACTCGGCCATCTTGTGCGTGTCCTCGCGCTTCTTGACCGAAGCGCCGAGGCCGTTCGAGGCGTCCAGCAGCTCGTTCATGAGGCGCTCGGTCATGGTCTTCTCGCGGCGGGCGCGCGAGTAGCCCACGAGCCAGCGCAGCGAGAGCGTGGCGGCGCGGCCGGGCTTGACCTCGACCGGGACCTGGTAGGTCGCGCCACCGACACGGCGGGACTTGACCTCAAGGGTCGGCTTGATGTTCTCCAGCGCGCGCTTCAGCGTGATGACCGGGTCGTTGCCGGTCTTCTCACGCAGACCCTCCATGGCGCCGTAAACGATGCGCTCGGCGGTGGAGCGCTTACCGTTCAGCAGGACCTTGTTGATGAGGGAGGTCACCAGAGGAGAGCTGTAGACCGGGTCAATGATGACCGGGCGCTTCGGGGCGGGGCCCTTACGAGGCATTCTTACTTCTCCTTCTTGGCGCCGTAGCGGCTGCGAGCCTGCTTGCGGTTCTTGACGCCCTGCGTGTCGAGGGAGCCGCGGATGATCTTGTACCGAACACCCGGCAGGTCCTTCACACGGCCGCCACGCACGAGCACGATCGAGTGCTCCTGCAGGTTGTGGCCCTCACCCGGAATGTAAGCGGTGACCTCGATGCCGCTGGTCAGACGCACACGTGCGACCTTACGCAGGGCCGAGTTCGGCTTCTTCGGGGTGGTCGTGAAAACACGCGTGCAGACGCCGCGGCGCTGGGGCGAACCCTCCAGTGCGGGCGTCTTGTTCTTCTCGACCTTGTCCTGCCGGCCCTTGCGGACCAGCTGCTGGATCGTAGGCACCGTTTCTCCGGTTTCTGTGTGCCAGTCTCGGTAAAGCTAACCTGGAACAGTCCCCGACCCACGCGGTCGGGTGTGTCGAATACTGCAGACCCCTCGCTGGAACGAGGAGGGCGGCAGATTGCGGTGTCGAGACCCGGCTTCCGTACGGACGAGTGCACGCACGGCAGCCTGAGGACACCCCAGGCACAAGGTCAGAGCGTACCTACCGCATGGGCTGCGGTCAAAACAAATGCACACGCGAAGGACACGCCGGACTCCCCCGGCGCTGCGGCCACCGTAGTGCGATCAGCGGCCGTACGGAAGAAGGCTCGGCCATCGCCGCGCGCGCCGTGGCGGCCGCCCTGCGGCCCCCGGAGCCGCTCCCCGGTACTCGGCAGCCCCCGCGCCACCGGCGCCTTCCGTGCCCCGTCCCACGCGCCCTCAGAGGTTCGTCGCTCCCACGAAGACCATCAGGATGAAGAACAGCAGCCAGCCGCTGATCCCCAGCCAGCCCAGGACCAGCCCGGCGACCGCCTGACCGTCCCCGCGCTCCCCCGTGCGGCGGATCTCGGCCCGCGCCTTGTGCCCCAGGATGACCGCGGGTATCGACGTCAGACCCCACGTCACCGGGGCGAGGATGCCGCACACCAGCGCGCCGGTCGCCGAACCGTTGGTCGGCGCCGTCATCGGCTGCACCGGCATGAACGTCGGCGGCACCGCGGGCGGCGGCCCGAACTGCGACTGCGGCATCGGCCCCTGCGGCAGGTCCGCCACCAGCATCTGCAGCTCGGCCTGGGTCTGTGCCTGATACGCGCGCCCGATGCGCTGCTCGTACTCCTGCTGCGGAAGCCGCCCCTCGGCGAAACCGGCCTTCAGCACGTCCACCGCACGCTCCCGGTCGGCGTGCGACGCACGCATCGCCGGGACCTGGCCCGGGCCCTGGACCGGCTGCCCGCCTTGCCACGGCGCCGGCTGTCCACCCTGCCACGGCTGGAACGCCACTCTCAGCACCTCCCCCACATTAGGCAGTACCACCCATCATTCAGTACGCGCCGGAAGAGCGCACGGTTCCCCGCGAATGATTCCGCGCGCGCCACCACACCGCGCCGGCCACCGCAAGTGGAGCCGGCGGACCGCCGACGGAGCGATCCGCCCCGCAACGCCGCAGGGCGGCCACCCCGGGGGGTGACCGCCCTGCCGCTCACAGCGCGTGTCCGGTCCGGCCGCGCACGGCCGGCCGGGCCCTTACTGGTTGTACGGACCGTAGTCGTAATCCTCCAGCGGGACCGCCTGGCCGGAGCCGGTGCCGAAGGGCGAGTAGTCGATGTCGTCGTAACCGACGGCCGAGTACATCGCGGCCTTGGCCTCCTCGGTGGGCTCCACCCGGATGTTGCGGTAGCGGGACAGGCCCGTACCGGCCGGGATGAGCTTACCGATGATGACGTTCTCCTTGAGGCCGATCAGGGAGTCCGACTTGGCGTTGATCGCCGCGTCGGTGAGCACCCGGGTCGTCTCCTGGAAGGACGCCGCCGACAGCCAGGACTCGGTGGCCAGCGAAGCCTTGGTGATACCCATCAGCTGCGGACGGCCGGAGGCCGGGTGGCCGCCTTCCTGGACCACACGACGGTTCTCGCTCTCGAACTTCGTACGCTCCACCAGCTCGCCCGGCAGCAGCTCGGCGTCGCCGGACTCGATGATCGTCACACGGCGCAGCATCTGCCGGATGATGATCTCGATGTGCTTGTCGTGGATCGCCACGCCCTGGTTGTTGTAGACCTTCTGGACCTCGCCGACCAGGTGGACCTGGACGGCGCGCTGGCCCAGGATGCGCAGCACGTCGTGCGGGTTGACGGCACCCACGGTCAGCGCCTGACCGACCTCGACGTGGTCACCCTCGCCCACCAGCAGACGGGCACGCTTCGAGACGCCGTACGCCGTCTCGTCGCTGCCGTCGTCCGGCGTGACGACGACCTTCTTGGTCTTCTCGGTCTCCTCGATCCGGACGCGGCCGGCGGCCTCGGAGATCGGGGCGACACCCTTGGGCGTACGGGCCTCGAAGAGCTCGACGACACGCGGCAGACCCAGGGTGATGTCGTCACCCGCCACACCACCGGTGTGGAAGGTACGCATCGTCAGCTGGGTGCCGGGCTCACCGATGGACTGGGCGGCGATGATGCCGACCGCCTCACCGATGTCGACCAGCTTGCCGGTGGCCAGCGAACGGCCGTAGCAGAAGGCGCAGGTGCCGACGGCGGACTCGCAGGTCAGGACCGAGCGGGTCTTGACCTCCTCGACGCCGTGCGCGACGAGCTGGTCGATGAGGACATCGCCCAGGTCGACGTTGGCGGGGCCGATGACCTTGCCGTCCACGACGACGTCCTCGGCCAGCATGCGTGCGTACACGCTGGACTCGACGTCGTCCGCCTTGCGCAGGATGCCGTCGGCGCCCTTGCTGGCGATCCGCAGCTTCAGACCGCGCTCGGTGCCGCAGTCCTCCTCGCGGATGATGACGTCCTGCGAGACGTCCACGAGACGACGGGTCAGGTAACCCGAGTCGGCGGTACGCAGGGCGGTGTCCGCGAGACCCTTACGGGCACCGTGGGTGGAGATGAAGTACTCCAGCACGGACAGACCCTCACGGAACGACGCCTTGATGGGTCGCGGGATGGTCTCGTTCTTCGCGTTCGACACCAGACCACGCATACCGGCGATCTGCCGCATCTGCATCATGTTTCCTCGGGCACCCGAGTCAACCATCATGAAGATGGGGTTCGTCTTGGGGAAGTTCGCGTTCATCGCCTCGGAGACCTCATTGGTCGCCTTGGTCCAGATGTTGATCAGTTCCTGAGTGCGCTCGTCCTTGGTGATCAGACCGCGCTCGTACTGCTTCTGAACCTTCTCGTCCTGGGCCTCGTAGCCCGCGACGATGGCCTTCTTGGCCTCCGGCACGACGATGTCCGAGACCGCGACGGTGACACCGGAACGGGTCGCCCAGTGGAAACCGGACGCCTTCAGGTTGTCGAGCGTCGCCGCCACGATGACCTTCGGGTAGCGCTCGGCCAGGTCGTTGACGATCGCGGAGAGCTGCTTCTTGCCCACCGAGTAGTCGACGAACGGGTAGTCCTCGGGCAGCAGCTCGTTGAAGAGCGCGCGGCCCAGGGTCGTCCGCAGCCGGAAGCTGTCACCCTGCTGCCACTCGGGCTCGCCCTCCTCCTGCGCCGGCGGGGTCCAGCCGCGGGGCGGGACGGTGCCGATCGGGAAGCGGATGTCGACCTTCGCCTGGAGCGAGAGCTCCCGGTTGTCGAAGGCCATGATCGCCTCGGCGACCGAGCCGAAGGACCGGCCCTCGCCGATGACCTTGCGCTCCGCCTCGTCGGTGGTGAGGAAGAACAGGCCCAGCACCATGTCCTGGGTCGGCATGGTGACCGGACGGCCGTCGGCCGGCTTGAGGATGTTGTTCGAGGACAGCATCAGGATGCGGGCCTCGGCCTGCGCCTCCGCGGACAGCGGCAGGTGCACGGCCATCTGGTCACCGTCGAAGTCCGCGTTGAACGCGGTGCACACGAGCGGGTGAATCTGAATGGCCTTGCCCTCGACCAGCTGCGGCTCGAAGGCCTGGATGCCGAGGCGGTGCAGGGTGGGCGCACGGTTCAGCAGGACCGGGTGCTCCGCGATGACCTCTTCGAGGACGTCGTAGACGACCGTACGGCCGCGCTCGACCATCCGCTTGGCGCTCTTGATGTTCTGCGCGTGGTTCAGGTCGACCAGGCGCTTCATCACGAACGGCTTGAAGAGCTCCAGCGCCATGGCCTTCGGCAGACCGCACTGGTGCAGCTTCAGCTGCGGACCGACGACGATCACGGAACGCGCGGAGTAGTCCACACGCTTGCCGAGCAGGTTCTGACGGAACCGGCCCTGCTTACCCTTCAGCATGTCGCTGAGGGACTTCAGCGGACGGTTGCCGGGGCCCGTCACCGGGCGGCCGCGGCGGCCGTTGTCGAACAGCGCGTCGACGGCCTCCTGCAGCATCCGCTTCTCGTTGTTCACGATGATCTCGGGGGCACCGAGGTCGAGAAGCCGCTTGAGGCGGTTGTTGCGGTTGATCACGCGGCGGTACAGGTCGTTCAGGTCGGAGGTCGCGAAGCGGCCACCGTCCAGCTGCACCATCGGACGCAGGTCCGGCGGGATGACCGGGATGCAGTCCAGCACCATGCCGTTGGGGCTGTTGCGGGTCTGCAGGAACGCGGAGACGACCTTCAGGCGCTTGAGCGCACGGGTCTTCTTCTGGCCCTTGCCGGTGCGGATGATCTCGCGGAGCTTCTCGGCCTCTTCGTCGAGGTCGAAGGACTCCAGGCGCTTCTGCAGGGCAGCCGCGCCCATGCCGCCCATGAAGTACGTGCCGAAGCGGTCACGCAGCTCGCGGTAGAGCAGCTCGTCGCCCTCCAGGTCCTGGACCTTGAGGTTCTTGAAGCGGCTCCACACCTCGTCGAGGCGGTCGATCTCGCGCTGCGCGCGGTCGCGCAGCTGCTTCATCTCACGCTCGGCGCCCTCGCGCACCTTGCGGCGCACGTCCGCCTTGGCGCCCTCGGCCTCCAGCTCGGCCAGGTCGGTCTCGAGCTTCTTGGCGCGGGCTTCCAGGTCGGCGTCGCGGCGCTGCTCGATCTGCTGACGCTCGACGGAGACGTGCGCCTCCAGCGAGGGCAGGTCGCGCGTACGGCGCTCCTCGTCCACCCACGTGATCATGTAGGCGGCGAAGTAGATGACCTTTTCCAGGTCCTTCGGGGCGAGGTCGAGCAGGTAGCCCAGCCGCGACGGAACGCCCTTGAAGTACCAGATGTGCGTGACGGGGGCGGCCAGCTCGATGTGGCCCATCCGCTCACGGCGCACCTTGGCGCGAGTGACCTCGACGCCACAGCGCTCGCAGATGATGCCCTTGAACCGGACACGCTTGTACTTGCCGCAGTAGCACTCCCAGTCCCGGGTCGGACCGAAGATCTTCTCGCAGAAGAGCCCGTCCTTTTCCGGCTTGAGGGTGCGGTAGTTGATGGTCTCCGGCTTCTTGACCTCACCGTGGGACCACTGTCGGATGTCGTCCGCGGTCGCCAGGCCGATCCGCAGCTCGTCGAAGAAGTTGACGTCGAGCACTGTCGTCAATCCCTCTTTCAGGGTCGTGCCCTTCGCGTAAGCGAAAAAATGGGCTCTACATCATGGTCTGTACGGGTCCGGGGCGACCGGGGCTCCTTGGGGGAAAGGAGCCCCGGCCAGGCCCGTCAGACCTCTTCGACGCTGCTCGGCTCGCGCCGGGACAGGTCGATACCGAGCTCCTCCGCGGCGCGGAAGACATCCTCGTCCGTGTCGCGCATCTCGATGGACATGCCGTCCGAGGACAGCACCTCCACGTTCAGGCACAGCGACTGCATTTCCTTGATGAGCACCTTGAAGGACTCGGGAATGCCGGGCTCGGGGATGTTCTCGCCCTTGACGATCGCCTCGTACACCTTCACGCGGCCGGTCACGTCGTCGGACTTGATGGTCAGCAGTTCCTGGAGGGCGTACGCGGCGCCGTAAGCCTCCAGCGCCCACACCTCCATCTCACCGAAGCGCTGGCCACCGAACTGGGCCTTACCACCCAGCGGCTGCTGGGTGATCATCGAGTACGGACCGGTCGAACGCGCGTGCAGCTTGTCGTCCACCAGGTGGTGGAGCTTCAGGATGTACATGTACCCGACCGAGATCGGGTCCGGGAACGGCTCACCGGAACGGCCGTCGAACATCCGGGCCTTGCCGGTGTCCTTGACCATCCGCTCACCGTCGCGGTTCGGCAGCGTGGAGTCGAACAGACCAGCGAGCTCATCCTCGCGCGCACCGTCGAAGACCGGGGTCGCGACGTTGGTGCGGGGCGCGACCTCGTCGGCGCCGATCGCCTGAAGACGCTTCTGCCAGTCGGCGTCGCCCTCGACCTTCCAGCCCTGGCTGGCGAGCCAGCCGAGGTGGATCTCCAGGACCTGTCCCGGGTTCATTCGGGACGGGACACCCAGCGGGTTGAGGATGATGTCGACCGGGGTGCCGTCCTCCAGGAACGGCATGTCCTCGACCGGCAGGATCTTGGAGATGACGCCCTTGTTGCCGTGACGGCCGGCGAGCTTGTCACCGTCGGTGATCTTGCGCTTCTGCGCCACGTAGACGCGGACCAGCTGGTTCACGCCCGGGGGCAGCTCGTCGCCCTCTTCACGGTCGAAGACGCGGACGCCGATGACCTTGCCGATCTCGCCGTGCGGGACCTTCAGCGAGGTGTCACGGACCTCACGGGCCTTCTCACCGAAGATCGCGCGCAGCAGACGCTCCTCGGGGGTCAGCTCGGTCTCACCCTTGGGCGTGACCTTGCCGACGAGGATGTCGCCGGCGACGACCTCGGCACCGATGCGGATGATGCCGCGCTCGTCGAGGTCCGAGAGGACCTCCTCGGAGACGTTCGGGATGTCCCGGGTGATCTCCTCCGGGCCCAGCTTGGTGTCCCGGGCGTCGACCTCGTGCTCCTCGATGTGGATCGAGGACAGGACGTCGTCCTGCACGAGGCGCTGCGACAGGATGATCGCGTCCTCGTAGTTGTGGCCCTCCCAGGGCATGAAGGCGACGAGCAGGTTCTTGCCCAGCGCCATCTCGCCCTCGTCGGTGGAGGGACCGTCGGCGAGCACCTGGCCCACGACGACGCGCGCGCCCTCGTCCACGACGACCTTCTGGTTGAAGGAGGTGCCCTGGTTGGAGCGGGTGAACTTGGCGACGCGGTACGTGGTGTACGTGCCGTCGTCGTTGGCGACGGTGATGTAGTCCGCGGAGACCTCCTGGACCACACCGTCCTTCTCGGCCTTGATGACGTCACCGGCGTCGACCGCGCAGCGGTACTCCATGCCGGTGCCGACCAGCGGGGCCTCCGCCTTGATCAGCGGCACGGCCTGGCGCATCATGTTCGATCCCATGAGCGCGCGGTTGGCGTCGTCGTGCTCCAGGAAGGGGATCATGGCGGTCGCGGCCGACACCATCTGGCGCGGCGAGACGTCCATGTAGTCCACGTCCTCGCGGGCGGCGAGGTCGACCTCACCACCGCGACGGCGGCACATGACGCGGCCTTCGGCGAACTCCATGTCCTCGGTGAGGGGAGCGTTCGCCTGCGCGATGAGGAAGCGGTCTTCCTCGTCGGCGGTCAGGTAGTCGACCTGCTCGGTGACCCGGCCGTCGACGACCTTGCGGTACGGCGTCTCGATGAAGCCGAAGACGTTGACCCGGCCGTACGAGGCGAGCGAACCGATCAGACCGATGTTCGGGCCTTCGGGGGTCTCGATCGGGCACATGCGGCCGTAGTGCGAGGGGTGCACGTCACGGACGTCCAGGCCGGCCCGCTCACGGGAGAGACCACC
Organism: Streptomyces sp. NPDC026394; assembly: GCF_055567735.1. NCBI lineage: Bacteria > Bacillati > Actinomycetota > Actinomycetes > Kitasatosporales > Streptomycetaceae > Streptomyces > Streptomyces sp. NPDC026394. The sequence goes on from NZ_JBVHPX010000003.1 coordinate 516,471, forward strand.
GGGGCCCAGCGCGGACAGCCGGCGCTTGTGGGTCAGACCCGACAGCGGGTTGGTCTGGTCCATGAACTGGGAGAGCTGGCTGGTGCCGAAGAACTCCTTGATGGAGGCGACGACCGGCCGGATGTTGATCAGGGTCTGCGGCGTGATCGCCTCGACGTCCTGGGTGGTCATGCGCTCACGCACGACACGCTCCATACGGGCGAGACCCGTACGGACCTGGTTCTGGATCAGCTCGCCGACGTTGCGCAGGCGGCGGTTGCCGAAGTGGTCGATGTCGTCGGTCTCGACGACGATCTCCGTGCCGTTCTCGCCGATCGTCTCGGTCTCGCCGGCGTGCAGCTTGACCAGGTACTTGATCGTGGCGATGACGTCGTCGGTGGTCAGCACACCGGCGTCCAGCGGCTCGTCGCCGCCCAGCTTCTTGTTGACCTTGTAGCGGCCGACCTTCGCGAGGTCGTAGCGCTTCGGGTTGAAGTAGAGGTTCTCCAGCAGCGTCTGCGCGGCCTCGCGCGTCGGCGGCTCGCCCGGGCGCAGCTTGCGGTAGATGTCGAGCAGCGCGTCGTCCTGGCCCTGGGTGTGGTCCTTCTCCAGGGTGGCGCGCATGGACTCGTACTCGCCGAACTCCTCCAGGATCTGCTCGGTCGTCCAGCCGAGGGCCTTGAGGAGGACGGTCACGGACTGCTTGCGCTTGCGGTCGATGCGCACGCCGACCATGTCGCGCTTGTCGATCTCCATCTCCAGCCAGGCACCCCGGGACGGGATGATCTTGGCGGTGAAGATGTCCTTGTCGGACGTCTTGTCGATCTGGCTGTCGAAGTAGACGCCCGGCGAGCGGACCAGCTGCGAGACGACGACACGCTCGGTGCCGTTGATGCAGAAGGTGCCCTTGTTGGTCATGAGCGGGAAGTCGCCCATGAAGACCGTCTGAGACTTGATCTCACCGGTCTCGTTGTTGGTGAACTCAGCCGTGACGAAGAGCGGAGCCGCGTACGTGAAGTCGCGCTCCTTGCACTCGTCGATGGAGTTCTTCGGGGGCTCGAATCGGTGGTCGCGGAACGTCAGCGACATCGACCCGGAGAAGTCCTCGATCGGGGAGATCTCTTCGAAGATCTCCTCCAGACCGGACTTGGTGGGGACGTCCTGACCACTTTCCAGCGCAGCCTCGACGCGACCCTTCCATGCGGCATTGCCGAGCAGCCAGTCGAAGCTTTCGGTCTGCAGCGCAAGGAGGTTCGGAACCCCGAGGGGCTCCTTGATCTTCGCAAAAGAGATGCGCAGCGGGGCGGTGCTGTCGCCGTTGTTCGTATTGGCAGTCGAGGCGTTGCGCGAGGCGGCCAAGAGGGGGTCCTTCCGAGGGCTCGGACTCACTACGCGCGTACCGGTCCCGGACCGAACACAGCCGGAGGAAAGGCCCAGGTCAGGGCGGATCAGTCGGCATTGCTCGAGCTCGGGTATGCCCCTGGTGACGGGCAGGGAGCAGCTAACAGGCAGCGCAAAGGGTCAGTGTAGCCACTCGGCACACTGATGTCCAGAGCGAGTTTCCGGAGACCGGCCCAGCACCGTGATACCGATCTTCTCCCTCCGGGAGGCGGCACCCTCCGTGACGGAGGTACCCCTCTTTGTTCGTCTCAACGCCCAACGTCTTATGCCTGCCACGAGCCGTGCGCCAACAGGCGCACCCCGATGCTTCCCTCTTCGCCGGCGATCCATGCCTCGAACCCGGATCGCTTCTGACGTCGCGTCCTGAGAATTGCGCGCTGCGTGCGGTTCGTCAAGGCCCCCCACCCACTGGAAGATCGTCACGGGGTGCACGGCCGGGCAACGAAGATCACCATACTCGCACGGAAGGCCGGGGCGGCGCAGCCGCGGCCCGAACGCCCGAAGGCGACCACCCGCATGGGTGATCGCCTTCAGGTTTGCGAAGAGTCAGCAGACTCGTCGGGTCACTTGACCTCGACGGAGGCGCCGGCGCCCTTGAGGGCCTCGGCGGCCTTGTCCGCGGCGTCCTTGGCGACCTTCTCGAGGACCGGCTTCGGGGTGCCGTCCACGAGGTCCTTGGCCTCCTTCAGACCCAGCGAGGTCAGCTCGCGCACGACCTTGATGACCTGGATCTTCTTGTCGCCGGCACCGGTGAGGATGACGTCGAACTCGTCCTGCTCCTCAGCGGCCTCGGCGGCCGGGGCGCCCGGGGCACCGGCGGCGGCGACGGCGACCGGGGCGGCAGCCTCGACGTCGAACTTCTCCTCGAACTTCTTCACGAAGTCGGAGAGCTCGAGCAGGGTCATCTCCTCGAACTGGGCCAGCAGTTCGTCCTGGGTGAGCTTCGCCATGGTGGCGGTCCTTCCACTAATTCGGCTGGTGCCGGATGTACATTGCGGCGGGCGTGCTGAGCAGACGTGCCCGCTGGACTACGGAGTGGTTACTCCGCGGCCTCGGCGGGAGCCGGCTCACCGGCACCGCCCTGCTCGACCTTGCTGCGAAGAGCTTCCGCGGTGCGGACCATCTTCGTGAGCGGGGCCTGGAAGGTCGCCGCGGCCTTGGCCATGGACGCCTTCATGCCACCCGCCAGCTTGGCGAGCAGAACCTCGCGGGACTCGAGGTCCGCAAGCTTCTTGATCTCGTCGGCGGACAGCGCCCTGCCGTCGAGGACACCGCCCTTGATGACGAGAGAGGGGTTTTCCTTGGCGAAGTCACGAAGACCCTTAGCCGCCTCGACCGGGTCACCGGTCACGAAGGCGACAGCCGTCGAGCCCTTGAGGTGCTCGTCCAGCGTGATCCCGGCCTCATTGGCCGCAATCTTGGTCAGCGTGTTCTTCACCACACGGTACTGAGCGTTGTCACCGAGCGAACGGCGCAGCTGCTTGAGCTGAGCGACGGACAGTCCGGTGTACGCGGTCACAACAGCGGCGTTGGAGTTACGGAGCTTCTCCGTGATCTCCTCGACGGCTGCGACCTTGTCGGGCCTCGCCATGAGCCTCGGCCTCCTTCCGGGTGATGAGGACCGCGCAGAAGGGGCTGGGCAAAACAAACGCCCCGGCGCAAGCGCACGGGGCATGGCTCGACCGGGCGAAAAACAGACTTCGTCCGGGAGTTCTTCCTCGTCCACCTGCGCAGGCCGTCCGCAGCTAGCGGATCCTTCGGTTCCGTACGCCACAAGGGCGCACAGAGACAACCAGCGGTCTTTGGCTTCTTCGCTACGGTACGCGAACGGCCACCGCGCAGGCAAATCCGCCCCTGGACCCGGCGGCGCGCGGCGCGCCGGGCCCGGAAACGGCGGGTCGGGAGGGCGTCGGGTCAGCCCGTCAGGCCTCCGGCCGCGGCGCCGGCCCCGATCTTGCTGCCGTCGGTGACCTGCGAGGCCGGTGGCTCCTGGACGCTCACCTTGGTGCCGTAGTCGGAGTAGTAGGTCGTGCTCTCCACGAGACCCACATGGGTCCGGGTCTTCTCGGCCTTCTTGACCAGCAGGTCGCCCGGGCCTATCCAGAGGTCGAGGGTCTGGTTCTCCGTGCCGGTCTGCTGGAACGACTCCTCCAGCGCCTTCATGTCCTTGGCGCTGAAGTTCTCGGACACCTGCATACGGGCCAGCTCGGCCGCGTCGAAGGTGGCGGTGTAGTGGGTCGCCCGGACGCCGCGTACGTCCTCCGTACCGGCCTTCTTGGCCTTCCCCGACGCGAGGACCAGACCGACGGACCGCGACGGGTTGCTGTTCTGCATCTGGTCCTTGAGCACCGCGTAGATCGGGCTCTTCTTGGCCATCGCGTTGTAGTCGTACTTCAGCCAGGACTTGCCGCCGCCGAGGTTGAGGAACGCGGCCTCCGGGGTGTAGACGGCCTTCATGGGCTTGCCGCCGCCCAGCCCGCCCTTCCCGGACATCTCGACGTTCATCCGCATGCCCTCGGACCAGTCGATCTCGCTCTTCATGGTCTGTGTCGCCTGGCCCGACGTGGTCGTCGTCTCGGCCTTGGCCGACTTCTCCGAGCCGGTCTTCTCGGAGGCCGTCCGCAGCGCCGCGGCGGCGGCCTGGACGGGCGAGCCGTTGCCGCCCGCGTCGCCGCCCGCCTTGTTGCCGCCGTCCTTGCCGCCGCAGGCGGTCAGACCGGCCAGCATGACGACGCCGGCCGCGACCGCCGTGATCCGCGCAGTACGCACGTGTGTCTCCCCGTTGTAGATCAGCTTTACGACTGCGGGTGAGCGTAGTGCAGAGGGCTGACAGCACCCGGTGCCGGGCCCTACCGGGTCCCGAACGCCCCGCGCCGTCCCGTACGGGTCCGATGGCCGGAAAAAGCGCCGGGCCCCGCACCTCGGAGGAGGTGCGGGGCCCGGCGTACGCGTACGCGCGCGCCTGCCGTCAGACTCAGACGGCGAGCGCGTCCTCCTCGACGAGGAGGTTGCGGGTGCGGTTGCCGTCGACCGGGACGCCGGGGCCCATCGTGGTGGCGATGGTGGCCTTCTTGATGTAGCGGCCCTTGGCGGCGGACGGCTTGAGACGGTTGATCTCCTCCAGCGCCGCGGCGTAGTTCTCCACCAGCTTGGTGTCGTCGAAGGACACCTTGCCGATGATGAAGTGGAGGTTCGCGTGCTTGTCCACGCGGAACTCGATCTTGCCGCCCTTGATGTCGGTGACAGCCTTGGCGACATCCGGGGTGACGGTGCCGGTCTTCGGGTTCGGCATCAGACCACGGGGACCGAGCACGCGGCCGAGGCGGCCGACCTTGCCCATGAGGTCCGGCGTGGCGACGACGGCGTCGAAGTCCAGGCGGCCCTTGGAGACCTCGTCGATCAGTTCGTCGGAGCCGACGATGTCGGCGCCGGCGGCTTCCGCGGCCGCAGCACGGTCGCCGGTCGCGAAGACCAGGACCCGGGCGGTCTTACCGGTGCCGTGCGGAAGGTTCACGGTGCCACGGACCATCTGGTCGGCCTTGCGCGGGTCGACACCCAGACGCATGGCGACCTCGACGGTCGCGTCGAACTTGGCCGCGGAGGTCTCCTTGGCCAGACGGACGGCCTCGAGCGGGGCGTACAGACGCTCCCGGTCGATCTTCGCGTCCGCGTTGCGAAGAGTCTTGCTGCGCTTCACTGCTGCTCCTGAATGGTGGCGATGGAGTCGTGGTACGGGCCAGCGCCTGGCCCTGCCACGTGCCCCGTGATGCGGCGGGTGCCGCGGGGCGGATGCGGGGTGGCTGTCAGCCCTCGACCGTGATGCCCATGGAACGGGCGGTGCCGGCGATGATCTTCGACGCGGCGTCCAGGTCGTTGGCGTTCAGGTCGGGCATCTTGGTGGTGGCGATCTCGCGGACCTGGTCGGCCGTGATCTTGGCGACCTTGGTCTTGTGCGGCTCGCCGGAGCCCTTCTCCACGCCCGCGGCCTTCAGGATCATCTTCGAGGCCGGCGGCGTCTTGGTCACGAAGGTGAAGGAACGGTCCTCGTAGACCGTGATCTCCACCGGGATGACCCAGCCACGCTGCGACTCGGTCGCGGCGTTGTAGGCCTTGCAGAACTCCATGATGTTGACGCCGTGCTGACCCAGCGCGGGGCCGACCGGCGGAGCCGGGTTCGCGGCACCGGCCTGGATCTGGAGCTTGATGAGCCCCGTGACCTTCTTCTTCTTGGGAGGCATGCTCTCTCCGGGTCCTAGTGAGAGGTTTTTCGCCAGACCATCCGGTCATCCGGATGGAGGCATACCGCACAACGATAACGGGTACAGAGGTGCGGCCAAAAACCGAGCAGGTCAGACGGTCCCCGAGGGGCTCGTCTGACCTGTTCGGAAGCGTGGTTCCAGAAGGTGTCAGTTCTTCTGGATCTGGTCGAAGCTCAGCTCGACCGGGGTCTCGCGGCCGAAGATCTCGACCAGGCCCTTGACCTTCTTCGAGTCGGCGTTGATCTCGTTGATCGTGGCCTGCAGCGTGGCGAACGGGCCGTCGGTGACGGTGACCGAGTCGCCCACCTCGAAGTCCAGCACCTGGACCTCGACCTTGCGGGACGGCGCCGGCTTGCCCTCGGCCTCGGCGGCCTCCTTGGCGGCCTTCTCCTCGGCCTCCGGGGCGAGCATCTTGACGATCTCGTCCAGGGTCAGCGGGTACGGGTCGTAGGCGTTGCCCACGAAGCCGGTCACACCGGGCGTGTTGCGCACGACGCCCCAGGACTCGTTCGTCAGGTCCATGCGCACGAGCACGTAGCCCGGGAGCTTGTTCTGGCGGACGTTCTTGCGCTCGCCGTTCTTGATCTGAACGATCTCTTCCTCGGGGACCTCGGCCTGGTAGATGAAGTCCTCGACGTTGAGCGAGACGGCGCGCTGCTCCAGGTTGGCCTTCACGCGCTTCTCGTAGCCCGCGTAGGTGTGGATGACGTACCACTCGCCCGGAAGGGTGCGCAGCTCCTCGCGGAGCGCGGTGATCGGGTCGACCGGCTCGGCCTCGTCCTGCGCCGCGTCCTCGTCGGCAGCCTCATCGGCCTCGTCGGCGTCGGCGGCCTCTTCGGTGGGCTCGACGTTCACCGCGGCCTCTTCGGCGGGCTCGCCCGCCTCGGCGTCCTCGGTGTCGAGCTCGTCGGCCGCGTCGGCGCCCTCGACGATCTCGCGAGCGCCCTCTTCGTCGGCAAGCGCCGCAGCGTCGCCCTCGACCTCGGCCGAGGCAGCCGCGTCAACGTCGGCCGCTGCCGTCTCGACGGAGTCGGCGGCGTCGTTCAGGTTCGGGTCAGACACGGTGGCTGCTTCTTCCTGGCTTCAAGGGGTTGAACATGCAAAGGGGCGCCCGCAAAGGCGCCCTTCGCGGGATCAGCCGAAGACGTACTTGACGGCCTCGTTGAATCCCAAGTCAATCACGGTTACAAGACCGATGACGATGACGACGAAGACGATCACCACAGTGGTGTACGTCGAGAGCTGTCCCCGCGTGGGCCAGACGACCTTGCGGAGTTCGGCGATGATCTGCCGGTAGAAGAGTGCGAGGCGGGCGAACGGGCCCTTCTTGCCGCGCTTGCCGCCGCGGCGGGGCTTCTTCGCGTCCGAGCCCTCGTCTTCGGAACGACCGCGCTCAGGCATGTCGATGGAGCCCAGGGCGTCCGTCACTCGTCCTCACCTGAATCCGGGTCGTCTGCCGTGCCGCGCCCGGTAGAGCCGCACGGCGGTGCATTTCAGTACGTACGCGTGCACGCGACTCGGCGACGAGTGCGTGTAGCAGGGCCGGAGGGACTTGAACCCCCAACCGCTGGTTTTGGAGACCAGTGCTCTACCAATTGAGCTACGACCCTTTGTGGTTCCCCCAACCTACCGCATCCCGACCACTGCACCAGGTGCGTGGCCGTTCGCGCCCTGTCGGGAGCCAACGGTCTGCGAGTGTACGTGGTTCGCGGCCGGGCGTCGAACAGAAAGCCCCGAGGTGGTGCCCGCAAACCCGTGTGCCCGCCCCGACGGCGGTCTGGGAACATGCAGTACATGAGCGCTACTCCTCCCGCACAGTCCCCCACCGACCGTCGGGTGTCGGCCCGCGTCGGGGCGATCTCCGAGTCCGCGACCCTCGCCGTCGACGCCAAGGCGAAGGCCCTCAAGGCCGCCGGGCGCCCGGTGATCGGCTTCGGCGCCGGTGAGCCCGACTTCCCCACGCCGGACTACATCGTCGAGGCCGCCGTCGAGGCGTGCCGCGACCCGAAGTTCCACCGCTACACGCCGGCCGGCGGCCTGCCCGAGCTGAAGGCCGCCATCGCCGCGAAGACGCAGCGCGACTCCGGCTACGCGGTCGAGGCGGCGAACGTGCTGGTCACCAACGGTGGCAAGCAGGCGATCTACGAGGCGTTCGCGGCGATCCTGGACCCGGGCGACGAGGTCATCGTGCCGGCCCCGTACTGGACCACCTACCCGGAGTCGATCCGGCTGGCGGGCGGCGTGCCGGTGGACGTGGTGGCCGACGAGACCACCGGTTACCGGGTGTCCGTGGAGCAGCTGGAGGCGGCCCGTACGGACCGTACGAAGGTCCTGCTGTTCGTCTCGCCGTCCAACCCGACCGGCGCGGTCTACACCCGCGAGCAGGTCGAGGCGGTGGGCCGCTGGGCCGCCGAGCACGGCCTGTGGGTCCTGACGGACGAGATCTACGAGCACCTGGTCTACGGCGACGCGGAGTTCTCCTCGCTGCCGGTGGTGGTCCCGGAGCTGCGCGAGAAGTGCATCGTCGTCAACGGTGTGGCCAAGACGTACGCGATGACCGGCTGGCGGGTGGGCTGGGCCATCGGCCCGAAGGACGTGATCAAGGCCGCGGCGAACCTCCAGTCGCACGCCACCTCCAACGTCTCCAACATCGCGCAGGCGGCGGCCATCGCCGCGGTCTCCGGTGACCTGGACGCCGTCGAGGAGATGAAGGTCGCCTTCGACCGGCGCCGCAAGACGATGGTGCGGATGCTCAACGAGATCGAGGGCGTGCTGTGCCCCGAGCCGGAGGGCGCGTTCTACGCGTACCCGTCGGTCAAGGGCCTGCTCGGCAAGGAGATCCGGGGCAAGCGCCCGCAGACCAGCGTCGAGCTGGCCGAGCTGATCCTGGAGGAGGCCGAGGTCGCGGTCGTCCCGGGGGAGGCGTTCGGCACGCCGGGCTACCTGCGCCTGTCGTACGCGCTGGGTGACGAGGACCTGGTCGAGGGCATCTCGCGGGTCCAGAAGCTGCTGGCCGAGGCCAAGTAGCGCACAGCGGCGGATGCGCGGGCCCCGGGGGAAACCCCCGGGGCCCGCATCTGCTTTCGGGCGGGCGCTCGTTCGGGAAAGGGCCTACCGGCGCGTCGGCCCCGTACGGCAAGATCCTGGGATGGAACGTGTACGCGATGTCCGAGGGCTGCCGAAGGCCCACCTGCACCTGCACTTCACGGGGTCGATGCGGCCCGCGACCCTGCTGGAACTCGCCGACAAGTACGGCGTGCACCTGCCGGAGGCCCTGAAGGGCGGCGAGCCGCCGAAGCTGCGGGCCACGGACGAGCGCGGCTGGTTCCGCTTCCAGCGGCTGTACGACATCGCACGCTCCTGCCTGCGCTCCCCGGAGGACATCCAGCGGCTGGTCAGGGAGGCCGCCGAGGAGGACGTACGGGACGGCTCCGGCTGGCTGGAGATCCAGGTCGACCCGACCTCGTACGCGCCCCGGCTGGGCGGGCTGATCCCGGCGCTGGAGATCATCCTGGACGCGGTGCGGGCCGCCTCCCGGGACACCGGTCTCGGGATACGGGTCGTGGTGGCCGCGAACCGGATGAAGCACCCCTTGGACGCCCGTACGCTGGCCCGTCTCGCGGTCCGCTACGCCGACCACGGCGTGATCGGTTTTGGCCTCTCCAACGACGAGCGGCGGGGTTTCGCGCGCGATTTCGACCGGGCCTTCGCCATCGCGCGCGACGGCGGGCTGCTGGCGGCTCCGCACGGCGGGGAGCTGGCCGGGCCGGCGAGCGTCCGGGACTGCCTGGACGACCTGCACGCGTCCCGTGTCGGCCACGGGGTGCGGGCGGCGGAGGATCCGGCGCTGCTGGGGCGGCTGGCCGAGCGCGGGGTGACCTGCGAGGTCTGCCCGGCGTCGAACGTGGCCCTGGGTGTCTACGAGAAGCCGGAGGACGTACCGCTGCGGACGCTGTACGACGCCGGCGTCCCGATGGCGCTGGGCGCCGACGACCCGCTGCTGTTCGGCTCCCGGCTGGCGGAGCAGTACGAGATCGCGCGTGCGGCGCACGGCTTCTCGGACGCGGAGCTGGCCGAGCTGGCCCGCCAGTCGGTACGGGGCTCGCGGGCGCCGGAGGGCGTGCGGCGTGAGCTGCTGGCGGGGGTGGAGGCGTGGCTGGCGGAGGGCTGAGCCGGCCGGCGGAGAGCTGAGCCCTCCGGGCCCCGACGCGTCCTAAAGGGTGACGCCGACCGTCACCGGCTCGTTGACCAGCGTGACGCCGAAGGCCGCGCGGACGCCCTCGCGGACCTCGCGGGCCAGCGCGAGCAGGTCCTCGGTGGTGGCCTCGCCGCGGTTGGTGAGGGCGAGGGTGTGCTTGGTGGAGATGCGGGCCGGGCCGTCGCCGTAGCCCTTGGGGAAGCCCGCGCGGTCGATGAGCCAGGCGGCCGAGGTCTTCACGCGCCCCTCCCCCGCCGGGAAGGCGGGCGGGGTGGCGTCCGCGCCGAGGCGCTCGTGGACGCGGGCGAGGAAGTCCGCGTACCCGTCCTCGGTGAGGACCGGGTTGGTGAAGAAGGAGCCCGCCGACCAGGTGTCGTGGTCCTCCGGGTCCAGCACCATGCCCTTGCCGGCCCGCAGCTTGAGCACGGTCTCGCGGGCGTCGGCGGCCGGCACCCGGTCGCCCGCCTCGACCCCGAGGGTGCGGGCGGTCTCCGCGTACTTGATCGGCGCGGACAGGCCGCCGGCATCCTCCAGAGCGAAGCGCACGCGCAGCACGACGAACCGGCCGGGGTGCTCCTTGAAGCGGCTGTGGCGGTACGAGAACGCGCACTCGGCGTTCGAGAGGGTCACGGTCTCGCCCGCTGTGCGGTCGTACGCGACCACTTCGGTGATGGTGGAGGACACTTCCTGTCCGTACGCGCCCACGTTCTGGATCGGCGTGGCACCCGCCGAGCCGGGGATGCCGGCCAGGCACTCGATGCCCGCGAGCCCGGCCTCGACCGTGCGGGCCACCGCGTCGGACCAGTTCTCACCCGCGGCCAGCGTCAGGTCGGTGCCGTCCAGGGTGAAGCCGCGGGTGGCGATGCGCAGCGCGGTGCCCTCGAAGCCCTTGTCGCCGATGACCAGGTTGCTGCCGCCGCCGATGACCAGCAGCGGCGTGCCCGCCGCGTCGGCCTCGCGGACGGCCGCGACCACCTCGTCGTCCGTGGTGGCGGTGAGCAGCCGGGTGGCCGGTCCGCCGAGGCGGAAGGTGGTCAGCGGGGCGAGGGGAGCGTCGGTGAGTTCCTGCACGGGCTCAAGAGTACGGGGGCGGTCCGCCGCTCCGGCCGGGCCGCCCCCGTGCAGTGACGATCACTCGCCTCAGGCGAGGCGCACCACCGCGCGCGACATCCCCAGCACCTTCTGCCCGGCGCTCATCGCGGTCAGGTCGACCCGGACCGTACGGGCCTGGTCGTCCAGCTTGGCCGCGACCTTGGCGCTGACCTCGATGAGCGCGCCCTCGTCGTCGTTGGGCACCACGACCGGCTTGGTGAAGCGCACGCCGTACTCGACGACGGCGCCCGGGTCGCCGGTCCAGTCGGTGACCACGCGGACCGCCTCGGCCATGGTGAACATGCCGTGCGCGATCACGTCGGGCAGGCCGACCTCCTTGGCGAACTTCTCGTTCCAGTGGATCGGGTTGAAGTCGCCGGAGGCGCCCGCGTAGCGCACGAGCGTGGCACGGGTCACAGGAAAGGTACGGGCCGGGAGTTCGGTGCCGGCCTCGACGTCGTCGTAAGAGATCTTCGCCGTCATCGCGTCAGCCCTCCTGCCCGGCGGCGCGCGCCACCAGCTTGGTGAAAGCGGTCACCACGTGCTCGCCCGCTTCGTCGTGCACCTCACCGCGGATATCGAGAATGTCGTTTCCGGCGAGGGATTTGATCGCCTCGATGGTCGAGGTGACGGTCAGCCGGTCACCGGCACGCACCGGGCGGGTGTAGACGAATTTCTGGTCGCCGTGCACCACCCGGCTGTAATCGAGCCCCAGCTGCGGGTCTTCGACCACCTGTCCGGCGGCCCGGAAAGTGATGGAGAACACAAAGGTCGGCGGGGCGATCACATCGGGGTGACCGAGCGCCCTGGCGGCTTCGGCGTCGGTGTACGCCGGTGCGGGGTCCCCGATCGCCTCGGCGAATTCGCGGATCTTCTCCCGGCCGACCTCGTAAGGAGCGGTGGCCGGGTAGCTCCGCCCGACAAAGGACTGGTCGAGCGCCATGGGCTCGCAACCTCCCTGAAGTGGTCCCTGCAAAGAACCTGACCTTGCCATACCGGCACGTCGGCCCGGCGGGCCGGCACCACGCCGCGCGCCGCCGTCGTCGCACCACAACGCCGCGAGGCCGCCCCCAAGGTCTGGGGACGGCCTCGCGGACGAGCCTGGTGTTACCGCGTTTCGCGGTGCGCGGTGTGCGAGTTGCAGCGCGGGCAGTGCTTCTTCATCTCAAGACGGTCCGGGTCGTTGCGCCGGTTCTTCTTGGTGATGTAGTTCCGCTCCTTGCACTCCACGCAGGCCAGCGTGATCTTCGGGCGGACGTCGGTGGCAGCCACGTGAGTGCTCCTTGACGGACGGATGGACGGATGAACGCATAGAAGAGTAGCCGATCGGAGGACCGACCCCACAATCGGCTACTGTCAGTAGCGGTGACCGGACTTGAACCGGTGACACAGCGATTATGAGCCGCTTGCTCTACCGACTGAGCTACACCGCTGTGATGCGAGTGGACCCCGCCCGAAGGCGGGATACCTCACACATCAGAGCCCCAATACGGAATCGAACCGTAGACCTTCTCCTTACCATGGAGACGCTCTGCCGACTGAGCTATTGGGGCGAGCGATGAAGACATTACACGGCCTGCCGCCAAAGGTGAAATCCGTATCCGGAGCCCCGTCCCGGCCGCCCCTCGCACCACACCGGTACGACTATTTCGCGCCTCCGTGAAGGTCCCCGGAGCGCCCCCTAGGCTCGGACCACGCTGCGTGATCTTGCACGCCCGGTCCTTCGAGGAGCGCGATGTCCGACAGCAGTCAGCCGCAGCCGGGGCCCGAGAAGGCCACGGGCAGCGACGGCACGGGCGCCGCGGCAGGCACCCTGGTCCTCTGTGACGCACGGCTCGCCGACGGCCGCGTGGTGGACGTACGGCTCAGCGGCGGGCGCATCGAGGCGGTCGGCACGGCGGGCAGCCTCGCCCCGCAGGGCTCCCGCATCGACCTCGGCGGCTACCTGCTGCTCCCGGCCCCCGCCGAGCCGCACGCGCACTGCGACACCGCACTGACCGCCGACGCCGCCGGCCCCGTCGCCGAGACGCTCGAAGACGTCCAGCGCCGCACCACCGAGGCGGCCCTCCTGCAACTCGGCCACGGCGCGACGGCCCTGCGCACCCACGTACGGATCGGCGACGTCCAGGGGCTGCGGTCGCTGGAAGGCGTCCTCCAGGCGAGCCGGTCACTGCGCGGACTCGCCGAGGTGACCGCGGTCGCGGTGCCGCGGATGCTCACCGGAGTGGCCGGCGCGGACGGACTGGCCATGCTGCGGGACGCCCTCAAGATGGGCGCCACGGTCGTCGGCGGCTGCCCGGACCTAGACCCCGACCCCGCCGGATACGCCGAGACCGTCCTGGAGCTGGCGAACGAGCACGGCTGCGCCGTGGACCTGCACACCGACGGCGACGACCCCGCGCGTCTCGCCCGGTTCGCCGCGATGGCGGGCGGCCTGCGCCCCGGCGTGACCCTCGGGCCGTGCGCGGGCCTGTCGGCGCCGCCGCCGGAGGTCGCGGCCCGCACGGCCGAACAGCTCGCGGCGGCCGGCGTGACGGTCGTGTGCCTGCCACAGGGCGGCTGTGCGGCCCTGGAACGGCAGGGCGGCGGGCCGCCGGGGCACGGCGGGGCCGCGGGCGGCCGGGGGCCCCGTTCCGCGCCCGTACGGCTGCTGCGCGCGGCCGGCGTACGGGTGGCGGCCGGCAGCGGCGCCCTGCGCGACGCGGCGAACCCGGTGGGCCGCGGCGACCCCCTGGAGGCGGCGTACCTGCTGGCCTCCTTGGGCGAGGCCGGCCCCGAGGCCGCCTACGGGGCCGTCAGCACGGCCGCCCGCGCCACGCTGGGCCTCCCGGAGGTCCGCGTCGAAGCGGGCTTCCCCGCCGAACTGCTGGCCGTACGGGGTGAGAGCCTCGCCGGGGTGCTGTCGCTCGCGTACAGCCGGATCGTCGTGCACCGGGGACGCGTGGTGGCCCGGACGAGCGCGGTGCGCGAGTACTGCGACTCGGCGGCGGTGGTGGCGCTGGAGCTGCCGCGGCAGTCGCAGCGGTGAGCGGGCGGCTCCGAGGCGGGAGCGGGGCGCCCGGCCGCACCCCGCACGCGCCGGGTGCCGCGCCGGGCGGCACGACAGGCGTACGGTCGGGATCATGCGCATTGTCATCGCAGGTGGACATGGTCAGATCGCGCTGCGGCTGGAGCGGCTGCTCGCCGGGCGCGGAGACGAGGTGGCGGGCATCATCCGCCGGCCCGAACAGGCCGGGGACCTGCTGGCCGCCGGGGCCGAGCCGGTCGTCTGCGACCTGGAGACGGCCACCGTCGCAGACGTCGCCCGGCACCTCGAAGGCGCGGACGCGGCGGTCTTCGCGGCGGGCGCCGGGCCGGGCAGCGGCATCGACCGCAAGGAGTCGGTGGACCGCGGTGCCGCGTCGCTCTTCGCGGACGCGGCGGAGGCGGCCGGGGTACGACGCTTCGTCGTCGTGTCGTCGATGGGCGCCGACAAGGAACCGCCGGAGGGCACCGACGAGGTGTTCGCCGCGTACCTGCGCGCCAAGGGCGCCGCGGACGCCGACGTACGCTCCCGCTCCGGCCTGGACTGGACGATCCTGCGGCCGGGCCGCCTGACGGACGACCCGGGCACCGGCCTGGTCCGGCTGGCCGAGTCGACCGGCCGCGACGAGATCACCCGGGACGACGTGGCGGCCGTACTGGCCGCCCTCCTGGACGAGCCGCGCACGGCCGGCCGCACGCTGGAGCTGATCGGCGGCGAGACTCCGGTCGAGGAGGCCGTCCGGGCGATCGCGGGCTGACCGCGCCGTCCGGGACCCCGCTCCGCGCGGCGCGCGCGGCGGGGCCTCGGCCGGTCCCTCGAACGGAAGGCGTGCGGCAAGCGAAAAGGCCCCGATCCGTTCTCACGGACCAGGGCCTTTTCGGACCTGTGGCGGCGCCAGGATTCGAACCTGGGAAGGCTGAGCCGGCAGATTTACAGTCTGCTCCCTTTGGCCGCTCGGGCACACCGCCATGGGTTGTGCTGCCGGGAGATCCGCCGGTGTGGCGTCGCTCCGGGGCAACGACGTAAACCATACCCGATGGCCGGGGGTGGTTCGCCACTCGGTTCTTCCCGGACCGATCATGCTCGGGGTGACTAGGCTTGCGTAGCGGTCCCAGGTGGGCCGTACCCCTGACGGATCTATGTACGAGGAGCCAACTCAAGATGGCCGACTCCAGTTTCGACATCGTCTCGAAGGTCGAGCGGCAGGAGGTCGACAACGCCCTCAACCAGGCCGCCAAGGAGATCTCGCAGCGCTACGACTTCAAGGGCGTGGACGCGTCGATCAAGTGGTCGGGCGAGAAGATCGAGATGCGGGCCAACGCCGAGGAGCGCGTGAAGGCTGTCCTCGACATCTTCCAGTCCAAGCTGGTCAAGCGCGGGATCTCGCTGAAGGCCCTGGACGCGGGCGAGCCGGAGGCCTCCGGCAAGGAGTACAAGATCTTCGCCTCTCTCGAAGAGGGCATCTCGCAGGAGAACGCGAAGAAGGTCGCCAAGATCATCCGCGACGAGGGCCCGAAGGGCGTCAAGGCGCAGGTGCAGGGCGACGAGCTGCGCGTCAGCTCGAAGAGCCGGGACGACCTCCAGGCCGTGCAGCAGCTGCTGAAGGGCAAGGACCTGGACTTCGCGCTGCAGTTCGTGAACTACCGGTAGTCCATCGGCGCTCTGCCGGTGAGTCCGGTGGCGGACACGGCCGGGGGCGCGGCCCCGAGAACCGTCTCGGCGCCGCGCCCCCGTCGCGTTCCGTGCGCCTTGTCCCGCACGCCTTCTTCCACACGCCCTCTCCCTATGCCGGGCCGTCTGCCCGCCGGGCGCGCTTGCGGCGGGTGAGGAGGGCGGTCACCAGCGCGAGAGCGGCGGCGGAGGCTGCCAAGGCGAGCGCGCTCCCAGGGGTACGGCGGTCGTCCGAGAGGGCGGACTGCGACATGGGCGACTGCGCGGATGCGCCGGGGCCGGCTTCGCCGGGCGCGGCGGTCTCGACGGGTGGATCGGTCTCGCCGGGTGGGGCGGTGCCCGTTATCTCCAGCTCTATCGGCGCCGAGTTGTTCGTGGGGTCGGTGTCCCCCCGGATGGGTTCGCGTACCGACACTTTCCCCACCGCGCCTTCGACCTGACGGTCGATCCGCACCCGCAGCGATATGTAGTTGGGCTGGTTGCTGCAGTAGAGCTGCCCGTCCAGGTCGTCGCGTCCGCAGGTGTACTGCTCGGACGGGGTCCCCTCCCGCTCCGCCCTGGAAAGCGGGGCGAACGACGTCCCCGGCGGCAGGTCCACGCGCACCCTGTCTCCCCCGTGGCCGACCTCCTCCATCCCCACGGTGACGTACTCGCCGACCCGGCCGCGGAGGGTGATGCCCTTGACCGACCAGTCGGCCCGCGCCCGCGAGGGCGGAGCGAAGCGCAGTTCACCGCCGCCCTTGACAGAGTCGACGGCGACCGGCACGAGACCGAGTGCGGGTCCCGAACCGCGCGCGTCCAGCTTTTTGTAGTCCTCGGTGCCCGGGGGCGGATCGCCCAGCGGCCACACGGAGTACCGGTACGCCCCCTCGACCACGTCGGAATTGCTGGTGACCCACGGGAGGGGCTCGGCGGTCTCGTACGCGGCCCCCACGGGCACGGCGTCCGGAAATTCGCAGAAGACCGTGCCGCCGCCCACCCCGTAGTAGCAGTTGTCGTGGACCATGGCGCCAGGGTTGCGGGGAAACTGCACGTCTTCGAGGTCCACGCGCAGCACCACACCCCGGGGCGCCGCCGCGGTCCCGGTGTTCCCGAAAGCGGGAGTGAGGCGGGGGACGCCCTCCAAGGCGCCCGTGGAGCCGTACGGGAGGTTCTCCTCGGGCAGGACGTACGGCGTGTGGGAACGGAGCGTGAAGACCGGCTTCCCGGCGTCCAGTTGCGCCCCGCTCGAACCGCCGGCCCCTGGCCCGAGCAGCACCAGCGCGGCGACGGCCGCCAGAAATGCCGTGATCCATCTGCCGGTTCGCGCCATGACCGTCGATCGCCCCCGTACATCTGATCTTCCCGAAGGGGACACCCTCGCACACCGTGCGATTTTCACGAGCAGGCGCTTGACCTCACGTTTGGTTGAGGTCAGAGGCTGTTCACATGACTTCGGAAACGAACACCCGACGGACCGCGCACGCCCACGATGCCGACCCCGGTGGCTTCCCGGCCCCGGACGGGTTCCGGGCGGACACCCTGCCCGACATCCGGCGGGCCGGTGTCGGCACCGTACTGATCAGCGAGTGGGACGCGGGCAGCCCGGAGCGGCAGCAGGCCATGGCCGAGGGCGCCGCGCGGGCGCTGCGGGCGGCGCCGCTGCCGGACGGCCTGGTCTCGCAGGTCTACCTCACCGGTACGGACGGCCGCACCGTCCTCGGCTTCGGGCAGTGGGCGGACGGGGAGGACGGGCCCGCCGGGGCCTCCCGGGCGGCCGTCGAGGCGGGCGGGGCGCGGCGTTACCGCTACTACCGCAGCCTGCTGCCGCAGGGCGAACAGCCGGAGCCGGGGTGCGTGGTGGCCGTCTCCTTCGAGACGACGGGGCACGAGGCCGCACGGCAGCTCGTCGACGGCCTGCTGGACATGCTGGGCGAGGTGCAGCCCGGTTCGGCCGGGACCTCGCGGACCGGATCCGGCGGGATCTCCTCGAACTTCCACATCAGCGAGGACGGCAGCCGGGTCTTCAACTACAGCGAGTGGACGGACGAGGCCGCGCACCAGCGGGTGGTCGAGACGTCGCTGCAGCAGGGCGGCGCGGTGATGAACCTCATCGCGAGCATCCCGGGCGTCACACCGCTCGGTTTCCAGCGGTACGTGACGCCTCGGGGGCTCGTACGGCGGTGAGGGCCCGTACGCGATCGGAGCGAGGGGCGGGACGGAGCGGGGCTCCCGTATCCCGCGACCTGCTCAGTAGCGCCCGGCGAAGGGCTGGTCCGTCGGGACGATCTCGCGGCCGAGCGGGAGCAGGGAGAGCGGCACCATCTTGAAGTTGGCGATGCCGAACGGGATGCCGATGATCGTCACGCACTGCAGGGCGCCCGTGACGATGTGGCCCAGCGCCAGCCACCAGCCCGCGAAGATGACCCAGATGACGTTGCCGATGACCGAGCCGGCACCCGCGTCGCGCCGCTCCACCGTCGTACGGCCGAAGGGCCACAGCGCGTAGCCCGCGATGCGGAACGAGGCGATGCCGAAGGGGATCGTGACGATCAGGATGCAGCAGATGATGCCTGCGAGGACGTAGCCGACGGCCATCCACAAGCCGCTCAGGATCAGCCAGATGACGTTGAGGATGAGCTTCATGGTCGGCAGCCTTCCGTGCACCGGTGGGGTGCGGTGGTGGTGTCTTTCCTCCAGGGAGACGCAGCGGCGGTCGGAAACAGTTGCGGCCGGGGGCCGATGTCAGGACTGACGGCCCGCCATCTGTTCGAGGCGGGTGATGCGCTCGCGCATCGGCGGGTGGGTCGAGAAGAGCTTGGTCATCCCGTCACCGGGCCGGAACGGGTTGGCGATCATCATGTGGCTCGCCGTCTCCAGCCGTGGTTCGGCCGGCAGCGGGAGCTGCCGGGTGCCGGCCTCCAGCTTGCGGAGCGCGGAGGCCAGGGCGAGCGGGTCGCCGGTGAGCTGGGCGCCGGAGGCGTCGGCCTGGTACTCGCGGGAGCGGCTGACGGCCAGCTGGATGAGGGAGGCCGCCACCGGCCCGAGGATCATGATCAGGAGCATCCCGAGGATGCCGGGGCCCTCTTCGTCGTCGGAACGGCCTATGGGAATCAGCCAGGCGAAGTTGACCAGGAACATCACCACCGAGGCCAGGGCTCCGGCCACGGACGAGATGAGGATGTCGCGGTTGTAGACGTGGCTGAGTTCGTGGCCGATGACGCCGCGCAGCTCGCGTTCGTCCAGGAGGTGCAGGATGCCGTCCGTGCAGCAGACGGCGGCGTTGCGCGGATTGCGGCCGGTGGCGAAGGCGTTGGGGGCCTGGGTCGGTGAGATGTACAGGCGGGGCATGGGCTGGCGCGCGGCCGTGGACAGCTCGCGGACCATGCGGTAGAGCTGCGGGGCCTGGAACTCGCTCACCGGGCGGGCGCGCATCGCCCGCAGGGCGAGTTTGTCGCTGTTCCAGTACGCGTAGGCGTTGGTTCCCAGGGCCACGAGGACCGCGATGATCAGGCCCGTACGGCCGAAAAGTCCGCCGATGACGATGATGAGTGCGGACAGTCCCCCGAGGAGTACGGCGGTCTTGAGCCCGTTGTGCCTGCGGTGCACGGTACGCCCTCCAGGTGGTGCGGCAGGGGAACCCTTTGCTGACGTTTCCTCCACTTTTCAGTGGACCCTTTCTGTCTGGTCAACGCCAGATGAGGGGCGCTAGTTCCCTTGTGCATGCGGGGACGGCGTACGGCCGTGCGAGTGAGCCCGCGCACGGGCGCATTCCGGGCGCCCCGGCGAAGTGATCGTCGGCGGTCGCATTCCGGCCAGCAGTCGGCCGGGGAACCGTGCCGGAGTGACCGAAGATCGCGGCCGGAGGGAAGGAGAGCGGCCGGGCCGCGCTCAGGATCGGTCCGCGATCGGTCCTGGACCACCGTCAGGCTCGGTCCTCGATCGGTCCCGGACCACCGTCAGGCTCGGACCGTGCTCACGAGAGGTGCCGGGTGCGCCCGCGCGGCGCGCTCAGAGGAGCGCGCCGGAGGCGAAGCGGAGGACGAGCTGCGGCGCGCCGGAAAGGACGATGCCGAGGACGGCGGCGAGGGCGATCGCGGCGGCCAGCGGAGCCGGGACCTTCGCCTTGGGAAGTCCGGCCGGCCCGACCGTCTCGGGAGCCCGGGTACGGGCCCCCTCGGGCCCCTCGGCCCCTTCGCCACCCGCTCCGGTCCCGTGGTCTGCCCCGGGACCGGCCTCGGCGCCAGAACCAGCACCGGCCCGGGCACCGACCTCCACCCGCGACTCAACCGCACCTTCCGCCACAGTCGCCTCAGCCGCGTCAGCCGTCTCCCCCGCCGCACGGAAGAGCACCGCCGTCCACTGGAGGTAGTAGTAGAGCGCGATGACCACATTGACGGCCATGACGACGGCGAGCCACGCAAGGCCCGCGTCCACCGCCGCCGAGAAGACCGTGACCTTGGCGAACAGGCCGATGATGCCGGGCGGCAGGCCCGCGAGGCAGAGCAGGAAGAAGCCGAGGGCGAGGGCGGGCAGCGGGCGGCGCGTGACCAGGCCGCGGTAGTCGCTGATGCGGTTGGCGGGGCTCGTACGGGCCACGAGGGCGGCGACCCCGAAAGCGCCGAGGTTCACGGCCGCGTACATCAGGGCGTACGCGACGGTCGCGCCGATGGCGTGTGCCGCGTCGTCGGCGTACCCGGCGGCGGCGATCGGCACCAGGAGGTAGCCCGCCTGCCCCACCGAGGACCAGGCGAGCAGGCGTACCGCGCTGTGCGCGCGCTCCGGGGCCTGGCGCAGCGCGGCGACGTTGCCGACGGTCATGGTGAGGGCGGCCAGGACGGCGACGGCCGGGCCCCAGACGTCCGCGTACGAGGGGAAGCCCTCGACTGTGACCAGGATGAGGCCCGAGAAGCCGACGGCCTTGCCGATGACGGAGAGGTACGCGGCGATCGGCAGTGGCGCGCCCACGTAGGTGTCGGGCACCCAGAAGTGGAACGGCACGGCGGCGGTCTTGAAGGCGAAGCCGACGAGGGTCAGGGCGACGCCCGCCGTGGCCAGGGTGGCCAGTTGCGGGTCGGGCAGGTCCGTGAGGGCGGTGGCGACGCGGGACAGGTGGAGGCTGCCGGTCGCCGCGTAGACGAAGCTGACGCCCAGGAGCATGACCGCGGTGGCCGCCACCGAGGACAGGAAGAACTTCAGGGCCGCCTCCGAGGTGAGGCGGTCCGCGCGCCGGATTCCCACGAGGGCGAAGGCGGGCAGCGAGGCCACTTCGAGGGCGATGACGAGGGTCGCCAGGTCCCGGGAGGCGGGCAGCAGGGCCGCGCCCGCCGCGGAGGACAGCAGCAGGAACCAGAACTCGCCCGCGGGCAGCCGGTGGTCCTCGACGGCGGTGACCGACAGCAGGGCGGTGAGCAGGGCGCCGGCCAGCACCAGGAACTGGATGACGACGGCGAAGTGGTCGGCGGCGTAGCTGCACACGCCCGGGTCCGTGGTCAGGCAGAAGGTACGGCGGTCCCCGGCCACCAGGGGGACGAGCGAGAGCGCGGCCAGCGCGAGGCCACCGATCGCGCACCAGCCGAGGAGCGGCTTGCGGTGCTGCGGGACGAAGAGGTCGGCGACCAGGACGGCCAGGGCGACGGCGGCGGTGATGGTGGGCGGTGCGACGGCGACCCAGTCGACGGACTGGACCAGGGAGGTCACGGAACTCATCACTTACCGCCTCCGAGGAGCTGCTGGACGGCCGGGTCGGTGAGGCCGAGGAGGGCCGCGGGCCACAGGCCGGCGAGGACGGTGAGCACGGCGAGGGGGGACCAGGCCGCGTACTCGTAGCGGGCCAGGTCGGGGATGTCGGGGGCGGTACGGGTGGCTCCGGCGGCCTCTGGTGCCCCGTCAGCACCGAGCGGACCGGCCGCCCCGTCGGGCTCCGGCGCCCCGGCCGCCCCGGCTTCCTCGGCCGGCTCCTTGCCCCCCATGCACACCCGCCGTACGACGATCAGCAGGTACGCGGCGGTGAGGAGCGTGCCGAGGCCGGCCAGCGCCATGAAGGTGAGGAACGCGGGGCGGCTGAGGCCCGCGGCGGGCTCGAAAGCGCCGAACATGGCGAGCATCTCGCCCCAGAACCCGGCGAGCCCGGGCAGGCCGAGGGAGGCGACGGCGCCGAACGCCAGCAGGCCGCCGAAGCGCGGTGCGCGCCCGTACAGGGCGGCGCCGGTGCGGCCCGCGAGCCGGTCCAGGTCGGTGGTGCCGTACCGGTCCTTGAGGGCGCCGACCAGGAAGAAGAGGAGGCCGGTGATCAGGCCGTGCGCGATGTTGGCGAACAGCGCGCCGTTGACGCCGGTGGGTGTCATGGTCGCGATGCCGAGCAGCACGAAGCCCATGTGGCCGACCGAGCTGTACGCGATCAGGCGCTTGAGGTCGCCCTTCGCGCCACGCCGGGCGAGCGCCAGGCACGCGAGCGAGCCGTAGACGATGCCGACGGCGGCGAAGGCGGCGAGGTACGGGGCGAAGGTGTGCATGCCGTCCGGCGCGATGGGCAGCGCGATGCGCACGAAGCCGTACGTGCCCATCTTCAGCAGGACGCCGGCCAGGAGCACCGACCCGACGGTGGGGGCGGCGGTGTGCGCGTCGGGCAGCCAGCTGTGCAGGGGCCACATCGGTGCCTTGACGGCCAGTCCGATGCCGATCGCGAGCACCGCGAGGAGCTGGACGGTGTGGCTGAGCTGGGAGTTCGGGCCGTTGTCAGTGGCTAGTGCCACCATGTCGAACGTGCCGGACTTCAGGCCGACGAGGAGCAGGCCCAGCAGCATCACGACCGAGCCGAGGAGGGTGTAGAGGATGAACTTCCACGCCGCGTACGTCCTTTGCGCACCGCCCCACCGGGCGATGAGGAAGTACATCGGGATGAGGACCATCTCGAAGGCGAGGAAGAACAGCACGAGGTCCAGGACGGCGAAGGTGGCGAGGGTGCCGGCCTCCAGGACCAGGAGCAGGGCCACGAACGCCTTGGGGGACGGGCCCGCGGGCAGGTGGAAGTAGCTGTAGAGCGCGCAGAGGAAGGTCAGCAGCGCGGTCAGGACGAGGAGGGGGAGCGAGATGCCGTCGATGCCGAGATGGATCCGGATGCCGAGCGCCTGGATCCAGCTGATGTCGGTGGTGGCCTGCATCCGGGCCGGGTGGTCGTGGTCGAATCCGACGGCCAGCGCGACGGCCGCGGCCAGCACGACACCGGTGACGGTCACGCCGTGGCGCAGTACGGCCTGGTCGGGGTCGCGGCCCTTGAGACCGGGCGGGGCCGGGAGCAGGGCGGCGACCGCGCCCAGCAGGGGGAGGACGACGACGGCCGCGAGGAGAAGCTGCATAGCGGTGTGATTCACGGTCAGGCTCCCGTGCCCGTAGCGACGAGGACGACGGCGACGGCCAGGACGAGCGAGCCCGCGAGCAGCGCGCCCAGGTAGGTCTGCACATTGCCGGTCTGGGCGCGGCGGACGGCGGCTCCCAGCCAGCGGGAGGCGGTGCCCGCGCCGTGCACGTACGTGTCGACGACCTCGCGGTCGAGGAAGCGCACGAGCCGGGCCGCGGCCCGCACCGGCCGGACGAACAGGGCGGTGTAGACGGCGTCGAGGTGGAAGCCGACGGCGGCGGGGCGGTGCAGCGGGCCCAGGAGGAGCCGGCCGGGGTCGGCGGGGTCCGGGGCGCCGGCGTTGTCGCCGTAGGCCGCGGCGTGGGTGGCGATGGCGCGCTCCTCGGAGTCCGCGGGGGCGGCGTCCGGGTCCACGGCGACCGCGCCGAGCGGGACGCGCGCCGCGAGAGCGGTGGTGTGCCGCCAGGCACCGTAGGTGACCAGGGCGCCGACGAGGGCGACACCGGTGCCCAGGACGGAGGTGGTCAGGGTCGGGGTCAGCGAGCGGCCGTCGAACCAGTCGGGCAGGACGGGGGTGGCAAGGCCCAGCGCGAGGGTGGGGACGAACAGCACCCACAGCACGGTGTTCATGACGACCGGCTGCTTGCCGTGGTCGGGCGCGGGTTCCGGGCCCTTGCCGTGGAAGGCCAGCAGCCACAGCCGGGTCGCGTACCCGGCGGTGAGGAGGGCGGTGAGCAGCCCGGCGATCAAAACGGTCCAGCCTGCCGCGGAGGGGACGGCGGCGAGGGTGCCGGAGGCCGTCGGGTGACCGGTGGCGGCGTGTTCGGCGGCGCCCAGGACGGCTTCCTTGGAGAAGAAGCCGGCGAACGGGGGAATGGCGGCCAGGGCGAGCAGCGCGACCGTCATCGTCCAGTAGGCGTCGGGGGTGCGCCGGGCGAGGCCGCGCATCCGTGACATGGCGGCCAGCGAGTTGGTGCCGGCGGCGTGGATGACCACACCGGCGGCGAGGAAGAGCAGGGCCTTGAACGCGCCGTGCGACAGGAGGTGGAAGACGGCGGCACCGCGGTCGCCGACGGCGAGGGCACCGGTCATGTAGCCGAGCTGGCCGACCGTCGAGTAGGCCAGGACGCGTTTGATGTCGTCCTGCGCCAGGGCGGCGAGACCGGAGCCGACCATGGTGGCAGCGGCCATGGCGGCGAGGACGACCATCGCGGTGGCGGACGCCGCGAAGACGGGGAGGAGACGGGCGACGAAGTAGACGCCGGCGGCGACCATGGTGGCCGCGTGGATGAGGGCCGAGACCGGGGTGGGGCCGGCCATCGCGTCGGGCAGCCAGGTGTGCAGCGGGAACTGCGCGGACTTGCCCGCGACACCGGCCAGCAGGAGCAGCGCGACGAGGGTGGGGTGGTCCAGGCCGCCGACGGCCACCGTCTTGAGGATGCCGGTGATGCGGAACGTCCCGGCGTCGGCGGCGAGCGCGAAGATGCCGAAGAGGAAGGGGACGTCGCCCAGCTTGGTGACGAGGAACGCCTTGAGGGAGGCGGAGCGGGCGGCTTCGGTCTCCCAGTAGTGCCCGACCAGGAAGTACGAGCAGATGCCCATGATCTCCCAGCCGACCAGCAGCACCATCAGGTCGCCGGAGTAGACGACCAGCAGCATCGCGGCGGTGAAGAGGGAGACCAGGGCGGCGTAGGAGGGGTAGCGCGGGTCGTCGCGCAGGTAGCCGGTCGAGTAGATCTGCACGCAGCAGGCGACGACGGCCACGAGTACGGCGACGAGGGCGGCGAAGCCGTCGATGTGCAGGGCGAGGTCGACGGGGACCGAGCCGGTGGGGCTGAGCCGGGTCGCGGCGTCCACCGGGGCCTTCCCCGCACCGGCGCCGCCGCCCTGGGAGACGGCCACGACGACGGCCAGGGCGGCCGCGGCGACGGTCGGCAGGATGGCCAGCGGGCGCACGAAGCCGGGCGCGCGGCGGCCGAGGAGGATGCCCGCGAGGGCGCCGAGGAAGGGAAGGAGAGGTACGAGTACGGCGGTGGTCGTGGTCGTCACGCGGCGGCCTCCGCCCGGTGGTCCGGCTGCGGCCGGCCGGCGGCACCGTCCGCGCCGCCGGTGCTGTCGTCGTTCGGGTCGCTGCCGTCGTCCGGGCCGCTGCTGTCCGGGCGCTCGGCGAGGTCGCGGAGGCGGTCCACGTCGGAGCTGCCGCGGTTGCGGTGGACGAGCAGCACGATCGCCAGGCCGATGCCGATCTCGGCGGCGGCCACGGCGATGGTGAAGAGGGTGAGCGCCTGGCCGGCGTGCAGCTTGTCGCGCAGCCAGACGTCGAACGCCACCAGGTTCAGGTTGACCGCGTTGAGCATCAGCTCGACCGACATCAGGACGAGGATCGCGTTGCGGCGGGCGAGGACGCCGTACAGGCCGACGCAGAACAGGAGGACGGCGAGGACGGCGGGATAGGCGAGATGCATCAGCCTTGGTCCTCTCCGAGACGTGCGCGGTCACCGGGCTGCTCGCGGGAGCCGGGCCGTTTGCGGGTGCCGGGCTGTTTGCCGCCGGGCCCCTTGCCGGCGCCGGGCCGCTCGCGGTCTCCGTGTTTGCGGGAGAGCACGATCGCGCCGACGAGGGCGGCGAGGAGGAGGACGGAGAGCGCTTCGAACGGCAGCACCCAGTACTGGAACAGGCTGCGCCCGGAGGCTTCGGTGGAGCCCTGCACCGCGCCGTCCAGATCGATCCAGGTCGTACGGAACGCGTCCGTGACGACCCAGACGAGCGCGGCGGCGGAGGCGACGGCCACCGTGAGCGCGGCCCAGCGGTTGCCCGAGTCGGCGTTCGCGGAGCGGCCGATGGGTGCCTTGGTGAGCATCAGTCCGAACAGGAGGAGCACGACGACGGACCCGACGTAGATCAGGACCTGCACCCAGGCGATGAACTCCGCGGTCAGCAGCAGGTACTCCACGGCGATACCGCCGAGGGCGACCACCAGCCACAGGGCGGCGTGCACCAGTTGCTTGGTGGTGACGGTGACCACGGCCGCGCCGAGGGTGACGAGGCCGACCAGGAGGAAGGCGATCTCGACCCCGGTCGGGGAGAGGAAACCGTGGCTTGCGGCGGCGAGCGTCACGCTTCCCCCTCCTGTTCCTGGGCGGTGTTCCGGGCTGCTTCCTCGGTCGCCTGCTGCGCGGCCTGCCGTTCGGCCGCTTCCTGCGCGGCGAGCTTGTCGGCGGCCTTGCGGGCGGCGGCGATCTCCTTGGGCTCCTCGGCCGCGGGGTCGAGGGCGGGCGGCTCCGGGACCGTCCACATCCATGCGCGGAGTTTGTCCCGCTCGTGGGTGAGGTTGTGGATGTCGGTCTCGGCGTACTCGAACTCCGGCGACCAGAACAGCGCGTCGAAGGGACACACCTCGATGCAGATACCGCAGTACATGCACAGCGAGAAGTCGATGGCGAAGCGGTCCAGGACGTTACGGCTGCGCTCGCGGCCGCCGGGCGCGGCGGGCGGCACCGTCTCCTTGTGGGAGTCGATGTAGATGCACCAGTCCGGGCACTCGCGCGCGCACAGCATGCAGACCGTGCAGTTCTCCTCGAACAGCCCGATCACACCGCGGGTGCGCGGTGCCAGTTCGGGCTGGACCTCCGGGTACTGCTCGGTGACCGAACGCTTCGTCATCGTCCGAAGGGTCACGGCCAGCCCCTTGGCCAGACCGCTGCCGGGCCAGCCGGACTTCTTCTCCGGGGCCATTACGAGATCACCACCTTGACGACGCCGGTGAGGGCGATCTGGGCGAGGGCCAGCGGGATCAGCACCGTCCAGGCCAGCTTCTGCAACTGGTCCTCACGCAGCCGCGGGTAGCTGACGCGCAGCCAGATCACGCCGAAGGCCAGGACCGCGGTCTTCAGCAGCGTCCACAGCCAGCCGAGCCCGTCGGCGCCGAACGGTCCGTGCCAGCCACCGAGGAAGAGGACGGAGGTCAGGGCGCACAGGACGAGGATGCCCGCGTACTCGGCGAGCAGGAACAGCGCGAAGCGCAGCCCGGTGTACTCGGTGTACGCGCCGAAGATGATCTCGGAGTCGGCGACCGGCATGTCGAACGGCGGCCGCTGCAGTTCGGCCAGCCCCGCCGTGAAGAAGACCAGGCCGCCGACGATCTGCCACGGCACCCACCACCAGTGGAAGGCGTCCAGGATGCCGGGCAGCGAGAGCGTTCCGGCGGCCATCGCGACGGACGCCGCGGCGAGCAGCATCGGCAGCTCGTACGCGAGGAGCTGGGCGGCCGTACGCAAGCCGCCGAGCAGCGAGAACTTGTTGGCCGAGGCCCAGCCCGCCATCAGCGAGCCCAGGACGCCGACGCCCATCACGGCGAGGACGAAGAAGATGCCCGCGTCCAGCGACTGACCGACCGCGTTGTCCGGGCCGAGCGGGATGGCGACCAGCACCAGCAGGTACGGCAGGAGCGCGACGGCGGGCGCGAGCTGGAAGATCCGCCGGTCGGCACCGGCCGGGACGACGTCCTCCTTCTGCGCGAACTTCACCCCGTCGGCCACGAGCTGCGCCCAGCCGTGGAAGCCACCCGCGTACATGGGGCCGAGGCGGCCCTGCATATGGGCCATGACCTTGTGCTCGGTCTGGCCGATGACCAGCGGGAAGACCAGGAAGGCGACGAAGACGGCGATCAGGCGCAGGGCGATGTCGAGGGCGTCGCTCATGGTCTGGTCCCGCCTTCTTCCACTGCGTCGCTGGGGCCGGGGTCGTCGGTGGTGCCGTCGCTGGGGCCGGTGCCCTCGGGCTCGGGCCCGGGTTCGCCTTCGGCTGCGGGTTTCTCTTCGGGGGCGGGTGCGGGCTCGGGTGCGGCTCCGGCTGCTGGTGCGGCTTCGGCTGCGCGCTTCTCGCCGGTCTTCGGCTCGTCCTCGAAAGCGGGGCGGGCGTGGTGCCACGGAGCGTCCGAGGAGCCGGTGACGGCGGGCGCCTGCCCGGACGCCGCCTGGCCGGACGCCTGGCCTGCCTGCTGACCGGACGACTCCTGACCGGTCGACTCGTGGCCGGACGACTGCTGACCGGTCGGCTCCTGACCGGCCGCCTGCTGGCTGGCCGAGCCCTGGCCGGCGCTGCGCGTCCGGCGGGCAGGGCGTTCCGGCCGGGCGGCCGAGGCCGGGGCCGGGGGCGAAGCCGGGGCGGCGGCCGGAGTCCCGGCGGAGGCCCCCGCGTCCGTGGCCGGCGTCCGCGCGCTGTCCGCGGCGCTCTGCTGGCTCGCCGAGCCCGCGCCCGCCGTACGCGTACGGCGGGCGGGCCGCTCCCCCGCCGCCCCGCCGGCCGCACGGGCACCGGCCGCGCGTGCGCCACGGGCGGGCCGGGCCGGGGCAGGCGGCAACTGGCCCTTCAGCGGGCCCCACTCGTTCGGGTCGGGCACGCCGGGCGGCAGCATCTGGCGGCGCTTGGGCCCGCCGTGCTCGGACTCACCCGGCTCCTTCGCGCCCGGCCACGCCTTGGCGACCCGTGCGGCGAGCACGAAGTCCTTGCGCAGCGGGTGGCCCTCGAAGTTCTCGGGGAGCAGCAGCGGCTCCAGGTACGGGTGGCCGGTGAAGTCCACGCCGAACATCTCGTGCGTCTCCCGCTCGTGCCAGCCCGCACCCGCGTACACCTCGGTGGCGGTGGGCAGTACGGCCGCCGCGTGCGGGACGGTGGTGCGCAGCACCAGGCGCCGTACGCGGCCGGGCCGGGCGATGTCGGCGAGGTGGGCGCAGACGCGGAAGCCGGTGCCGGGCTCGTCCACCGCGCTCAGCCAGTCGAAGTAGCTGCATCCGAGGTCGTCGCGGGCGGTGGTGAGCGCCGGGATCCAGGCGTCGGCGGGTACGTCGACGGTCAGCAGGTCGTACGCCTCTTCGGCGGTCGCGCCGGGGCCGAAGAGGTCGGTGGCGGAACCGGGCAGCCACCCGACGGGCGGCGCCTCGACCGACTCGGTGGCCTCGGCCGACTCGGCGGGCTCGCTGGACTCGGCGGACTCGGACGGCGTCCCGGCGGCTTCGGCCGCGTCGGCGGGCATGTCCTCGGCCGGCGGGACCGGAGGCTGTTCGTCGCTCACTGGTCCCCCGCTCCCTTCGGCTTCCCGCCACCGGTGTCGGTTTCGGCTGCGCCCCCGGATGCCGCGCCCCCGGGCGCCTCGGCCCCGGACGCCTCACCCCGGGACGCCTCGGCCGACGTCCCCGTCCCGGCCGGCTCCCCCGCCTCGGCCGAAGCCTCCGGCGCAGGCGGCGTCACCAGCCCGCTGCGCAGCGCGGCAGCCGACGGCCCGGAAGGCGCGTCGCCGTTGCCCGCGACCCCGTACCGCTCGCCCAGCGACTCACGGGCGATCTTCTCCTGCAGCTTGAGGATGCCCTGGAGCAGTGCTTCGGGCCGGGGCGGGCAGCCCGGGACGTACACGTCGACGGGGATGATCTGGTCGACCCCCTTGGTGACCGCGTACGAGTCCCAGTAGGGCCCGCCGCAGTTCGAGCACGCTCCGAACGAGATGACGTACTTCGGTTCCGGCATCTGCTCGTACAGACGCTTGACCGCGGGCGCCATCTTGTCCGTCACCGTGCCGGAGACGATCATGAGGTCCGCCTGCCGGGGGCCCGGTGCGAACGGGATCACGCCCAGCCGGATGAAGTCGTGCCGCGCCATCGACGCGGCGATGAACTCGATCGCGCAGCAGGCCAGCCCGAAGTTGAAGACCCACAGGCTGTAGCGGCGGCCCCAGTTCAGGACCACCTTCATGGGTTCGGGAGCCAGGCGGGCGAGCGGGCCCAGCCGGCGTCGTTCGACGGTGCCGCCGGCGGACACGACGGGCAGTTCGGTGCCCGTCGCGGTGGCCGGCCTCGCGTTCGTCACGTCCATTCCAGGACGCCCTTCTTCCATGCGTAGAGCAGGCCGACGGCGAGGAAGCCGAGGAAGATGAACATCTCCACCAGCGTGACGCCGCCGAAACCGGGGGCGGCGAAGACCGTCGCCCAGGGGAACAGGAAGATCGAGTCGACGGCGAAGATCACGTAGAGGAAGGCGTAGACGTAGTAGCGGACCTGGGTGTGTGCCCAGCCCTCGCCCACCGGGTCCACGCCGCATTCGTAGGTGAGCAGTTTCTCCGGGGTGGGCACCACGGGCCGCAGCAGCCGCCCGGCACCGAAGGCCACGGCCACGAAGAGCACGCCGATCACGGCGATGAGCCCGACGACCGAGTACCCCTGGAAATAGTCCGCGGCAAGGCTGGTGCGTACGGTCGCGTCCGGCACGTCCGCCCTCGCTCCCTGACTGCTCTTGTTCAACGACTTCGACGATCTGTACGCACGGGAGTCTAGGCCCTGGCCCGCCCCAGGTGAGCAGTCGCGTCACCTGGCGGACGGCTATGGCCCGACTTCGCCCCACCTGGACCCGGCACCGTGGACCCCGTACACGTCCCCGTGGCACCGCGCGTGGCGGCTCAGCCTTCGCGCTGCCTGCCCGGCCCGCGCGAGACCGCACGGTCCATCACCTCGGCGGCCAGCCGCGCCGCCGCCTCCCGCGTCCGTTCGCCCAGCAGCTCCGTACGGACGGCACCGCCACCGGCCAGATGCCGGTCGTACGGCAGCGGAAGCACCGCCGCGCCGCCTGCCCCCAGGTGCTCGACCGCCTTGCGTACGTCGATGCCCCCGTCGGGCGACGTGTGGTTGAGCACGACGACAGCGGTCGGCAGCAGCCCGCGGTGCACCCCGCCCATCCACTCCAGCACGGACTTGGTCGCCCGTACGCCCTCCACGGTCGCCGGCGTCACCAGGACCCGCGCCTGAGTGGTGACCAGTGCGGTACGCGCCACCTCGGCCGGCAGCGTCTCGCAGTCCACGACCGTGGTCGCGAAGTGGCGGCGCAGGGAGGTCATGACGATGCGGTACGTGTCGAGATCCAGCCGCGCGCCGATCGCGCCCTGACTGCCGGGCAGCAGCCAGCCGCCGCCCGTGAACGGCAGGAGGTAACCGGTCAGGTCGGTGATCAGCATGGACGGGTCGACGATCTGCGCCAGATCGGTGCCGGACCAGCGCACCTCCCGCACACCCAGCCGGTGCGGCAGCGTGCCCAGCGCCGGGTCGGCCTCCACCGCGAGCACCGGGTCCGAGCGGTAGTGCGCGTACGTGAGGGCCAGCAGCGCGGCGACCGTGGACTTGCCCGCACCGCCGCGGATGCTGGAGACGGCCAGTTGGCGGCCGGTGGTCACGGGCTGCTGGATGGCGTGCGCGGCGCGCGTGACGGCCTCGGTCTCGGCCGCAGCCGAGGAGGCGAACACGCGCCGCAGCGCCCGCCCGGCCCTACGGGCGACGGTCTCACCGTGCCGGGGCTTGGCCTGCACACCGTCGAGCTCGGGTGGGAGGACGGGGACGGAGACGGGGGTGGGGGTGGAGGCCGGGCGATGCGGCTGGTGCATGTGCGGCCGCACACCTGTTGTGGGGGCGACTGGGCCGGCCGGACCACTCGGGCCGGCCGGGTTCATGGGGCTGCCGGCCAGGCCGGCCGGGCCACTCGGACGAGCCGGTATGACGGGTTCGGGCGCGGGCGTGGCACCGGGAGCGGACCGGGCCCCGGGCAACGGCACGGCCACCGGTGCGGGCGCCGCGGGCGTGCCGCCGGGCATCGCGGCGGGAGCCGTCGGCGCCGTCCCGCGACCAGGGGCACCGCCGCCCGATACCGCACCGCCGCCCGGCACAGCGCCACCACCCGCCCCCGGCGCATACCCGGGCATCGGCGGCACCACCGGCCCTGGCCGCCCCGACTGCCCTCCCTGCCCCGTCCGGCCCGCTTGCCCCTCCTGCCCTGGCTGCTCCGCCCCCGGCTGCCCCGGCTGCCCCGTCTGTCCTGACATGAACCCTCCGCCGCCCCTTCTGGTCGGACTGATCGCTCCGGCCGACCGTCGCGGCCGATCATTTTCGTCGACCCGGCCGGTCCTTCGCGGCCGGCCGGCTGGTCAGAACATGTCCGGCAGACCGCCGTACACCCCGAGCGCCCCGACGGCGACCGGAATCAGCGCCACCACGCTCACCGCCTCGACCAGGTTCGTCAGATGCCGCATCCGCAGCCGTACGTGTTCCGGCGGCCGCACCGCGAGGGCGGCGAGCGGCACCGCCACCGACAGGCTCAGCACGGTCAGCGCGGCTGTCGGGTCCCCGCCGTCGGAACCCCACAGCAGGACGAGCCGTACGCAGACCGCCGCGCCGGCCACCAGCAGCGCCACGACCTCCAGGGCCAGCGGGTAGGCCCGTGCCCGCGAGAACAGCACGACGCTCAGCAGCACCGCGGCCGCCACCGCCCAGCCGTCCACCGTTCCGGACGCGTCGCCGGTGCCGCCGACGGCCAGTACGCCGCCCGCCCCGGCCGACATGGCCGTCGTGACGGCGGCCAGGGTGAGCCCGCGGTGCGTGGCGCCCAGCGCCGCCGCGGCCCGGTACCTGCTGACCGGTGCGCCTCCGGAGTGGCGGTCGTCCAGACGTGTCAGCCCGGCCGACGACAGCGCGAGCCGCGGCAGGTGTCCCAGTACGAGGACCGAGACCACGCCCAGTACGACACCGGTACGGGCCGGGTCGGCGACCACCAGCCCGATGGCCCACCCGCCGACCGCGGCCGCGACGGCCGCCGCTCCGACGAGTCCGCCACGTCCCAGGCCCGTACAGAGCCCGAGCAGCGCGAGGACGACCGCCACCGTCAGCCCGACGGCGGCCAGGCGCGGGGCACCGCCCGGCGCCGCGCCCCAGGAGGCGGACACGCCGAGCGTTCCGCCCACCAGGAGCAGCGCGGTAGCCGGTGCCTTTCTGGTGAGCAGGAGGCCGGCCGCCGCACCGGCTCCGGTCGCGGCCACCGTGGCCAGGCCGAGCCACAGTGCGGCCCGGTCGAGCCCGTACTGGCGGCCTGCGAACACGCAGGCAACGACGGTGAGCAGCACTGCGGCCGCGACCGCCGCCCCTGTCCGGCTCCGCTCGTCCCATCGCCAGACGTACCTGTCGTGGTCGTCACGGCCCTCGTGACCGCCATCGCCGCCGTGGTCGGCGTGGCCACCGCGGTCGTCCTGGCCACGCGGGCCACCCGTCGTCTCGCCGAGCGCGCTCCGCCCGGCCGGGGTTCGGACACGCCGTGCTCCCGTACCAGTCGTACGACGGACCCGTCCGTCACATTCGCGGAAGCAAGCGTCTCGCTCCACGCGAGTACGGCTCCGCCCGCTGTCACCAGACGGCACGTCGGCGGCTCGTGCGCCGTCCGGTCACCGGCCGTCCGGTCACCGGCCGTCCGCAGAATCTCGGGCAGCAGCTCGCCGATCGGCGCGTGCGCGGGCAACACCAAGTCGATCCGCCGCTGTTCGCCCGCCAGCACCAGCCGTCGCAGCGTCACCCGCTGTTCGGCCTCAGCGTTCACCATGCCGACCACGCCCCCGTACTAGAACCGGAACCCACCCCACCCCACCCCACCGCA
Organism: Streptomyces sp. NPDC026394; assembly: GCF_055567735.1. Taxonomy (NCBI): domain Bacteria; kingdom Bacillati; phylum Actinomycetota; class Actinomycetes; order Kitasatosporales; family Streptomycetaceae; genus Streptomyces; species Streptomyces sp. NPDC026394. Next base: position 549,890 of record NZ_JBVHPX010000003.1, read on the forward strand.
CCGCACCGCACCGCGACACGATACGACTCGCCTCACCCGCCCCGGAACCACCTGCCCCGGCCGGCTGCCCGGCCGCACCCAGGCCGCCCGCCCTCGGGCCGACAGCCTCCGGGCCACTCGCCCCCGATCAGCCCAGCAGCCCCTGACCTGCGCCTACACGCGCTTGACGACCACGGTGCCGGCCACCTTGTCGTGCAAGCACTGCCGGAACGGTTCGTCCCAGCAGCACCACAGCACGTTGAGCAGCCCCAGGAACGGCACGAACCCCATCGGGAACACCACGGCCCAACGCCCCAGCGCCTGCCCGAAGGACAGCGCCGCCCCGTCGCTCAGCCGGGCGACCCGCAGACCGCAGATCCGCTTGCCGAACGTGCCGCCGTACTTCCAGTTCATGAACGGCTCGTAGAGCAGCACCGCGACGACGCCGACGATCCCGGCCAGGGCTGTCGGTATGCCCACTCCGGCCCCGCGCGGCAGCAGGGACTGGACGATGCTGACCACGACGAGGATGACGACGACCGCGGCGACCTGGAAGACCCCGTCCAGCGCCCGCGCCCCGAGCCGCGTCCCCTGACTTGCCAGCATGCCTGTGGGCGGCCCGCCCGCCTGCGGTGTTCCGTACGGGTACCCCTGCTGGCCCGGCGCGCCGTATCCGGGTGCCCCGTATCCCGGCGCTCCGTATCCCGGCGCCCCGTGACCAGGTGCCTGCCCCTGCCCGTACGCCTCGTAGGGCGGCTGCTGCCCATAGGGCGGTTGTTGTCCGTTCGGTGCTTGTTGCCCGTAGGGCGGCTGCTGGCCATACGGCCCCTGCTGTCCGTAGGGCGACTGCTGCCCGTACGGTCCCTGTTGGTGCTCACTCATGTCGGAGATCCAAGCTGCCGGATCCGCCTTCGCACAAGCCGCGCCCTCCGTGACCGCCCCGGCCCGGGGCTGCGGGGTGAGGAAAACCCCACCTCCGGTCACCGACCTTCCCCATGGTCGCCACGCGTGGTGACCGGCAAGCTAGGGCGTATGACCGCACCTTCCGCTCACGACCGACGCCACGATCCCCTCCCCGGAGGGACCGCACCGGCGCCGGGCGCCATCGGTCACGGCCACCGTCACGACGGCGGCGATCCCCTGCCGCCGCCCCGGGCCGCGCTCGCCTCCGCGACCTGGCGGGAGGTCGCCCACCTCCTGACCGACCTCCCGCTGGGCGTCCTGGCCTTCGCCGTACTGACCGTCTGGCTGGTGGCGGGCATCGGGCTGGCCGTCACCGTCGTGGGGCTGCCGCTGCTCGCGGTGGGCCTTCTGGTGTGCCGTCAGTACGGGAAGCTGGAGCGCGCCCGCGCGCGGTGCCTGCTGGGCGTGCGGGTGGACGAGCCCAGCCCGCTGCACACGGCGGGGAACGGTTTCTTCACCTGGCTGTGGCTGCGCCTGAAGGACCCGGTCGGGTGGCGGCACGCGCTGTACGCGTTCATCCGGCTGCCGTGGTCGATCCTGACCTTCCCGCTGACGGTCGTCTCGTTCTTCCTGCTCTGGCCCGCGCTGCCCTGGATCGCGCGCGGACTGGCCAACGTGGACCGGATGATGGTGCGTGGCCTGCTGTCGCCCTCCGACGAACTGGAGCGGCGGATCGCCGAGCTGAAGTCGGACCGCGCGACGGTCTCCGACACCGCCGCCGCCGACCTGCGCCGGATCGAACGTGACCTGCACGACGGGGCGCAGGCCCGGCTCGTGGCCCTGGCCATGGGCCTCGGCCTGGCCAAGGAGAAGCTGCTGGAGGACCCGGACGCGGCGGCCCAGATGGTCGACGAGGCGCACGGCGAGGTGAAACTCGCCCTCCAGGAGCTGCGCGACCTCGCGCGCGGCATCCATCCGGCGATCCTCACGGACCGCGGGCTGGGCCCGGCCCTCACCTCGCTGGCGGGTCGCTGCACGGTCCCGGTCACGGTGGAGGTGGACGTGGCGCAGCGGCCCGCGCCGGCGATCGAGGGCATCGCCTACTTCACCGTCTCGGAGCTGCTGCAGAACGTCTCCAAGCACAGTGGCGCGCGGGCGGCGCGGGTGGAGCTCTGGCGCGCCCAGGACCGGCTGCTGATCCAGGTCCAGGACGACGGACGGGGCGGTGCGCGGTTGGACGGCGGCAGCGGTATGGCCGGGCTCGCGGAACGGCTGGGTTCGGTGGACGGGGTGTTCGTCCTCGATTCGCCGCCCGGCGGGCCGACGCGGGTGACGGCCGAGCTGCCGTGGCGGGGCCGGGCGGGGGAAGAGGACGGGCGTCAGGCCGCGGGCAGGGGCGCGGGGGCCGCAGCGGGAGCGGCGCCGCGCGGCGGCTGGAAGGCACGCGGGCGGAGCAAGGGGCAGCGGGGCGTGCGGGAACGGGGCAATGGTGAGCAGGGCGTGGGGGAACGGGCAGCTCGGCGGAGAGGCGTGGGCGCCGGCAGTTGATGCGCGGCGATCACGGGGCGCGTACGGAGTCCGTACGGGGCACGTGCGCGTGACGCGCTCAGGATGCGCGCAGGACGCGCTCGGAGCACGCACGGGCTGTGTACGGGGCGTGTACGGGCTGCGGGGACGGGACGCGTACGGGCTGCGAGGGCGGGAGTCCCGCCGCCTGTGAGGTCGTCGGAGGGGCCACCCCTTCGCCGGGCGGGGGGGGCGGGGGTGGGGAAAACCCCAGGGTGAAGACTGCGCTTTCCCTCATGGTGCGGAAGGCGGCGAGCGCGGAGTCTTGAGGTAGTCGGAAGAGCCGGATGCAGCGGGTCTGACGGCGCGGCAGCGGTTGGACGCTGCCGGAGGTGTACAACGGCGCCGGCAGCAGGCCGACCCGGACCTGGCAGAACGGACGACGAGACCATGGACACCGCCTACGGCCCCCCTTCCCCCTCACCAGCAGCCTCGCGCGTGCCCATCGCCCTGCGCGCCCCGTTCGCGGGCCGTACCTGGCGGGAGTTCCTCTACCTCCTGCTGAGCCTCCCGGTCGCCTGCGTGATGTTCTGCTACGCCGTCGCCATGGTCTCGGTCGGTGCGGGCCTGCTGGTCACGTTCCTGGGCATACCGGTGCTCGCGGGCGCGCTGCTCGGCTGCCGGGGGTTCGGCAATCTGGAGCGGGTCCGGGCGCGCGCGCTGCTGGATCTGGACGTGGAGCATCCGGAGCCGGTGCGTGCCGCCAAGCCGGGGATGATGAGCTGGGTCTTCGCGGTGCTCAAGAGCGGTGTCTCCTGGCGCCATCTCCTGTACTCGATACTCCACTTCCCCTGGGCGGTCTTCGCCTTCGTCTTCGCGGTGACGTTCTGGACGGCGGCCTGGTCCCTGTTCCTCTACCCGCTGTGGCAGTGGACGTTCCCCGCCTACCTCGACCAGCCGGGCATCCAGCTGTGGGGCAACGGCCGGGGAGACGGCCTGTACCTGGACTCCCCGCCCGGCATGGCGATGACCAGCGGGCTCGGCCTGCTGCTGGTCCTGGCCGGACCGTGGTTGATACGCGGTCTGACGCACGTGGACCGCGTCCTGGTGCACGGGCTGCTCGGCCCCTCCCTGCTCGCCACGCGCGTCTCGGAGCTGGAGACGGACCGCGGGGTGGTCGTGGACACCGCCGCCGCCGACCTGCGGCGCATCGAGCGGGATCTGCACGACGGCGCGCAGGCCCGGCTGGTGTCGCTGGCGATGGACCTGGGCCTGGCGAAGGAGAAGCTGGCGCAGGACCCGGAGGCCGCCGCGAAGATGGTGGACGAGGCACACGGCGAGGTGAAGATCGCCCTGCAGGAGCTGCGGGACCTCGCGCGCGGCATCCACCCGGCGATCCTCACGGACCGCGGACTGGGCCCGGCGCTGTCGGCCCTCTCCGCCCGCTGCACGGTGCCGGTCAAGGTCTCCGTCGACCTGGACCTCCGTCCCGCCGCGGCCATCGAGGGCATCGCCTACTTCACCGTCTCCGAACTGCTCCAGAACGTCTCCAAGCACGCCCGGGCGAGCAGCGCCTCCGTGGACGTGTGGCAGGTGGCGGACCGGCTCATGGTGCTCGTCGCGGATGACGGGCAGGGGGGTGCGAGCACGGAAACCGGCAGCGGGCTGGCGGGCCTGGCCGAGCGGCTCAGCGCGGTCGACGGCCTCCTGGTCGTCGACTCCCCGCCGGGCGGCCCGACCACCGTCACGGCAGACCTCCCCTGGCGCGCCTGACTTCCCCGGCGTGACCCGGCCGGACCGAGCCGGGCCACGCCGTAACCCGGCCGGGACCACCCGGCCTGCCCGGCCACCTGCCCGGATCGCCGGGATCGCCGGGATCACATGGGCCACCTGGGCGATCCGGGGGCCGGGGCGTTGGGGGAGCCGGAGGGGACGTGGGGGCCCGGAGGGGGGACGTGGGGGCCCGGAGGGGGGACGTGGGGGCCCGGGGGCCGGGAGAAGTCCGGGCGGTCCGGGCGGTCCGGCAACCCGACAGCCCAGCGCCCCGGCAGCCCAGCGCCCCGACAGGCCCGGCAGACCCGGCAGTCCGACAGCGCGGCGCCCCGAGAGACCCGACAGCCCGGCACTCCCGACCGCCCGCCCCTGGCCATCCCGCCACCCGCCCGCCCGGCAATCCACCGCCCCGGCGACCCGGCTATCCGCCGCCCCGGCCAGCCGGCCCCCGACCACCCAGCGGCCCGGCACCCCGGCCCCCCGACCACCCAGCGACCCGGCGCCCCGGCGCCCCGGCCACCGGCCACCCAGCCACCCAGCCACCCAGCCACCCAGCCACCCAGCCAGCAACTCGTACCCGGCCCCGCACCGCTCCCCCGCCCGCCCTCCGCCCCCATCCGCCCTGTCCGGAATGGCGCCCGTCACCACCCCGCCTGCCCGGAGCACCACCCGAGTCCGATCCCGAACGACACCCCCGCCCCATCCCGGCTGACACCCCCGCCCACCCCGGGGCACCCCCGCCCCGACCCGAATGACACCCCGCCCCGTCCCGGGCGGCGCCCCCGCCCCGTCCGCAGTCGTGTCCGTCGATTCAGGGCGGGTGGGGGCGGTCGGGATCGGATGCTGGGATGCTGGGGGCGCAGGGTGGGGAAATATCAAGACGTGGGGGCAGGAAGAGCCGTGGAGGACAGGGTGCGGGTGGTCATCGCCGAGGACTCGGTGCTGCTTCGGGAGGGGCTGACCCGGTTGCTCACCGACCGAGGGCACGACGTCGTGGCGGGGGTGGGTGACGCCGAGGCGTTGATCAAGGTCATCGGGGAGCTGGCGGCCGAGGGTGAGCTGCCGGACGTGGTGGTGGCGGACGTACGGATGCCGCCGACGCACACGGACGAGGGGGTGCGGGCCGCGATCCGGCTGCGGCGTGATCACCCGGGTCTGGGGGTGCTGGTGCTGTCGCAGTACGTGGAGGAGCAGTACGCGACGGAATTGCTCGCGGGATCCAGTCACGGCGTCGGCTATCTCCTCAAGGACCGGGTAGCCGAAGTGCGGGAGTTCGTCGACGCGGTGGTCCGGGTCGCCGAGGGGGGCACCGCGCTGGACCCCGAAGTGGTCGCGCAGCTGCTCGGCCGCAGCCGTAAGCAGGACGTACTGGCGCACCTCACGCCGCGGGAGCGGGAGGTCCTGGGGCTGATGGCCGAGGGACGGACGAACTCCGCGATCGCGCGGCAGCTGGTGGTGAGCGACGGTGCGGTGGAGAAGCACGTCAGCAACATCTTCCTCAAGCTGGGCCTGTCGCCGAGTGACGGGGATCACCGCCGGGTGCTGGCCGTCCTCACCTATCTCGACTCCTGAGAAACCGACACGCTGTCAGTCACGCAGGTTGCGGGCGGCTCCGTGGGCCGCCCGGGACCTGAGGAGTAGAACCAAAGGCCGAGACGCGAGCGTCTTGGAGAAGGGGGCCGGGGGGCGGTTCTTTCATGACAATTCCTGACAGAGTGCTGTCTCATGTCCACGTCCATCATGTGATCGGCCCAGGGAAGGCGACCCTTACCCACGTACGATGTTCGTGGGACGACCGGTCGGCACGACGAGTCCCGAGCCACCGCCCCGAGGGAGGTCCGAAGCAGTGACCAGCCAGGTCAGCAGCCAAGCCGAGCAGGCCGACGGAGCGCTCACCCGGGAGCCGCAGGCTCCCGGGACCGGCGCCGACGGCGGGAAGAACGGCGGTACAGACGGCGGTAAAAACGGCGGTAAAGAGGTACGTCGCCTGGACCGGGTGATCATCCGGTTCGCGGGCGACTCCGGTGACGGTATGCAGCTCACGGGCGACCGGTTCACCTCCGAGACGGCGACCTTCGGCAACGACCTGTCGACGCTGCCGAACTTCCCCGCCGAGATCCGGGCCCCCGCCGGTACCCTGCCGGGCGTCTCCAGCTTCCAGCTGCACTTCGCGGACCACGACATCCTCACCCCCGGCGACGCGCCCAACGTCCTGGTGGCGATGAACCCGGCCGCGCTGAAGGCGAACCTGGCGGACCTGCCGCGCGGCGCGGAGATCATCGTCAACACGGACGAGTTCACCAAGCGGCCGATGGCGAAGGTGGGCTACGACGTCAGCCCGCTGGAGGACGGGTCGCTGCAGGCGTACAACGTCCACCCGGTACCGCTGACGACGCTGACGATCGAGGCGCTCAAGGAGTTCGGGCTCTCCCGCAAGGAGGCCGAGCGCTCCAAGAACATGTTCGCGCTGGGCCTGCTGTCGTGGATGTACCACCGGCCGACCGAGGGCACCGAAGCGTTCCTGCGGCAGAAGTTCGCCAAGAAGCCGGACATCGCCGAGGCGAACGTCGCCGCGTTCCGCGCGGGCTGGAACTTCGGTGAGACCACCGAGGACTTCGCGGTCTCCTACGAGGTCGCGCCGGCCACCCAGGCGTTCCCGACGGGGACGTACCGCAACATCTCCGGCAACCTGGCACTGTCGTACGGCCTGATCGCCGCCGGGCAGCAAGCCGATCTGCCGCTCTACCTCGGCTCGTACCCGATCACGCCGGCCTCGGACATCCTGCACGAGCTGAGCAAGCACAAGAACTTCGGCGTGCGGACCTTCCAGGCCGAGGACGAGATCGCCGGCATCGGCGCGGCACTGGGCGCCGCCTTCGGCGGCGCCCTCGCGGTGACCACCACCTCGGGCCCCGGTGTGGCGCTGAAGTCGGAGACCATCGGGCTCGCGGTCTCCCTCGAACTCCCGCTGGTCATCGTGGACATCCAGCGCGGCGGCCCGTCCACCGGCCTGCCCACCAAGACCGAGCAGGCCGACCTGCTCCAGGCGATGTACGGGCGCAACGGCGAGGCGCCGGTACCGATCGTGGCGCCGAGGACACCGGCCGACTGCTTCGACGCGGCGCTGGACGCGGCGCGCATCGCGCTGACGTACCGTACGCCGGTCTTCCTGCTGTCCGACGGCTACCTGGCCAACGGCTCCGAGCCGTGGCGCATCCCGGAGGTCGACGAACTGCCCGACCTGCGGGTGCAGTTCGCGTCCGGCGCGAACCACACGCTGGCCGACGGCACCGAGGTGTTCTGGCCGTACAAGCGCGACGAGCAGACCCTCGCCCGGCCGTGGGCGGTGCCCGGCACGCCCGGTCTGGAGCACCGGATCGGCGGCATCGAGAAGCAGGACGGCACGGGCAACATCTCCTACGACCCGGCCAACCACGACTTCATGGTGCGCACCCGCCAGGCGAAGATCGACGGCATCGAGGTGCCGGACCTGGAGGTCGACGACCCGACGGTGGAGGCGGCCGTCCACGACGGCCAGGGTGCCGCCGCCGCGCGGGGCGCCGACACCCTCGTGCTGGGCTGGGGCTCGACGTACGGGCCGATCACCGCGGCCGTCCGGCGCGTACGGCGCGACGGGGAGCGGGTCGCACAGGCCCATCTGCGCCATCTCAACCCCTTCCCGCGGAATCTCGGCGCGGTGCTGGCGCGTTACGACAAGGTGGTCGTACCGGAGATGAACCTCGGCCAGCTCGCGACACTGCTGCGGGCGAAGTACCTCGTCGACGCCCGCTCGTACACCCAGGTCAGCGGAATGCCGTTCAAGGCCGAGCAGCTTGCGGAGGTCTTTAAGGAGGCCATCAATGACTGAGACGATCGCGGAGGGGACCTCGACGATCGAGGCGCTCTCCCTGGTGCCCAAGGCCGAGGCCAAGCAGTCCATGAAGGACTTCAAGTCCGACCAGGAAGTGCGCTGGTGCCCCGGCTGCGGTGATTACGCGGTTCTCGCCGCCGTGCAGGGCTTCATGCCCGAACTCGGTCTGGCGAAGGAGAACATCGTCTTCGTCTCGGGCATCGGCTGCTCGTCCCGGTTCCCGTACTACATGAACACGTACGGGATGCACTCCATCCACGGCCGTGCCCCGGCCATCGCCTCCGGTCTGGCCTCCTCGCGCCGCGACCTGTCGGTGTGGGTCGTCACCGGTGACGGCGACGCGCTGTCCATCGGCGGCAACCACCTCATCCACGCGCTGCGCCGCAACGTCAACCTCAAGATCCTGCTGTTCAACAACCGGATCTACGGCCTGACCAAGGGCCAGTACAGCCCCACCTCCGAGGTCGGCAAGATCACGAAGTCGACGCCGATGGGCTCGCTGGACGCGCCCTTCAACCCGGTGTCGCTGGCCATCGGCGCGGAGGCGTCCTTCGTGGCCCGTACGGTCGACTCCGACCGCAAGCACCTGACCGGTGTGCTGCGCGCGGCCGCCGCCCACCCGGGCACCGCGCTGGTGGAGATCTACCAGAACTGCAACATCTTCAACGACGGCGCCTTCGAGGTCCTCAAGGACAAGCAGCAGGCCGAGGAGGCCGTGATCCGGCTGGAGCACGGGCAGCCGATCCGCTTCGGAGCGCTCGCCGAGGACGGCCTCGGCTCCAAGGGCGTGGTGCGCGATCCGGCCACCGGCGACCTGAAGGTCGTGGACGTGGCGGCGGTGGGCGCGGACGCGGTGCTCGTCCACGACGCGCACAACGCCTCGCCGACCACCGCGTTCGCCCTGTCCCGCCTCGCCGACCCGGACACGCTGCACCACACCCCCATCGGCGTGCTGCGCAACGTGGACCGCCCGGTGTACGACACGCTCATGGGTGAGCAGTTGGACACCGCCATCGAGCAGAAGGGCAAGGGCGACCTGGCCTCCCTGCTGGCCGGCCACGACACCTGGACGGTGGTCGGCTGAGCAGCCGGTCACGGGCCTTCCGGTGCCCGTACGGAGCGTCTTCGGACGTCCCGTACGGGCACCGTCGTTTTCGGCCACGAGGTGGCCGGCCCGCACCGCCGCCGCGCCCCTGTCATGACCGTCTACCGGAACGGACATGACAGTTGGGCCGTCCGGCGTTACCTTCGGAGCGCGACCCGCACCACCGCCGGCGCAGATGGAGCAGCATTCCTCCGGAGGGCCCCTTGCAACCCCAGAACGAACAGCGCACAGGACTCGTCTACGGCACCGCCGCGTACGTGGTGTGGGGTCTTCTCCCGCTGTACTGGCACCTGCTGGGCGACCTGGCCCCCACCGAGATCCTGGCCCACCGGATGGTGTGGTCGCTGCCGGTCGCCGTCCTCATCCTGGCCGCGATACGCCGCTGGTCCTGGGTACGGGAGCTGGTGCGGCAGCCCAAGCGGCTCGGCATGGTGCTGGTCTGCGCCGCGGTCATCTCCGTCAACTGGTTCCTGTACATCTGGGCGGTCAACGCCGGGCACGTACTCGAAGCCAGCCTCGGCTACTTCATCAACCCGCTGGTCAGCATCGCCTTCGGCGTGCTGGTGCTGCGCGAACGGCTGCGGCCGCTGCAGTGGACCGCCGTGGGCGTCGGCACCGCGGCGGTGGTCGTGATGGCCGTGGCGTACGGCCAGGTGCCCTGGATCTCCCTCGCGCTGGCGTTCACGTTCGCCACGTACGGCCTGGTCAAGAAGGGCGTGAAGCTGGGCGGCATCGAGGGCTTCAGCGCCGAGACGGCGATGCAGTTCCTGCCCGCGCTCGGCATCCTGATCTTCCTCGGCGCGCGCGGCGAGGCCGGGTTCCTGACCGGCGGGGTGGGCCAGATGCTGCTGCTCATGGGCTGCGGCGTGGCCACCGCGCTGCCGCTGATCGCCTTCGGGGCGGCGGCGGTACGGCTGCCGCTGACCGTGCTCGGGATGCTCCAGTACCTCGCGCCGACCTTCCAGTTCGCGCTCGGTCTGCTGGTCTTCCACGAGGAGATGCCGGTGGAGCGCTGGGCGGGCTTCGGTCTCGTCTGGCTGGCGCTGGTGGTGCTGACCTACGACGCGGTGCGCACCGCCCGGTCCGCGCGTACGGCGCTGGCCACGGCCCGCAAGACGGCCCAGGAAGTGGTCGGCGAGACGGCCGCGGCCCTGACCCCGGCCACCGCGGAGCAGGCCACCCGGGACACCGCCCCGGCAGCCGGGCAGTCCGTCCCGGCGGCCACGTCCGCCTCCGCACCGTCCGTTCCGGCAGCCGCCCCGGAATCCGCCCCGGAGCTGGGTGCGTCCAAGCACTGATCCGCCGCGGAACGATATGCGGGTCGGGGTGTCCGGATTCCGCCTTGCCAGCGGGGCGCGGCGCGCCCAGCATCAGCTTCGCGCCATGCACGGTCCGTTCATGTCACGTTCGGAATCCGGAGACCCCTCATGTCATGGAATGCCGCAAGACCCTGCACGACCAGGCGTTTTCGAAGATCTGGCAGCAGCGGCGGCAACGGTCCCGGCGGCCTCGGGCTGACCGCCGCCGGTGCCGTACTCGGCCTGATCGTTGCGATACCCGGGGCGGCCGGTGCGGCCACCGCCGCGCCTGCCGCCGCCCGCTCCACCGCCCCCGCCGTCAGCACCGCCGCCGCCCCCGACCTGCCGGTGGTCAACGTCAAGGCGCACCTGAGCCAGCTCCAGTCGATCGCCACCGCCAACGGCGGCAACCGGGCCCACGGCCGGCCCGGCTACCGGGCCTCGATCGACTACATCAAGGGCAAGCTGGACGCCGCGGGCTTCACCACCAGCGTGCAGCAGTTCACCACCGGCGGCACCACCGGCTACAACCTGATCGCCGACTGGCCCGGCGGCGACCCGAACCAGATCCTGATGGCCGGCGCGCACCTGGACTCCGTCAGCGCGGGCCCCGGCATCAACGACAACGGCTCCGGCTCGGCCGCGGTCCTCGAAACCGCGCTGGCCGTCGCCCGCGCGGGCGCCAAGCCCGCCAAGCACCTGCGGTTCGGCTGGTGGGGCGCCGAAGAGCTGGGGATGCGCGGCTCGCAGTACTACGTGAGCCGGCTGGCCGCGACGGAGCGGTCGAAGTTCAGCGGCTATCTGAACTTCGACATGGTGGGCTCCCCGAACCCCGGCTATTTCGTCTACGACGACGACCGCGCCATCGAGGCCGTGTTCAAGGCGTACTACGCCTCGCTGAACGTCCCCACGGAGATCGAGACCGAGGGCGACGGCCGCAGCGACCACGCGCCGTTCAAGAACGTCGGCATCCCCGTGGGCGGCCTGTTCTCCGGCGCGGACTACACCAAGACGGCCGCGCAGGCGCAGAAGTGGGGCGGTACGGCGGGCCAGCCCTTCGACCGCTGCTACCACCGCTCCTGCGACACGTCGTCGAACATCGACGACACCGCCCTGGACCGCAACAGCGACGCCGTCGCCCACGCGGTGTGGACGCTGGGCGTCGGCACGACGACCCCGCCCGGCGGCACCGTCTTCGAGAACACCGACGACGTGCAGATCCCGGACGCGGGCGCCGCGGTGACCTCGTCGGTGACGGTCTCCGGCCGTACCGGCAACGCGCCGGCCACCCTCCAGGTCGGCGTGGACATCAAGCACAGCTACCGCGGTGACCTGGCCATCGACCTCGTGGGGCCGAGCGGGCAGGCGTACCGGCTGAAGAACTCCAGCGGCTCGGACTCGGCGCCGAACGTGCTCACCACGTACACCGTCGACGCGTCCGCCGAGACGGCCGACGGCACCTGGCGGCTGCGGGTGCAGGACCTCGGTCCGCAGGACACCGGCTACATCGACGGCTGGAAGCTCACCTTCTGACGGCCGGCCGCACCGGCGGACCGGGAGCGTACGGCGCGGGGCGCCGCGGCTCAGGCCGTGACGTCCCGCGCCGTGAAGCGCGCCCAGGCCGCGGAGCCGAAGACCGCCGCGTACACCGCCTGGAGCCCGAAGTTCTTCTGGAGCTGGTCCCAGTAGACGGGTTCGCGCAGCACGTCGGCGAAGGACAGCCAGTGGTGCGAGAAGAGGTACGGCTGGATCGCGTGCAGTTGCGGGATGGTGTCCAGGATCTGCACCACGATCAGCAGACCGACGGTGGTGGCCATCGCCGCGATGCCGCTGTTGGTGAGCGTCGAGACGAACAGGCCGATGGCCGCCACCCCCACCAGGGACAGCGCCACGACGACCGCGATCGCCAGCGCCCGCAGCAGCCCCTCGCCGAACGGCACGGTCGTCCCGGACAGCAGCGTCACCTCGCCGACCGGGAACAGCAGCGCGCCGGTCACCAGCGCCGACACCGCCACGACCAGCGTCGCCACCAGGCAGAACGTCAGCGTCGTCGCGTACTTGACCAGCAGCAGCCGGGTCCGCCCTGCCGGGGCGACGAGCAGGTAGCGCAGCGTCCCCGCGTGCGCCTCACCGGCGACGGCGTCCCCGGCGACCACCCCGACCGCCAGCGGCAGGAAGACCGGCAGGGTGACGGCGAGTGCGGTGAAGACCAGGAAGAGGCCGTTGTTGGTGATCTGGGAGACGAATGCCGCGCCGCCGGAGCCGCCCGGTCCGCCGCCCTCACCGCTCGTCTCGATCTTGACGGCGACACCGATCAGGACCGGTACGGCGGCGAGGACGGCGAGCAGCGCGAGGGTGCGCCAGCGCCGGAAGGTCATGCCGATCTCGTTGCGCAGCAGGCCGAGCGACCACAGCGGTCGCGGCGCACGGCGCACGGCCGCGCTGCCGGCCGGCGCCCTCCCGGCCCCCGCGCTCCCGGCCGTCTCAACCCGCGACATCGAAGCCCTCCCCGGTCAACTGCACGAAGACGTCCTCCAGGGACGCCCGTTCCACGCCGAAGGCCCGGACGCGCACCCCGGCCCGTACGAGAGCGGCGTTCACCTCCGCCAGGTCGGGCGGCCCGCCGGCCGGCGTCGGCAGGTCACCGGACACCCGCTCCTCCGCCACCACGAGGTCGGTCACCCCGCACTCCTTGAGCACCCGCGCCGCGTCGGCGGTGTCGGGGGTGCCGACCGCCAGCCGCCCGCGCGTGCCCGCGGACAGCGCGGCGACCGTGCCCTGGGTGACGAGCCGGCCGCGGGCCATCACGGCGGCGTGCGTACAGACCTGCTCTATCTCGTCGAGGAGGTGGGAGGAGAGGAAGACGGTGGTGCCGTCGCCCGCCAGCTCTCTGACGAGCGTACGGATCTCGCGCATGCCCTGCGGGTCCAGGCCGTTGGTCGGCTCGTCCAGCACGAGGAGTTCGCGGGGCTGGAGGAGCGCCGCGGCCAGCCCCAGCCGCTGCTTCATGCCCAGCGAGTAGGCGCGCGCCTTCTTGCGGGCGGCGGCGGCCAGCCCGACCCGTTCCAGCGCGTGGCCCACGCGGTGGCCGCGGGTGCGGGGGTCCGTGGCCGGATCGGCCGCGTCGTACCGGACGAGGTTGTCCCGCCCGCTGAGGAAGCCGTACAGCGCCGGTCCCTCGATGAGGGCGCCGACCCTGGGGAGCACCCGGCGGGCGGCCCGCGGCATCGGTTCGCCGAGCAGCCGGACGCCGCCCGCCGACGGCTCGATCAGGCCGAGCAGCATTCTGATGGTGGTGGTCTTGCCCGAGCCGTTGGGTCCGAGGAAGCCGAAGACGGTGCCGCGCGGTACGGCGAGGTCGAGACGGTCGACGGCCGGTGGCCCGCCGCGGTAGGTCTTCGTCAGCCCCCGGGTTTCGATCACCCGGTCCCCGGCGGACGGCTGCGTCATCGGCTCCCCCATGTGGTCACGCCTGTGGTCGCACCGGTGACCGCGGCCGGTCGCGCCGGCGGTCCCGTCCCGGACGCGGGGCGGGGCCGGCCGGCCCCGCCCCGCGCCGGTCCCGTCACCTGGCGGACTCGGCCGCCTTGATCAGGGACTCCTTGTCCACGGCACCGGCGTAGACCGAGCCGTCGTCCGTCACCAGGGCGTTGACCAGGCGGGTGCTGAAGAGCCGGCCGGAGCCGAACTTCCCGTTCACCTTCTCGCCCAGGCTGTCCAGCAGCTTGGCCGCGTCACCGGACGCGCCCTTGCCGTCGGCCGAGGAGAGACCGGAGCCGACGCCCTTGACGTGGGCGATCGAGGTCCAGCCGGAGCCGATGACGTCGACGCCGCCCTTGCCCTTCGCGGCGTTCTTGCCGCCCAGGCCGTACTGCCCCAGGATGCCCTGGAGGTCCTCGGCCGTCCGCTCCCCCTTGGCGCGCTGCTGCGCGCGGGCCTTGTCGCCGTCCACGACCTCGGCGCCCTTCGGCGGCTTGAAGTCGAAGGTGCCGGCCGCGGGCTTGGCGAAGTCGACGGAGGTGAAGCCGACGTCGATCGCGGCGGCGCCGCCGCCCTTGGGCGTGAGCGTGAACTTCAGCGGTACGCCGGTCTCGGCGTCCACCGAGATCCGGATCGAGTCGACCGTGGAACCGGCCTGCTTCGGCTTGATCGAGAGCTGGTACGCGTCCCGCCCGGCCACCTTGGCGGTGCCGTCGACGGTCACCGAGGTGGTGTCGCCGACCGCGTCGAGCGCCTTCTTGGCCAGTTCCTGCGGGGTGGCGTTCTTCAGGTCGCCGGACGTGCCGGACCCGTCCGTACCGTGCTTCCCACCCTTGTCCGCTTTGGCCGGGATCGTGCTGTGGTACGCGGTGTTGCTCTTGCTGTCGTAACCCCAGAGGTCACGGCCGTTGTGCACGAGGTTGTACTCGGCGGCCTTGCCGACGACCGAGACCCGCTGCTTGTCCGGCCCGTCGGCGGCGACGCGCAGCGTGTGCGAGCCGGACGCCAGGTCCATGAGCTGGTTCTGCGGGCTCGCGGAGGCTCCCGTACGGTCCTTGTCGCCCGAGCCGCTGCCGCCCTGGCCCGCGGAGCCGCCGAAGGCACCGGCGCCGGCACCCGACAGGGACGGCAGTCCCAGGTCGGTGTTCGTGCGGACCGTGCCGGACAACTGCTGCACGTCCGACGCGGCGACCTTGGCTATCAGGTCCTGCGCGGAGATCTTCGGCAGGTCCGGGGAGCCGGAACCGGCGAACGCCGGGACCAGCCCGATCGTGGCCGCGGTGATACCCACGACGGCGGCCGGAACGGCGTACCGCATCGTTCTGCGGCGCTTCGCGGAGCGCCCCCCGTCCCACTCGTCGGTGACCTGTGCCGGTTGGTTCCGTGGCATGTGCCTTACCTCCGTCGTAAGCGGCGGCCTGCTGCGCGACGCACTCGTCCCACTCCCGGGCTCATTGTGACCCGTTCCGCCGCGGCGTGGTGCTCTCCATCCCACCAAACCGGCCAGCCGGACGCGTCAGCCCCGGGGGTCAACTCCCGTACTCCGGTGGGATGAGCCCCACACCACCGCAGGGTGGAACCGGTATGACCAAAGACAGAGACGGACCCTAAGGGTTACCGGAGGTCACCCCGCCCGGTGCACCACCGAGTCGCACAGCCCTTCCAGCGCGGCCTTCGCCATGCACTCCGGCAGCGGCGCCAGGGTGGCCCGTGCCTCCTCCGCGTAGCGCACCGTGTCGCGGCGGGCCTGCTCCAGCGCCGGGTGGGCACGCAGTCCGGCCAGCGCCTCGGCATGCCGGGCGTCGTCGGTCAGGTCGCCGGCCAGCAGGTCGCGCAGCTCGCGGTCCTTGTCGGTGCCGTGTGCGCCGTCGGCCAGCGCGCGCAGGTGCAGGACCGGCAGGGTCGGGATGCCCTCGCGCAGGTCCGTGCCGGGCGTCTTGCCGGACTCGTGGGAGTCGCTGGCGATGTCCAGGACGTCGTCGGCGAGCTGGAAGGCGGTGCCGAGGCGTTCGCCGTACTGGGTCAGGATGTTGACGGTCGTCTCGTCGGCGCCGGACATCATCGCGCCGAAGCGGCCCGCGACGGCGATCAGCGAGCCGGTCTTGCCCGCGATGACGTCCAGGTAGTGGTCGATCGGGTCACGGCCGTCCCGCGGGCCCGCCGTCTCCAGGATCTGACCGGTCACGAGGCGTTCGAATGCCTCGGCCTGGATGCGGACGGCCTCCGGCCCGAGGTCGGCCAGTATGTGCGAGGCGCGCGCGAAGAGGAAGTCGCCGGTCAGTACGGCGACGGAGTTGCCCCAGCGGGCGTTGGCGCTGGCCACCCCGCGGCGCACGTCCGCCTCGTCCATGACGTCGTCGTGGTACAGCGTCGCCAGGTGCGTCAGCTCCACGACGACGGCCGAGGGGACGACGCCCGGCGTGTGCGGGTCGCCGAACTGCGCGGCCAGCATCACCAGCAGCGGCCGGAACCGCTTGCCACCTGCGCGGACGAGATGCTGCGCGGCCTCGGTGATGAACGGCACGTCGCTCTTGGTGGCCTCCAGCAGGCCCTCCTCGACAGCCGCCAACCCGGCCTGGACATCGGCCTCGAGAGCCTGGTCCCGCACGCTCAGCCCGAAGGGCCCGACGACGGTCACGAGGGGTACTCCTGTCTGCTGACGATCAAACGGAATGTCGATCTGTCGCTGTCTCCACCATTGGCCAGCGTATCCGGTCGCTGTTGGATCACCGTGAGCGCCCGCCCCTCCGAGACACTCGAACGGTGTGCGAGCCGTTCGACACCCGCCCGCGTCCGCATGGCGAACACGCTTCTCGCACCTCGGACACCAGCGGATTCCGGACAGAACGGAGCGCCCCGGCCGCGGTGCGACGGGGTGCTCGTCCGACCTCCCGGTCAGGCATCCGCCCGGAGGCGGGCCCCGGAGTCCCGCCCGGGCCCGCGCCCACGCCCCCGCTCGGACGCCGGCGCTCTCCCCCGTACCGTCCTCCCCTACCGCGCCACCGCCTCCGCCACCCGCCGGGACGCGAACTCCGTACCGCAGACGAAACGCATCACGGGCCCGAAGGACGCCGCCGCCGGGAGGCCCGTGAAGTGCAGGCCCGGGACGGACGAGCCGAAGCCCGCGTCCAGGCGGGGACCTCCGCCGCTGACCGTGACGCCGGTGCGCAGGCCCTGGCCGAGGAAGTCCATCGCCGCCAGGTCGACCTGGTAGCCGGTGGCGGCCAGGACGTGGTCGGCGGCCAGTTCGCCGGTGCGGCCGTCGGGCGCGCGCAGCGTCAGGACCGGGCGGCCGTCCTCGACGCGGGCCCGGACGATCCGCTGCCCGGCCGTGACCTGGACGCGCCCCACGAAGCGGTCGCGCAGCCACCAGGCGCCCAGCGGCCCCAGCACCCGGCGGACCAGGTAGCGCCGGGCCGGTGCGGGCAGGTGGCGGAAACCGCCCGCGTAGTACGTGAACGCGTACAGCGACCACGCGTTGCCGAACGGTGTCTCCGGCCGCAGCCTGGGCTGATGGTCCGGCGGCGCGCCGAAGCCCACCGCCGTACGCCCGCGCGCGACGACCCGTACGGACCGGGCGCCGGACTCGGCGAGCAGCACCGCGCTCTCCAGCGCCGACTGTCCGGCGCCGACCACCACCACGTCCCGGCCCGCGAAGGCCGACAGGTCGCGGTGCTGGGAGCTGTGCGAGACCGGGCCGGTGGGGGACGGCCCGTCCGGCACCGCCGCGGCCAGCTCACGCGGCAGCCGGGCGAGGCCGGTCAGTCCGGTGGCCACGACGACCGCGCGGGCCCGGAACTGTTCGCCGCTGTCCAGTTTCAGCTCGAATCCGTCGGAGTGCCGGTCGTAGCCGCCGGACCGCCGGTCGACCGAGACGACCCGTACCTGTTCCAGGTCGGGAACCAGCCGTTCCTGGAACCATTCGCCGTACCGCACGAAGGTCTCGACGGGGAGGATGTCCCAGTCGGACTCGTAGCGCCGCCCGCCCGTCGCGTCGCAGAAGTCCTGGAGCGTGTGCCCGGTCTGCGGGGCGTCGATGGTGGACGCCGCCGGTGTCGATTTGAGCAGCATGCCCGCGGGCATGTTCTCGCGCCAGCTCACCATCGGCCGGCCGAAGACGCGTACGGGCACGCCCAGCGCGCGCAGGTGCGCCGCCGTCGACAGGCCGTACGGACCGGCTCCGAGGACTGCTACCGGAGTGTTCACGTGCGTTCCCCTCCCCAGGGTGTTGCTGCTGGTCCGGCAGTGCCCCCCACTGCCCTGGCGGGGAACGGCCGCACTGATCCCCCGTTCATCGCCCGCGCGCGTCTGCTCGTCCGGCGCAGTTCGACCAGATGCCGGGCGCCCGGGCCGACGAACCGGGCCAGCATCGTGAAGAACGGCTTGAGGTCGTCGGCGGCCAGCCACGCCAGCTCGGTGCCGGTGGCGCGGCTCGGCGCGTGGGGCGTGGTGTAGCCGCTGCGGCGGTACGCGAGCAGCGCCGGCAGGTCGATGTTCTCCACGACGAACCGCTGTCCGGCCCGCTGTTCCGCCTCCGGGACCTTCCGGCCGGTCAGGTCCAGGTGCTGGGCCCGTACGACGTCGACGCCCGCCTCGTTCTCGAACAGCCGGAACTGGGCGCCCATCCGCGGGTTGAAGTCCAGCAGCTTGTACGCGCCGTCCCGGCGGTCGTAGCGCCAGTCCAGGTCCACGATGCCGCTGAAGCCGACGCGCTTGACGAACTGGGCGGTCAGCTCGGCCAGTTCGGGGTTGTCGACGACGTACGCGCAGGCCGTCATGCCCGCGTGCGGCGGCCAGGAGCGCACCTTGACCCCGGTGAACAGGCTCAGCGCGGTGCTGTCCGCGTCGAAGTACGCGTGCACGATCCAGTCCTCGGCCTCCTCCCGCGGCAGGTACTCCTGGAGGATCACGTCCGGCCGCGGGCCCCAGTCGCGGGCCAGGCCGAGGAGCTGGCCGGGGCCCGCGATCAGGGTGGTGCCGGCGACCGCGGGGTGCCGGCGCCGCTGGAACGCCTCGCGGTTCTTGGCCACGACCGGGAAGCGCGCCCGTGCGGCGAAGTGCTCGATGTCCGACAGCGACTCGGGGAAGGCGGACGCCGGTGACGGAATACCGTGCTCGACGCAGAGTTCGTACAGCCCCTGTTTGCTCGCCAGGCGGCGCGGCAGGCCGGCTCCGGTGCGGGGCAGGAGGAAGTGGCCGCCGAGGACGTCGGCGTACTCACCGGTCAGGACAGCGGCCTCTTCGTCGGTCGGAATCAGGACCGCGGGCCGGCCGATCCGCTTGCCGATGCGCAGCAGCACCTCGACGAGCCGCTGCGGGTCCTCGCGTCCGGTGGTGGGCCAGACGCAGCGTCCGTGCAGGTAGCGTGAGGTGGCGGCGGGGGTGAACCGGTCCTCGGTGATCGCGTACATGGGTACGCCGAGACGTCCCAGACTGCGGATCGCCCCCACTCCGCCGTGGTGCAGCGGATAGTCACCGATCTTCACGATGAGTCCCGGAACGGTCCGGTCCACCGCGAACGCCGTACTGCTCCGAGCCACCTGACCCCCCAACGGCGCGTCCCGCCCCGGCCACGCCCCGCAAGGAAGTTAGAACCGAACTGACCGTTCGGGTACCGTCTTTCCAGACATTACGAACTCTTTCATGGCGCTTTGCCAACGCCTTTCGATCGGTTCTGTTTCTCTTCTGCCACTGTCTCTCTCCGGTTCGCCGCTGCCCCGGGCACCTCCGCGCCGGCACCCGCCGTCCGGCCGGGCATCCCCTCGCGGCCCGTTGGGCCGTAATCTGATCGATGAGCCCGCCGGCCCGCCGGCCGGGTCCGCGGCCACAGGTGACGACGCACGCGAGAGACCACGCGAGGAGCCGTACATGTCCGAGCACCACCCGCTCGACCTGCCCGAGGACCACCCCTTCGGGCCGCACACCCTCCCCTACGGCGTCTTCAGCACGGCGGACGAGCCGACCCGGCGCCGCATCGGCGTGCGCTTCGGCGACCACGTACTCGACCTCGACGCACTGGCCGCCACCTCCGGATCGCCGCACGCCGACCTGCTCGCCGCACCGACCCTGAACCCGCTGCTCGCCGCGGGCCGCGACATCTGGCAGGCCGTACGGGCGGCCGTCCGCACGGCCGTCACCGACCCCGCGCACCGCGCCACCACCGAGTCGCTGCTGATCCCGCTGGACGCGGTGACGCTGCACCTGCCGTTCGAGGTCGCGGACTACGTCGACTTCTACGCCAGCGAGCACCACGCCACCAACGTCGGACGGATCTTCCGGCCGAACGCCGAGGCGCTCACCCCCAATTGGAAGCACCTGCCCATCGGTTACCACGGCCGGGCCGGCACGGTCGTCGTCTCCGGCACCCCCGTCGTACGGCCCAGCGGCCAGCGCAAGGCGCCCGCCGACGCGGCGCCCGCCTTCGGGCCCTCCCGGCGGCTGGACATCGAGGCGGAGGTCGGCTTCGTCGTCGGCACGCCGTCCACGCTCGGCGAGCCGGTCGGCCTGGCCGGCTTCCGCGACCACGTCTTCGGCGTCTGCCTGGTCAACGACTGGTCGGCGCGCGACATCCAGGCATGGGAGTACGTGCCGCTCGGGCCCTTCCTCGGCAAGTCCTTCGCGACCTCCGTGTCCGCGTGGATCACGCCGCTGGACGCGCTGGACCACGCCCGTACGGCACCGCCCGCCCGCGACGTCCCCGTCCTCCCCTACCTGGACGACTCGAACGCCGAGCCGGGCGGCATCGACCTGCGCATCCAGATCGACATCAACGGCGAGACGGTCGCCCGCCCGCCCTTCTCCGCCATGTACTGGACCGCCGCCCAGCAGCTCACCCACATGACGGTCAACGGCGCCTCGCTGCGCACCGGCGACCTCTACGCCTCCGGCACGGTCTCCGGCCCGGAGCCGGACCAGCTCGGCTGCCTCCTCGAACTCACCCAGGGCAAGGGCCCGTTCCTGGAGGACGGCGACGAGGTCACGCTGACCGCCTGGGCCCCGGGGCCCGAGGGCTCCCGGGTCGGCCTGGGCGAGGTCACCGGACGTGTCCGGCCGGCGCGTACGGCATGACCGGGCACGGGGCGGGGAGCGAGTGGGGCGGCGCGGATCTCGGGCCCACCCTGCCCGAGGAGTTGCTGCTCCTCGCCCTGGACCCGGCGCGGGGCAAGCCGCTGAACGATCCGTCCCACCTGCGGTACGGCCTGGCCGGCGCCGTCCTGGCGGAGCTGGCACGGGCCGGGCGGGTCACCGAGGGCCGCGGCGGCCGGATCCTGGTGGGCAGTCCGCTGCCCTTCGGTGATCTGGTGCTGGACGCGGCGCTGGCCACGCTGTCCGGCCCCGGCAAGGGCGGCGAGGTCAAGGTCAAGCGCTGGGTGCGGAGCGCGGCGCGCGGCGTCGACGAGGTGTGCCGGCAGCGGCTGGAACAGCGCGGCGCGGTCCGCCGGGAGTCCCGGCGCGCGCTCGGCCTGTTCCGTTACGAGCGTCTGGCGGCCGGACCGGTGGACCTCGCCGGGCCGGCCCGCGCGCGTTTCAAGGGCGCGCTGGCCACCGGCTTCGCGGACCCGCGCGACCGGGTGCTGGCCGCTCTGGTGTCCGCCACCTCCCTGGACCGCAAGCTGGAGCTGGGCCCGGACCGGCGGGCCGTACGCCGCGGCCTGAAGGCGCTGGTCCGCGACGACTGGATCGCCCGCGCGGTGGCGGGCGTGATCCTCCAGGACCAGGCCGCCGCCGGCAGCGGCGGCGGTGCCGGATGAGATACCCGAAGGTCACGGCAGCGCGCCGACTTCGTAGCGACGCTGCCGCGATCACTGTGACCCCGCTCGTCACGGAGCCGGGCCGCACACCGCGTTGCTAGCCTCACGTGTCCTGCCCCACAACGGAGGAGACGTACGTGCGCAAGGCAGCACAGATCGCCGGGACGGCCGCCATGGCCGCACTGCTGCTCAGCGGCTGCGGAGGCGGCAGCGGCAGCGGCAGCGGCAGCGGCAGCGGCAGCGGCAGCGGAGACGACCAGCGTGACGCGGCGGGCGGGACGGGCACGGCACCGGCCGCCACCCCGTCGCGGACCCCCGGCAGCCCGGCCGGTGACGGCTCCACCGGTGACGGCCGCGACGGCGGCGGCACCGGCAGCCTCGACGGCGCCTGGACGGCCACCACCGGCGACTCGCACCTCACCCTCGTGATCTACCGGGGCATCGCCTCCCTGGGGCTCGGCGCGGACACCGGTTCGGCCTGCCAGGGCAAGGTGGAGACCGCGGGCACCACGGTGATCGCCCTGAAGTGCATGGGCGGCCACACCACCCGCACCCTGGGCACCGTCAAGCCGGGCGCCGACGGCAAGACGCTGAAGGTGAGCTGGAAGGGCGGCCCCACCGACGACTTCACCAAGGCCGAGGGCAAGCTCAAGCTGCCGGAGATGCCGAGCCTGCCCGGGGGCCCGTCCGGCTCCTGACGGCCGATCAGGCACCGGGCCGCTCCAGGGACCGACCGGGGCGAACGGCGAAGAGGCCGTACGAACGGCGCAGAGCCCGCGCGAACGGCCGAGGGCCGCCGCGAACGGCGCAGACCCGCTACGCCACCAGGGGTGTTTCCGGGGCGGCGCCGGGAAAGACGCCATACGCTGAGCCATATTCACTCCGAGTAGTTGCTCGACACCGACAACCACGAGGAGTCACGAGATGCGCCTGCGCACCTCCGTCGCCGCCGCCTTCGGAGCGGCCGTACTCGCCCTGACCACCCCCACCTCCGCCTACGCCGCCGACGGCGTCTTCTCCTACGGCTTCAACACCGGCAACGAGCTCGACCAGCGTGCGGCCCTGTTCAATCCGCCCGGCAAGCAGTGCATCACCCTCAAGCTGCCGGACGGTGCCGACTTCGCCTACGCCGCGCGCAACCGGACCAACGCCACCGTGACCCTCTTCGCCGACGACGACTGCAGCAGCGACACCTTCTTCGTCGTCCCGCCCGGCAAGGCCGCCCCGAAGAAGGTCCTGGTCCGGTCGGTGCTGTTCTCCCGCTGAGCCCAGCCTCCCCCTTCTGACCTGCGCCTTTCGCACTCCGGCCGGCCCTCCTCGTACCTGCTTCAGGCCGCGCCGGCCCCCTTCGCCCGAGTGGCGCAACGGCCGCCGCCCGGCACCCCCGCAGGGGCACCGGGCGGCGGCCGTGGGCCGTACGCCGTGCATCCGGCCGGCTCGGCCGCGCTCAGCGCACGAACACCCCCGCCTGGCCCGCCAGATCGAGGAAGTACTGCGGCGCCAGGCCCAGCACCAGCGTGACCACGACGCCGACCGCGATGGCCGTCATGGTCAGCGGGCTGGGCACCGCCACGGTCGGCCCGTCCGCCTTCGGCTCGTTGAAGAACATCAGCACGATGACACGGATGTAGAAGAACGCGGCGATGGCGGACGAGAGGACACCGACCACGACCAGCCAGCCCGCTCCGCTCTCCGCCGCCGCCTTGAACACCGCGAACTTCCCGGTGAAGCCGGAGGTCAGCGGGATACCGGCGAAAGCCAGCAGGAAGACCGCGAAGACCGCCGCCGTCAGGGGCGAGCGCCGGCCCAGCCCCGCCCACTTCGCCAGTTGCGTCGCCTCACCGCCCGCGTCCCGGACGAGCGTGACCACCGCGAACGCGCCGAGCGTCACGAAGGAGTACGCCGCCAGGTAGAACAGGACGGACGAGATGCCGTCCTTGTTGGTGGCGATGACACCGGCCAGGATGAATCCGGCATGCGCGATGGAGCTGTACGCCAGCAGCCGCTTGATGTCGGTCTGGGTGATCGCGACGATCGCGCCGCCCAGCATCGTGACGATCGCGACGCCCCACATCACCGGCCGCCAGTCCCAGCGCAGCCCCGGCAGGACCACGTACAGCAGCCGCAGCAGCGCGCCGAACGCGGCGACCTTGGTGGCCGCCGCCATGAACCCGGTCACCGGCGTCGGCGCGCCCTGGTAGACGTCCGGCGTCCACATGTGGAACGGCACCGCGCCGACCTTGAAGAGCAGGCCCATGAGCACCAGCGCCGCGCCGATCAGCAGCAGCGCGTCGTTGCCCATAGTGTCGGCCAGCGCCGGGTCGATCTGCTTGGCACCGTCGCTGACGACCTGGGCGATGCCGGAGTACGTGACCGTGCCCGCGTACCCGTACAGCAGGGCGATGCCGAACAGCAGGAACGCCGAGGAGAACGCGCCGAGCAGGAAGTACTTCACCGCGGCTTCCTGCGACAGCAGCCGCTGGCGGCGGGCCAGTGCGCACAGGATGTACAGCGGGAGGGAGAAGACCTCCAGCGCGATGAAGAGGGTCAGCAGGTCGTTGGCGGCGGGGAAGACCAGCATCCCGCCGACCGCGAACAGCGCGATCGGGAACACCTCGGTGGTGGTGAACCCGGCCTTGACCGCGGCCTGTTCGGCTTCCCCGCCGGGCACCGCGGCGGCCTGCGCCACGAAGGAGTCCACCTTCTTGCCGTGCGCGGCCGGATCGAGCCGCCGCTCGGCGAAGGTGAACGTGGCGACCAGCGCCACCAGCAGGATCGTGCCCTGGAGGAAGAGCGCCGGTCCGTCCACGGCGATGGCGCCCATCGCCGTGATCTTCGCCTTGCTGGTGCCGAAGCCGCCCGCCGCCAGTCCCACGACGGCCGCGAAGCCGGCGGCCAGCGCGAGCACGGACAGCAGCAGCTGGGCGTGGTAGCGGCTGCGCCGCGGCAGGAACGCCTCCAGGACGACGCCGACGACCGCGGCACCCAGCACGATCAGCGCCGGGGCCAACTGGGCATACTCGATCTTCGGAGCCGGGATCCTGGCCGGCGCCTCGGCCGCAATGGTCCACAGGCTGTGGACGCTCGCCACGGAACTCACTTCGCGGCCTCCGCATCTGCCTTCACGGCTACGTCGGGGCGGGGATCGTGCTGGTCGACGACGGACAGGGTGTGGTCCACCGCCGGGTTGACGAGGTCCGTCAGCGGCTTGGGGTAGACGCCTAGGAACAGCAGCAGCGCGATCAGCGGGGCGACGACCGCCAGCTCCCGCGCCTTGAGGTCGGGCATCGTCCGCACCTCCGCCTTCACCGGGCCGGTCATCGTCCGCTGGTAGAGGACGAGGACGTACAGCGCGGCGAGCACGATGCCGACGGTGGCCACGATCCCCACCGCCGGGTAGCGGCTGAACGTGCCGACCAGCACGAGGAATTCGCTGACGAACGGCGCCAGGCCCGGCAGTGACAGCGTCGCCAGTCCACCGACCAGGAAGGTGCCGGCCAGCACCGGGGCGACCTTCTGCACGCCGCCGTAGTCGGCGATCAGCCGGGAGCCGCGCCGCGAGATCAGGAACCCGGCGACCAGCATCAGCGCCGCCGTCGAGATGCCGTGGTTGACCATGTAGAGCGTCGCGCCGCCCTGGCCCTGGCTCGTCATCGCGAAGATGCCCATGATGATGAAGCCGAAGTGCGAGATGGACGCGTACGCGATCAGCCGCTTGATGTCCCGCTGGCCGACCGCGAGCAGCGCGCCGTACAGAATGCTGATCAGCGCGAGGACGAGCACGACCGGGGTGGCCCAGCCGCTGGCCTCCGGGAAGAGCTGGAGGCAGAAGCGCAGCATCGCGAAGGTGCCGACCTTGTCGACCACCGCGGTGATCAGTACGGCCACGGGCGCCGTGGACTCGCCCATCGCGCCGGGCAGCCAGGTGTGCAGCGGCCACAGCGGTGCCTTCACCGCGAAGGCGAAGAAGAAGCCGAGGAACAGCAGCCGTTCCGTGCCGGTGCCCAGCTCCAGCTTGCCGTCGGCCCGGGCCTGGACGATCTCCGTCAGCGAGAACGTGCCGCTGCCGAGCTGGTCGGCGGTGGCCGCGTACAGCCCGATCACCGCGGCCAGCATGATCAGACCGCCGGCCAGGTTGTAGAGCAGGAACTTCACGGCGGCCTGCGAACGCAGCGTGGCGCTGCGCTCCTCGCCGTCCGCCCCGGCCCGGTCCCCGAAGCCGCCGATGAGGAAGTACATCGGGATGAGCATGGCTTCGAAGAAGATGTAGAAGAGGAAGACGTCGGTGGCCTCGAAGGAGATGACCACCATCGCCTCGACGGCGAGGACCAGCGCGAAGAAGCCCTGGGTGGGGCGCCAGCGCCGGTTGGGGCTGGTGTCCTCCAGAGGATCGGCGTCGTGCCAGCCCGCCAGGATGACGAACGGGATCAGCAGCGCGGTGAGCGCGATCAGCGCCACCGCGATGCCGTCCACGCCCAGTTCGTAGCGGACGCCGAAGTCCCTGATCCAGGCGTGTGACTCGGTGAGCTGGAACGGGCCCTTCGCCCCCGGGTCGAAGCGGACCGCGACCACCGCGGCCAGCCCCAGGGTGACCAGCGAGAAGAGCAGCGCCAGCCATTTGGCGGCGGCGCGCCGGGCGGCGGGCACCGCGGCGGTGGCGATCGCGCCGATCGCCGGGACCGCCGCGGTGGCCGTCAGAAGGGGAAACGACATGGCTCAGACACCCCTCATCAGCAGGGTCGCGGCGATCAGCACGGCCGCACCGCCCAACATCTGTACCGCGTACGAGCGGGCGAAGCCGTTCTGCACCTGGCGCAGCCGGCCGGAGAGGCCGCCCATCGACGCCGCCGTGCCGTTGACCGCGCCGTCCACGACGGAGTGGTCCAGCCGGACCAGGGCGCGGGTCAGCTCGCCGCCGCCGCGCACCAGCACGGCATGGTTGAAGTCGTCCTGGAGCAGATCACGGCGGGCCGCCCGGGTCAGCAACGAGCCGCGCGGCGCGACGGCGGGCACCGGCTTGCGCCCGTACTGGAGGTAGGCCAGGCCGACGCCGAGGACCATCACCACGACGGTGGCCGTGGTGATCGCCCCAGCGCTGAGCGGCGGGTGCCCGTGGTCGAAGGACGTGACCGGCTCCAGCCAGGTCACGAACGCCTCGTTGAGACTGAACAGTCCGCCCGCGAAGACCGAGCCGACGGCCAGCAGGATCATCGGGATCGTCATGGACCTGGGCGACTCGTGCGGGTGCGGCGGGGTGTACTCGCCCCTCGTCTCGGCCGCGGGCTCCACGGACGGCTCGGCGGGTGACGGCGTCGGCGCCTTGCGCCAGCGCTCCTCGCCGAAGAACGTCATCAGCATCACCCGTGTCATGTAGAACGCGGTGATCGCGGCGCCCAGCAGGGCCGCGCCGCCGAGGATCCAGCCTTCCGTGCCGCCCTTGGCGAACGCCGCCTCGATGATCTTGTCCTTGGAGAAGAACCCGGACAGACCGGGGAATCCGATGATCGCCAGATAGCCGAGGCCGAAGGTGATGAAGGTGACCGGCATGTACTTCCGCAGGCCGCCGTAGCGGCGCATGTCCACCTCGTCGTTCATCCCGTGCATCACCGAGCCGGCCCCGAGGAAGAGGCCCGCCTTGAAGAAGCCGTGGGTGACCAGGTGCATGATGGCGAAGGCGTAGCCGATCGGGCCGAGCCCGGCGGCCAGGATCATGTAGCCGATCTGCGACATCGTCGAACCCGCCAGGGCCTTCTTGATGTCGTCCTTCGCACAACCGACGATCGCGCCGAACAGCAGCGTCACCGCGCCGACCACCACGACGGCGGTCTGCGCGTCCGGCGCCCCGTTGAAGATCGCGCCGGAGCGGGTGATCAGGTAGACGCCGGCGGTCACCATGGTCGCCGCGTGGATCAGGGCGGAGACCGGGGTCGGGCCCTCCATCGCGTCGCCCAGCCAGGACTGGAGCGGGACCTGTGCCGACTTGCCGCAGGCGGCGAGCAGCAGCATCACGCCGATGGCGGTCAGCCTGCCCTCGGACGTCCCGCCCGCCGAACCCAGCACCGGTCCGAACGCGAACGTCCCGAAGGTGGTGAACATCAGCATGATGGCGATGGACAGGCCGACGTCTCCGACGCGGTTGACGAGGAACGCCTTCTTCGCCGCCGTCGCCGCGCTGGGCTTGTGCTGCCAGAAGCCGATGAGCAGGTACGAGGCCAGGCCCACGCCCTCCCAGCCGACGTACAGCAGGAGGTAGTTGTCGGCAAGGACGAGCAGCAGCATGGCCGCCAGGAAGAGGTTCAGGTAGCCGAAGAAGCGGCGGCGCCGCTCGTCGTGCTCCATGTAGCCGATCGAGTAGATGTGGATCAGCGATCCGACACCGGTGATCAGCAGGACGAACGTCATGGACAGTTGGTCGAGCTGGAAGGCCACGTCCGCCTGGAAGCCGCCCACCGGAATCCAGCTGAACAGGTGCTGGTGCAGGGTGCGGTGCTCGGCGTCGCGGCCCAGCAGCTCCGTGAACAGGGGGACGGCCAGGGCGAAGGACGCCAGCGCGAGCAGCGTGCCGAGCCAGTGGCCGGCCCGGTCCAGTCTCCTGCCGCCGCACAGCAGCAGGGCCGCGCCGGCCAGCGGGGCCGCGACGAGCAGGGCGATCAAGTTCTCCACGTTTACGACCCCTTACAGCTTCATCAGGCTGGCGTCGTCGACCGAGGCCGTGTGGCGGGTGCGGAAGATGGACACGATGATCGCCAGGCCCACCACGACCTCGGCCGCTGCGACGACCATGGTGAAGAACGCGATGATCTGCCCGTCCAGGTTTCCGTGCATCCGCGAGAAGGCCACGAAGGCGAGGTTGCAGGCGTTGAGCATCAGCTCGATGCACATGAACACCACGATGGCGTTCCGCCTGATCAGCACTCCGGCCGCGCCGATGGTGAACAACAGGGCGGCGAGGTAGAGGTAGTTGACCGGGTTCACCGCTTCGCCTCCTCGCTGCGGCCCAGCCGCTCTTCGGAACGCTGCTCCAGCGCCTTCAGCTCGTCCAGCGCCGCACCGGAGACGTCGCGGATCTGGCCGCGCCCGCGCAGCGTCGGGTTGACGGTCAGCTCGGACGGCGTGCCGTCGGGGAGCAGGCCGGGGACGTCGACGGCGTTGTGCCGGGCGTAGACGCCAGGGGCGGGCAGCGGCGGGATCTGCTTGCCCTCGCGGATCCGGGCCTCGGACTGCTCGCGCTGCGTCTTGGCGCGCTCCGTACGCTCGCGGTGCGTCAGCACCATCGCGCCGACCGCCGCCGTGATCAGCAGCGCGCCGGTGACCTCGAAGGCGAAGACGTACTTGGTGAAGATCAGCGCCGCCAGGCCCTGCACATTGCCCCCGGCGTTGGCCTCGCCGAGGCCGTTGAAGTGCCGGAGCGAGGCGTTGCCGATACCGGCGATCAGCAGGATGCCGAAGCCGAGACCACAGGCGGCGGCCAGCCAGCGCTGGCCCTTGAGTGTCTCCTTGAGGGAGTCGGCCGCCGTGACGCCGACGAGCATGACGACGAAGAGGAACAGCATCATGATCGCGCCGGTGTAGACGACGATCTGCACGATGCCGAGGAAGTACGCGCCGTTGGCGAGGTAGAACACCGCCAGGACGATCATGGTGCCGGCGAGCGACAGGGCGCTGTGCACGGCGCGCCGCATCAGGATCGTGCACAGCGCGCCGATCACCGCGATCGTGCCGAGGATCCAGAACTGCACCGCCTCACCGGTGGAGGCCGCTGCGGCCAGGGAGGTCGTGGTCACCGGGTCACCTCCCGGGCGGCCGGCTCGTCAGGCCCGAAGGTGGCCGCGGCCTCCTGGGGCGCCGCGGTGTCCGCGCCGCCCTCCCCTTCGGCCGTCTCGCCCTTGGAGACGGCGACTTGCCGCACCGTCCCCGGTGCGGCCTCGGTCACCAGGCCGCGGTAGTAGTCCTTTTCCGTCATCCCGGGGAAGATGGCGTGCGGGCTGTCGACCATGGTCTCCTCCAGCCCCGCGAGCAGCTCCTCCTTGGTGTAGATGAGCGATTCGCGGGACCGGTCGGCGAGTTCGTACTCGTTGGTCATGGTCAGTGCCCGGGTGGGACACGCCTCGACGCACAGGCCGCACAGGATGCAGCGCAGGTAGTTGATCTGGTAGACGCGGCCGTAGCGCTCGCCGGGGCTGTAGCGCTCCTCGTCGGTGTTGTCGGCGCCCTCGACGTAGATCGCGTCGGCCGGGCAGGCCCAGGCGCACAGCTCGCAGCCGACGCACTTCTCCAGCCCGTCGGGATGCCGGTTGAGCTGGTGGCGGCCGTGGAAGCGCGGCGCCGTCGGTTTCTTCTCCTCCGGATACTGCTCGGTCAGCCGCTTCTTGAACATGGCCTTGAAGGTCACGCCGAAGCCGGCCACGGGGTTCTGGAAGTCAGGCACCGTCGCCCCCCTTTCCGCCCGTCTCGATTCGGTCACTGACAGTGTCCACCCCGCCACTGACAATCAACTCCCGGTCCCGGCGCGGCCGTCGCCTCGGCACCGGCGGCAGCGTCTGTCCGGGCAGCGGCGGCACGGGGAAGCCGCCCGCCATGGGGTCGAAGGCCGGCTCCTCGGCCGGCTCCTCCTTCTCGCCCCGCCGGAAGAAGTCGGCGACGAGCGAGACCAGCAGGACGGCGATGGCCGCGCCGCCCACGAACATCACGATCCGCTGGAAGTCGTAGCCCTCGTTCTTCAGGGCCCGTACGGTCGCGACGAGCATCAGCCAGACCATCGAGACCGGGATGAGGACCTTCCACCCCAGCTTCATGAACTGGTCGTAGCGCACGCGGGGCAGCGTGCCGCGCAGCCAGATGAAGAAGAACAGCAGCAACTGCACCTTGATGACGAACCAGAGCAGCGGCCACCAGCCGTGGTTGGCGCCTTCCCAGAAGCTGCTGACCGGGTACGGGGCCTTCCAGCCGCCCAGGAAGAGGGTCACCGCGACCGCCGAGACGGTCACCATGTTGATGTACTCGGCGAGCATGAACATCGCGAACTTGATCGACGAGTACTCGGTGTTGAAGCCGCCGACCAGGTCGCCCTCGGACTCCGGCATGTCGAACGGCGCCCGGTTGGTCTCGCCCACCATGGCGACGATGTAGATGATGAAGGAGACCGGCAGCAGCAGCACGTACCACCGGTCCTGCTGCGACTCCACGATCGTCGAGGTCGACATCGACCCC
This sequence comes from Streptomyces sp. NPDC026394, assembly GCF_055567735.1. Lineage (NCBI taxonomy): Bacteria > Bacillati > Actinomycetota > Actinomycetes > Kitasatosporales > Streptomycetaceae > Streptomyces > Streptomyces sp. NPDC026394. The sequence goes on from NZ_JBVHPX010000003.1 coordinate 580,766, forward strand.
GAGTAGAGGAAGACCGCCGCGAAGGACATGCCCATCGCGATCTCGTACGAGATCATCTGCGCGCACGAGCGCAGGCCGCCGAGCAGCGGGTACGTCGAGCCGGAGGACCAGCCCGCCAGCACGATGCCGTAGATGCCGACGGAGGCGGTGGCCAAGATGTACAGCACGCCGATCGGCAGGTCGGTGAGCTGCATCGTGGTGCGCTGGCCGAAGATCGAGATCTCGTTGCCGGCCGGGCCGAAGGGGATCACCGCGACGGCCATGAAGGCCGGTACGGCCGCCACGATCGGCGCGAGCACGTACACCGCCTTGTCGGCCCGCTTGACGACCAGGTCCTCCTTGAGCATCAGCTTGATGCCGTCCGCGAGGGACTGGAGCATGCCCCAGGGGCCGTGCCGGTTGGGGCCGATGCGCAGTTGCATCCACGCGACGACCTTGCGTTCCCAGACGATCGAGAAGAGCACGGTCAGCATGAGGAACGCGAAGCAGAAGACCGCCTTGACCACGATCAGCCACCACGGGTCGCGGCCGAACATCGACAGGTCTTCCTGGGCCAGCGGAAGGCCGGTCAGGGCCAGTTCCCGCATCACGCGTCCACCTCCTCGACCGGGCCGGACGCCGCACCGGGCGTACCGGCCGCACCGGACGGCGCACCGGTCCCGGCCACCGCCGCGACCTTCACCAACTCCCCGGGCCGCGCCCCGGTGTCGGCCGTCACTCCGCCGCCCACCGAGTTCAGCGGCAGCCACACCACCCGGTCGGGCATCTGTGTGACCGCCAGCGGCAGCCGTACGGACCCGGCGGGCCCGGTGACCGCCAGCAGGTCGCCGTCCTTGACGCCGGTCTCCTCGGCGGTGGCCGGCGACATCCGGGCGACGGCCGCGTGCCGCGTGCCGGCCAGCGCCTCGTCGCCCTCCTGCATCCGCCCCTGGTCGAGCAGCAGCCGGTGGCCCGCCAGTACGGCCTCGCCGGGCTCCGGACGCGGCAGCGCGCGCCCGGTCTCCAGCGGATCGGCGGCGTACGTTCCGTCCCACGTCCCCAGCGCGGTCAGCTCCCGCCGCACCGCCCGTACGTCGGGCAGCGCCAGGTGGACGTCCATCGCGTCGGCGAGCATGTGCAGCACCCGGGCGTCCGGCAGCAGGTGCCGCCGGGACATCTGGTCCGGTTTGAGCGCGGCCTCGAACAGCCGGGCCCGGCCTTCCCAGTTGAGGAAGGTGCCGGACTTCTCGACGGCCGCCGCGACCGGCAGGACGACGTCCGCCCGCTCCGTCACGGCCGACGGGCGCTGCTCCAGGCTCACCAGGAAGCCCACCGCGTCCAGCGCCTCCAGGGCCCGCGCCGGGCCCGGCAGGTCCGCCGGGTCGACGCCCGCCACCAGCAGGGCGCTCAGTTCCCCGGCGGCCGCGGCGGCGACGATCTGGCCGGTGTCCCGGCCGTGCCGCTGCGGCAGCCCGGCGACGCCCCAGGCGGCGGCGACCTCCTCACGGGCACGCGGGTCGGTCGCAGGACGGCCGCCGGGCAGCAGTCCCGGCAGCGCGCCCGCCTCGACGGCGCCGCGCTCCCCGGCCCGCCGGGGAATCCACACCAGCCGGGCGCCGGTCGCGGTGGCGGCCCGTACGGCCGCGGTCAGCGCGCCCGGGACCGCGGCCAGCCGCTCGCCGACGACGATCACCGAACCGGCGCCGCGCAGCGCCTCGGCCGCGGTCTGCCCCGCGCCTTCCAGTCCGCCCGCCCGTCGCCCGCCCTCCACGGGAAGGCGCTCCGCGCCTGCTGCCTCATGGCCGGCCAGCGCGTCCAGCCACTCCGTCTCCGTACCGGGCGCGGCGGGCAGCAGCGTGCCGCCCGCCTTGACCAGGCCGCGCGTCGCGTACGGCGCGAGCCCGAAGGTGCGCTGGCCGCGCTTGCGGTGGGCCTTGCGCAGCCGCAGGAAGACGCCGGGCGCCTCCTCCTCCGCCTCGATACCGGCGAGGAGGACGGCCGGTGCCTTCTCCAGGGTCTCGTACGTGACCCCGGCCCCGTCGTCGTCCAGGTCACGGCCGCGTCCGGCGACCCGTGCCGCCAGGAAGTCGGCCTCCTCGGCGCTGTGCGCCCGGGCGCGGAAGTCGATGTCGTTGGTGTCCAGCGCGATCCGTGCGAACTTGGCGTAGGCGTACGCGTCCTCGACGGTCAGCCGGCCGCCGGTCAGCACGCCGGTGCGGCCCCTGGCGGCGCCCAGCCCGCGCGCCGCCGCCTCCAGCGCCTCCGGCCAGCTCGCCGTGACCAGTTCGCCGGTCGCGGTGTCCCGCACCATCGGGTGCTCCAGCCGGTCGCGCTGCTGCGCGTACCGGAAGGCGAAGCGCCCCTTGTCGCAGATCCACTCCTCGTTGACCTCGGGGTCCTCGGCGGCCAGCCGCCGCATGATCTTGCCGCGCCGGTGGTCCGTGCGGGTCGCGCAGCCGCCCGCGCAGTGTTCGCAGACGCTCGGCGAGGACACCAGGTCGAAGGGGCGCGACCGGAAGCGGTAAGCGGCCGAGGTCAGCGCGCCGACCGGGCAGATCTGGATGGTGTTGCCGGAGAAGTACGACTGGAACGGGTCGCCTTCGCCCGTACCGACCTGCTGGAGCGCGCCCCGCTCGATCAGTTCGATCATCGGGTCGCCCGCGACCTGGTTGGAGAAGCGGGTGCAGCGCGCGCACAGCACGCACCGCTCGCGGTCCAGCAGCACCTGCTTGGAGATCGGCACCGGCTTCTCGAAGGTGCGCTTCTTCCCCTCGAACCGGGTGTCGGCCTGTCCGGCGGACATCGCCTGGTTCTGCAGTGGGCACTCGCCGCCCTTGTCGCAGACCGGGCAGTCCAGCGGGTGGTTGATCAGCAGCAGTTCCATCACGCCGCGCTGCGCCTTCTCGGCGACGGGCGAGGTGAGCTGCGACTTGACCACCATGCCGTCGGTGCAGGTGATGGTGCAGGAGGCCATCGGCTTGCGCTGCCCCTCCACCTCCACGATGCACTGGCGGCAGGCGCCGGCCGGGTCCAGCAGCGGATGGTCGCAGAAGCGCGGGATCTCGATGCCGAGGAGTTCGGCGGCCCGGATGACCAGCGTCCCCTTGGGCACGGAGGTCTCGATGCCGTCGATCGTCAGCGTGACGAGGTCGTCGGGCGGTACGGCCGCCCCGCCGGCCCCGGTGGGGGCGTCACTGGTGACGGTCATGCGTTCACCCCCAGGTGAGCGTCGGTGTCGGCCCAGGCGGTCGACCTGGCGGGGTCGAAGGGGCAGCCCTTGCCGGTGATGTGCTGCTCGTACTCCGGGCGGAAGTACTTCAGCGAGGAGAAGATCGGTGAGGCGGCGCCGTCGCCCAGTGCGCAGAAGGACTTGCCGTTGATGTGGTCGGCGATGTCGTTGAGCTTGTCGAGGTCGCTCATGCGGCCCTTGCCCGCCTCGATGTCGCGCAGCAACTGGACCAGCCAGTAGGTGCCTTCGCGGCAGGGGGTGCACTTGCCGCAGGACTCGTGCGCGTAGAACTCGGTCCAGCGGGTGACGGCCCGTACGACGCAGGTGGTCTCGTCGAAGCACTGGAGTGCCTTGGTGCCGAGCATCGAGCCCGCGGCGCCGACGCCTTCGTAGTCGAGCGGTACGTCGAGGTGCTCGTCGGTGAACATCGGGGTGGAGGAGCCGCCGGGCGTCCAGAACTTCAGCCGGTGGCCCGGCCGCATGCCGCCGCTCATGTCGAGCAGTTGGCGCAGGGTGATCCCCAGCGGTGCCTCGTACTGGCCGGGGTTGGCGACGTGGCCGCTGAGCGAGTACAGCGTGAAGCCCGGGGACTTCTCGCTGCCCATGGTCCTGAACCAGTCCTTGCCCTTGTTCATGATGGCGGGAACCGACGCGATGGACTCGACGTTGTTCACGACAGTGGGGCAGGCGTACAGGCCCGCCACCGCCGGGAAGGGAGGACGCAGCCGGGGCTGTCCGCGACGGCCCTCCAGGGAGTCCAGCAGCGCGGTCTCCTCGCCGCAGATGTACGCGCCCGCCCCCGCGTGCACGACGACGTCCAGGTCCAGGCCCGAGCCGAGGATGTCGCGGCCGAGGTAGCCCGCGGCGTACGCCTCCCGGACGGCCTCGTGCAACCGCCGCAGGACAGGCACGACTTCACCGCGCAGGTAGATGAAGGCGTGGTGCGACCGGATCGCGTGACACGCGATGACGATGCCCTCGATCAAGGAGTGCGGATTGGCGAAGAGCAGCGGGATGTCCTTGCAGGTGCCCGGCTCGGACTCGTCGGCGTTGACGACGAGGTAGTGCGGCTTGCCGTCGCCCTGCGGGATGAACTGCCACTTCATCCCGGTGGGGAAGCCGGCGCCGCCGCGGCCGCGCAGTCCGGCGTCCTTGACGTACGCGATCACGTCGTCCGGCGGCATCGCGAGGGCCTTGCGCATGCCCTCGTAGCCCTCGTGCCGCAGGTAGGTGTCCAGCGTCCAGGACCCGGGCTGGTCCCAGAAGGCGGACAGCACGGGCGCGAGCAGTTTCTCCGGGTTGGCCTTGCTGACCTCGGCGGCCATGGTCATCACTCCCCCTCCTCGGCGGTCGGACCAGCGGGGTGCGAGGGGTCGGAGGCCGAGGTGTCGCGCGGCGCGTCGTGCGAGCTGGGGTGGGTGGCCGGCGCTTCGCCCGGTGCCCGTCCGGCGTGCTCACCCTCGGCCTCGGCGGGGCCCGCGCCCCGCTGCGGTACGACATGGTCGGCGGCCGGGCCCGCGCCCGGTACGGCCTCGCCCTTGGCCAGCCGCAGCCCCACCAGCGAGGCGGGCCCGGCGCCGCCGGTGGCCTCGACCGCGCCGGGGCGCTGATCCGGGAACCCGGCGAGGATGCGGGCCGTCTCCTTGTACGTGCACAGCGGCGCGCCCCGGGTCGGCGCGACGGCCCGGCCCTCCCGCAGGTCGTCCACGAGCCGCTTGGCGCTGTCCGGCGTCTGGTTGTCGAAGAACTCCCAGTTGACCATCACCACGGGCGCGAAGTCGCAGGCCGCGTTGCACTCGATGTGCTCCAGCGTGACCTTGCCGTCCTCGGTCGTCCCGCCGTTGCCGACGCCCAGGTGCTTCTGCAGCGCCTCGAAGATCGCGTCGCCGCCCATCACCGCGCACAGGGTGTTGGTGCACACCCCCACCTGGTAGTCGCCGCCGGGTCCGCGCCGGTACATGGAGTAGAAGGTGGAGACCGCCGTGACCTCCGCCGTCGTCAGGTCCAGCATCTCCGCGCAGAAGCGGACGCCGGTGCGGGTGACGTGCCCTTCCTCCGCCTGGACGAGGTGCAGCAGCGGCAGCAGCGCGGAGCGCGCGCCGGGGTAGCGGGCGATCACCTCCTTGGCGTCCGCTTCGAGCCGGGCCCTGACCTCGGCGGGATAGTCGGGGGCGGGGAGCTGCGGCATCCCCAAACTGACGTCTGTCACCGGTCGACGCCTCCCATCACGGGGTCGATGGACGCGACGGCGACGATGACGTCGGCCACCTGGCCGCCCTCGCACATCGCCGCCATGGCCTGGAGGTTGGTGAAGGACGGGTCGCGGAAGTGGACCCGGTAGGGGCGGGTCCCGCCGTCGCTGACGGCGTGCACGCCCAGCTCGCCCTTGGGGGACTCCACGGCCGCGTACGCCTGGCCGGGCGGCACCCGGAAGCCCTCCGTCACCAGCTTGAAGTGGTGGATCAGGGCCTCCATCGAGGTCCCCATGATCTTCTTGATGTGGTCGAGCGAGTTGCCGAGCCCGTCCGGGCCCATGGCCAGCTGGGCGGGCCAGGCGATCTTCTTGTCGCCGACCATCACCGGTCCGGGCGTCAGCCGGTCCAGGCACTGTTCGACGATGCGCAGCGACTGCCGCATCTCCTCCAGGCGGATCAGGAAGCGCCCGTAGGAGTCGCAGGTGTCGGCGGTCGGCACCTCGAAGTCGTAGTGCTCGTACCCGCAGTACGGCTGGGTCTTGCGCAGGTCGTGCGGGAGGCCGGCGGAGCGCAGCACCGGTCCGGTGGCGCCGGTGGCCAAACAGCCGGCGAGGTCGAGGTAGCCGATGTCCTGCATCCGGCCCTTGAAGACCGGATTGCCGGTGGCGAGCTTGTCGTACTCGACCAGGTTCTTGCGCATCTTCTTCACGAACTCGCGCACCTGGTCGACCGCGCCCGGCGGCAGGTCCTGGGCGAGCCCGCCGGGTCGGATGTACGCGTGGTTCATCCGCAGGCCGGTGATCAGCTCGTAGATGTCCAGGATCAGCTCCCGGTCCCGGAAGCCGTAGATCATGATGGTGGTGGCGCCCAGCTCCATGCCGCCGGTGGCGATGGCCACCAGGTGGGAGGAGAGCCGGTTGAGCTCCATCAGCATCACGCGGATGACGGAGGCCCGGTCCGGGACGTCGTCGGTGATGCCGAGCAGCCTCTCCACGGCCAGGCAGTACGCCGTCTCGTTGAAGAACGGCGTCAGGTAGTCCATCCGGGTCACGAAGGTGGTGCCCTGCGTCCACGTACGGAATTCGAGGTTCTTCTCGATCCCCGTGTGCAGGTAGCCGATGCCGCAGCGGGCCTCGGTGACGGTCTCGCCGTCGATCTCCAGGATCAGCCGCAGCACGCCGTGCGTGGAGGGGTGCTGCGGGCCCATGTTGACGATGATCCGCTCGTCGTCGGTGCGGGCCGCGGCGGCCGCGATCTCGTCCCAGTCGCCGCCGGTGACCGTGTAGACGGTGCCCTCGGTCGTCTCCCGAGGGGTCGCATGGCTGGTGGACATCAGGTGTACGACCTCCGCTGGTCGGGAGCCGGGATCTGGGCGCCCTTGTACTCGACGGGGATGCCGCCGAGCGGGTAGTCCTTGCGCTGCGGGAAGCCCTGCCAGTCGTCCGGCATCATGATCCGGGTGAGCGCCGGGTGGCCGTCGAAGATCAGTCCGAAGAAGTCGTACGTCTCGCGCTCGTGCCAGTCGTTGGTCGGGTAGACGCTCACGAGGGACGGCACGTGCGGGTCGGCGTCCGGCGCGGACACCTCCAGCCGGATCAGCCGGTTGTGGGTGATCGAGCGCAGGTGGTAGACGGCGTGCAGTTCGCGGCCCTGGTCGCCGGGGAAGTGCACCCCGCTGACGCCGGTGCACAGCTCGAAGCGGAGCGCGGGGTCGTCGCGGAGGGTCTTGGCGACGGCCGGCAGGTACTCCCGCTCGATGTGGAAGGTCAGCTCACCGCGGTCGACGACGGTCTTCTCGATGACGTTCTCGGGGACCAGCCCCTGCTCGTCCAGCGCGCCTTCCAGTTCGTCCGCGACCTCGTCGAACCAGCCGCCGTACGGCCGCCGTGCGGCGCCCGGCATCCGTACGGACCGGACGAGCCCGCCGTACCCGGAGGTGTCGCCGCCGCCGCTCGCGCCGAACATGCCGCGGCGGGTGCCGATGACCTCGCCGTGGTCGCCGCGCTGGCCGGGGAGGTTCTGTGCGTTCAGGTCCTTGTCGGGGTTGACGCCGTTGGGCCCTTTGGCCGCTCCGGTCCCGCCGTTCCCGTTGACACCGCCAGTGCCGTTGGTGTCACCGTTCCCGGAGGTTCCCTTGGTGCCGTCGCTCACCGCAGCAGCCCCTTCATCTCGATCGTCGGGAGCGCCTTGAGCGCCGCTTCCTCCGCCTCGCGGGCCGCCTGCTGCTGGTTGACCCCGAGCTTGGTGCCCTGGATCTTCTGGTGCAGCTTGAGAATGGCGTCCATCAGCATTTCCGGACGCGGCGGGCAGCCGGGCAGATAAATGTCCACCGGGACGATGTGGTCGACGCCCTGGACGATCGCGTAGTTGTTGAACATCCCGCCCGACGAGGCGCACACGCCCATCGAGATGACCCATTTCGGGTTCGGCATCTGGTCGTACACCTGCCGCAGCACGGGCGCCATCTTCTGGCTCACCCGGCCCGCCACGATCATCAGATCGGCCTGGCGCGGCGACCCGCGGAAGACCTCCATGCCGAAGCGGGCGAGGTCGTAGCGCCCGGCACCGGTCGTCATCATCTCGATGGCGCAGCAGGCGAGGCCGAAGGTGGCGGGGAAGACCGATGACTTGCGCACCCAGCCCGCGGCCTGTTCGACGGTGGAAAGCAGAAAGCCGCTCGGCAGCTTCTCTTCAAGTCCCATTGGTGGCCCCTAGTCCCATTCCAGGCCGCCACGACGCCATACGTAGGCGTAGGCGACGAAGACGGTGAGCGCGAAGAGGAGCATCTCCACGAGCCCGAAAAGCCCGAGCGCGTCGAAGGTGACGGCCCAGGGGTAGAGGAAGACGATCTCGATATCGAAAATGATGAAGAGCATCGCCGTGAGGTAGTACTTGATCGGAAATCGACCGCCGCCGGCCGGCTGTGGCGTCGGCTCGATTCCGCATTCGTACGCCTCTAGCTTCGCCCGGTTGTAGCGCTTGGGTCCGACGAGCGTGGCCATCACGACAGAGAAGATCGCAAAGCCTGCCCCGAGGGCTCCCAGTACGAGGATGGGCGCGTAAGCGTTCACCGTCCCCGCTCCCTTCAGTCGACGATGACTGGATGGCGGTCCGCCCGGTCCCGCTCAACGGCCCCACGAAGATCGCGCCTATGTGAGGCAGTTCACAAGCCCGAGCCGCCTGCATCTTATGCCCGCCGGTCTGTGATCTGCGACACGGGGTGCGACAACGCCTTTGTGATCTCCACCACCTGACGGCCGGTCATCTGGTCCGATGAGCGTCGATCTTCGTACGGCAAGCGCGCGGATGATCACTGGAGGTGACAATTTCCGGCGTTGCCGCTGGTCAGAACGGGGTCGCCACTATCAAGAGGTGCGGACTGCAAGCAAATTGGCGCTGGGCGGGGTCAACTGCTAGCGCGCGCGGGGTCGCAGGCGCGGAAGAGCGGGGCACCGTCCGCCGTGACCGTCCCGAGACCGTCGTGACCGTCCCGTGATCATCAGTACGTGCTCGCGTTCACGAGCACTCCCGTCACGGCCGCATCACGGGAACATAACGGGCACTCACGAGTGACCTATCCCACGCGGCTTGCTGTCTTGAATGCTTGACCTTCGGGAAGCCTTGGCGTGGCGGATCAGTAGGTGATAAGCGCCCCCGGGGGGCGCATCGGCCCGTAAATGCCATGCGTAAGAACATGATCACGAAATCCGGACCGGCCGCCGCTCGCTCACTGACCGACGAAAAGTCCCTTTTATTCATCGCGTACGCGTCAAGTGTGGCGCACGCCACCTTTGTTGGCAGCAACCTGTGGCTCCTGATAGCCGTGGTGCCATGTCCCCGAACGCAGTCATACCCAGCCACCGGAAGCCCCGCCGTTCCGCGTCCTCGCGGGCACTGCGCGCAGGGGTCACCGGTGGCATCATCACCCTGGCGGTGACCGGCGCGAGCATGCCGGCCGGCGCCGCGGAGAAGCCCGTCTCCGAGACCCAGGAAATGCCGACCATCACGTCGGCACTGGCCACCAGCCTGGCCAAGAGCGCGGACACCGCCCAGCAGATGGCGCTGGACTACGAGCGCCAGGCCGCGCAGGACACCGCCACCGCCGAGGCCACCGAGGCCGCCACCAAGGCGAAGGACGAGGCCGACAAGAAGGCCGCGGCCGAGAAGAAGGCCGAAGAGGCCCGCAAGGCCAAGGAGAAGGAGCAGGAGGAGGCCGCCCAGCAGCGCGCCTCCCGCTCCTCCGAGCGCACCTCGCTGCGCTCCCTGGCCGCCGCGTCCGACGACTCCCCCGTCACCGGCGCGACCGGCAGCACCGCCTCCCTGGTCAGCTTCCTCCGCGCCCAGCTCGGCAAGTCCTACGTGCTCGGCGCCTCCGGCCCGTCCGCGTACGACTGCTCCAGCCTGGTGCAGGCCGCCTACCGCACCATCGGTATCGACCTGCCGCGCACCTCGCAGCCGCAGTCCACCGCCGGTACCCAGGTGGGCCTGGGCAACCTCCAGGTCGGCGACATCCTGTACTGGGGCAGCGCGGGCAGCGCGTACCACGTCGGTGTCTACGTCGGTAACGGCAACTTCATCGGTGCCCAGAACTCCAGCACCGGCATCGTGGAGAAGCCGCTGAGCTACAGCCAGCCGACCGGCGCGGTCCGCGTCCTGTAAGGCGCCCGCACGCACGGCCGAGGGCCGCTGTTCCCACCGCTCGGGAACGGCGGCCCTCGCGCGTTGCGCGAGCAAAGTACCCGCACGCCCCACCTGATGGCCGATCATCGGCCAAACGCCATCGCCCATTCGATAAATAGACGCCCGTTCGGCACAACTACCGTAACGGCTCTGTCCCAGTTGTACCTCTCGCCGTACTCATCCCTTCCGCCCCGTAATGCCCGCACCCTCATTTTCGTGGCACCGGACAGCGGCTGACGAGAGGAAGCACTTACTTACATGAAAATCCACCGTGCCCATACTTTTCGGGCCGTCGCCTGGACGGTGACGGCCACCGCACTTGCCTCCACTCTCAGCCTGGGCCCGGTCGCCGCCGCCGAACCCGTCTGCCCGCCGGCCGAGCCACAGCAGAAGCCCGCCAATACCTGTCCCGCGCCGTCCGCGAAGAAGCAGGCGGCCAAAAAGCAGGCCCCCAGAAAGCCCACTGCCAAGAAGCAGACCAGTGACAAGCAGGCCGCCGCGAAGAAACAGGCCGCACGGAAGCAGGCGGCACGGAAGCAAGCAGCGGAGAAGCAAGCCGCACGGAAGCAGGCGGCGGAGAAGCAGGCCGCACGGAAGCAAGCAGCGCAGAAGCAAGCCGCACGGAAGCAGGCGGCGGAGAAGCAGGCCGCACGGAAGCAAGCAGCGCAGAAGCAAGCCGCGCGGAAGCAGACCCCTCAGGCGCCGACGGTGGCCTGCCGCCCGCCGAAGCCCAAGCCCGCCGCCACCTGCCAGACCGTCCCCCGGAAGCCGGCCGCGAAGAAACCGGCCGCCGAGAAGCAGGCGTCGCGGAAGCCCTCCCCGCAGAAGCCGACCACCCAGCGGCCCCCGAGGAAGCGGCCACCGGCCAAGCGGCCGCCCGCCAAGAAGCCCCCGGCCCAGCGGAAGCAGTTGAAGAAGGACCACGGCTGGAGTTACGAAGGGCTCTACATCGACGCCGCCGACCTGCGCAAGGTCAATGTCTTCCTGGCCCGTGCCAAAAAGGCCGAACGCACCATCAGCCCCCAGGTGCGCAGCATCGCCCGCCGGACCAAGGCCACCGTGGTCGGCTTCGAGGACCGGCTGAGAAAACCGGAATCGATCAAGCGCGCGGTCGCCCGCACCATGCAGGGCAATCCCACCATGACCGCGGACGAGGCCCTCGGCAGAATCAACGACTCCGTCCGCTACATCCTCCAGTGGCCGGACAGGTCCTACGTCAAGGGTGTCCAGGACACCACCAAGCTGCTGGCCGGGTGGAAGAACGCGAATCTCCGCTGGTCCAACACCTGGGCCCGCCCCCGTGGCTACAAGGGCATCAACACCGCCTGGCGCGCCAACAATTCAGGCCACCCGTACGAACTCCAATTCCACACCCCGAAGAGCCGGGCGGCCCAACGCCAGAGCCGGGTCCTGTACGAAGAGGCCCACCGCTCCAATACGAGTTCCCAGCGCCGGGCACAGATCCAGGGCCAGATGAACCGGATCTACACCTCGGTCCCCTGTCCCGCGGGCTCCCAGCTCCTCAACGGCCCCCGCCGCCGCTCCGCGGTACGCAAGGTCGTGAACGGGCGGCACTACGTACGGTCCGTACCGGTCATGGCCCGCAACACCTTCACGGCGTACGAACCCCCCACACGATAGGCGCCGGTCAACTCCCCCTCCCGTCCTTTCCCGCTCGCGGTCCGGGTGCCCGCCCACAGGCCCTGGAGCGCGGGCGGGAAGTCGGCCGTGCTGGCGGCGTGCTCACCGGGTCGCGGGTTTCCACGACCCGGTGAGCGAGGACGCGGTGCGCCCCGAGGTCCTGAAAAGAACCCGGTAAGAACTGAACCAACCTCCCCTCCCTGTCCCCTCATTTCCGCTTGTCACCTGATCAGGTGAAGCGTTCGCTTGCGGGGGTCCGGAGGATGTACGTTCGCGCCACAACCCAAAAAGAACGGCCCCCGGCGGGACTTGCCATCCCATGTGCCGAGGGCCCGATCAAGAGGAAGAAGCAACTTCCCCATGATCGCCAAGAGGAAGAAGCTGCTTCCCCATGACTCGTCTTGAGTCTAACGCGCTCGTCCGTTCCGTCGCTGCGATTCGGCCGTTCTCCGGAGTGATCCACGTACGGCACCACCACACGGTCAGCTTCACGGTCGTCGGCAACCACCTGGCCCTCAACCCGAGGATCTCCGCCATCGCCCTCGGCTACGCCGTACGCGTCCAGGCCCTGCCCGACGGCGCCAACGTCAGCATCCGGGAGCTCGCCAAGCAGTACCCGGAGACGGAGTACAAGATCGGCGAGGCGCTCAAGGAGCTGGAGGCCGAGGGCTACCTGGTACGGGAGCGGGTGCGCGTCGGCGGCCAGCGCATCGTCACCCGAACCACGTACTACGAGAACCCGGCAGACCGTTTACGGTCGGCCGCGCCGACGTCGTCGCCGCAGCGGCAGGCCCCGCCGCCTCCGCCCGCGCCCCCGCCTCCCCCACAGCCTGTGGACACCCACGAGCCCCCACAGGCGGACACGCCCGCTGCGCCGGGAACACCCGAGGCCCCTGAGACGCCCGAGACACCCAAGGCTCCCAAGGCGCCCGAGACACCTGCCGCAATCGAGGTGGCCCCGCCACCACAACTGGCCCCGTCTCCCCGGATGGCGCCGCCGCCTCAGGTAGCTCCGCCACCCCAGGGGGCCCAGCCACCCCGAGCGCCTGCCGTACCCTCCGCCCTCGTCCCCTCCCCGGCCGCCGACCTGCTCTGCGGTCTGCGGCTCGCCGACGCGCGCCTGACGCTCTCCGTGCGGGACGTGAACCGTCTGGTCCCGGCCGTCTCGGCCTGGTTTGACCGTGGCGTACCGGCGGCGCACGTCCTCCGTACGCTCACCTCGGACCTCCCCGGCGGCGCCATCTTCCGCCCGGTCGCGTTCCTGGAGCACCGGCTGACCGAGTGGCTGCCGCCGCCCCTGCCCGTCCGGCCCGCCGAGGAGCCGCGGCGCGTGCGCGACACCGTCCAGGAGTGCCAGTTGTGCGGCCTCCCCTTCGCTTCCCCGCCCGATCCCCCGGCCCCGGCCCCCTCAACGTCTTTGGTCCGCTGCCCCCGCTGCCGTACGGCCGAGGCGTGGACCGCGGCGGCGCCCCGGCCGTCCGCACTGCGCAACGTCCAGGCGCCCACCCGCCTCAGGACCGGAGCAGCCGCTTCTGGACGGATTCCAGCGGCCCGTGCTCGAAGCGCCGCAACCAGAGCCTTGCCCCGCTGACCAGTACCGCGCACACCACCGCCCACAGGCCCAGCACCCACCAAGGCCCCTGGTCCGCCCACCGCGCGGCCAGGCCGAGGCCGAGGCCGTAACAGGCCAGGAGGCACAGCACGTTCTGGAGGACGTAGCAGGACAGCGCCGTACGGCCGACCGCGGTGAGCCCGGCGGTCAGCGGGCCCGGCCGGCGTACGCGGTCGACGATCAGGCCGACGAGGCCCAGGTAGCCGACGGCGACGACGGGCGCGGCCCCGTACCGGGCCACCATGGCCAGGCCGGGGCCGGCCGCCACCGCGGCCACGTTGAGCGGAATGCCGATGCCCAGGCCCCAACCGCACATACGGCGCCGGATGCGCTGCCCGTGCGCGTCCGGACGGAAGGCGCCCGCCCGGTACAGCCGTACACCGAGATGGAAGAGGAAGACGAGCAGGGCGAAGGAGATGACGGGTTCCATGCGCAGGGCGATCGCGTTCTGCAGCCGGAAGGCGATCTGATCGAGGTGGCTTCCGTCGGCGTACAGGTCGACCACGCGCGGATTGACGCCACGGCTCGGCGCGCTCTCGGTGCCCGAGCCGGCTCCGGGCCCGGCCACGGCAGCCAGCGTCATCAGCCCGAGCACCACACCGTGCACCCCGCCCGCCACCCACATCAGCACCCGCTGCGTGCGCGCCGTGCGTGTCAACTGCCAGGCCACCAGGAGGGCGACGACCGCGTACCCCATCAGTACGTCCCACGCGAAGACGAGCACGAAGTGCACGGTGCCCTCGGCGAAGAGGAACAGGGCCCGCCACTTGTACCGGCCGGGCCACGGGCGGCCGTGCTTCGCGGCGGACCCGAACTGGATGGCCAGACCGACGCCGAAGAGAACCGTCAGCATCGAGAGGAACTTGCCGTCCGCGAGAAACCGGAAGACGCCCTCCACGGCCCCGGCCCACGATGCGCCGAACGACGCCGAGGTGACGTTCCCGTTCAGCACACCCCACTCCGCGCCCGGCGCCGCGAAGATCCAGACGTTGGTCATCAACGTCCCCAGGATCGCCACCCCGCGCAGCACGTCCAGCAACGGCAACCGCCCGGCCCGCCCCACCCCGCCCGGACCAGCCGCCCCCGGCACAACCCCCCGTACCTGCGTCTCCGTCACGCCGCCTCCCTCCCCCGATGCCCGCTTTCCCACCATGGTCGGGTCGGGGAGATCGCGATTCTTCGTCCGCGACGACGAGAAACGACTACACCGTTCGATGCAGCGGCGGTTCTACCGAGCGGTCACCTGAAAGATGTGGACCCGCTCGTGCCTGGGCAGCACCTGGTAGTCGAACATGCCGCCTTCGACGAAGGCGACACCGCCCTGTGGCGACAGCCCTTCGTACGCCGTGCCGCGCGTGAAGAGCTTCAGCGGCACGCAGCAGCTCGGCAGCCTTCTCCCAGATCTGAACCAGCAGGGCCGGAGGGGCGCCCGCAGCGACGTACCCCTCACTCGGGCTGTACTCCCAGCTCCAGCTCACCCTGCCGCCTCGCGGTCCTCACGCAGGACGGCCACCAGCTCTCGTCCCGCGCGGCGCTCCACGCCGGATCGTCGTGGTCGAGTGTCTGGAGGGCGTGTTCGGCGGCACGGCGTCGGGACAGCAGATCGGGGCGACGCTCGATCTCGATCTCGCCGGCCCACACGGTCAGCCACCCGCGGATCGGGCCAAGGCTCCCCGTCCTGGCTGCGAGTTCGAATGCCTCGTTCTTCTGCTGCTCCATCTCGGGCAGCCGGTGCGGCGCAAGGCGGGCCAGTGACAGCCGCAACGCGTCGGGGGGCTCCGGTCGGGTCTCGCGGCGTGCACAGTCCCCTCAGCCCACAACTTGCGGGCTCGGACACACCGCATTTCCCTCACCGCGCGCTACCCGGGCACCGCGCTCCCTGGAACATCCACGTTGTGCCCACCCGCCCCCGGTGAGGGCGAGTACGCGCTTCCGCCCTCTCAACGAGCGATCGCCGACGTCTGATACGCCGTACGCCGGGCCGCTCGGCTCTGTGCCCCGCGGCCCGGCATCGGACGATCAGGCTCGCGGCGCCACCTTGCTCAGCCCGTTGATGATGCGGTCCATCGCGTCGCCACCCGTGGGGTCGGTGAGGTTGGCGAGCATCTTGAGGGTGAAGCGCATCAGCACGGGGTGGGTGAGGCCGCGCTGGGTGGCGATCTTCATGACCTTCGGGTTGCCGATGAGCTTCACGAAGGCGCGGCCGAGGGAGTAGTAGCCGCCGTAGGTGTCCTTGAGGATCTTCGGGTAGCGCTGGAGGGCCAGCTCGCGCTGGGCGTACGTGGAACGGGCGTGGGCCTGGACGATGACCTCGGCGGCGATCGAGCCGGACTCCATGGCGTACGCGATGCCCTCGCCGTTGAACGGGTTGACCAGGCCGCCCGCGTCACCGACGAGCAGCAGGCCCTTGGTGTAGTGCGGCTGACGGTTGAAGGCCATGGGGAGGGCGGCGCCGCGGATCGGGCCGGTCATGTTCTCCGGCGTGTAGCCCCAGTCGGCGGGCATGGAGGCGCACCACGCCTTGAGGATCTCGCGCCAGTCCAGCTCCTTGAAGGAGGACGACGTGTTGAGGACGCCGAGGCCGACGTTGCTCGTACCGTCGCCCATGCCGAAGATCCAGCCGTAACCGGGCAGCAGGCGGTCCTCGGCGCCGCGGCGGTCCCACAGCTCCAGCCACGATTCGAGGTAGTCGTCGTCGTGGCGGGGCGAGGTGAAGTACGTACGGACCGCGACGCCCATCGGGCGGTCCTCGCGGCGGTGCAGGCCCATCGCCAGGGAGAGTCGGGTGGAGTTGCCGTCCGCGGCCACCACGATGGGGGCGTGGAAGGTGACCGGCGTCTTCTCCTCGCCGAGCTTGGCCTCGACGCCCTCGATGCGGCCGGTCAGCTCGTTGATGATCGGCGCACCGACGTTGCAGCGCTCGTACAGGCGCGCGCCGGCCTTCTGCGCCTGGCGCGCCAGCTGCTCGTCGAAGTCGTCACGCTTGCGGACCAGGCCGTAGTCCGGGTACGAGGCGAGGTCCGGCCAGTCGAGCTGGAGGCGGTTGCCGCCGCCGATGATGCGCAGGCCCTTGTTGCGCAGCCAGCCCGCCTCTTCGGAGATGTCGATCCCCATGGAGATCAGCTGCTTGGTGGCGCGGGGCGTGAGGCCGTCGCCGCAGACCTTCTCGCGCGGGAAGGCGGTCTTCTCCAGGAGGAGGACGTCCAGGCCGGACTTGGCGAGGTGGTACGCGGTCGCCGAGCCGGCGGGACCGGCCCCGACGACGATGACGTCCGCGCGGTGCTCGGAGCGGGGGGTGGTCACGGACGCGCTCACGGACTCAGTCGCGGACTCGGTCACGGCGGGATCTCCCGGAAGTCGATATCTGGGTGCCGACCGGCACTGGGCCACGTCAGTCTATGGGGGCCCAGGTGATCAGGATCTGAAGGGTTGGCCGGTCCATGCACGAGCCACAGCCACAACCGTCTCCGGCCGCACGGCCACTGCCGCAACCGCCTTCCGCGGCGGGTTTCACGCTCCGGGTGCCGTCCGAGGAGGACGCGCTGCACTGGCACCGGGTGTTCGCGCACCCCGATGTGATGGAGTTCCACGGCCGCGCCCCGGCCGAACTGTCCGAGTACCAGGAGCTGACCGCACGGCAGCGCCGCCATCACGCGGAACACGGATTCTGCATGTACTCGATGATCGGTACGGCGGAGGAGGAGACCGACGCCGTCCTGGGCTTCACGGGCGCGCAGCCGTGGCCGAACGACTGGGGGCCGGTGGGCGAGATCGAGATCGGGTGGCGGCTGGGGCGGGCGTACTGGGGCAAGGGGTACGCGACGCAGGCGGCCCGGGCCGCGCTGGAGGTGGTGCGGGCCGCGGGGGTGCGGAGCGTGGTCGCGATGGTGGCGGCCGGGAACGAGCGGTCGGTGGCGGTGACGCGACGGCTCGGGATGCGGCACGCGGAAACGTTCCGTACGCCGTCCGGGCAGGAGGGGTACTGCTTCCGGCTGGAGCTGTGAGGAAGACGTACGGGTGAGGGGGCCGCCGGCCGGGCCGGGGCCCCCTCCGCCGTCACGCGTCCGGCTTCGTCCCCCGGTGCAGGGCGACGATGCCGCCCGTCAGGTTGCGCCAGGCCACCTTCGACCAGCCCACCCCCTGGAGGCGCGCCGCCAGGGCCGGCTGGTTGGGCCAGGAGCGGATGGACTCGGCGAGGTACACGTACGCGTCCGGGTTGCTGCTCACCGCACGCGCGACGGGCGGCAGGGCCCGCATCAGGTACTCGGTGTAGACCGTACGGAACGGGCCCCACGTCGGCTCGCTGAACTCGCAGATGACGACCCGGCCGCCGGGCTTGGTGACCCGGTACAGCTCCCGCAGGGCGGCGTCCGTGTCCTGGACGTTGCGCAGCCCGAAGGAGATGGTCACGGCGTCGAACACGCCGTCGGCGAAGGGCAGTTGCATCCCGTCACCGGCCACGAACGGCATCCACGGGCGGCGCTTCTTGCCCTCGCCCAGCATGCCGACGGAGAAGTCGCACGGGACGACGTAGGCGCCGGTGCGGGTGAAGGGCAGCGAGGAGGTGCCCGTACCGGCGGCGAGGTCGAGCACGCGCTCGGCGGGGCGCGCCGCGACGGCCCGCTCCACCTCCTTGCGCCACAGCCGCGCCTGCCCGAGGGACAGCACGTCGTTGGTGAGGTCGTAGCGCGCCGCCACGTCGTCGAACATCGCGGCGACGTCCTGCGGCTGCTTGTCCAGAGAGGCTCGGGTCACCCGGCCATTGTTCCCTACGGCTCCGGAAGGCTTTGGACGGGGACGGCCCGATGCCCCCCTCAGAACATCCGGGCGGTCCAGCGGTGCTGCGTCATGCGCTGAGCATCGTGAGCGGCCGAATGGGCCGTCCCCGCGGGAAAGATCTTGCCGGGCGGAGACGGAGGTTCCGGTTGCGTTGACGGGGTCCTGACGCAGGACACGCCGGCCTTCACGGATCGTTGACGCCCGGCCTCACAGCTCCAGCAGACTCGCCAGGTCGATGCCGATGGGGAAGGGCCGGTCCGTCTCCAGCTTCTCGGTGTGACGAGGGTGCTCGGGGGCGGGAACGTACTCGCCCACGTCGCGACGCAGCCAGAACTCGTGCACTACCGGCCGGTCGCCCTCACCATGTTCCACACGCCAGAAGTACGGGATGCCCGCCTCGGCGTACAAGAACGGCTTGCTGCTCCGGTCCCGGACCTGGGAGCCGGGCGACACCACTTCCACCGCGAGCTTCACGATGGCAGCCGGCGTGGCCGCCGACGAGGCGACGTCGATCCCGCTCTTGTCGAAGACGACGATGTCGGGCTTGACGGAGCTGTAAGTGTCGAGCACCAGACACCGTTCGGCATTGACGCCGTACAGGTCGGGTTTCACCTGCTTGATACGGAAGAACAGCTCATCCCGGACTTGGTCGTGCCACTATTCCGCCATCCCCCGAACCACGATCATTACGTCCATGAGTTCCCAGTCGAAGGGCAGCTCCAGATCCTTGACCTGGTCGAACGTCCACTGTCCCCCGGGCGGGTTCATCCAGGTCTCCGGAGTCGCCTTCTCCAGCCGCCGGTCAGTGCTCATCACTGCTCCCATGGACACGAGTGTGGACGCGGGTGCGGATCACGGTCCTGCATACGACAGTACTGTCACACGGAGTGACGGACGGGCTTCTCGGCGTTGACGGTGGTGACGCTCAGCGGCCCCGGTACACCAGGCGTCCGCCCAGCACCGTGACCAGGCAGCGTCCGTCTTCCGCGAGTACCGCGAAGTCGGCCGGGGCGCCGGGGGCGAGAGGCTGCGGGGCCGGGCGGTCGCGGAGGCCGGAGCGGGTGACCGCAGTGCGGACGGCGGGGCGGGTGAAGGGGCCGGAGACCGATGTCGTACCGGTGGCGAGCAGCCGCTGCACGCCCCTGCGGGCGCTCGCGCCCCAGCGGGTGTCGGTCATGCCGAGCGCGGTGAGCGCGTCGCCCGTGAGCGGGGCCGTGCCCAGGTCGTCGGCTTCGCGCGGATCGGGGTGGTAGGCGGATTCGAGCAGCGCGGCGCCGTCGGGCTCGTGGCGTCCTGGGGTCAGGACGCCGTTCCACTCGCGTACGCGGGCCCGCTCGCCGTAGCGCTCGTACAGCTCCTCGTACGGGCCGACGGCCTCGACGCGGTCGCCGGAGACGACGACCGCGTGCCCGGGGGCCGCGACGCCGTCGGGGGCGCGGCGGACACCGTGCACGCGGTGGATCGTCAGCACGTGAGCCTCAGATGTCTCAGGCGTTTCAGTTGGCCTCGACGAGCTTCAGCTCGGGGTGCGCCGTGCCGCCCTCGATGGCCGTGGAGGAGATGTGCGAGGTGACGCGGTCGTCGACCGGGTCGTTCGCCGGGTCGTCGTGCACGACCAGGTGCTCGTACGTGGTCGCGCGCTGCGCCGGGACACGGCCCGCCTTGCGGATCAGGTCGATGATCTCCTGGCGGTTGGAGCGGTGCTTGGCGCCGGCGGAGGAGACCACGTTCTCCTCCAGCATGATCGAGCCGAGGTCGTCGGCGCCGTAGTGCAGGGAGAGCTGGCCGATCTCCTTGCCGGTGGTCAGCCAGGAGCCCTGGATGTGGGCGACGTTGTCGAGGAAGATCCGGGCGATGGCGATCATGCGCAGGTACTCGAAGATCGTCGCCTGGGTGCGGCCCTTGAGGTGGTTGTTCTCGGGCTGGTAGGTGTACGGGATGAAGGCGCGGAAGCCGCCCGTACGGTCCTGCACGTCGCGGATCATGCGCAGGTGCTCGATGCGCTCGGCGTTGGTCTCGCCGGTGCCCATGAGCATGGTGGAGGTCGATTCGACGCCCAGGTTGTGGGCGGTTTCCATGATCTCCAGCCAGCGCTCGCCGGACTCCTTCAGCGGGGCGATGGCCTTGCGCGGGCGCTCGGGCAGCAGCTCCGCGCCGGCGCCGGCGAAGGAGTCCAGGCCCGCGGCGTGGATGCGGCGGATGGCGTCCTCGACGGAGGTCTTGGAGATCCGGGCCATGTGCTCGACCTCGGAGGCGCCGAGGGAGTGGATCACCAGTTGCGGGAACGCCTTCTTGATGGCGGAGAAGTGCTCTTCGTAGTACTCGACGCCGTAGTCGGGGTGGTGGCCGCCCTGGAACATGATCTGGGTGCCGCCCAGCTCGACGGTCTCGGCGCAGCGGCGCAGGATGTCGTCGAGGTCGCGGGACCAGCCCTTGGCGGTGTCCTTGGGCGCGGCGTAGAAGGCGCAGAACTTGCAGGCCGTCACGCACACGTTGGTGTAGTTGATGTTGCGCTCGATGATGTACGTCGCGATGTGCTCCGTACCGGCGTAACGGCGGCGGCGTACGGCGTCGGCCGCCGCGCCCAGCGCGTGCAGCGGCGCGGAACGGTACAGGTCCAGCGCTTCCTCGGGCGTGATCCGCCCGCCCCCCGCGGCGCGGTCGAGTACGGACTGAAGGTCGGCGTTCTCGGTCACCGGGCGTCCCTTCGGAGGCGGGCATAACGACCGAACCAGCGTACGCCAGCGGTACGACATGCCTGGCGGCGGCCGGGTCGGGCGCCGGGTGGAGGGTGGGGCGGCGGTTGGAGGGCGGGCGAAGCGACGGCTGGACGGCGGCCGGGAAAACGGCTTTCCAGCGGGCAGGGAAGCGGCCTCTGGGCGGTCAGCCGCCGGTCTTCTTCATGGTGGCGCGGGGCCGCCCGCCCGCCTCGTCGTCGGAGGCGAAGGAGAGCGTGCCGTCCTTGCCGAGGGTGTACGTGACGGCTGCCTCGGCGCCCGTACAGCCGGGCCCGGGCTTGCCGTCCGTGCGCTCCCTGAGGGTCAGCGTGGTGGCGGTGGCGGACACCAGTTTCGCCTTGGCCGCGCACCGGGCGATCAGGAAGTCGTACGAGGTGTGGACGACGTAATCACCCTTGCCGCCGGGGGCGATGGTGCTGGTGATGGTGCCGTTGGGGACGTCGTGGCGGGTGACGACCGTACCGGTCCAGGTACCGAGGAAGGACTTCGGGACGGCCGGCTCCCCGGGCCGGGAGCCGCCCGGCGACGGGGTCTGACCGCTGCCGGGCGGCTTCGCGGCTGCGTCCCTGCCGTCACCCTCGCCCTGGCCGGGCAGCAGACGGAAGACGAACGCGGCCGTCGTCGCGACGGCGAGCGCACCGGCCACGGACAGGACCAGCGTGCAGCTCATCCGGCGGCGCCCGGTGGTACCACCGGCGAGGACGCCCCTCAGGGTGAGGCGGCGTTCCTTGGGCGGGGCGGGGGCTTCCGGCGGGTTCGGTGGCCGGGTGGGGACGGCACCGGCGGTCGGCCAGGAGGGATGCGAGGGCTGGGAGGGGTACGCGGGGTGGGGGTGAGGCTGGGGAGGGATGCAGGTCGGTTGCTGTCCGGAGGCAGTGGGGACGGAAGCGCCGGGATCGGTCGGAGCGTCGAACGGAACGAGGCCGGACGGCGCCCCGGATGGAGGGGTGCCGTGCGCCCCGTACCCATCAGCCGCGGGCTCTCCGTACGCAGGAGCAGGAGCAGCGGGCACAGCAGGCACCGCAGACGCGCCGGCGCCCCCGAAGCCCCCCACACCCTCCTCCGCCCGCGCGTCCAGGTTCAGCAGTTCCACCGCCTGCCTGCTCACGCGTTCGACCAGCGGCGCCGGCAGCCAACCGGCGCGCACCGGTTCACCGTCCGCGCCCGCCCCGCCCAGCCCCCGCGCGATCTCCTCCGGGGCGGGCCGGTCCTCGGGGCGCTTCGCCAGACAGGACGTGGTGATCTCGCGGAGGTCGCCCGTGAGGGCGGTGCCGAGTTCGGGGTCGCCGTGGACGACCTTGTAGAGGAGGGCGGCCGAGCTGTCCCCGGTGAAGGGGCCGGCGCCGGTGGCCGCGTAGACCAGTACCGCGCCGAGCGAGAAGACGTCGCAGGCGCCGGTGACGTCCTGGCCGAGGATCTGCTCGGGCGCCATGTAGCCGGGGGAGCCGACGGAGACGCCGGTGGCGGTGAGTGCGGCGCTGCCGTCCGTGGCGCGGGCGATGCCGAAGTCGATCAGCAGCGGGCCGTCGAGGGTGAGCAGGACGTTGGACGGTTTGACGTCCCGGTGGACCAGCCCGTGGGTGTGCACGGCGGCCAGCGCCCGGGCGAGTCCGGCGCCCAGCGTCCGTACGGCGGTGCCGTCCAGCGGGCCGAAGTCCTCGACGGCGCGGGTGAGCGAGGGGCCCGCCACGTACCCGGTGGCCACCCAGGGGACGGGGGCGTCGGGGTCGGCGTCCAGTACGGGCGCGGTCCAGGCGCCGCCGACCCGGCGCGCGGACTCCACCTCGCGCCGGAAGCGGGCCCGGAACTGGTCGTCGGCCGCGAACTGCGCGTGTACGGACTTCACCGCGACGGTACGGCCGCCGGCGCTGCGCCCGAGATAGACGCGGCCCATGCCGCCCGCGCCGAGCCGGCCCAGCAGCCGGTACGTACCGATGACGCGCGGATCGTCCGCCCCCAGCGGCTCCATGGCTTCGCCTCCCCCTGCCGGCCCGGATCACGGCACAGCCTATGACCCAGGTCATGCCCGGTCCGGTGAACCCGCACAGCGGCATTCGCCATCAAAGAGATGGAACGCCAGCAACCGTCCGACTTGTCCTGCGGGGCAGCGCACCCATCCGGAGACCTTCGTGCAGCACCAGTCCGGGGAGCAGCCCCCGAACGGCCCCGGGGGCCGGCCCGCGTACGGGTACGGGTCCGACGGCGGGCCCGCGTACGGCCCCGCCCGGGAGCACCGCGCGCCGCGCCGCCGGACGGGCCGGCGCAAGCGGCTCTGGCTGGCGGGAGCGGTCGTGGCCGTGCTGGGCCTGGCCGCCGTGCCCGTACTGAACGCCTTCGACGTCTTCTCCGACAACGGCGAGCCGATGTCCTTCGACCAGCCCCGCACGGACGGCGGCGGCTCCGGCGGCGCGGGCGGGCCGTCCGACGGGTCCGCGCCGGGGGTGCGGATGCCCACCGGGCCGCAGGCGCAGTTCACGACGGCGAACACGCTGGACGACGGCACCAAGATCGGCGTGACCACGCTGCACGGCAAGAAGTCCGGGTTCACGGGCCGGGTCTGGGTGTGGGCGCCCAAGGAGTACTACGAGCAGAAGTACGCGAAGAGCGCGTTCCCGGTGCTCATCGCGCTGCCCGGCGGTCCCGGCTATCCGGTCAACTACTGGATGGGGACCGACCTGAAGTTGCAGAGCAGCATCAGCGAGTGGTCGAAGTCGGGCAAGAGCAAGCCGTTCATCGTCGTCATGCCGGTCCTGAACGCGGACGACAAGAACTACTACGACGGCAGTGACATCCCGGGGCAGCCGAAGATGGGCACCTGGATGTCCGACGACGTCCCCGACCTGGTGAAGGCCAACTTCCGTACCTTCGCGTCCCGGGACGGCTGGGCCTTCATGGGCTCCTCCTCGGGCGCCTTCGTGGGCCTCAAGCAGGTGCTCCAGCACCCCGACCGGTTCAAGGCCGTGATCGCGAGCGGTCCCGACACCCGGCCGGACTCGCCGCTGTGGCGCGGCCACGAGAAGGAGCAGCGCGCCAACGACCCGGAGCAGCTGGCCAAGAAGCTGATCGCCCGGCCCGGGGCCCCGGACGTGCACATCGCCTTCCAGATCGGCACCAAGGAGAGTGGCCGGGCCAAGCTGGAATCCTTCATGAAGAAATACGGCAAGGGACCGATCAAAACCCGCCTGCAAGTGATCCAAGACGGCGGTCACAACGCCAGGGGGTACGTCCGCGGCATGAATGACGGAACCATGGAATGGATCAGCAAGGTGATGCCGGGCCCGACGCCCGCACCCTGACGCGTCGGCCGGGCATGTCGTACGCCTTTCGCACTTTTCCCGGCCGACTGCCGCGCGGTCCTCCGTGCGGACTTCCGTGCGGCTTCCGTACGCCCCCCGTACGACTCCCGCACTTCTCCGTACGCGCTGCCCGTGCCTTTCGTGCACTTTTCGCATACCTTTCGCGCACTTCCCACCCAGCTCACGTACCACTCGCGCGGGTCTTCCGCTCGTGTTCCGTACGGTTTCTGTTCAGGTGCCGTACACGATCCATAGGTGTTCCGTACGGGTTCCGTATGGGTTCCGTACGCGCGCGGAATTCGCCGCCGGAATCGGGGTCAGGCCGACGGGTTCTCCAGCAGGTCGACCCGCACGTCCGCCGGATAGCCGGTCGATTCTCCCGTCCTGCGGGCGAATTCCGTCACGCCGCGCAACTGGTCCGGGCCGAACCGGAAGTCCAGTGTCGTGAAGTAGCGTTCCAGCACCTTCTCGTCGAAGGTCTCCCAGCGTGCGGCCTGCTCGGCCACCTTGCCGACCTCTTCGAGCGACAGGTCGCGGGAGGCCAGGAACGCCTCGTGCACCTTGCGCACGACGAGGGGTTCACGCTCCAGGTAGTCCCGGCGGGTCGCCCAGACGGCGAAGACGAACGGCAGCCCCGTCCAGTCCTTCCACATCTGTCCCAGGTCGTGCACCTGGAGGCCGAGCCGCGGCGCGTCGTGCAGGTTCGCGCGCAGCGCCGCGTCCCCGATCAGCACGGCGGCCTCCGCCTCCTGCATCATCACGCCGAGGTCGGGCGGGCAGGTGTAGTAGTCAGGAGTGACGCCGATCTTCTCGGCCAGCAGCAGTTGGGCCAGTCGTACGGATGTACGGGAGGTCGAGCCGAGTGCGACCCGTGCCCCGTCCAGCTCCTCCAGGGGCTTCTGCGACACGATCACGCACGACATGACCGGGCCGTCACAGCCGACCGCCAGGTCGGGAAAGGCGACCAGGTCGTCGGAGGCCCGCAGGAACTCCACGAGGGTGACCGGTGCGATGTCGAGATCGCCGCGCACCAGCTGTTCGCTGAGCTTTTCCGGGGTGTCCTTCGTGAGCTCCAGGTCGAGCAGCGTGCCCGTACGCGCGAGGCCCCAGTACAGGGGCATACAGTTCAGGAACTGGATGTGGCCCACCCGCGGCCGGCTCCGACGGTGGTCGGCTGCGGCTCCTGCGGATGCGTCTCCAACGGTTGAATTGTCCACATGCGGAGGCTAGCCCCGGAGGCTGCCGGACGGTGCGGCGGGGCCGCCTGTGGCCACTGCACCGCACGGGTAAACGTGATCTTTGGCTCTTCCGCCCTCCAAGCGCCCCGTGCTACGCTCAGCGCAAGTTGCAGTTTGGTTTCCCTTGCAGTACAGAGCCTGCGGAGCATGTGACGCCGCAGGCTTTTGTAGTTTTCAGACTTCTCGCAGGTTCTGGAGCAGGGCAACCCTTTGGCCCAAGGAGGGCTTATGGCTACCGGAACCGTGAAGTGGTTCAACGCTGAAAAGGGCTTCGGCTTCATCGCCCAGGACGGCGGCGGCCCGGATGTCTTCGTTCACTACTCTGCGATCAACGCCTCTGGCTTCCGTTCCCTGGAAGAGAACCAGCAGGTGAACTTCGACGTCACGCAGGGCCCGAAGGGTCCGCAGGCGGAGAACGTCACGCCGGTCTGAGTTGCCCGGTCCGACCGATCGCGGTCGACTTAGCAGTACCCAAGGAGCCCCGCTCCTTCCTTTCGGGGAAGGGGACGGGGCTCCTGCCTTTTCCCGTACCGCCGGCCACTGTCCTTTCCCGCATGTGCGGCCGCCGCCCTTTCCCGCACCGGCGGGCGCTGCCCTTTCCCGCACCACCGGCCCGCGGAATGCGTCGCTGCCGCACCCCCTGACCTCTTCGGCCCCCGCGGCTACCGTGCAGAGTCATGACGGTTCCGACCATCGCGGTGCACCACGTGCGGGCCGTGCTCAGCGGTGCGCGGCGGGCGGGTGTGGACACCGTGCCGCTGTTGCAGGCGGCGCGGATCTCTCCGCTGCTGATCGGGGACGAGCGGACCCGGATCGGTGCCGACCGGTTCGCCCGGCTGGTCAAGGAGGTGCAGCGGGCGACGGGCGACGAGTTCCTGGGGCTCGGGCCGCTGCCCAGCCGCCGGGGCACGTTCGCCATGATGGGCCTCGCCTGTCTGGGCTGCCCCGATCTCGGTACGGCGCTGGAGCGGGCCGTACGGTTCTACGGGCTGTTCCCGGGCGGGCCGGAGATGGCCGTGACGGCGGAGGGCGGGACGGGGGCCCGTTCCGGCCCCGCGTCCGGCCCCGACCCCGGCCCCGGTGCCGCCTCCGCCGCGCTCTCCGCCGAGTTCTCGATCCGTACCGATCTGCGTCCGTACCCCGAGGCCACCTTCCTCGCCGAGTCCGTGATGATCATCTGGCACCGGCTCTCCAGCTGGCTCGTCGGCCGCCGCATCCCGCTGCGCCACGCCCGCTTCGCCCACCCCGCCCCCGCACACGCGCACGAGTACGAGCTGCTCTTCGGCTGTGCGGTGCGCTTCGGTGCCCCACGCACCGCGGCGGTCTTCGACGCCCGCTGGCTGGCGGCGCCGGTCGTCCGGGACGAGGCGGCACTGACGGCGATGCTGCGGCGGGCGCCCGCCGACCTGCTGAGCCGCCGGGAGTACGGCACGACCGTCACCGAGCGGGTACGGCGCACGCTCGTCCTCGCCCTGCGCGCCGCGGGCCCGGCCCGGCTGCCGGAGGCGGCCGAGGTCGCGGCGCGGCTGGCGGTGAGCCCGGCGACGCTGCGCCGCCGGCTCCAGGAGGAGGGCACCTCGTACCGGCGCCTGAAGGACGCGGTGCGCCGGGACGCGGCGATCAGCTCGCTGGCGGCGGGCCGGGAGCCGATCGCCGAGCTGGCGGCGCGGCTCGGCTTCTCCGAGGACACCGCGTTCCACCGGGCGTTCCGGCGGTGGACGGGGACCACCCCGGGCGCGTACCGGCTGCGACCGCGGGCGGCGGGCGGGCCGGCGGGCGCTCCGCCCGGTCAGCAAAGCTGAGCGTTCCGGTCAGCACCGTACGTACCACCGAGTCCCTACGGTCACCCCAGCTGAACCGTCCTGAACCGTCCCCCGGACCGTTGGGAGAGCCGCATGGTGCAACCCCGCGCCACCCGCGCGCTGCGCACTACCGCCCTCACCGCCGCCACGGCACTCGCCCTCTCGCTCGGCCTCCCGAGCGCCACGGCCACCGCGCGTTCCGCCCCCTCAGCCCCCGGAGTCCCCTCAGTCACGTCGGCCCCGCAGGCCTCGTCCAACCCGCACGCCTTGTCCGCCCCGTCCGTCTCGCCCACCTCTTCCGCCCAGACGGACAACGCCCGTCCGGGTGACATCGTGGCCTCCTCCCCCACCTCCTTCCACCCCCTGCCGGGCCAGCCGACCCGCACCCGCGCCTGGCACATGGAGTACCGCTCGACCACCGCCAAGGGCACCCCGAACGTCGTCTCCGGCACCGTCATCGTCCCGGACGACGGCCGTACCGGGCCGCGCCCGCTGGTCACGTACGCCGTCGGCACGGTCGGCCTCGCCGACACCTGCGCGCCGTCGGCCGGCTTCCCCAAGGGCACCACCGTCGAGGCCAACCTCATCCAGCAGCTCACGGCCCGCGGCTGGGCGGTCGCCGTGACCGACTACGAGGGCCTCGGCACACCCGGCGAGCACACCTACACCGTCGGCCGCGCCGAGGGGCAGGCCGTCCTGGACGCCGCGCGCGCCGCGCAGCGGCTGCCCGGTGCCGTGCGCGCGGGCGTCACCCAGGACTCCCCGGTCGGGATCATGGGCTACTCGCAGGGCGGCCAAGCCTCCGGCTGGGCGGCCGAGCTGCACCGTACGTACGCGCCCGAACTCAAGGTCAAGGGCACCGCGACCGGCGGTGTCCCGGCCGACCTGCTCAAGGTCGCCGACTTCAACAACGGCAACATCGGCGCCGGCCTGATCCTGATGGCGGCCGTCGGCCAGGACGCCGCGTTCCCGGAGCTGGACCTGGCGAAGTACCTGAACGACAAGGGCCGGCACTACGTCGGCTTCATGAAGAAGAACTGCGTGGCCGTCGACGCCATCGCCGGCGCCTTCAAGAAAATCTCCGACGTCACGGTCAAGAACCCGCTGTACGAGGCCGACTGGCAGCAGCGGCTGCGGGAGTCGGACCTCGGGACGCGCCGGCCGGACGCGCCGGTGTTCCTCTACCACGGCACGCTCGACGAGCTGATTCCGTACGGCGTCGGCAAGCAGTTGCGTGCGGACTGGTGCGCCAAGGGCGCCGAGGTGCGGTGGGCCCCGATCCCGCTGGGTGAGCACGTCGTCGGCGCGGTCGCGGGCGCCGTACCGGCCGCCGACTGGCTCGCGGACCGCTTCGCCGGGAAGCCGGCGCACGGCAACTGCGGCTGAACGGACGGCGACAGGCATCCGGAGGAACCCCGTGCCACTTCCCCCACAGAGGTGACACGGGGCTCCGGTCTGCCGGGCCGGCCGAACCGGCTGGGCCTCGTACGAGGTTACCCGGCGGTCAGTTAACGGAGCATCAGTACCCCGCCCCGTCCCCCCGCCCGTTTCCGTACAACTCCTTTATCTCCGCCCCGAAGTCACGCGCGATGGCGGCCCGCCGCAGTTTCAGGGACGGGGTGAGGTGGCCGGCCTCCTCCGTGAAGTCGACCGGCAGCACGGTGAACCGGCGTATCGATTCGGCGCGCGAGACCAACTGGTTGGCGTCGTCCACGGCGTCCTGGATGTCGGCCAGAAGGGCCTCGTCGTGGACCAGTCGCGCCAACGGCACCTGCTGCTTCTTCCGCATCTGCCGCCAGTGCGCCAGCCCGTCCGGCTCCAGCGTGACCAGCGCGGTGATGTACGGGCGGCCGTCACCGACGACCATGCACTGGCCGACCAGCGGATGCGCGCGCACCCGGTCCTCCAGCGGGGCCGGGGCGACGTTCTTGCCGCCGGAGGTGACGATCAGCTCCTTCTTGCGACCGGTGATGGTCAGATAGCCGTCCGCGTCCAGGGCGCCGATGTCCCCGGTCGCCAGCCAGCCTCCGCCCTCCGCTCCCGGTCCCGCTCTTCCTCCGTCCCTCCCTCCCGCTCGGCTCCCGTCCACGTCCCCGGCCGGCAGCGGCCCGCCGGTCGCGGCGTCCCAGTAGCCGCTGAAGACCTGCCCGCCGCGCAGCAGCACCTCCCCGTCCTCCGCTATCCGTACGGCGGTGCCGGGCAGCGGCCGGCCGACCGTGCCGATCCGGGGCTTGAGCGGCGGGGTGAGGGTGGCCGCCGCGGTGGTCTCGGTGAGCCCGTACCCCTCGAAGATCTCGATGCCCGCGCCGGCGTAGAAGGACGCGAGCCGCCGCCCGAGCGGGGAGCCGCCGCAGATCACGTAGCGGACCTTGCCGCCGAGCGCGGCCCGGATACGGCGGTAGACCAGCGGGTCGTACATCCGCCGGGCCGCCTTCAGCGCCACACCGGGCCCGCCGCCCGTGCCGTGCTCCTTCGCCTCGACGGCTTCCCCGTAGCGCCGCGCGACCGTGGCGGCGCGGTCGAAGGAGGCGGCCCGGCCCATCTTCTCGGCCGTGGCGCGGCCGGTGTTGTAGACCTTCTCCAGGACGTAGGGGATGGCGAGCAGGAACGTCGGGCGGAAGGCGGCCAGGTCGGCGAGGAGGTCCTCGGTACGGATGCTGGGCGCGTGGCCGAGCCGTACCCGGGCGCGCAGACAGCCGACCGCGACCATCCGGCCGAAGACGTGCGACAGGGGCAGGAAGAGCAGCGTGGAGGCGGGCTCGCTGCTGACCGATTTGAAGACCGGGTGCAGCAGTTCGATCGCGTTGTCCACCTCGGCGAAGAAGTTGCCGTGGGTCAGGACGCAGCCCTTGGGGCGGCCGGTGGTGCCGGAGGTGTAGACGAGGGTGGCGATGCCCGACGGGCCGGTGGCCGCCCGCCGTTCGCTCACCAGCGCGTCCGGGACCGGCCGTCCGGCGGCCACGATCTGCGGTACGGCGCCGGTGTCCAACTGCCACAGGTGGCGCAGTCCGGGCAGCCCGGACCGGACGCCGCTCACCAGCCGGGCCTCCGCGACGCTCTCCACGACGCAGGCCGCCGCCCCCGAGTCCTGGAGGATCCAGTGCGCCTGGTGGGCCGAGGAGGTCGGGTACACGGGCACGGTGACCAGGCCGGCCGCCCACGCGGCGAAGTCGATCAGCGTCCACTCGTACGTCGTACGGGCCATGATGGCCAGCCGGTCACCCGCCCGCAGCCCGTGCGCGATCAGGCCCTTGGCCACGGCGAGCACCTCGGCGGCGAACTCGGCGGCGCTCACGTCCCGCCATGCGCCCCCGGCATCACCTCCCGCCTTCTTGCGCGCCAGTACGGCCTCGCCGGGCGCTTGCGCGGCGTTGTCGAAGGGGATGTCTCCCAGGGAACCGGTGCGCACCGGCGCCACCAGCGGCGGTACGGACACCTCCCGCACGACCCCGTCCCGCTGCCGGGTGCGTGGCTCCGCCGGAGCGGGCACCGGTGGCCCGCCTTGCCGTTGCTGACTGGACACGAGCGGCTCCTCGTCTCACGGTGGTCGCAGGGTGTGCGCGGCGCGGCGGCCGGCGCGGCACAGCGGCCGGCGCATCCCAACGGGCCCGAGGAGCAGGCCCGTTGGGCGGCCGGGGTGGCGCGCGGCCCACAGGTTCGCGCTCTCGACCAACACCTGACCCGACAGTAACCTTACTTCGAAGTAAATTTACGCGAGGACCAGGAGTTGGCCAATGCCCGAACACCGTCTTCCTCCCACCGCCGCGGCCCCGGGCCTCCTCCGCACCCCTCGCACGGACCGTCCGCCGACCGCACCACGCCGGCCGGGCGCCTGATGGCGGCCGACGCCCCGGGCGGCGCGACCACCGGCCTGTCCCGCGCACCGCGGCTGATGCCCGTACTGGCCAAGGGCGTGCTGACCGGCTTCGGCAAGCACCCGCGGCCGGACGCCGCACTGCCGCGCACCCGCCTCGTCCTGCCCGCCGTCCGCATCGGGCTGGGCCGGGCCGCCACGTACGCCCGGGTCTGCGGGTACGACGCCACCGAACCGCTGCCCGTCACCTATCCGCACATCCTCGGATTTCCGCTGGCCGCCCGGCTGATGAGCGCGCGGGACTTCCCGCTGCCGATGCTCGGCCTGGTGCACACCGGCATCGAGATCACCCAGTACGCGCCGCTGCACCCGACCGACACGCTCGAACTGACGGTGTTCGCGGGCGCGTTGCGGGCGCACCGCCGCGGCACCGAGGTGGTGATGACCACCGAGGCGCGCCGTGGGGGCGCGCTGGTGTGGCACGACCGGAGCACCTATCTGGCGCGGCACCGGGCGTCCGGGGGCCGCGAGCCCCTCCCGGACGGCCCCTCCGCCTCCCCCGGGTCACCCGGAGTACGCGGAGCGCCCGGCCCCCTCGACCCCCCCGGCCCTTCCCGCGCCCGTGACCTGCCCGTACGGGCCCGTTGGCGCCTGCCCGCCGACCTCGGCCGCCGCCACGCCGCCGTCTCCGGCGACTACAACCCGATCCATCTGCACGCCCTGACGGCCCGCCCGCTCGGCTTCCCGCGCGCCATCGCGCACGGCATGTGGACCTTCGCGCGCTGCGCCGCCGAAGCGGTGCTGCCGGGTACGGCGACGCTGCGCATCTCGGCGGAATTCCGCTCCCCGGTCCTGCTGCCCGCCACCGTCGCGTACGCCTACGAGACCACGCGCAGCGGCGGCGCGTTCCAACTGCGCGGCACGCCCGAGGGGCGGGCCCGCGTCCACCTGGAGGGGAGGGTGGAGACGGACGTGTGACGCCCGCGGCCCGGCTCGGCCCGGGAGCGCGAAAGCCGCCCCGGGCCCGCGGCACGGCGTGCTGTCACCCGCCCGGCGACCAACGCTCCCCGTCCATCAGCCGGCCCAGCCCGGCCCAGGCGAAGTTCATCAGCGTCGCCGCCGTCTCCTTGGCCGACGGGCGCTCCCCCGGCGCCGTCCCGCTGCCGCGGCCGTTGGCCCAGTCGGCCAGTGATTCGGCGGCCCCCACCAGCGCGTGCGCCAGGCCGGAGACTTCGCGCGCGGCCGGTTCCGGGTCGCAGCCCGCCTCCTGGGCGGCCGCGCCGATCATCGCCGTGACGAACTCGACGATCTCCGCCCGCATCGCGGCGACTTCGACCGCGAACGGTTCCCCCTGTGTACGGGCCTGCTGGTGCAGTACCGCCCAGCCGTCCGGATTCTCGGCCGTATGTGCGAAGAATCCTTTCAGCCCGCTCCAGAGCTGCCGGTCGGCGGGCGCGTCCGGCTCCACCGCGGCCCGTACGGCCTCCGTGAGCGCCGCCGACTCCCGCCGGATCACGGCGCTGAACAGCTCCTCCTTGGAGTTCAGGTACAGATAGACCAGCGGCTTCGACACCCCCGCCACCTCGGCGATCTCGTCCATCGAGGCCGCACGGTAACCGCGCCGCGCGAAGGTCAGCACGGCCGCGTCGAGCATCTGCTGCTCCCGTACGGCCCGCGGCATCCGCTTGCTCTTCACAGCTCCCACGCCCCATGCCCTTCCGTCCCGCC
Source organism: Streptomyces sp. NPDC026394 (assembly GCF_055567735.1). Lineage (NCBI taxonomy): Bacteria > Bacillati > Actinomycetota > Actinomycetes > Kitasatosporales > Streptomycetaceae > Streptomyces > Streptomyces sp. NPDC026394. The sequence continues at coordinate 613,497 of NZ_JBVHPX010000003.1, forward strand.
CCTTTACCGCCAAGTAAGTTTACGTTTTCCCGCCTTGTCCGCCGCCTCTTGACGCGATCCGCCCGCTAGCGAGACGATACGACTCGTCTCGTCATGCGTCCGAAAGGAACTCCCCATGCACCAGCCGCACCAGCAGTACATCGAGGCGGCTCCCGGCGTGCGCCTGTGGACCGACCGGCGCGGACCGGCCGACGCGCCCCCGCTGCTGCTGGTCATGGGTGCGCAGGCGTCCGGCCTGGGCTGGCCGGAGCCGTTCGTGGACGCGCTCGCCGTCCAGCACCGGGTCATCCGTTACGACCACCGCGACACGGGCCGCTCCACCTGGTCCTTCGACGAACAGCCGTACCGCATCACGGACCTGGCGCAGGACATCGTCCGTGTCCTCGACGGCCTCGGCGTCGAGCGGGCGCACCTGGTGGGACTGTCGCTCGGCGGGATGCTGACGCAACTGGCCCTCGCCGACCACCCGGAGCGGATACGGAGCGCCACCCTGATGGGCACCAACGCGCTGAGCACCGCCCCGTACACCCGCCCGGACGGCGTCCAGGTCCCCGCCGCCGACCTGCCCGGCATCGCCCCGGAGGTGCTGGAGATGTGGGCCCGGCCCGTCGAGGACCACGGCCTGGAGGCCGAACTCGACCGGCGCGTGGAGCACTGGCGGGTCCTCAGCGGCGGACAGCTCCCCTTCGACCCCGCCCATTACCGCGCCCTGGAACGCCGGATCATCGAGCACACCGGCCGCTACGACGTCTCCGCCGCCCCCGCCCGCGCCGACCACTCGGGAATGCTGCGCACCGAAGCCCTGGCCGCCAACCAGGTGCCCACCCTGGTCGTCAACGCCCCGGCCGAACCGGTCTTCCCGCCACCGCACCCGCACCACCTCGCCCAGGTCGTCGGCCACGCACACCTGGTGGAGATCCCCGGCATGGGCCACGCCCTGCCACCGGAGGTCCAGGGCCCGCTGGCGGAGGCGATCCTGGCACACACGGCGAAGGCCGGCTGAACGGAAGGGCGCGTACCGCCCGCACGCGAAACGCCGGACGGGCCGGGGTGGCCCCCGGCCCGTCCGGCGTTCAGGCCGATGCGGTCCCGCGGTCGGTGTCCGCGCTCAGGCTCCGGCAGGCGCCGGTACCGACACCTTCCGCTCCGCGTCCGCCTCCGTGACCGCGCCGTCCTCCAGCTCCACGCCGGCCGCACGGGCGTACGCGTCACGGTCCAGGATCTTCTCCTTGGCCGAGACCAGGATCGGCACGACGACTTGGCCGGCCACGTTCGTAGCCGTCCGCATCATGTCCAGGATCGGGTCGATGGCCATCAGCAGGCCGACGCCCTCCAGGGGGAGGCCGAGGGTGGACAGGGTCAGGGTCAGCATGACGGTGGCACCGGTCAGGCCGGCGGTGGCCGCCGAGCCGATGACCGAGACGAAGGCGATCAGGATGTAGTCACCGATGCCCAGGTCGACGTTGAAGATCTGCGCGATGAAGATCGCGGCGAGCGCCGGGTAGATCGAGGCGCAGCCGTCCATCTTGGTCGTCGAGCCGAACGGGACCGCGAAGGACGCGTACTCCTTCGGCACGCCCAGGCGCTCGGTGACCTTCTGGGTCAGCGGCATGGTGCCGACCGAGGAGCGGGAGACGAACGCGAGCTGGATGGCGGGCCAGGCGCCCTTGAAGAACTGCAGCGGGCTCACCTTGGCGAAGACCGACAGCAGCAGCGGGTAGACGCCGAACAGGACGATGGCGCAGCCGACGTAGATGTCGACGGTGAAGGTCGCGTACTTGCTGATCAGGTCCCAGCCGTAGTCCGCGATGGCGTAGCCGATCAGGCTGAGCGAGCCGATCGGGGCGAGGCGGATGACCCACCACAGGGCCTTCTGCAGCAGCTCCAGCGCGGAACGGCTCAGACGCAGCACCGGCTCGGCGCGGTCGCCCAGCTTCAGGGCCGCGATGCCGGCCACCGTCGCCATGAAGACGATCTGCATGACCTTCAGGTCGGTGAACGGCGTGATGACGTCCTTGGGGACGATGCCGGTCAGGAAGTCGATCCAGGAACCGGCGTGCTCGGGGAGCTTGCCGTCCTTGGGGGTCAGGCCGGTGCCCGCGCCGGGGTTGCTGATCAGGCCGATCGCCATGCCGATGGCGACCGCGATCAGCGAGGTGACCATGAACCACAGCAGGGTGCGGGTGGCCAGCCGGGCCGCGTTGTTGACCTGCCGCAGGTTGGTGATCGAGACCAGGATGGCGAAGAAGACCAGCGGTGCCACGGCCAGCTTGAGCAACTGGACGAAGAGGCTGCCGATGGTGTCGAGGGTGGTCTTCAGCCAGGAGACGTCACCGCTCTTGGCGATCCAGCCGAGCAGCACGCCCAGGACGAGGCCGAGCAGGATCTGGGCCCAGAACGGGACCTTGGGTATGCGGCGGGTGGCTCTGGCGGTCTCGGACCGCGGGGTCTCGGAAGACGTGGTGGACAACGGACACACTCCGGGGACAGACAGGCGTCGGGAAGAAAACGGCGGACAGCGCCAGGAGAAAGGAGGTCCGTATCGATCCGTACGGGATCTCCGGCCGCTGCGGTGAAGGGGTCAGCGGCGGCAACAGGCCGCGGACATGCAGCGGCAAAGATCGACGTGCAGGCGCGCCACGAGCGGGACGCCCGTGGGGTGGTGGTGCGCTGCTGCTGTCTTCATGGCGAACACGTTAACACTTGAACTTTGGGGAACCCAAAGACATTCTTTGGGCCGGGGGATCGGGAGAGGGCCGGAGTGGCTGGTGGAACGCGTGATGCCCCGCCGTGGAGGGGTTCTCCTCGGCGGGGCATCGGTACGACTGTGAGGCGCCTTACAGCGCCGGCTGGCGGGGGCCGGGGCCGCGTACGGCGATAGGCGAGGGTCAAGGCCGCGTACGGTGACAGGCGGCGGGCCGTAGCCGTACGACTGCGGAACGCGGAAGCGGTCTCCCGGCGGGCTACAGGAGGCCGTCCTCCTGGCGGGCGCTGGCCGCGATGCGGGCCTTCTGCCGGTCCACCTTCGCCACGATCTGCTCGGACATCGCGTCCCGCTGCTTGCGCAGCAGCACGAAGCTCAGCGGCGCGGAGATCACGACCGCGAGCAGCAGCAGCCACACGGCGTTGGAGCTGCCCACGCCGAGCGGGATGACGTGGAAGTACGCCAGTGCCCAGACCAGCGCGAAGCACCCGACGAAGATCCCCAGTCGCAGGGCGGTGTAGCGGAGCGTGGCGAACTTCTGGCTACTCACGGGCGGACCTTCTTCACGACGACAACCGAAAGGGTCTGTCTCCAGTCAAGCACAGCCCGATTCGTGATCTTTTCGGGCCCCTGCCGTGGGCCGGGACACGGCGCACCGGGCGGGGCGGTCGCTGCCCCCGCGCGGCCGTCGCGGCCCGGCGTGCGGCCGGTCACGCCAGTTCGCGCCACATCGAGATGTCGTCCCGGTAGTCGTCGTCGGCCAGTTTGATGGCCGACGGGGCCCGGCCGACCTCCTTGTAGCCGCAGGAGGTGTAGAAGCCGTCGACGCCGGTGCCGCCGCGGCAGGTGAGGCGGATGCCCTTGATGCCGTCGATCCCGCGGGCGGCCTCGTCGACGGCCGCCATCAGGGCGCGGCCGGCGCCCTGCCCCTGGAGGGAGGGGTGCACCATCACGGTGTAGACCCACAGCCAGTGCTTCATCAGGCGGTGCTGGTTGAGGTGGAGGAACGCGGTGGCGAGCACCCGGCCGTCGTGCGGGTCGCGGCCCGCGACCAGGCGGGCGCGTCCCTCGGACATCGCCACCAGGTGGGTCAGCAGGTCGGGGCGGACGTCCTCGGCCGTCACCGGCGGGACGAACCCGACGGCGCCGCCCGCGTTGGACACCTCGGCCCACAGCGTGCGGATGCCGTCGGACAGTTCGGGGGTGACGGCGGGGTCCAGGTCGAAGCGGAGATCCATGGTGCGGACCCTAATCGCCTCGGGTGACACCCGTCTCGCCCGTCTCCGCCCTCTCGCCCGCCCTTGCTGTCTCGCCCGAGCCTGCCGTATCGCCGGAGTCTGCCGCCTCGGCCGACTCCGGCGTCCCTTCTGCCCCTGGTGTCACACCCGCATCGGCTGCGGTGCCTCGCGGCGCTCCGCGTCCGGGCCCGGGTACTCCCGGATGATCTCGTAGCGGGTGTTGCGCTCGACCGGCCGGAAGCCCGCGTCGCGGATCAGTTCCAGCAGGTCGTCGCGGGTGAGCTTGTTCGGCGTGCCGTAGTTGTCCGCGTCGTGCGTGATCTTGTACTCGACGACCGAGCCGTCCATGTCGTCGGCCCCGTGCTGGAGCGCGAGCTGCGCGGTCTGCACACCGTGCATGACCCAGAAGACCTTCACGTGCGGGACGTTGTCGAACAGCAGCCGGGAGACCGCGAAGGTCTTCAGCGCCTCGGCGCCGGTCGCCATCGTGGTGCGCGCCTGGAGCTTGTTGCGGACCTTGCCGTCCTTCATGTCCACGAAGTCGTGCTGGTAGCGCAGCGGGATGAAGACCTGGAAGCCGTTGGTCTCGTCCTGCAGCTCCCGCAGCCGCAGGACGTGGTCGACGCGGTGCCGGGGCTCCTCGATGTGCCCGTACAGCATCGTCGCCGGGGTCTTCAGGCCCTTCTCGTGCGCCAGGCGGTGGATGCGCGACCAGTCCTCCCAGTGGGTGTCGTGGTCGACGATGTGCTGGCGCACCTCCCAGTCGAAGATCTCCGCGCCGCCGCCGGTCAGCGACTCCAGGCCGGCGTCGATCAGCTCGTCGAGGATCTCGGAGGCGGGCAGCCCGGAGATCTTCTCGAAGTGGTGGATCTCGGTGGCGGTGAACGCCTTGAGGGAGACCGTGTCGGGCAGCGCCTCCTTGAGGGCGCTGAGCGAGCGCGGGTAGTAGCGCCACGGCAGGGTCGGGTGCAGGCCGTTGACGATGTGCAGCTCGGTGAGCTTGTCGCCCTCCATCGCCTTGGCGAGGCGGACGGCCTCCTCGATGCGCATCGTGTACGCGTCCTTCTCGCCCGGCTTGCGCTGGAAGGAGCAGTACGCGCACGAGGCGGTGCACACGTTGGTCATGTTGAGGTGACGGTTGACGTTGAAGTGCACCACGTCGCCGTTCTTGCGGGTGCGCACCTCGTGGGCGAGACCGCCCAGCCACGCCAGGTCGTCGCACGCGTAGAGGGCGATGCCGTCCTCACGGGTCAGCCGCTCCCCGGACCGGACCTTGTCCTCCAGCTCGCGCTTGAGACCCACATCCATGGATGCAGTCATCCGGCCGCCTCCCATATCTCTGCCAAAATCGGGCTTCACCGAGCGTACTCCCCCGTTTTCCGGCCCGGCCGGGCCCCCATGCCTGTACGGCCGGGAGCCCGCCGTACAGGCCCGGGGGCGGTGTTCCGCGTGTCGCGCGGCGGGCCGCCTACGCGTCCTCGGGCAGCTCGCCCACGCGGTTCTCCCACTTGGTGGAGAGCACGATGGTGGTGCGCGTCCGGGAGACGCCCTTGGTGCCCGAGAGTCTGCGGATGGTGCGCTCCAGCCCGTCCACGTCGCCGACCCGGACCTTGAGCATGTACGAGTCGTCGCCCGCGATGAACCAGGCGTCCTCGATCTCCGCGAGGTCGCGCAGCCGCATCGCCACGTCCTCGTGGTCGGCCGCGTCCGACAGGGAGATGCCGACCAGGGCGGTGACGCCCAGGCCGAGCGAGGCCGCGTCGACGGTCGCGCGGTAACCGGTGATCACGCCGGCCGCCTCCAGGCGGTTGATCCGGTCGGTGACGCTGGGCCCGGACAGGCCCACGAGCCGGCCCAGCTCCGCGTACGAGGCCCTGCCGTTCTCCCGCAGTGCCTGGATGAGCTGCCTATCTACGGCATCCATACGCCCCTGACCTTCCATTCACTCTGCAATCCCGGCTTTTACATGTAGAATCTAAGGCATACAGGGGATGCGACCCTGTAGAACCGTCAATCCCAGTTGATCAAAGACGATCTTTCCCAGGAGATGTCACCGTGTACTCGATCGAGATGGCCTACGCCCGCATGCGCGAGCTGCAGGAGCTGGCCAATCGTTCACGTGCTCACCGTCCCGCCGCCACCGCCCAGGGCAAGCGCCGCTTCGGCCGTAACGGCTCCATCGCCAAGCAGCGCTAGTTCCCCTCCTTGGAGCCCGATCCGAGCTCCCCTTCCCACCGCCGGTAGAGCCGGTGCGGCACATCCGCCGCGTCCAGCACCCGGCCCGCGACGAAGTCCACCAGATCCTGGATGTGCGTCGCTCCCGCGTAGAACGCCGGCGAGGCGGGCACCACGACGGCGCCCGCCTCGTCCAGCGTCACCAGATGCCTGAGGGTCTGCCCGTTCAGCGGGGTCTCCCGCACCGCGACCACCAGCTTCCTGCGTTCCTTGAGCGTCACGCTCGCCACCCGCTGGAGCAGGTCCTTCGACAGGCCCAGCGCCACACCCGCCACACACGCCGTGCTGGCCGGCACGATCAGCATCCCCTTGACCGGGTACGAACCCGACGACGGCCCCGCGGCCAGATCACCGGCCGGCCAGTACCGCACCAGGTCCAGATCGGCGTCCGTGACGCCGAACGTCCCCGGCTTGCCGTCCGCGCCGCGCGCCAGCCACTCCCGCAGGTCCGCGCGCCAGTGCGCGTCCCGGAAGGAGATGCCCGTCTCGTCCAGCAGCGTCAGCCGCGAGGCCCGGCTGACGATCAGGTCCACCGCCTCGCCCGCCGCGAGCAGGCCGCGCACCACGGACGCCGCGTACGGCGTGCCGGACGCGCCGGAGACGCCCACCACCCAAGGGCGGCGGGGCACGTCGGCGGACCCGGCGGCCGGGCGGGCGGAGTGGCCGCCGGGCCTTGTGACACCGGGCTGACTGGGGTTGTTGTCCTGCGGTTCCACGGTTCGAGCCTATCCGGCGGAACCATCGGACCCCGCACGGCCGTTTGTTCCAGTGAACGGGGAAGGGGAGGTGCCGCGGATGATGACGCGAGCGCTGGAGCGGGCCAGGCCCGCCGCCGTACTGATGCTCGGCTGGGTCGCCCTGCTGTGGGTCCTGGAGATCGCCGACGCCGCGTCCGGCAACGCGCTGGACGCCTTCGGCGTGCGGCCGCGTGAGATGAGCGAGCTGGCCGACGTGCTGCCCGCCGCCTTCATCCACTTCGGCTTCGACCACCTGACGGCCAACACCCTGCCGCTGCTGCTCCTCGGTTTCCTCGCCGCGTTCCGCGTCGGGCTGCGCCGCTTCGCCGGGGTGGCCCTGCTGATAGCCCTGACCAGCGGCCTGGGCGTCTGGCTGACCGCCCCCGCCGGGAGCAACACGGCCGGCGCCTCCGGCGTCGTCTTCGGCCTCTTCGGCTATCTCCTGATACGCGGCTTCATCGACCGCAAGCCGCTGGACATCGGCCTCGGCGTGCTGGTCGCCGTGGTGTACGGCTCGATCCTGTGGGGCGCGCTGCCCACCGACAGCGGCATCAGTTGGCAGGGCCACCTCTTCGGGCTGGTGGGCGGCGTCCTGGCGGCATGCGCCTTCCGGCAGCGCCCGGCCGAGCGGATATCCGGCGTGGGCACGCGGGCGGTCCCGTAGGCGGACCGTGGCGGCCCGGCGTCCGGGCGGCTGAGCGGTGGCCGGTGGCGGTGATGGTCACGGCGTACGGCGCTCCGGAGGCAGCCGTCCCCCCGGAGCGCTACGGCTCGGACCGTCAGACCGTCAGGCCGCGGACGAACAGGTCGAGCAGCGCGCAGACGAACAGCGCTATCCCGATGAACCCGTTGACCTGGAAGAAGGCCCGGTTGAGCCGGGAGAGGTCGTGCGGCCGCACGATCGTGTGCTCGTAGAGGAAGGCACCGACGACGATCACCAGACCGACCCAGAAGAACGCTCCGGCGTGGGTCGCGAGCGCGTACCAGACCAGCAGGGCCGTGGTGACGGCGTGGCAGGCGCGGGCGCCGTGCAGCGCTCCCGGGATGCCGAAGCGGGCCGGGACGGACTTCACGCCGTGCGCCCGGTCGGCCTGCACGTCCTGGCAGGCGAAGATCAGGTCGAAGCCGCCGATCCAGACGCCGACGGCGACCCCGAGGATCACCGCGTCCCAGGACCAGGACCCCGTGACGGCTATCCAGGCGCCGATCGGACCGATCGCCTGGGCGAGGCCCAGGATCGCGTGCGGGAAGTTCGTGAACCGCTTCCCGTACGGATAGACCACCATCGGGATCACGGCGATCGGGGCCAGCGCCAGGCACAGCGGGTTGAGCAGCGCCGCGGCGCCCAGGAAGAACACCACGGCGATCAGCGCGCCGGTCCACGCCGAACGCACGCTCACCGCGCCGGTGACCAGCTCGCGGCCCGCGGTGCGCGGATTACGGGCGTCGATCTCCCGGTCGATGATGCGGTTGGCGGCCATCGCGAACGTCCGCAGGCCCACCATCGCGACCGTGACCAGCAGCAGCTCGACCCAGTGGACGCTCCGGTCCGTCCCGTGCATCGCGGTCAGCGAGGCGATGTAGGCGAAGGGCAGCGCGAAGACCGAGTGCTCGATCATCACCAGGCGGAGGAAGGCTTTGATCTTGCCGGGCGGTGCGGGTTCGGGGGCGAAGAGATCCGGTGTGGCTGAATCGGCGCTCATGTCTAGAACCCGTACTCCTTCCAGCGGCGGTCGACCTTCGCCGCCGTCTCGCGGTCCGACTCGACCATCTCCGGCCAGCCGCCGTCCCTCGTGTAGCCCTCCTCGGGCAGCTTGCGCGTCGCGTCGATGCCCGCCTTGCCGCCCCAGAACTGCTGGTAGGAGGCGTGGTCGAGGTGGTCGACCGGCCCCTCGACGACGGTCAGGTCGCGCGCGTAGTCCGTGTTGCCGAGGGCCCGCCAGGACACCTCGTGCAGGTTGTGCACGTCGCAGTCGGCGTCGACCACGATGATCAGCTTGGTCAGCGACATCATGTGCGCGCCCCAGATGGCGTGCATCACCTTCTGGGCGTGCTTGGGGTACTTCTTGTCGATCGAGACGATCGCACAGTTGTGGAAGCCGCCCGACTCGGGCAGGTGGTAGTCCACGATGTCCGGCACGATGATCTTCAGCAGCGGCAGGAAGAACCGTTCCGTTGCCCGGCCCAGCGGCCCGTCCTCCGTCGGCGGCCGGCCGACGACGATCGACTGGAGCAGCGGCCGCCTGCGCATCGTGACGCAGTCGATGGTCAGCGCGGGGAACGGCTCCTGCGGCGTGTAGAAGCCGGTGTGGTCGCCGAAGGGGCCCTCCGGCAGCATCTCGCCCGGCTCCAGCCAGCCCTCCAGCACGACCTCGGCGTTGGCCGGGACCTGGAGCGGCACGGTCTTGCAGTCCACCATCTCGATCCGCTTGCCCTGGACGAACCCGGCGAAGAGGTATTCGTCGATGTCGCCGGGCAGCGGCGCGGTGGAGGCGTACGTCACGGCCGGCGGGCAGCCGAAGGCGATGGCGACCGGCAGCTTCTCGCCGCGCTTGGCGGCCACCTGGTAGTGGTTGCGGCTGTCCTTGTGGATCTGCCAGTGCATGCCGATGGTGCGCTTGTCGTGGCGCTGGAGGCGGTACAGGCCCAGGTTGCGTACGCCGCTCTCCGGGTCCTTGGTGTGGGTCAGGCCCAGATTGAAGAACGACCCACCGTCCTGCGGCCAGGTGAACAGCGCGGGGAGCGTGTCCAGGTCGACGTCGTCGCCCTGGAGCACGACCTCCTGGACCGGGGCGCTGTCGCCCTTGACCTTCTTCGGCGGTACGTGCGTCATGTTGGCGAGCTTGCCGAACGCCTCCCGCACCCCGACGAAGCCCTGCGGCAGCTCGGGCCGGAGCAGTCCGCCGATCTTGTCGCTGATGGCGTCGTACGACGTCAGGCCGAGCGCCTTGAGCAGCCGGCGGTCGGTGCCGTACACGTTCATCGCCAGCGGCATCGACGAGCCCTTGACGTTCTCGAAGAGCAGCGCGGGACCGCCGGACTTCTGCACCCGGTCCACGATCTCGCCGACTTCCAGGTGCGGGTCGACCTCGGCCTTGATCCGCTTGAGGTCGCCCTCCCGGTCGAGCGCGCGCAGGAACGAGCGAAGGTCGTCATAAGCCATGCGTTCCAGTATCCGGTACGCACTACCCTGGACGGGTCACCGGGCCCCGCCGAGGCCCGCCCGTCAGCTCTGGGGGGCTGCTTCCGCAATGCTCAGGTATCTGCCGTTCCTCGTGATCCTGGCGCTGTGGATCTATGCGTTCATCGACTGCCTGAACACGCCGGAGAACCAGGTCCGCGGCCTGCCGAAGATCGCCTGGGTCTTCATCATCCTGCTCTTCGGCGAGGTGCTGATCGGGCCGGTCGCGTGGTTGGTGGCCGGCCGGCCCCGCCGTGAGCACGCCGGGGGCGGCGCCGCGTCGCCGTGGCCGCGCGGCGGGCGCGGCGCGGCCCGGAAGTGGGTCGCACCGGACGACAACCCCGACTTCCTGCGCTCGCTCAAGGACGAGGGCAAGAAGGAGGACGGCAAGAAGGACGAGGCCAAGAAGGACGAGGGCAAGCGGGACGAGGCGCTCCTGAAGGACTGGGAGGCCGACCTGCGGCGCCGCGAGGAGGAACTGCGGCGCAAGGAAAACGGTTCGGCGGACGGCGAGGGCGGCACCCCGCCGCCGAAGGGCTGACGCCCCGCCGCGTACCGGCGCGCCCCGCCCGCCTTACGGGCCGCCCGGCACGCCTCTGCCCGCCTTACCGGCCAGCCCCGCCCGTCTACCGGCGCCCCGCCCCGGGCCCCGGCGCGTGCCCCCGTACCCGCACGCCCTCCCCGCACGCCCCGCCACCGGACACCCCGGCCTGATCACGTCCCACGCGTTGCCCGGCCGTCCCGAGGCGAGGAGAGTGGCCGTCGTGAGGGACCGGGAGCGGAAGATGCTGGCGACGGCGGTCGCCGAGGCACGGGCCGGACTGGCGGAGGGCGGCATCCCCATCGGCGCCGCGCTGTACGGGCCCGACGGCACCGTCCTCGGACGGGGCCGCAACCGGCGCGTCCAGGACGGCGACCCGTCCGCGCACGCCGAGACCACCGCCTTCCGGGCCGCCGGCCGGCAGCGCGGCTACCGCGGCACGACGATGGTCACCACCCTGTCCCCCTGCTGGTTCTGCAGCGGCCTGATCCGTCAGTTCGGCATCCCGCGCGTCCTGATCGGCGAGACCCGCACCTTCCACGGCGGACACGACTGGCTGGCGCAGAGCGGCATACGGATCGTGCTGCTGGACGACGTGGAGTGCCGCGCCCTCATGCGGGAGTACATCGCGGCCCGGCCCGAGGTATGGAACGAGGACATCGGCCATGAGTGACCCCCCGCGCCCCACGCCCACCTCTCCAGCCTCCCCCACCACCTCCCCCTCTCCAGCCTCCCCCGTCCCCACCATCGACCTCACCCGCTGGCGGACCGGCGACGCGGACACCCGTCGCAGCATCGCCGAGGCCGTCGACACCGGACTGCGCGCCGCCGGCTTCCTCCTCGTCACCGGCCACGGCATCGACCAGGAGCTGCGGACCCGTATCCGCCGCACCGCCCGCACGTTCTTCACCCTGCCCGCCACGGCGAAGCAGCCGTACGCCACCGAGGTCGGCGGCCGCGGCTGGCTCGGCCCCGGCGCCGAGGCCAACGGCGCCGCCGAAGGCACCACGACCCCGCCGGACCTGAAGGAGTCGCTGTCCTTCGCCTCCGAGGAGCCGACCGGCGTCCCGTCCGTCGACGCGGAGTGGTTCCTGCCCAACGTCTGGCCCCACCAGGTCCCCGCCCTCCGCACCGACGTCCAGGACCTCCTGACCGCCCTGCGCGCCCTCTCCGACCAGCTCCTGGAACTCCTCGCCACCGCCCTCGGCGCCGCCCCCGACCGTTTCACCCGGCACACCACCCACCCCACCTGGGGCTTCAACATCAACTGGTATCCGGGTACGCAGACGGTGGGCGAGGCCCTGCCCGGCCAGTTCCGCATCGGCCCGCACACCGACTTCGGCGCGGTCACGGTCCTGGACCGGCAGTACGGCAAGGGCGGCCTCCAGATCTGGACCGACCCGGCGCACGGCGGCACCGGCTGGCAGGACGCCCCGTACGTACCCGGCTCCCTCACCGTCAACATCGGCGACCTGATGGCCCACTGGACCGACGGCCGCTGGCGCTCCGGCCGCCACCGCGTCCTGCCGCCCCCGCCGGACGCCCCCACCGAAGAGCTGATGTCCCTGGTCTACTTCTACGAGTGCGACCCCGGCACCCGCGTCGGCGACCTGCCGGACTCCCACACGTACCTACGCGGCCAACTCGACGCCATCAACACGCAGGGCACCTCCTGACGCCCCGGGCCGCCGCCCGAATTCGGTGGCCGCCCGAGCCGCCGCCCGCCCAGACTGACTGCCCATGAGCAGCGAGAACAACCGTCTGAACCACACCACCGAGCCCGCCGCCCACCCCGAACCGCTCCGCCGCGTCCGGGCCGTCCACACCGCCACGACCATCACCGTCTACCAGGCGTACAGCCCGTCCCTCGGCCTCCCCGCCGCCCGCGACGGCCGCTTCCCGCCCGCCTGGAAACGGGAGCGCATGACGTGGATCAAGCCGTCGTTCCTGTGGATGATGTACCGCTGCGGCTGGGCCACCAAGCCCGACCAGGAGCGTGTCCTCGCCATCGAGATCGACCGCACGGGCTTCGACTGGGCGCTGCGCCACGCCTGTCTGTCCCACTACGACCCCGTCGTCCACTCCGACCGGGACGCCTGGAAGCGGCAGTTGCACGCCTCCCCCGCCCGCATCCAGTGGGACCCCGAACGCGACCTGTGCCTCAAGCCCCTCCCGTACCGCTCACTCCAGCTCGGCCTGTCCGGCGAGGCGTCCCGCCGTTACGCCGACGAGTGGACCGTCGCCATCCGGGACGTCACCCCACTCGCCCACGAGATCCACGCCCTGGTGGCCCGCGGCGACCTGACCAGCGCCGCCGCCCTCCTCCCCGAGGAACGTCCCTACCCGGCTGCGGCCGGCACCCCGGGCCTCTACTGCCCGGCTGCCGCGTAGTCCGCGCGCAGTTCCCGCCACCGTTCCAGGTTCCACGTGGACCAGTCCTCGGGCCGTCCGGCGAGGGCATCGACGAGGAATTCAAAGTGCTGGTGCCAGCCCGCGAGGCAGTCCAGGCGGAAGGCGGGCGGCCCGGTGAACTCGTTGGTGAAGCGGAGGCGGGTGCCGTGCGCGCCGGAACCGTCGCGCGACTGGAGATCGAAACGGATCCGGCCGTGGACATCGACGGTGTACTCGGCCAGCCGGGTCGGCCCCCAGCCCGTGACCTGCCCGGGCGCCACCGTCGCGACGCCCTGCTCGTCGGTGTTCTGCCAGCGCAGTGTGATCGCGCCGCCCTCGTGCCGGATGAACGGATCGGCGGCAGCGAGCCAGCCCGGCAGGCCCTCCTGGGTGGCCACCGCGGACCAGACCTCCTCCACAGCCTGGGGAAGGTTCAGCTCGTACCGCAGGGTGTGGACGTCGTCGACGGAAACGGCGGTGCCGTACGGGACGGGGCTCTCAAGACGATCCATGAGGCCACCGTCGCGTACGGCACGGGTTTCCGCCGGGGTACTGCTCCGACCGGGTCAGACCCCCGAGTAGGAGTGCAGCCCCGAGAAGAAGTAATTCACGACGTAGTAATTGAAGATGTACGTCAGGAAGGCGAACAGGCCCAGGTAGGCGGCCTTGCGGCCCTTCCAGCCGGCGGTGGCGCGGGCGTGGAGGTAGGCGGCGTAGGCGACCCAGGTGACGAAGGACCAGATCTCCTTGGAGTCCCAGCCCCAGTAGCGGCCCCACGCCTCGCCGGCCCAGACGGCGCCCGCGATGATCGTGAAGGTCCACAGGGGGAAGATCGAGGCGTTCACCCGGTAGGAGAACTTGTCCAGGCTGGCGGCCGCGGGCAGGCGCTCCATGACGGAGGTGGCGAAGGCGCCGGGCTGCTTGCCGGACGGGTCGGCCAGCTTGCTCTCGTAGCGGTCGCGGAAGAGGTAGAGCAGCGTGGAGACGGCGCCGAGGTAGAGGAAGGCGCCGGAGATGATCGCGCAGCTCACGTGGATCCACAGCCAGTACGAGTGCAGGGCCGGGACCAGCTGGGAGCTGTCGGTGTAGAGCCAGGTGACGGCCACGCCCAGGTCCAGCAGGACGGTGGCGGTCAGCAGCAGGCCGATCCAGCGGACGTTCTTCTTCAGGGCGAGAAGGACGAGGTACGCGGCCACCGCGACCATGCCGAAGGTCGTGGAGAACTCGTACATGTTGCCCCAGGGGGCGCGCTGTACGGACAGGCCGCGGGTGAGGACCCCGCCGAGGTGGATCAGGAACGCGAGGGTGGTCAGCGAGATGGCGATCCGGCCGTACAGGTCGCCCTTCTCGGTGCCGCCCGCGGCGCCCGGGCCATCCGGGACGTCCCGGCTGCCGTTGGCCGCGCGGGTGACGACCTTGGGGCGCTCCAGTACGGCGGTGCCGCCGCCCTGCTCCGCCGTCCGGGCCGCCGCCCCGGCGGGGGCGGGCACCGTGGCGGTCAGGGCCGCGGCCGTACGGCCGACCTTGCTGCGGCTGCCGAAGGCCCACTCGGCGAGGTGCGCGAGGAAGGCGAGGGTGTACACGGCCATGGCCGAGTAGATCAGCACGTTGCTGATACTGGCCAGGTTCTCGTTGGTGGCTGCGGCAGCGAGGTTCACGCGCGCGCTCCTTCGGAGGGATCAGCAGGATCGGCGGAGTCGGAGGGCTTCGCCGCGTTCTCGGGCTCGGTGGGGGTGGGAGTGGGGGCGGGTTCCGCGGCCTGCGGCGCGTCCGGGCCCAGGGCTTCCGCCAGGTCCGCCAGTTCCTCCGGCAGGCGGGCGGACTCGCTGCGGCCCAGGCCCGCGAGTTCGACGACGGTCACCCCGTCGGCGCCCTCGACGGCCCGTACCCACACCCGGCGGCGCTGGATGAACAGCGAGCCGGCCAGGCCGAGCAGCACGGCGATCGCGCCGATCAGCGCGAGGCCGTTGCCGGGCTGGTGGGAGACCTGGAAGGTGGCCCACTGCTTGACGCCGACGAACTTGATGCTGCCGTCGCCGCCGGGCAGCTTCATCGTCTCGCCGGGCTGCATCATCTGGGCGACGGCGCGGCCGTCCTGCTTGTACTGCTTGAGGTTCTTCTTCTCCAGCTGGTACACGCTCTGCGGCAGTCCGGAGTCCACGCCGAGGTCGCCGTGGTACGCGGTCAGCGTCAGCCGGGGATTGTCCAGCGCGGGGAACGTGGAGAACATCGAGCCCGAGCCCTTGCCGCCGTACGTCGGCACGAAGAAACCCGAGAAGCCGAGCTGGTTGCGCTTGCCGTCCCGGGTCAGCGCGTTGGGCACCTTGACCACACCGGTGGAGGTGTAGTTCTGCATGTCCTGCGGCAGGAAGGGCACCGCGCCGCTGTAGACCTTCTTGCCGCGGCCGTCGGTGACCTCGACGACCGGCGCGTAGCCGTGCGAGAGCAGGAAGATCTTGGAGTCGGCGATCTCCAGCGGGTGGTTGACCTCGATCTTGCCCTGGTGCTCCTGGCCGTCCGCACCCCGGAAGTACGTGATGTTGGCGCGGAACTCGCGCGGGGTGCCCTTCTGGGGGCCGGTGCGCTCGTAGGACGCGTCGAAGCTCTTGAGGGAGAAGCCGAAGGGTTCGAGGTCGTCGGTGTCGTAGAAGGCGCCCGACTTGAAGTTGTCGTACTGGGTGAGGCTGTTCGCGAAGCCGTCGCCCTCGGTGATCAGCTTGCCGCCCTCGGACTTCCACAGGCTGCCGACGGCGACCGCCACCAGGATCACGATCAGTGAGATGTGGAAGACGAGGTTGCCGGCCTCGCGCAGGTAGCCCTTCTCGGCGGCGACCGCGTCGCCGACCGTGTGCGCGCGGAAGCGGCGCTTCTTCAGCATCCGCTGCGCGGCGCCGAGCACCTCCTCGGGCGCCCGGTCCGTACGCCACGTGGTGTACGCGGGCAGCCGGGTCAGCCGGCGCGGGGCGCCCGGCGGGCGGCTGCGCAACTGGCCGACGAACTGCCACGTACGCGGCACGATGCAGCCGATCAGCGAGATGAACAGCAGCAGGTAGATCGCGGAGAACCAGACCGAGCTGTAGACGTGGAAGAGTCCCAGCTTGTCGTAGACCGGCGCCAGCGTGGTGTGGTCGGCCCGGAACTGCTCGACCTTGGTCGGGTCGATGCTGGTCTGCGGGACCAGCGAGCCGGGGATGGCCCCCAGGGACAGCAGGAACAGCAGGATCAGCGCGACCCGCATCGAGGTCAGCTGCCGCCAGAACCACCGGGCCCAGCCGATCGGCCCGAGGGACGGGAGGGTGACTCCCCCGGACGCCTCCTCCTCGGGCGCGGTGGACATCTGCGAGCCCGCGGCGCCGACATCGGCGTCGTCGGCGTCGCGGGCGGCGTCGGTCTTGGTGGTCATCGATCAGATCCCTGGGGTGAAGCTGTTGGTCCAGCTCTGCAGGCCGGACATCAGATCGGCCCACGCGCCGGTGAGGAGCAGGACGCCGAGCACGACCATCATGCCGCCGCCCAGCCGCATCACCCACACGTAGTGGCGCTTGACCCAGCCGAAGGCGCCGAGCACCTTGCGGAAGGCCAGCGCGACGGCGATGAAGGGCAGGCCCAGTCCCAGACAGTAGGCCACGGTCAGCAGGGCGCCGCGTCCGGCACTGGCCTGGTCGATGGCGAGCGAGCTGACCGCGGTGAGGGTCGGGCCCAGGCACGGCGTCCAGCCGACGCCGAAGAGCACGCCGAGGACCGGCGCGCCGGCCAGGCCCATGGCGGGCTTCTTGTGGAAGCGCAGCTCGCGCTGGCCGAAGTTCTTCAGGATGCCGGCGAAGGCCAGGCCGAGCAGGATCAGCAGGACGCCGAGGACCTTGTTGAGCACGTCCTGGTGTTCCTGGAGCACGCTGCCGAAGAACCCGAAGAGCGCGCCGGTGGAGACGAAGACGGCGGTGAAGCCGAGGACGAAGAGGGAGGCGCCGGCGAGCATCCGGCCGCGCTTGGCGTCGGCGAGGTCCGTACCGGTCACGCCGGTGACGTAGGACATGTAGCCGGGGACCAGCGGCAGCACGCAGGGCGAGAAGAAGGAGACCAGTCCGCCGAGGAGGGCGACGGGCACGGCGAGCAGCAGCGTGCCCGAGGTGATGGTGGAGGCGGGGCCCGAGGTGGCGGCGGCGAGCGCGATCACGTGATCACTTCTCGTCGATCAGCGGCTGCAGCATCTTGCGCAGCTCGTCCTCGCCGAGCGGGCCGATGGACCGCGCGGCGATCTTCCCCTGCCGGTCGACGGCGATGGTGGAGGGGATCGCCTGCGGGTTGAGGCTGCCCTTGGGGAAGCGCAGCATCAGCTTGCCGGTCGGGTCGAACAGGCTCGGGTACGGCACCTTGTGCTGTTCCTCGAAGCTGACCGCCTGGGACTTCTGCGAGTCGCGGGTGTTGATGCCGACGAACTGGACGCCCTTGGCCTTGGTCTCGTTCGCGACCTTGGCGAAGTTGGGGGCCTCGGCGATGCAGGGGGCGCACCACGATCCCCAGACGTTGAGGATGACGACCTTGCCCTTGTAGTCCGCGATGTCCAGCTTCGCACTCTGGGTGGTTTCGCCGGAGATGTCGGGTACGGGCTTACGGTCCGCCTTGGCGACCCGCTCGACGCCGTCCTTGCCCTCGACGAACTGGGTCTGTTCGGAACCGCCGGAGGTGCCCTCGCCGCAGGCGCTCAGCGTCAGCGCGGCGAGCGCGGCTCCCGCGGCGAACAGCGCGGTGCGGCGATGACTGGCGAGTCGTCGGGGGACGCGGCAGGCACTCATGTGAAAAGTTTCGCATGGGGCCGTGGCGGATCTTCCGCACCCCCCTCGCCGGGGCGGCAGCGGTCATGTCGGGGCACGTCAGGCGGGTTACGGCGGCCGTGGCGAGCCGCGTCGGCCCGCTCGTACCCGTCGGCAGGTACGGACCAGGGCGCGCATCTGTCGGGCAGGTACGGACCAGGGCGCGCATCTGTCGGGCAGGTGCGGGCCGGGGCGCGCGCCTGTCGGCAGGTACGGACCGGAGCCCGCGCCTGTCGGCAGGTACGGACCAGGGCGCGCGGCCCGGCCCGTACCTCCGCGCCTCAGGCGCCCGAGAGGAACGTCTTCCAGCCGCCCGCGGGCTTCCGGCCGACCGGCAGGCCCTGGAGCTTGGCCACGACCTTCGGGTCCTGCGCGTCGAGCCAGTCGGTGAACTGCCGGAAGGAGACCAGGCGCACGTCCTTGCGCTTCTCGTCGGCGATGTGCTTCAGCGCTTCCTCGACGGCGTCCATGTAGAGGCCGCCGTTCCACTGCTCGAAGTGGTTGCCGATGAACAGGGGCGCGCGGTTGGTCTCGTAGGCCCGCTCGAAGCCCTTGATGTACGCGCCGGTGGCCTCCTTGCGCCAGCCCGGGTAGTTGGCGGGCGGGCCCTTGGTGGAGTTCTTCGACTGGTTCGCGAGGATGTTGTAGTCCATGGAGAGGACCTCGAACCGGTGTCCGGGGAAAGGTATCTGCTGGAGCGGGAAGTCCCAGATGCCCATCTTCTTCTTGGGCCACATCTGCAGGCCGCCCGGCGAGCTGGCGTCGTAGCGCCAGCCCAGCTTCTTGGCGGTGGGCAGCAGGTTGTCCTGGCCGAGCAGGCACGGCGTACGGCCGCCGATCAGTTCCTTCTTGTAGTCGAAGGGCAGCGGCTCAAGGTCGGTGAAACCGGTGTTCGTCCGCCATTTGGTGACGAAGTCCATGGCCTGGTCGATCTCGGACTGCCACTGGGCGGGGGTCCAGTGCTTGACCGAGGTACGGGCCTCGCCGCAGAAGTGCCCGTTGAAGTGGGTGCCGATCTCGTGGCCCTCCAGCCACGCCTCCCGCACGTTCTTCAGGGTCGCCTTGATGTGCTCGTCGGAGAGATAACCGATGTCCGAGGCGCCGACCTTGTTGTTCGGCGGTCGGTAGAGGTGCTTCTTCGACTCCGGGAGGCAGTAGAGCCCGGAGAGGAAGAAGGTCATGGCCGCGTTGTGGTCCTGGGCCAGCTTGCGGAAGCGCGGGAAGAGGCCGTTGCCCACCTCTCCCGCGCCGTCCCACGAGAAGATCACGAATTGCGGCGGGGTCTCGCCGGGCTCCAGCCGGCGCGGCTTCTCCGGCTGGTGGGGCTGCGGGCCCGCGTCGGCCGTCGAGCCGTCGCCGATCGGCTTGGCCTTGGCCTGCACGGCGTTCTTGTCCTGGCCGGAGCCGGACCCGGAACCGGAGCCGGTGGAGCAGCTCGCGACGCCGAGCGCCGCGGCCGCCCCCACTCCCATGCCCAGCACGTTCCGCCGACTGATCGCGCGCATACCGTCGTCCCCATCCGTACTCGTCACACTCAATATCCGTATAAACGGACATCGGGTAAGAGGCATTGTCGAACACGGAGGTTCCGGGCTATTGGCGCGAATTTATTATTTTGCTTGTAGATGACCTCACGTCACACCGGCCCCTCGCATCCCTCACACCACACGATGCGAAAAACCGGCCGGAGGTTACGCTCCGAAGGCTTTGGATTTCCCGGCCTGCGGCTTGGCACCCGCCCGCAGGTGCGCCGGCACCAGATCGAGCGCCGGCTCGCTGTAACCCACCGAAATGATCTTGTCGCCGCGGAAGGTGAACGAGGTCAGCGAGGCGAGCGTGCACTGCCGCTTGCGCGGGTCGTGCCACAGCCGCCGCCGCTCGGCGAAGCTGCGCACGATCCAGATCGGCAGCTGGTGGCTGACCGCCACCGCCTCGTGCCCGCGGGCCGCGTCGCGCGCCGCGCCGAGCGCCCCCATCATCCGTACGACCTGCTCCAGGTACGGCTCGCCCCACGAGGGGCGGAACGGGTTGGTCAGGTACTTCCAGTTGCCGGGCTTCTTCAGCGCGCCGTCACCGACCCCGAAGGTCTTGCCCTCGAAGACGTTGGCCGCCTCTATCAGCCGCTCGTCGGTGGCCAGGTCCAGACCGTGCGCCTTGGCGACCGGCGCCGCGGTCTCCTGCGCCCGCTCCAGCGGGGACGCCACGACGTGCGTGATGTCCCGCCCGGCCAGGTGCTCGGCGACCCGGTCGGCCATGGTCCGGCCTAGCTCGGAGAGGTGGTAGCCGGGCCGGCGGCCGTACAGCACGCCCTCCGGGTTGTGCACCTCGCCGTGCCGCATCAGGTGTACGACGGTGATGTCTGCGACGTCTGCGTTGTTTTCGTTGTTTTCGTTGTTTTCGATGTTTTCGCTGCTCATGTCACCCATCTTCCGGTCCGCTCCGCCGTCCGCCGCGCTCACGCGCTCGCTTCGGCGGCGGCCCGCGCGGCCGACGGCAGGGCGGCGGCGATCCGCTCGACCGCCCGCTCGTCGTGGGCGGTCGAGACGAACCAGGACTCGAACGCGGACGGCGGCAGGTACACGCCCTGGGACAGCATCGAGTGGAAGAAGGCGGTGAAGCGGAAGGACTCCTGCGCCTTGGCCGAGGCGTAGTCGGTCACGTCCTGGTCGGTGAAGGCGAACGAGAACATGTTGCCCGCGACCTGGAGGCGGTGCGCGACGCCCGCCTTCGTGAGGGCGTCGGTGACCAGCGAGCGCACCTGCTCCGAGACCGCGTCGACCTTCTCGTAGGCCGCCTCGTCCAGCAGCTTGAGCTGCGCGACGCCGGCGGCGGTGGCGACCGGGTTACCGGACAGGGTGCCCGCCTGGTAGACCGGGCCGACCGGGGCGAGGTGCGCCATCACGTCGGCGCGCCCGCCGAACGCCGCGGCCGGGAAGCCGCCGCCCATGACCTTGCCGAAGGTCATCAGGTCGGGCCGGACGCCATCGATGCCGTACCAGCCGGTCCGGCTGACCCGGAAGCCGGTCATGACCTCGTCGGAGATGTAGAGCGCGCCGCTCTCGGCGCAGAGGTCCTTCAGGCCCTGGTTGAAGCCGGGCAGCGGCGGGACGACGCCCATGTTGCCGGCCGCGGCCTCGGTGATCACGCAGGCGATCTCGCCGGGGTGCGCGGCGAAGGCGGCCCGGACGGCCTCCAGGTCGTTGTACGGCAGCACGATCGTGTCACCGGCCTGGGCGCCGGTGACGCCGGGCGTGTCCGGCAGCCCGAAGGTGGCGACGCCGGAGCCGGCCGCGGCCAGCAGCGCGTCCACGTGCCCGTGGTAGCAGCCGGCGAACTTCACGACCTTGGTGCGGCCGGTGAAGCCGCGCGCCAGCCGGATGGCGGACATCGTCGCCTCGGTGCCGGAGGAGACCAGCCGGACCTGCTCGACCGGGTCGATCCGGTCGACGATCCGCTCGGCCAGCTCCACCTCGCCCTCACCGGGCGTGCCGAAGGAGGTGCCGCGGGCGACGGCCTCCTGGACGGCGGCGAGCACCTCGGGGTGGGAGTGCCCGAGGATCATCGGGCCCCACGAGCACACGAGGTCGACGTACTCGCGTCCGTCGGCGTCGGTGAGGTACGGACCGGTACCGGACACCATGAACCGGGGCGAACCACCCACGGCGCCGAACGCGCGCACGGGAGAGTTCACCCCGCCCGGCGTCACAACGGCCGCACGGTCGAAGAGCGTCTGCGAAACTGGGGCTTCATAGGGAAAAGGCACTGTGATCCTGACCTGCGCAAATGTAGGAAGGGGCGGCGGCCGGCGGCGGCACCCGGGCGGAGCGCGGAGCGGAAATCCCCTCGCCACCGACCAGGTGTCAGACCCCGCGGGTCTGCAAAACTGGGGCAACGTACGAGTAAGTCACGCAAGCAATGGTCTCAGAGGCGCACGGGGGCGCGCGGCCGGGAGTTTCGCGCGCCGGTGACGGGGGAGGTCTCTGAGACGATGATCGGGTTGCGCGGCTGGGGCTGCGAGTGGTCGGGTGGAGATATGCATCGCGGTGGCGGACTGGGCGAGGGCACCGATGACCGGGGGCCTGAGCGCGACCAGCGGGGCCGCCACCGGCGCGAGGAGATCAAGGGCGGGGGAAACAGGGGCGGCCGCATGGGGGTGACGTACAAATACTTCGGCGCGCCGAACGGTGCCACGGCGGCGCGCGTGCCGATCTCGATGCGGCCCGAAGAGCTCGGCGGCGACGAGCTCGGCATGGGCGGCATGTTCACGAAGATCAAGCCGGAGACGATGGCCGCGATGGTCCTCACCGGCATAGAAGGCATACCGCTGCACAAGGTCCCCCCGCTCGAACTGGTCGTCCTCCATCCCGACTACGCCGTCGTCAAGCTCCCCATGACGGTCGTCGACCCGCTGCGCGGCGTCGGCGAGGAGTCGGTGGGCGCCGCGGCCTTCATCTGGTCCACGGTCCCCGACCGCGGCGGCCCCCGGGACGCCTTCACCGTCTACCAGTTGCTCCACGAGTGGCAGGACTTCTCCCACCGGCTGCACGACGCCGGACACCAGGCGTACTGCCTGGTGTGGCCGTGACCTGCGAAAAAGCCTCAGGAGCCGGTCCGCTGCCGGGGCCCGGCAGCGGGTGACCGGGGCTTTCCCGGCCGCGACGGCCCGGTGACCGGAGTTTTCCCGGCCGCGGCGGCCCCACCCGCGACCTCACCGGCCGCACGGTCGGACGTCCGGTGGCCGTCCGGCGGACGTCCGGCCCGCGGCCGGGGTCACGGACGGCGGACTCGGGCGGCGCGCGCCGTACGGGTGACGCGCCGTCAGGGCGCCCCCATATCCGACCGGTCGGGCACGCATGCTGTTCGCGCCACCCGCCCCGGACTACCCTGGAAGGTGCAGCCCGAGTCCCCGGCAGCGCGGAAGCCCGTCCGCCCCGAGGAGGCGCGTGCTGATGGCAGATCCCGGAACGTCCCTCGACTTCCCGCGCGTCGGCGCGGTGGGCACGCGGGTGCCGACCCGCCACCGCACCCGGCACGCCCCGGCGCGGACCTCCGCGCCGGCCGCGCCACCGGAGCCCGCGACGGCTGAGGTGCCGTCGGTTCCCGTGACGGACACCGACTTCGCGGTCCTCATCGTGCGCGGCCGGGTGGACCTGGCGACCCTGCCCGCCCTGCGCGAACGCCTGCGGCGCCTGCCCCGCGCTCCCGGGAGCCTGCTGATCGTCGACCTGTCCGAGGTCACCTCCTGCTGCGCGCTCGCCCTCGGTCCGCTCGTCGCGGCGGCCAGACGGGCCCGTACCCAGGGCGGTGACCTGCGTCTCGTCCAGCCGAGCCCGGCCGTCCTCGCGGCGTTGCACGCCAGTGGGCTGAACCGGCTGCTGCCGGTCTTCTCCGGCCTGGACACCGCGACCGGATCCCCGGCCGCCGAACCGCCCGGCCGGTCGGCCGGGGCCGTGGCCTAGAACGTGTCCTCCGGATCAGCCCGGGCCCGTGGCGCCTGGCCGACCCGGAAGGCACGGCCTGGCAAGCGCTCCGGGCGGGGCGCTTCCGATCACCGCACACTCCTGGGAGGTGCGCAGTGTTCCCGCTTCTGCTCGTCTCGTTCCTTCTGACGGCCGTCGCCGGGTTCTCGAACCCGGCGTGGTGGCTGGCTTCCGCCGTGCTGCTCTACCTCACCGTGCGCTACCGCCAGGGGTACCTGGGCTACGACGCGGAGTACCGCGCCTACCGGGAGCGCCGCATCCGCCAGGACCGCTACGACAAGCGGTACCGCGCGGAGCGGGGCGGCGCGGCGAAGGGCAAGTAGCCCGCCGGGGCCGGGCGGGGGGCCGCCGGATGAGCGGTCACCAGGTGGGCCTGGCCGACACCCCGCCGTCCACCACAAGGTCGTGACCGGTCACCCACGCGGCCATCGGCGAGGCGAGGAAGACACACGCGTCGCCGATGTCCTCGGGGCGGCCGAGCCGGCCGGCCGGTACCGCCCGCAGGTAGCGGGTCACACCGTCCGGCCAGGCCTCCGCCAGGCCCTCGCGGCCGATCAGGCCCGGCGAGACGCTGTTGACGCGGATGCCGTCGGGTCCGTACTCCAGCGCGGCCGTGCGCGCGTGCATCACGACGGCCGCCTTGGACGCGCAGTAATGGGCGTGGGCCGCCGTGGGCTGGTGCGCCTCGATGGAGGCGATGTGGGTGATCGAGCCGCCTCCGCCGTCCCGCATCACCGCCGCGGCGGCCTGGGTGCAGGCGAAGGTGCTCAGCACGTTGGTGGCGTCGACCTCGCGCCAGTCGTCGACGGTCATGGTGGCCAGGTCCTGGACGGGCTGCACACCGGCGTTGTTCACCAGGGCGGTGAGCCGGCCGCGCCACTCCGCCGCCGTACGCACCAACTGGTGGCACTCCTCCTCGGCGGACAGGTCGGCCCGTACGGCAAGCGCGCTGCCGCCCTCCTCCTCGATACGCGAGACGAGCGCTTCGGCGGCGGTGGCGTTCGTACGGTAGTGGGCGACGACCGCGGCGCCCGCCGCGGCGAGGCGCAGCGCGATGCCGGTGCCGAGGCAGCCGCCCGCGCCGGTGACCAGGGCCACCTGGCCTGCGAGGGAGGGCAGCCCCGGGCTGCCGGCGGGCGCGCTCACGGGCGGGACAGCGCGGTGATGCGCGCCGCCTCCTGGGGGTAGCGCGCGGCCAGTTCGGCGGCGTCCCCGTGCTCGTACACGTCGTAGGTGAAGCCCGGCGCCATGGTGCAGCCGAGCAGCGACCAGGCGCCGCCGTCGGCGACCTCGGCGGCCATCCAGGTGCCGGCCGGCACCGTGAACTGGACGTGCTGGCCGCCCAGCACGTCCGGGCCGAGGACAGCCGTCCGGGTGCCGCCGGACGGGTCCAGCAGGAGCATCGAGAGCGGGTCGCCGAGGTAGAAGTGCCAGACCTCGTCGGTGGGCAGGCGGTGGAGCGCGCTGTGGCCGTCGGGTTCCGCGGTGAGCAGGACGACGATCGCGGTGCCCGCCGGCCGTCCGTCGGGGCGTTCGGGCCCCGCCCAGGTCTGCCGGTAGCGGCCGCCCTCCCTGGGCAGCGGCTCCAGTCCGTAGAGTTCGACGATTTCCTGGGGCGACGGTGACACGGACGGTTGCCGGGCCATGCGTCTCCTTCCCGGTCCACTGCGGGTACGGCGGCACGTACGGCTGGTGCGGCCACCACCGTAGAACGGCGGTGGCGCCGCGTCCGGAGATCGCGGAAGTCGGGCGCGTTCCGGACGGACCGGGGCGGGCGCCCGGCCGGGCCGGGCCACCGGCGCTACGGGTGCTCGGCGGTCAGGTAGTGCTGGATCGTGGGCGCCAGCCAACTGACGACCTCCTCGCGGCCGAGGTCGACGGCGGGCGGCAGCAGCAGGACGTACCGCAGCATGCCCATGCCCACGAGCTGGGAGCCGACCAGCGCCGCGCGGGACGCGTCCTCCTCCGGGACCGCGCACACCGCCGCGAGCGCCGGTCTGATCTGTTCGGCGAAGACGCCGCGCAGCCGGTCGGCGCCCGCCTCGTTGGTGACGGCGACGCGCACCATCGCGGTCAGCGTCTCGTCGCGCTCCCAGCGGTCGAGGAAGTGCCGTACGAGCAGGGCGCCGAGCTGGTCGCGCGGTACGGACGTCAGGTCGGGCAGCTTCAGGTCGATCTCGGAGGCCGCCGCGAACAGGCCCGCCTTGTTGCCGTAGTAGCGCATGACCATCGACGGGTCGATGCCCGCGTCCCGGGCGACGGCCCGGATGGTGGCGCGTTCGTACCCCTCGGCGGCGAAGCGCTCGCGGGCGGCTTCGAGGATCGCGGCACGGGTGGCCTCGGAGCGACGGGGACGGTCCGGTGCGGCGTCCGGAGCGGGTGGGGGGGATGCGGTCTCAGCCATGCCAACGACTGTAGGCCAACAACTGTTGACCGGCCAGCAGGCCGGCTCTATCGTTGCCAACAAGCGTTGACCAACAACCGTTGGCCAACAAGTGTTGGCATTGGAGGCGGCCATGCACCGCGATCCCGGCACCACCGACCACCCGAACCCCGCGGACACCGCACACCCCGCGGACACCGCGCACACCCCCGAGACCGCCGACGTCCTCGTGGTCGGCGCCGGCCCCACCGGACTGCTGCTCGCCGGGGACCTCGCCGTCGCCGGCCTGCGCGTCACCCTGCTGGAACGCCGCGCTCCCGGCCTCAGCAACCTGACCCGCGCGATGGCCGTGCACGCCCGCAGCCTCGAACAGCTCGACGCGCGCGGCCTCGCCGACGAACTGCTGGCGCACGGCCACGTGCTGCGGCGTCTCCAGCTCTTCGGCGGTGTCACGCTGAAGCCGACCCGGCTGCCCTCCCGCTTCCCGCTCGTGCTGATCACCCCGCAGTACGAGGTCGAGCGGCTGCTGGAGCGGCGCGCGCAGAAGGCCGGCGTCACCTTCCGGTACGGGGCCCGGGTGACCGGCCTGGACCAGGACAGCCACGGCGTCCAGGCCCGCGTACAGGAGGAGGACGGGGCCACCACGACCTATCGTGCGTCCTATCTGGTCGGTACGGACGGCGTGCGCAGCACCGTCCGTGAGGCACTCGGCCTGCCCTTCCCCGGCCGGTCCGTGGTCAGCTCCGTCGTACTCGCCGACGTACGGCTCGGCGAGCAGCCCGACCTCCCGCTGGTCGGCAACGCCAACGGCGACGCCATCGCGGTCGTCGCCAACTTCGGCGACGGCTGGTACCGCGTCGTCGGCTGGGACCGCCGCCGCCAGATTCCCGAGGACACCCCCGTCGGCCCCGACGAGATCCGCAGCTACCTGCGCCTCGCCCTCGGCACCGACTACGGGATGGACGAGGTGCGCTGGACCTCCCGCTTCCACAGCGACGAGCGCCAGGTGCCCCGCTACCGCGTCGGCCGCGCCTTCCTCGCGGGCGACGCCGCGCACGTCCACTCCCCGGCCGGCGGGCAGGGCATGAACACCGGGCTCCAGGACGCCGCCAACCTCGGCTGGAAGCTGGCCGCGGTAGTGCGCGGCGACGCACCCGACAGCCTGCTGGACAGTTACGACGCCGAGCGCCACCCGGTGGGGAAGATGGTGCTGCGCAGCAGCGGCATGCTCATCCGGGCGGCCCAGCTGCGCAGCGCGCCGGCGCGGGCGCTGCGCGCTTCGCTCGCCGGGCTGATGAACGTGACGCCGCCGCTGGCGGACCGGGCACTGGCGATGATCAGCGGAGTGGGCATCTCCTACCAGGCCGAGCGCGGCGCCCACCCGCTCACCGGCAAGCGAGCCCCCGACCTGCGGCTCGCGGGCGGCACCCGGCTGTACGAGGCGCTGCGCGGCGGCGCGTTCGTCCTCGTCGTGCCCCGGGACGAGGAACTGCCGGGGACCGAAGGGCTGCCGAGGGCCGAAGCGCCGGCGGACGCCGGAGCGCCGCACGACGGGACCGCTGCGGAGGGCGGTTCCGCCGCCGGCCCCCGTCTCGTGCGGGCCGCCTGGGCCGGTGACCGGCGCACCGCGCTCCTCGTACGCCCCGACGGCTACATCGCCTGGGCCACCGACGCCGCCGACCCGGACGCACGCGCCGTGTCACTGCGCGGCGCCCTCGGCCGCTGGACCGGCTCGGGCCGGGCCACGGACCGCGCCACGGTCCGGTCCTGACCAGCACGCCGCGCCGTATCCGGTGCGGCTCGCGCGGACCCGTCCCCCGGCCATGAACGGGGAACGGGCCCGCGCCGCCCGGTACGCCCGGCCGTCCCCGGGCCGGGCGGACGGACGCTCGCCGGGCCTGGCGGCCGGACCGGATCCCGCAGCTGCCCGGTTCCCGCCGCCCGCCACCGAAGTCCGTGCGGTCGCGCGATGGAAGGGGAGACCGGTCCCCGAAAACCCGGGGCGGGCCGGGCGCGCCCGGCCGCACCGCACGGAATTCGACGTGGTCACCCGTTGTCGTCCGATCAACGGAAAGGCGCGCTCTCCCGCTCGGTCCGCCATCCGCCGATCAGCGTCGTACCCCCCGGTAGAAGGGGAATCTAGGGACGCCTCTGCCGCCTGACAAGGGGCCCGGCCAGGGCATGTGACGCCCCGTACGGTTTTTGGCCAGTGGTTCGCCCTTCACGCAGCGACGGCCACCGGCGCGGCCCCCTCACCCGTCGGTCCCCGCTTCTGGACAACGCCCCCCGGCGAGCTTCCGGATCAGTCGATGATGTGCCGCAGATACGCCCGAGGGTCGGTGAGGTAGCGCCGCCAGTGGTCGACGAGGGCCAGCTCGTCCCACTCCACCGACCGCATGCCGTGCTCACCGACCTCGACTATCTCCGCGCCGGGCAGGGCCGTGAGCAGCGGAGAGTGCGTGGCGCAGACGACCTGGGCACCGCCGCGGCGCAACTCGTGCAGCACCCCGAGCAGTTCCAGGCAGGAGGAGAACGACAGCGCGGCCTCCGGCTCGTCCAGCACATAGAACCCCGGCTGCCGGAACTTCTCCCGGAACGCCATCAGGAACCCTTCGCCGTGGCTCATCTCCTCCGGCGCCTCCGACAGCCGCGCACGGCCGAGCGCGTCCCACGCCGTCTCGGCCCGCAGGAAGAAGCCGCGCCGGCGCGTACGCGGCCCGCGGACCATCCGGCGGCCGGCCGTCGTCGCGTCGAAGCGCATGGCCATGCCCAGCACGGACGGCTCGCGCGAACTGGCGTACTTGTAACCGGCCGAGCCGCCGTACGAGTCAAGCCCGAAGCCCTCCGCCAGGGCCTCGGCCAGCGTGGACTTGCCGGAGCCGTTCTCCCCCACGAGAAAGGTGACCGGCGCCCGGAACTTCAGCCCGTCCGCGACCAGCCGGCGCACACACGGCACCGTCCAGGGCCAGCCGTCCCCGGTCTCCGCCTCCGCTTCCCCGGAGAGATCCACGTACGCGCGTTCGATGAGCATGTCCCGAAGCTCTCACACCCCACTGACAATCGCCCCCCGTCCTTACGCTGGCCCCATGCTCATCGCCCGCTCCATCGCCCTCTTCGTGCTCGCCGCCCTCTTCGAGATCGGCGGCGCCTGGCTCGTCTGGCAGGGCGTGCGCGAACACCGCGGCCGGCTCTGGATCGGCGCCGGCGTGCTCGCCCTCGGCGCGTACGGCTTCGTCGCCACGCTCCAGCCGGACGCCGACTTCGGCCGCATCCTCGCCGCGTACGGCGGTGTCTTCGTCGCGGGCTCGCTGGCCTGGGGCATGGTCGCCGACGGCTACCGCCCGGACCGCTGGGACGTGGCCGGCGCACTGATCTGCCTGGCCGGCATGGCCGTGATCATGTACGCGCCCAGGGGCCGTTGACCCGCGCATATCCTGCGTAGGCACCACGACCGACGCCCGCAGCGCCCGAGGAGCCCGCCGCATGACCGCCGTACCCGACGCGCCCGCCGACCGTCCCCGTACCCGTACCGCCGTCGTCACCGGAGCCAGCAGCGGCATCGGCGCCGCCACCGCCCGGCGGCTGGCCGCCGAGGGCTACCGCGTCGTCCTCGCGGCCCGTCGCTCGGACCGTATCGAGGCGCTGGCCGCCGAGCTGCCGGACGCCGAGGCCCACCGGCTCGACGTCACCGACCGCGCCGCGGTCGACGCCTTCGCCGCCTGCCTCCGGGAGCACCACGAATCGGTGGACGTGCTGGTCAACAACGCCGGCGGGGCGCTGGGCGCCGACCCCGTCGCCACCGGCGACCCGGCCGACTGGCGCACCATGTACGAGGTCAACGTCCTCGGCGTGCTCAACGTCACCCAGGCCCTGCTGCCCGCCCTGACCGCCTCCGGGGACGGCACGGTCGTGGTCGTCTCCTCCACCGCCGGGCACGGCACCTACGAGGGCGGTGGCGGCTACGTCGCCGCCAAGCACGGCGCGCACGTCATCGCCGAGACCCTCCGGCTGGAGCTGTGCGGCGAGCCCGTCCGCGTCATCGAGATCGCCCCCGGCATGGTCAGGACCGACGAGTTCGCCACCACCCGCTTCCGCGGCGACACCGCCAAGGCCGCCAAGGTCTACGCGGGCGTGGCCGAACCGCTGACCGCCGACGACGTCGCCGACACCATCGGCTGGGCCGTCACCCGCCCGGCCCACGTCAACATCGACCTCCTCGTCGTCCGCCCCCGCGCCCAGGCGTCCAACACCAAGGTGCACCGCACCTCCTGAGACCGCCCGCCACGGACGCGGAACCATCCCGGCGACACCCTCACCAGGAGCCCTGGCCCCCGCCCGGGAGGCCGGGGCCCGGGAGGCCGGGGCCCGGAAAATCGTTGGCGCCGCGGCCGCCCCCGCCCGTACCGTTCCCGGTGTCGACGCACCTGCGCGTCGGCGCACGTGCGCGTTCCCGCACGTGTCCCCTCTCTCGGGCCCCGCCCTGGAAAGCAGTGTCTATGCCCCGGCCGGCGCTGAGCGCGCCTCATCACCGCGCGGACGAACCCCGCCGCTGACCTTCACCGTCCCACGGCCGCCGTCCGCCGCACCGGCCCGGCCGCACCCGCCCGCGCGCGGTGCCGCCCACTGCCCGTACGACCGAGGCCGCTCGGCCTGCTCCCGCTGCCCTTTTCACGCTTTCCGGCAAGGAGTACCCGAGTGCTGTCCAACAGCCCCAAGAGCTCGAACCGTCCGCACCCGCTGCCGCGCACCGACACCTTCACCTGCGTCCGGTGCGGGCTGACCGTCACCACCCTCGACCCCGGCGGCGACCGCCGCAACCACTGCCCCAGTTGCCTGCACTCCCAGCACGTACGGGACGCGGCCGAGGGCGGACCGTCCACCTGCCGTGGCCGTATGTCGCCCATCGCCATCGCGGTGCTGCGCACCGACGACTGGATGGTCGTCCACCGGTGCACCCGCTGCGACGAGCTGACGTCCAACCCGGTCTCCCCGGACGACAACCAGCTCATCCTGATGCGGATGGCGGTCCGGCCGCTGGCCCACCCGCCGTTCCCGCTGGAAGCGTTCGGCGACCTGTGAGCGGGGAGTGACGACCGTGCCACGACGCCGTACACCCAAGCAACAGCGCCGCACCCAACGGCCCAAGGACGTCCTCCACGGGCCGGGCGGCGCGTCCGGCGACACCTTCCGCTGTGTCGGGTGCCGCCTGGAGGTCCCGCTGGCCGCACCCGGGACCGCCCACCGCAACCACTGCCCGCACTGCCTGGCCAGCCGCCACGTGGACCGCAAGATACCGGGCGACCGGGCCGCGGACTGCGGCGGACGGATGCGGGCGCTGTGCCTGTCCGCCCGGCAGGACGGGGAGTGGCTGCTGGTCCACCAGTGCCTGGCCTGCGGTGAGCTGAGCACCAACCGCACCGCGGGCGACGACAACGCCCTGGCCCTGGTACGCCTGGCCGTCCGGCCGCTGGCCGACACCAGGATGCCCGTACGGGCGCTGATCTCCCTGTGAGGGACCAGGGCGCCCGGGTCCAGGACGCCTGAAAGACGAGGGCCCCGGACCGGCGCACAAGCCGGCCCGGGGCCCTCGCCCGGTGAGGGAGCCCCCGCGCTCCTCATCCCTTCACACACACCACCTGCTTGAGCTTGGCCACGACCTCCACCAGGTCCCGCTGCTGGTCGATGACCTTCTCGATCGGCTTGTACGCGCCCGGGATCTCGTCCACGACGCCGGAGTCCTTGCGACACTCCACGCCCCGCGTCTGCTCCTCCAGGTCCTGCGTCGAGAAACGCTTCTTCGCGGCGTTGCGGCTCATCTTGCGGCCCGCGCCGTGCGAGGCGGAGTTGAAGGACGCCGGGTTGCCGAGGCCCTTGACGATGTACGAGCCGGTGCCCATCGAGCCGGGGATGATGCCGTAGTCACCGCTCCCGGCGCGGATCGCGCCCTTGCGCGTCACGAGCAGGTCCATGCCGTCGTACCGCTCCTCCGCCACATAGTTGTGGTGGCAGGAGATCACCGGCTCGAACACCGGCTTGGCCTTCTTGAACTCCTTGCGGACGACGTCCTGGAAGAGCGCCATCATGATCGCGCGGTTGTGCCGGGCGTACTCCTGCGCCCAGAAGAGGTCGTTGCGGTACGCCGCCATCTGCGGGGTGTCCGCGACGAAGACGGCGAGGTCGCGGTCGACCAGCCCCTGGTTGTGCGGCAGCTTCTGCGCCTGGCCGATGTGGAAGTCGGCCAGTTCCTTGCCGATGTTGCGGGAGCCGGAGTGCAGCATCAGCCACACCGCGCCGGTCTCGTCGAGGCAGAACTCGATGAAGTGGTTGCCGCCGCCGAGCGACCCCATCTGCTTGACGGCACGCTCCTCACGGAACCTGACCGCTTCCGCCACCCCGCCGAAGCGGCTCCAGAAGTCGTCCCAGCCGCTGGTCGCCAGGCCGTGCAGGCGGCCCGGGTCGACCGGCTCGTCGTGCATGGCGCGCCCGACCGGGATGGTTTCCTCGATCTTGGAGCGGAGGCGGGAGAGGTCGCCGGGGAGGTCGTTCGCGGTGAGCGAGGTCTTGACGGCGCTCATTCCGCAGCCGATGTCGACACCGACGGCCGCCGGGCAGACCGCCCCGTGCATGGCGATCACCGAGCCGACCGTCGCGCCCTTGCCGTAATGCACGTCCGGCATCACGGCCAGGCCCTTGATCCATGGCAGGGTGGCCACGTTGCGCAGTTGCTGCATGGCCGCACCCTCGACCGTGGACGGGTCCGTCCACATCCGGATCGGAACCTGCGCTCCGGGCACTTCGGTGTACGACATAACTTCCTCATTCCCCCGAAAATCAACAAATAGCAAAAGCCGGACAAGAAGCCTGATCAAGGACAGGGAACCGGCGTATGCGGCAGAACGTGCGGTAGACATTGTGTCCATCCGCCGTCTGGCCGCGGCAACCAGATTTCCTACGGAAGGAGCCGGGAACGGTGCAGCGAAGGTCGTTCGTACCGGGGACCGCGCTGGCGACCGTGGCGGCGCTGGCCGCCACGCTCACCGCCTGCACCGGCGGCTCCGGATCCGGCAGCGGCTCCGCCGACACCAAGGGCGGCGGCGCGGCCGCCACGTCGGCGTCCGCCGAGCCCGGCAAGTACAAGACGCTCCCCGAGCCCTGCGGCCTGCCCTCCAAGGGCATCCTGCGCCGGCTGCTGCCGCCCGGCGGCACGGAGAGCCCGCAGGACGCCGACAAGGTCTACGCGGGCACCGCCGACATCACGTACGACACGGACCGCCGGGTCGGCTGCCGCTGGAAGCGTGAGGCACCCGACGGCACCCGCCACCTCACCCTGGACTTCGAGCGGGTCGTCTCCTACGACCCCGCCGTCAGCGACGACGACAAGGCGCAGAACGTCTACGGGAAGAAGGAGCTGGCCGCCCAGCTCCCGTCCGGCGGCACCAGCACGGCGCCGACGCCCACGCCCTCCTCCTCCGGCAAGGACGGCAAGGACGGCAAGGACGACCGGAACGGCCAGGGCGCCCAGAACGACGCCCCCGGCCAGGACGGCAAGCCCGGCGGCGACCAGGAAGCCGGCAAGACCGCCGCGGGCGGCAAGGCCTCCACCGCCCCGTCCTCGCCGCCTCCCTCCCCGCCCGCCTCCCCGAGCAGGAACCCGACCGACGCGCCCGGCTCCGACATCGCCCCGCGTGTCCTGGACGGCCTCGCCGACGCCGCCTTCCTCAACGACAAGCTGATCACCGCGGACAGCGGTGTGCACCGGGACGTCACGATCGTCTTCCGTTCCTCGAACGTCATCGTGACCATCGCCTACGACCAGTGGTCGGCCGACAAGACGACGCTGCCCGACAGCAGGGACCTCCAGGAGAAGGCCCAGGCGCTGGCCCAGGAGCTGGCCGACCGCTTCAACGAATAGTCCGCTTTGTCCGGCGAGTAACGTCACGAATCGCCCTCCGGCCGCCCTCCGCCGCGTACCGTGTGCCCCCGAGCCCCGCGCGCGGCAGCGTCGCCGCGCGCTCCGAAGGACGTACCGCGTCCGGACCGCACCGGCCCGTACGCGGCTCCCGACGGCGTCCAGTGCGACGCGCCGAACGACGACGAACAGCGAAGGAACCATGCACCGTTCAGCCAAGCGACTCGCCAGCCTCCTCGCCTGCGCAGCCGTACCGGTGATGCTCGTCGCCGGCTGCTCCTCCGACGACGACTCCGGCAAGAAGGACTCGGGCGGCGCATCGAAGTCCGCCTCCCCCGGCAAGAGCGGCAGCTCCTCCGGCAGCGCCTCCCCCAGCGTCGCGCCCGCGAAGATGAAGAAGCTGCCCAACCCCTGCCAGGCCGTGTCCCAGGACACCGTCAAGAAGCTGGTCCCCAAGACCAAGAACGCCGACGGCGAGCAGGGCAAGTCCTCCGACGCCATGGCCCGCGGCTACTGCGCCTGGAACAGCTCCGACTCCCAGGGCGTGGACGGCACCCAGTACCGCTGGCTGGACGTCGGCTTCCAGCGCTACGACTCCGACCCGACCCTGGGCACCGGCGAGAAGCGCGCCACCGACTTCTACAAGAAGCAGGTCGACGCCGCCAAGGCCACCCAGGGCGCCAAGAACACCAAGACCGGCGCGGTCGACGGCAACGGCGACGAGTCCACCTGGATCACCTACGACCTGAAGAAGGACGGCTCCGACTTCAAGAACCAGACGGTGGTCGCCCGCACCGCGAACGTCGTGGTCACCGTCAACTACAACGGCGCGGGCCTGGCCGGCGCCGACGCCCCCGACCCGAGCGACCTCCTCAAGGCCGCCGAAACCGCCGCCAAGGAAGCCGTCGCGGCGGTCGGCAAGGCCAACCAGTAGCCGTCTCCGGTCCCTCCCCGGCCCCGGCCCGGCCGGTAGTCCGGCAGCCGGCCGGGGACGGGGAGGGACCGCAACGGCTCACGCCGCGACAAGCGACGTACGGCACGCCTGAGCCGTACCGCCCTGCGTGCTCAGTGCCGCCGCAGCGGCCGCCTCCCCGGCGGCTGGGTCGGCTCCGGACGTGCCGCCAGCTCGGGGATCTCCCGTTCCTGAGGGTCCTTGTCGGAGACGGTGAGCGGTTCGCCGTAGTGCTGTATCTCCAGGGGCGCTCCCTCGACCATGCTGTACGTCACCGCCTTGGCGGTGATCTCGACGCGCAGCCGCCGCCCCAGCACCTGGACCGAGAACGCCAGGCGGGTGAGTTTTTCGGGGAGGCGGGGGGCGAAGGTCAGGCCCTGGGACGTGTGGCGCATGCCGCCGAAGCCGGCGACGAGGGCGATCCAGGTGCCGGCCAGTGAGGCGGTGTGCAGGCCGTCGCGGGTGTTGTTCTCCAGGTCCTGGAGGTCCATCAGGGCCGCTTCGCCCAAGTAGTCGTAGGCGAGGCGCAGATGGCCGACCTCGGCGGCCACGACGGCCTGGACGCAGGCCGAGAGGGAGGAGTCGCGTACGGTCAGCGGCTCGTAGTAGGCGAAGTCGCGCGCCTTGTGCTCGTCGTCGAAGCAGTCGCCGCGCTTGTACAGGGCGAGGACCAGGTCGGCCTGTTTGACGACTTGCTTGCGGTAGAGGTCGAAGTACGGGAAGTGCAGCATCAGCGGGTACTGGTCGGTGCGGGTGCCGGCGAAGTCCCAGGTCTGATGGGTGGTGAAGCCCGCCGACTGTTCGTGCACCCGCAGGCTGCGGTTGTACGGCACGGCCACCGCCTCGGCGGCGTCCCGCCAGGACGCGCTCTCCTCGTCGTCGACGCCGAGCGCCCCGGCCTCGCGCGGGTGGCGTTCGGCCACGTCGGCGGCGGCCCGCAGGTTCGCCTGGGCCATGAGGTTGGTGTAGACGTTGTCGTCGGCGACGGCGCTGTACTCGTCGGGACCGGTGACGCCGTCGATGTGGAACGTGCCGTGGTGGTCGTGCTGGCCCAGCGAGTGCCACAGCCGGGCGGTCTCCACCAGGATCGGTACGGCCGTCTCCCGCTCGAACTCCTCGTCGCCGGTGGCGCAGACGTAGCGGACGACCGCGTCGGCGATGTCGGCGTTGACGTGGAAGGCGGCGGTGCCGGCCGGCCAGTACGCCGAGCACTCCGAGCCATCGATGGTCCGCCACGGGAACGCGGCGCCCCGGAAGCCGAGTTGTTCCGCACGGGCGCGGGCGGCGCCCATCGTGTTCTGCCGCCAGCGCAGCGCTTCGGCGACGGCGCCGGGCGAGGTGTACGTCAGCATCGGCAGGACGAACGTCTCGCTGTCCCAGAACGTGTGGCCGTCGTACCCGGAGCCGGTCAGGCCCTTGGCGGGAATGGCGCGCTGCTCGGCCCGCGCACCCGCCTGGAGCACGTGGAACAGGGCGAAGCGGACGGCCTGCTGGATCTCCGCGTCACCGTCGACCTCGACGTCCGCACGGTCCCAGAAGTCGTCCAGGTAGGCGCGCTGCTGGTCGACCAGACCCTGCCAGCCGATGCTGCGCGCCCCGGCGAGCGCCGCGTCCACCTGGTCGCGCAGGGCGGGCAGCGAACGCGCCCCGGACCAGCCGTACGACACCGTCTTCTCCAGCCGCAGCCGCTGGCCCTGCTCCAGGAGCGCGGTGACGGTGAAGCGGGCGACGTCGTCGCCGCTCTCGCCGTCGGTACGGGTGGCGCCCTCGGGTGCGTCGACGAGGTGGTCGGCGGCGGCCGCCACCCGCAGCCCGCTGCGGCGCGTGCGGTGGATCAGCCGCAGGCGCGCGTCGGAGGCGAAGTGCTCCTCCGCCTCCAGCGGGTTGTGCAGCGCCGAGGAGACCCGGGGGTCGCCGCCGGACTCGGGGAGCTGCTCGTTGGTGACGAGTTCGGACTGCAGGACCACCCGCACCTCGGAGTCCAGCGGTTCGACCTCGTAGGCGACGGCGGCGACGGCCCGCTGGGTGAAGGAGACCAGCCGGGTGGAGGTCACCCGTACGGTGCAGCCGGCCGGCGAGGTCCATTCACAGGTGCGGCGCAGCACGCCGGCCCGCAGGTCCAGCACGCGTTCGTGGGAGCGCAGCCGGCCGTAGCGCAGGTCGAACGGTTCGTCGTTGACGAGCAGCCGGATCAGCTTGCCGTTGGTGACGTTGATGACGGTCTGCCCGGACTCGGGGTAGCCGTAGCCGGCCTCGGCGTACGGGAGCGGGCGCAGTTCGTGGACGCCGTTGAGGTAGCTGCCGGGCAGCCCGTGCGGCTCGCCCTCGTCCAGGTTGCCGCGCCAGCCGATGTGCCCGTTGGAGAGCGCGAAGACCGATTCGCTCTGCGGCAGTACGTCCAGGTTGAGGTCGGTCTCGCGCAGGAGCCAGGGGTCGCAGGCGTACGAGGAGTGGGTGATCATGCCTGGCCGTCCTCCTTCGGCTGTCCGGACTCCGGCTGCCCGGACGTCAGCAACTCGGCGAGGTCCTTGACGACGACATCGGCGCCGTGCCGCCGCAGCGCGTCGGCCTGGCCGGCCCGGTCGACGCCGACGACGTACCCGAAGCGCCCGGCCCGCCCGGCGTCCATCCCGGCCAGGGCGTCCTCGTAGACCACCGCCTGCGGGGCGGGGACGCCCAGTTCCCTGGCGGCCTCCAGGAAGGTGTCGGGGTGCGGTTTGCCCGGCAGCTTCCGTTCGGCGGCCACGTTCCCGTCGATCCGTACGTCGAAGAGGCCCGCCATGTCCACCGACTCCAGCACCTCGCGGCAGTTGGCGCTGGAGGAGACGACGGCGGTGGCCAGTCCCTGCTCGCGTACGGCGTGCACATAGCGGCGGGAGCCTTCGTACGCCTCGGCGCCCTGCTCGCGGAGTTTCTTCAGCAGCAGATTGTTCTTGCGGTTGCCCAGCCCGTGCACGGTCTCGCGGTCCGGCGGGTCGTCGGGGCCGCCCTCCGGCAGCTCGATGCCGCGTGAGGCGAGGAAGGTGCGTACGCCGTCGGCGCGCGGGCGGCCGTCCACGTACTCGTCGTAGTCGGAGACCGGGTCGAAGGGGGTGTAGTCAGGGCCGTCCCGGTGGCGCAGGAAGTCGTCGAACGTCTCCTTCCAGGCGGCCGTGTGGACGACGGCCGTCTTGGTCAGGACGCCGTCGAGGTCGAACAGGCAGGCCCGGACACGGTCCGGCAGGCCGAGCGAGGTGAGCGAATCCGTCATGGGACACGAGTCCCCGCCCGGTGTTCGACGTATGTCTGTTCCGGACAATTCCTGCCCGGTACGCCGCCGGGCGGACCGATGCGGCGGGTGCGGCGCCTGGTTACGCGCCCGAGCCCGCCCGCTTCCTGCGCTTCTTGGCCGCCTCCCCCCACACGGCGAGGGCCAGGCCGGCCGCGGCCATCCCGGCGTACGCGAGCGTCGGCAGGTCGTA
This sequence comes from Streptomyces sp. NPDC026394, assembly GCF_055567735.1. NCBI lineage: Bacteria > Bacillati > Actinomycetota > Actinomycetes > Kitasatosporales > Streptomycetaceae > Streptomyces > Streptomyces sp. NPDC026394. The sequence goes on from NZ_JBVHPX010000003.1 coordinate 651,520, forward strand.
CCAGTGCGGCAGGATGCCCCAGCCCGTACTGTCCGTGAAGATCCGGCCGAGGGCGCCCATGACCCCCTGGATCGCGACGATGATTCCGAGGACTCCGATGATTTCTCGCATGGGTCCACCTTCACGCGAACGGCCCCGGGGATCGTCGTCCCCGGGGCCGAATCGGCACTCCGTCGAAAGGCGCAGCGGCGCGGTCAGGGCCTCCTACCCGGACGCGCACCACGGCAGCCGTCAGCGCGCTCCGAGCCCGCCCCGCCGGGCGCTCACGCCGCCAGCAGCTTGCGCACCCGGTCCGCGCCGACCGCGAGCAGCAGCGTGGGCAGCCGCGGGCCGGTGTCGCGGCCGACGAGCAGGTTGTAGAGCAGCGCGAAGAACGAGCGCTGCGCGACCTTCAGCTCGGGTGTCGGCTTGGCTTCCGGCGTCAGCCCGGCCTGGATCTTCGGTACGCCGTAGACGAGCGTGGTCAGCCCGTCCAGCGACCAGTGCTCGTCCAGCCCGTCGAGCAGCAGCCGCAGCGACTCGCGGGCCTGGTCGTCGAGCGAGCCGAGCAGCTCGGTGTCCGGCTCGTCGCGCACGATCGTGCGCTGCTCGGCCGGGACCTGGGTGTTGATCCAGTACTCGGCCTTGTCCAGCCGGGGCCGGGTCTCGTCCAGGGACGTGACCGGGTCGGCCGGGTCCAGCTCGCCGAGGATGCGCAGCGTCTGCTCGTCGTGCCCGCCGGTGATGTCGGCGACCGAGGCCAGCGTGCGGTACGGCAGCGGGCGCGGGGTGCGGGGCAGCTCACCGGCGGCCGTGCGCACCGCGCGGGAGTGCGCGGCGGCGTCGGCGGGCAGCACCGAGCCGTCGGCGACCTTGGCCTCCAGCTTGTCCCACTCGTCGTAGAGCCGCTGGATCTCCTGGTCGAAGGCGATCTTGAAGGACTGGTTGGGCTTGCGGCGCGCGTACAGCCAGCGCAGCAGCGGCGCCTCCATGATCTTCAGCGCGTCGCCCGGGGTCGGCACGCCGCCCTTGGAGGACGACATCTTGGCCATGCCGCTGATGCCGACGAAGGCGTACATCGGGCCGATGGGCTGCGCGCCGTCGAAGATCTCGCGCACGATCTGGCCGCCGACGACGAACGACGAGCCCGGCGAGGAGTGGTCCACCCCCGACGGCTCGAAGATCACGCCCTCGTGGGCCCAGCGCATCGGCCAGTCGACCTTCCAGACCAGCTTGCCGCGGTTGAACTCGCTGAGCCGGACCGTCTCGCCGAAGCCGCAGGCCGTGCAGGTGTACGTCAGCTCGGTCGTCTCGTCCACGTAGGAGGTGACCGTCGTCAGGTCCTTGTCGCACTGGCCGCAGTACGGCTTGTACGGGAAATAGCCCGCCGAGCCGCTGCTGCCGTCGTCCTCGGCGGCCGCGCCGGACCCCTCGGCGGCCTCCAGCTCGGCCTCGTCGACCGGCTTCTGCGACTTCTTCGCGGGCGCCTTCTTGGTGCGGTACTGGGCGAGGATCGCGTCGATGTCGGTGCGGTGCTTCATCGCGTGCAGGATCTGCTCGCGATAGGCCCCGGAGGTGTACTGCTCGGTCTGGCTGATGCCGTCGTACTCCACGCCCAGCTCGGCGAGCGCCTCGACCATGGCGGCCTTGAAGTGCTCCGCCCAGTTCGGGTACGCGGAGCCGGCCGGGGCCGGCACCGAGGTCAGCGGCTTGCCGATGTGCTCGGCCCACGACTCGTCGACCCCCGCGACACCGGCCGGGACCTTGCGGTAGCGGTCGTAGTCGTCCCAGGAGATCAGGTGGCGGACCTCGTGGCCCCGGCGGCGGATCTCGTCCGCGACCAGGTGCGGCGTCATGACCTCACGCAGATTGCCCAGGTGGATGGGGCCGGAAGGGGACAGGCCCGAGGCGCAGACGATCGGTTTGCCGGGGGCGCGGCGCTCCGCCTCGGCAATGACCTCGTCCGCGAACCTGGAGACCCAGTCGGTCTCGGTGCTCTGCTGAGCCACGATCGGCCCTTCCTCTTCTCACCACTCGACAAGCCTGACGGCGACCATTCTCCCAGACGGCGCCGCCGCCGGTTTTTCCCTGTGGAAAACCGAGGGAACCGCCGTGGGATACTCGGTGGCAAACCCTTTCCACACCAACGGAACGGCCTTCATTCCATGACAGCGGTCCCTTCCCTCGCAGCCACGGTCAACCAGCGCGTCGCGGACGCCCTCTCGGCAGCCCTGCCGGAGGCCGGCGCCGCGGACCCGCTGCTGCGACGAAGCGACCGGGCCGACTTCCAGGCCAACGGCATGCTGGCGCTGGCCAAGAAGCTCAAGGGCAACCCGCGGGAGCTGGCCTCCCAGGTCGTCGGGCAGCTCGCCGCCGGTGACGTGATCAAGGAGATCGAGGTCTCCGGGCCCGGCTTCCTGAACATCACCGTCTCCGACGAGGCGATCGTCCGGACGCTGGCCGCGCGCGCCGCCGACGACCGTCTCGGCGTCCCGTACGCCGAGAACCCGGGCACCACGGTCATCGACTACGCGCAGCCGAACGTCGCCAAGGAGATGCACGTCGGCCATCTGCGCTCCGCCGTGATCGGCGCCGCGATGGTCGAGATCCTGGAGTTCACCGGCGAGAAGGTGGTCCGCCGCCACCACATCGGCGACTGGGGCACCCAGTTCGGCATGCTCATCCAGTACCTGATCGAGCACCCGCACGAGCTGGATCACCAGCGCGACGACGCCTCCGCCGAGGTCTCCGGCGAAGAGGCCATGTCGAACCTGAACCGCCTCTACAAGGCGTCCCGCGCGCTGTTCGACTCCGACGAGGAGTTCAAGGACCGTGCCCGCCGCCGCGTCGTCGACCTCCAGGCCGGTGACGAGGAGACGCTCGCCCTGTGGCAGCGCTTCGTCGACGAGTCGAAGGTCTACTTCTACTCGGTCTTCAACAAGCTCGACATGGAGATCCGGGACGCGGACGTGGTCGGCGAGTCCGGCTACAACGCCATGCTGGAGGAGACCTGCCGACTGCTGGAGGAGTCCGGCGTGGCGGTCCGCTCCGACGGCGCGCTCTGCGTCTTCTTCGACGACGTCAAGGGCCCGGACGGCAACCCGACCCCGCTGATCGTCAAGAAGTCCAACGGCGGCTACGGCTACGCGGCCACCGACCTGTCGGCCATCCGCGACCGGGTGCAGGGCCTCGGCGCCTCGACCCTGCTGTACGTGGTCGACGCCCGCCAGTCGCTGCACTTCAAGATGGTCTTCGAGACCGCCCGCCGGGCCGGCTGGCTGGGCGAGGACGTCGACGCCGTCCAGCTCGCCTTCGGCACCGTCCTCGGCAAGGACGGCAAGCCGTTCAAGACCCGTGAGGGCGAGACGGTGCGGCTGGTGGACCTGCTCGACGAGGCGGTGGAGCGGGCGACCGCCGTCGTACGGGAGAAGGGCGAGAACATCGGCCTGACCGAGCAGGAGATCACCGAGAACGGCTTCCAGGTCGGCATCGGCGCCGTGAAGTACGCGGACCTGTCCACCTCGGCCTCCCGCGACTACAAGTTCGACCTGGACCAGATGGTCTCGCTCAACGGCGACACCAGCGTGTACATCCAGTACGCGTACGCCCGTGTGCAGTCCATCTTCCGGCGTGCCGGGGACGCCGCCCCCAAGGCCCACCCGGAACTGGAGCTGGCCCCGGCGGAGCGCGCGCTGGGCCTGCACCTGGACCAGTTCGGTGAGGTCCTGGCGGAGGCGGCGGCCGGTTACGAGCCCCACAAGCTGGCCGCGTACCTCTACCAGCTCGCCTCTCTCTACACGACCTTCTACGACCAGTGCCCGGTCCTGAAGGCCGAGGGCGGCAGCGCGCAGGTGGAGAACCGCCTGTTCCTGTGCGAGCTGACGGCCCGCACGCTGCACCGCGGCATGGCGCTGCTGGGCATCCGGACGCCCGAGCGGCTCTGACGCCCGCCTGACACATAGGCGTACGGGAAGGCCCCGCCGGAACCGATCGTTCCGGCGGGGCCTTCCCGCTGTCCGCGCTCAGCTCCCGTAGGGAGCCCAGGCGTTCCGGTCCCACCGGTAGATGTACTGCGGACGTCCCTTCGTCGCGCTCGTACGGAACGGCTTGCCGTGGTCGTCCAGGCGCAGCGTGCCGCGCCGCCCGCCGCTGCTCCACTCCAGCTCCAGGTACCAGCTGACGTCGTTCGCCTCCGCGTGCGCGTCCACGTACAGCATCTGCGGGTCGGAAGCCGACACCTTGAACGGGAAGTCGGTCGCCGGAATCCTCCGGTCCCCCTGCTCCCCGGCCACCGGCCGTGTCACCGGCTGCGCCGCGTCCAGACCGACGTCGAACGAGGCCGGGGTGAGCCCGCCGCCGCAGCCGTCGCCCATGGAGTACGCCGAACCCGCCACCGACGCCGTGCGCGTGGTGGTCCGTACGGTCAGCGAGTGCAGGACGACGGCCTGGTCACTGATGCCCTGCACGGCCAGCGCCACCCTGAGGTGACCACCCGGCACCCCGCCGAGCGCGTTCGCCCAGCCGCGCGCGCTCACCCCGGTGGGCGGTGGCGGGACCTCGGTGGGCGGCTTGTCGAGCATGTACCAGCGGTCGCAGGGGTCGTCCCAGTTGTTCGTACGGACGTCGACGGTGAGCGGGGTGCCGCTGTTGCCGTCCCGGCCACTGCCGCCGCCCGCCTCGCCCTTGCCCTCCCCGGCCGCGTCACCGGACTCGCTCCCGCCGACCGACGCGCTGCTCCGCTTCGGCTCCTCGGCCGCCCCCGAAGCGGACGCGGACGAGGACGGGGACGGCGTGGCGGAGGCCCCGCCGTCCGGCACCGGGCCGTCCCCGCCACGGGCCGTACGGGCGGCCGTCTGCGCGGCCGCCCGGGCCGGCCGCTCCGGGTCCGAGGAGGACGTGGTGCTGATGGCGACGGCGGGCGCGGCCAGCGCGACCACGGCGGCAGCCGCGAGGGCCAGGCGGAGCTTGGGGCGGGTGGTGCGGGTGGGGGTGGTCGTGGGGGTGGGGGCGGGCGTTTCCGCGGAGGCGGGAGGGGAAGCCGGCTCGGGGGCAGGCTCGGGGTTCGGCACGGACGCGGGAACCGGTACGGACCCGGAACCCGGCACGGACCCGGGCACGGACTCGGACTCGGACTCGGACACAGCAGCCTCGACTACCTCCGCAGCCGCCGTCCCCGCCTCCTCCGCCTTGTCGTCCCCCGCCGCCGTCCGCCGCCCCCGCGTCGCGTCCGCCAGGATCCACCGGCGGTGCAACTCGACCAGTTCCTCGGACTGCGCGCCGCACAACCGGGCCAGTCGCTCCACGGGCGCGTAATCCGCCGGCACCGCGTCGCCGTTGCAGTAGCGGTGCAGCGTGGACGTACTCATGTGCAGACGTTTGGCCAGGGCGCCGTAACTCAGCCCTGACCTCGTCTTCAACGTGCGCAGCAGTGCCGCGAAACCGTCCGTGCCGGAAGCCGTGCTCACCGTTTCCCCTCCTGCCCGTCCCGGAACTCCGTTCCAGGGAGCCCCCATTCCCCCAGGTCAGAGTACGCGCAATCGTTCCAGCGTCCCGGATGTCCCGGCGGCCGTTGTGGCCGGGACGGACCGTCGCCCAGGCTGTGATCACTGACGACGCCCTGACCAGGGGCCTTACCGGGGGAGCAGCCGTGCGGACGCGATTCCGCTTTTCTCTCGAACCGGCCGATCTCGCGGCACTGGGCGTACTGACCGTCTGTGTCGTCGTCGTAGCGGCCGTACTCCACAGCTTCTGACCCCACCCGGCCGACCGTCCCTTTCCCATCACCTCACGGGGAGCACCACCCATGCGTTCGCGTCTCTTCTCCACCCGTACCGCCCGAGTCGCCGCCTCCGCCGCGGCCGTCGCCGCCGCTCTCTCCCTGACCGCCTGCGGCGGTGCCGAGGACGGCAAGAAGGCCGCCGGGGCCGGGCAGCCCGTGGCCTCGGCCGGGTCGGCCCCCGCCGCCGGCCAGGGCTCCTCGGCCGGTTCCGACGCCGGTCCCGGTTCCGGCTCCGCGGACAGCTCGGGCCCGTCGGCCAAGTCCCCCTCGGGCGCGGGTTCGCAGGGCGGTCACGGCTCGCAGGCGTCTCCTGCCAGGACCGGTTCCGGGGGCAAGCACGGCACCTCTACGGGCGGGAAGTCCACCACCTGCACCGCGGCCAACACCAAGGTGACCGTCTCCAAGCTCAGCCGCCCCATCAACCACATCCTCCTCACCCTCACCAACACCGGCTCGACCCGCTGCGACGCGTACCACTACCCGGCCCTCCGCTTCGACGACGCCCAAGCTCCCACCGACGTCCTGCAGAGCAGCAAGCCGCAGTCCGTGGTCTCCGTCGAGCCGGGCCAGTCCGCGTACGCGGCGGTGCGCACGTCGGACGCCACCGGAGAGGCCGAGGGGGGCAGGACGGTGCACAGCCTGGACGTGTTCTTCGCGAACCGGGACGGCAGCTACGCCGAACGCCCGGCCCACCCGAAGCTGCCGAAGGGCACGTACATCGACGACTCCGCCCAGGTCACGTACTGGCAGAGCGAGCTGGACGACGCCCTCTGACAGCGGCCACGGCCCTGCCGGGCTTGCGCAACCAACCCCTCCACCCTCGACGTCCCCACCAGCAACAGCGAACCGGGGGACTGAGGAAAGGACACACCATGCGCAAGCCCACACCGGCACTCACCCGGCGGTCCGTGCTCGGCACCGGCCTCGGCCTCGGCCTGGGCGGCGCGCTCGCCCTCGGCACCACCACGGCGAGCGCCGCCCAGGCCGGCCCCACCGCCGCGCCCGCCGTCACCCACCGCGCCGCCACCCGTCGCCTCCGCGAGCTGGAGCGGGAACACCAGGCCCGCATCGGCGTCTTCGCCCTCAACCTCGCCACCGGCGCCACGCTGCTCCACCGCGCCCACGAACGCTTCCCCATGTGCTCCGTCTTCAAGGGGCTCGCCGTCGCGGCCGTGCTGCGCGACCTCGACCACGACGGCACCCAGTTGTCCCGCGTCATCCGCTACACCGAGGCCGACGTGCGGAAGGCCGGCCATGTGCCCATCACGTCCCAGCACGTCGCCGAGGGCATGTCCGTACGGGACCTGTGCGACGCGGCGGTCCGGTACAGCGACAACTGCGCCGCCAACCTCCTCCTGCGCGAGCTGGGCGGCCCGACCGCCGTCACCCGCTTCTGCCGGTCCCTCGGCGACCCGGTGACCCGCCTGGACCGCTGGGAGCCCGAGCTGAACTCCGGCGAACCGGGCCGCCGTACGGACACCACCTCCCCGTACGCCATCGCCCACACCTACCGCCGCCTCGTGCTCGGCAACGCCCTGGACCGCCCCGACCGCGCGCTCCTGACCGACTGGCTGCTGCGCAGCACCACCAGCGTGGAACGTTTCCGCGCGGGCCTGCCGAAGGACTGGAAGGTGGCCGACAAGTCCGGCGGCGGCAGCACGTACGGGACGAGCAACGACGCGGGCATCGCCTGGACCCCCGACGGCACCCCGCTCGTCCTCGCGGCCTTCACCCACAAGCCGACACTGCCCGACGCCTCGGGGGACACCCCGTTGATCATCAAGACCGCCACGGTGCTGGCCGAGGCGGTCGGACGGGCACCCTCGCCCGTGTAAGCGGTGGTCCGGGGCGGTACCCCCGGTCCCGCCCCGGACCACCGGCCTCACCCGTACACCTTCCTACCGCACATGCCGTGCGCGGTGCCCATGATCTGCGACGTCTGCTTGCCGGTGATCCCGAGTTCCCGCTTGGTCTTGAGGGCTTGGTCCACGAAAGCCTGCCCACGAGTGATGCAGAGCGCGTTGCCATGGGCGACGAGCACGTCGTCACTGATGCGGTCCAGGTCCGGGTAGTGCTCCCGGATCGTCTTCAGGTAGAACTTCGCCGCGAAGCCGGTCAGACCGCGTACTTCATCGGGGGTCGCCGACGGGCTTCCGGTCGGGGCGGCCGAGGCGGACGCGGATGCGGACGCGGACACGGACGCAGGAGCCGGAGTCGCCGCGGAACTCGCCCCACTGTCGCCGGACGGGCCGCATGCCGAGATACCGAAGGCGGCGAGCGCGAGGCAGGTGGCGAGCAGGGGCAGACGCTTGTGCATGAATCTCCCGTTACATGAGTGAACCGAGAGATTGTCCTCCATGTCCGACGTACTCCACGACTGAATTGTTCTGCGGACCGGTACGTTTTCCGGCATGTCGCACATACCCGCCGACCCGCCGACCCCCGGTTTCCCGCCGCCGCCCGGCCACCCGCACTCCGACGGCTTCCCGCCCACCGGCGGCCCGGCGCTCCGGCCCACCTGGGGCCTCGCCACCGCGCTCACCGCGCTGCTCTGCCTGGTCATCGCCACCGACGTCCTCGCGCTCGGCGCCGACCTCACCATGCGTACGGTGCTGGACAACCTGGCCACCACCACCGAACAGCAGGCCGACCGCGCCGACATGCTGTACGGGGTGGCCGCCGTCCTCCAGGGCACCATGCTGATCCCCACCGCCGTCGTCTTCATCATCTGGTTCCACCGGTCCCGGGTGAACGCCGAGCACTACACGCGGGATGTGTGCACGCTGGGCAGCGGCTGGGCCATCGGCTCCTGGTTCATACCGATCGGCAACCTGTGGCTGCCGTTCCGCGTCGCCAGGGAGACCTGGCAGTCCAGCGCCCAGTCGGCGCCCGACGGCTCCTGGCGCGAGGTCTCCACCACATGGGTGCGGGCCTGGTGGCTGCTGTGGTTCCTCACGCTGGTCATCGGCCGGATCGGCAACACCCTCTACGACAGGGCCGATCTCCCGGACACCCTCCGCCTGGCGGTGTCCGTGGTCGCACTCTCCGACCTCCTGGACCTCGCCGCGGCCGCCCTCGCCATCCTCTTCGTCCGCAAGCTGTCCCGTATGCAGCAGGTACCCGCGGCGCCGTACGCGGTCGCGCCCACCGGCCCTGCCCCGTACGGCTCCGCCTGACCGAAGCCTCCCGGCCGGCACCGGACCCGTAACCCGTAGGTCGAGGCGCCCCATCGGCGCCTTGACCTTCACATCGGTGTCAACACTTACGGTCCCGCGCATGTCACCCAGTCCCGGGCGGCGGCCCCGCCCGACCACTCAGCTCCTTCACCTCTCCGCCCTCGTCTTCATCATCGGCACCATCGAATTCCTGCCGGTCGGCCTGCTGCCCGACATCAGCAGCGACCTGGACGTCACCCCGTCCCGTACCGGACTCCTCGTCACGGTCTACGCCTTCACCGTCGGCCTGACCGCGGCCCCGCTCACCGCCCGCGCCTCCGCCTGGCCCCGCAAGCGTCTCTTCCTGACCACCTGTGCCGTCTTCATGGCCGCCACCGCGCTCTCCGGGCTCTCGCCCAACTACGCCACCCTCGCGGCGACCCGGCTCCTCTGCGGTCTGGCGCACGGTGTCTTCTACGCCATCGTCGCCGGTTACGCGGCGGCCATCGCCGGGCCGGACCGCTCGGGCCGCGCCACGGCGATCGTCTTCGCGGGCGTGTCCTTGGCCTTCGTCGTCGGGGTCCCCCTCGGCACGGCCGCCGGTACGGCCTTCGGTTGGCGCACCGCGTTCCTCGCCACCGCCGCGCTGGGCACGGCCACTCTCCTCACCGCGGCACGCCTGCTGCCGCAGGTCCCACCCGGCCCCGCCCTCCGCGTGTCCGACCTCCCCCGCGTGGCCCGTACGCCGGGCCTGCGCCCGGTCGTCCTGACCACCGGACTCGTCATCCTCGGCCACTTCACGCTCTACACGTACGTGACGGAGTACCTCCACGACGCCGCCGGCTTCGCCCCCGCGGCCATCAGCCCCGTACTCCTCCTCTTCGGCCTCGCGGGCATCGCGGGCACCTGGCTCAGCGGCGCCCTCGTCGACACCCGCCCCCGCGCCACGCTCCTCGGCACGCTCGCCCTGATGGCCGTGTCCCTCATCACCCTGGGCGCAGCCCCGACCCACCGCCCCCTCCTCTTCCTCTCCATCGCCACCTGGGGCATGGCCTGCACCGCACTCCCCGTCTGCTTCCAGACCGCCGTCCTACGTACGTCCGGTGACGCCCCCGACGCGGCCTCGTCCCTCTACGTCGCCGCGTTCAACACCGGCATCGGTGGCGGCGCGCTGGCCGGTGCGCTCCTCCTGACCGTCTCCCCGCCAGCGGCCCTCCCCTGGGCCGCCCTGCCCCTGCTCCTGGCCGGCACGGCCATCACCCTCCCGCCGCGAACCCGCCTCCGCCCCCGCCGCCCCGCAACGGACACTCCTCCCCCAACTCGAACCACATCACCTTGCCCCCGCCCGACCCCAACGCCCCCGACCCGTAAGCGAACCCGCCGAAGCTCTCGGCACACAACCTGACCAGCCCCAACCCCCGCCCGGCCTCGGCCGCCGGTCCGGGCACCGCGGCCACTCCGAAACTCGGCAGCTCCGGATTCCCGTCCCACACGCTGACGCGCAAGCGCGCCCCGATCCGCTTCACCCGCACGTTGGCGGGCCCCTTCGCGTACCGGTACGAGTTGGCGATCAACTCCGCCGCCAACAGCTCCGCCCCGTCGACCAGCCCCGTCTCCCCGTGCTCCTCCAGCACCAGCCGCACCACCCGCCGCGCGACACGCGGAGCACGGGGGTTGTCGGACATCTCGAACGCGTACTCCCAGTCACCGGACATGCGAAGCCTCCGTTGCGGATGCGCAGTTGACTCACGCGGAGCGTGAGTGACGTGCGGCACACAGTAGCGGCGTCGGCGCCACTATGCACCCGCCTTCGGCACATAAATGCTCCGCTGGACCATGACTGGCTGCCCCGGCAGACTGTGCGCGACACGAGAGCGAGGGTCGATGCCGCCCAGGACCACACCGACAGTGCGCCAGCAGCGTCTGGGCGCCGAGCTGCGCAAACTTCGCGAGAGCGCTGGGATGACCGCTTCCGCCGCAGGCTCCCTGCTCGGCGTCGATCAAGCACGCATCAGCAACATCGAGCGCGGCCGAGCGGGCATCAGCGCCACCCGCCTACGCACGCTGGCGTGCAATTACGCCTGCGGGAACGAAAAGCTCATCGACGCACTCGCGGCCATGGCCGGCGACCGCGTCCGACACTGGTGGGAGGAGTACCGCGGCACTCTGCCTGCCGGGCAACTCGACATCGCCGAGATGGAATTCCATGCCACCGAACTCCGAACGGCACAGACCTCCACATTGCCCGGCCTGCTCCAGACAATCGACCATGCGCGCGTCGTCTTCAACCAGGGCGTGCCGCCCCTGCCGCCACATGAGGTCGAGCACCGCACCTCGTTCCGCATCAAACGACAGGCGGCCATTTACCGGGACGGTGCTGCCCCCTACACCGCGATCATTCACGAAGCAGCCCTGCGCATGCAGTTCGGCGGACGCGCGATCGCCCGCAAACAGCTTGAGCACATCACCGCGACGAGTGAACGTGACAACGTCACCGTGCTCGTGATCCCGTTCTCGCGCGGCGAGTTCCCTGGTTCCGGACAGACGATCACGTACGCGTCCGGGCCGACGCCGGAACTCGACACCGTGCAACTCGACCAGATGGGTGGCCCCGCATTCCACGATGCCACCGCGCAACTGTCGCGACACCGCGCCGTCATGGAGCTGCTGACGCAAAAGGCGCTCACCGCAGCCGCATCCCGGGATTTCATCCACAGCATCGCCCGCGAACTCTGAAAGGCGTCACCGTGCCGTCCACCCACTGGCAGAAGTCGTCCTACTGCGCCGACTCCAGCAACTGCCTCAACCTCGCCGCACTCCCCGACCACACCATACGCATCCAAGAAAGCGAAACCCCGCACACGGTGGTCACCACCACCCGGAATCAGCTCGGCCTTCTCATAGGTGCCATCAAAGGCGACACCCTCGCCTCGGACTCCTGAGCCCTACCGCGCCCGTCGCTGAACCGGCCACGCCGTCAGGTCCCGTACGAACTCGCTGTAGGAGCGATTCGAACCGTCGGACGTCGCCGGGCACCACCTTGCCCGGGCACCACTCCGACCTCACCCCACCTCCTTGTAAAAGAACGTGCAGTCCCGCAGCTCCCCCTCCGGGCCCGTCGCGTACGCGGGGACCGTGCCGTACGGGGTCCAGCCGGTGCTGCGGTACAGACGGTCCGCCGCGCTGTCCGACTCCGTGTCGAGGAGCAGGAGGCGGAAGCCGGAGCGGGCGGCGGACTGTTCGGCCGTGGTGAGGAGGGCGCGGCCCAGGCCCTGGCCGCGGGCGGCATGGTGGACGAGGAGTTTGACGATTTCGGCGCGGTGGCGGCCGTTCGGTTTGCCGGGGTGGGCGAGGCTGATGGTGCCGGTGATGCCTTCGGAGGCTTCGGTCACCCAGATGTCCAGGGTTCCGTCGGCCACGGCGGGGCGTTGGGTCCGCCACCAGGCCGCCGCCGCATCGTGGTCGAAGGGGGCCACGAAGCCGAGGGAGGACCCGCCGGCGACGGTTTCGGCGAGGAGGGCGGCCAGGCCCGGGACGCTGCGGTCGAAGGCGGCGGGGGTGAGGTGGGTGATGGTGAAGGCGGGAGAGGTGGTGTGGGTCATGGGAGGACCACCATCAAGGCGTAACGCGCGGCATCGGTACCCGTGTTGCGGAAGCGGGTGGGGCCCCAGAGGCGGAAGCGGAGGCAGTCGCCCGGGGTGAGGGTGTGTGCCGTACCGCCTGTGGTGATCTCCAACCGGCCGTCGAGCAGCCAGATGTGCTGCTCCATGCCGGGTACGGGCGGCGGGCTGTCGTAGGCGATGTCGGCGCCCGGTCGCAGGGTGGCCTCGACGACCTCGCCGCGGAGGTTGGGATGGGGCGGTGAGACGGAGCGCCGGGTGAAGCCGGAGGGTTCGTCGTGCCAGACGGGCTGTCCGTCGGCCCGTACGAGTTGGGGTGGTTCCGACTCGACCTCGGCCAGCAGCCGGGACATCGGCCGTTCGTACGCCGCGCACAGCCGGTTCAGCAGCGCCGCTGTGGGGCTGATCTCGGCCCGTTCCAGGCGGGAGAGGGTCGACCGGCTCACCTCCGTACGCCGGGCCAGTTCGTCGAGCGACCAGCCGCGCTCCGTACGCAACTCCGCCAGACGGGCGGCGAGTCGGGACTGCATGGGGTCGGTCTGCCCGCCGTCGTCGGCACCTCGGGCCGACTCCTCGGTTCTCATGTCCGGGAATTTATCCCAGATACGGGAGGCGGGGAAGAGGGCCCGGTACATGGCGGCGCCCCGGACCGCTCGTGCGGCCCGGGGCCCGTGTGCTCAGCCGTCCGTCAGCGCGCCGTCAGCTTGTTGGCGGCCTTCTCGATCTGTGCGGAGAAGGCGCTCACCTTCGTGTAGACGCCGGGCTTGCCGGGCCGCGCGCAGCCCTCGCCCCAACTGGTGATGCCGACCTGGACCCAGTCGCCGTCCCCGTCGCGGCGGAACAGCGGGCCGCCGGAGTCGCCCTGACAGGTGTCGACGCCGCCCTCCGCCAGGAAGCCGGCACAGAGCTCCTCACCGGGGGTGAGCAGGTCGCCGTACGCCTGCTTGCAGGCAGTCATGTTCACGAACGGGACCTGGGCCTTGCGCAGGTAGCGCTGCTGGGGGCCGCTCTCCCGGCTGGCGCCCCAGCCGGCGATGGTGAACTTGCCGCGGTCGAAGTTGTCGTCCTCGGCGAGATGCAGCGTCTCCTGGTTCTTGATCGGCGTGGCGAGCTTGATCAGCGCCCAGTCCTTGCCCTTGCCGTCGTACCCGGGTGCCTGCGCGACCTCGGTGGACTTCACCTTGATCGCCTTGGGGTTCTGGAGGTCCACGACGCCCGCGGTGACGGTGATGCCGGTGTTGGGGCCGCTGCCGTCCACGCAGTGCGCGGCGGTCAGGACGACGTCCTCCCGGATGAGGGAGCCGCCGCAGCCCATCGAGAGCCGGACCATGAACGGGAACTCGCCCTGCTTGGCGGGCGGTCCGCCGATGATCTGCTGGCCGGGGGTCGGCGACGGGGCCGGTGCGGCGGTGGCGCCGCCTGCCGACTGGAGGGCGACCGCCGCCGCCACGGCGGCACCAACGGCTATGGATCTCTTGACACATCTCGCGGAGCGCTTCAAGGACTTCCCTCTCGCGTCGGAGGCACATCGGTGTCCAGCACTCCAGTCGCCGCCGCGCGGCACACCGAGGCACCACCGGGTGCGCAGTCCTGCGCCCCAAGTGCCTCGGTGTCACTGGAGTGTTGTGATTATGTGGACGCCCCCAAAGATGCACAAGGTTCTGAAACCGGCCACTTCCCGAGTAGGCCGGGTGAGAGAGACGTATCCGTATCCGGGTGGTTCGGGCCAATTGACGTACGAGTACGGGCGGGTGGGCGGCGCAACGGCGCGGCACGGCGGCCGGTTCGCGGCGAGCACCCGCCCGCGCGGACTCAGCGCCGCAGCTGGTCCGCCGCCTTGGCGATGGCCTGCGAGAAGGCGCTCACCCGCGTGTAGACGCCAGGCTTGCCGGGCCGCGCGCAGCCATCGCCCCAACTGGTGATGCCGACCTGGATCCAGGCGCCGTTGTTGTCCTTGCGGAACATCGGACCGCCGGAGTCGCCCTGGCAGGTGTCGATGCCGCCGGTCGACATGATCCCGGCGCAGATCTCCTCACCGGGGATGTACGCGCTCCCGTACGCCCGCTGGCAGGTGGGGGTGTCGACGAACGGCACCGTCGCCTTGCGCAGGTAGCGCTGCTGGCCGCCGCCCTCGCGCGTGGCGCCCCAGCCCGCGACGGTGAAGTCGCCCGAGTCGTAACGGCCGTCCGTGGTGACGGGGAGAGTGGGCAGGTTGGTGATCGGGCGGGCCAGCTTGATCAGCGCCCAGTCCTTGCCCGAGCCGTTGTAACCGGGTGCCTGGAGCACCTTGGTGGACTTGACCTTGATCGCACTGGCGCTCTGGAGGTCCACGACGCCGGCCGTGGCGGTGATGGAGGTGTTGTTGCCGCTGCCGTCCACGCAGTGCGCGGCGGTGAGCACGATGTCAGGACGGTAGAGGGCGCCGCCGCAGCCCATGGACAGCCGTACCATGAACGGGAATTCGCCTTGCGCGGCGGGCACGCCGCCGACGATCCGCGTACCGGGCGTGCCGCTCGACGGGGTCGGCTCACCGGCGGCACTGGCGGCGGCGGGCTGGAGCGACAGGGCCGCCAGGGCGACGGCGCCGAGGGCGACGGATCTCTTCAGGAGTCTCGCGGAACGGGTCACCGGGCTTCCTTTCCGAGGGGGTGGCGCGCGCCCGGCGGTCACCGGGACACGCCGGACAGCTTGATCGGGTCATGCCAAGTACGCGCGTCCGAAGGGCCCGGGGAACGGGACGTGCGTGGGGGAAGGGGCACCACGACGCGGCAGAGCGTTGTGATTATGCGGACGCCACGAACGGGTCACAAGTCACGGAACCGGCCAACTGCTTCGGACGTTCGAGTAGTTGGGCGCGGGGGCGGAAAGGAGGTGGCGGACGGTCAAGGCGCCCTCGCGACCGGTATCCGGCCGCCCGGTATGGACCCAACCCGTCCGCCGTCCCCTCAGCCGCCTCCCCCGGCGCCCAGGCCACGGCGGCACGCACGCACTGGTCGGACGACGCACCACCACGCCGCCGGACGTTCGAGGAAACGGCTGCTCCTGCCCGGACTCACCCGCGGAAGTCGTTCGTCGGCCAACTACCGCGCTCGCCCCACCGGTTTCTGATGCGCGTTTTTGGCTCTGCCGCAACACCCCCAGGCCCTGCTTGGCTTTGCCTCGCATGTACGAAACAGCCGACAGGTGCGACACACCCGACATGCGCCATCTGTTCCCCGACGTGCCTCTTCCCTGGCACACCGCCCGGGACACCGACCAAGGAGAGCCATGAAGCCCGTGCTCAGACCCGCGTTGGCCGTAGCCGCCCTCGCGCTCGCCGCGACCGCCACGACCGTCTCCCCTGCCACCGCCACCGCGCCCGCCCCCCAGGGCACGTACTGCACCTACATCGTCGACACCGGCCAGGGCGGCTGCTTCGCCACCCGGGCGCAGGCCGACCGGTTCGGCAACGCCAAGGCCGACTACAAGATCCTCGGCAAGATGTGGACCGACGCCAACTCCGGCGGCAGCGAGCTGGCGCTGCGCGGCAGCGTCGGCTGCAACTGGCGCTACCCGGAGTTCCACAGCCTCGGCACGTGGGGCTACAACGACAACATCAGCTCCGTCGAGGGCGTGGCCTGCCCGATCACGCTCTGGGAGCACGGCGACTTCCGCGGCGCCAAGCAGACGTACTACGGGTACGTCCCGTACGTCGGCGACGGCATGAACGACAAGGCCAGCTCGGTCAGCTTCGACCTGCGCTGAGCAGCGCTGCTCAGCACGCGGGCCGCGTCCCCGACGGGACGCGGCCCGTACCGGCCGGTCAGGCCGCGTAGTGCACGGTGCCCGACATCCCGGCCGCGCCGCCGCCGCAGACCTGCCGGTAGCGGGCGGAAAGGCCGGTCACCTTGCCCTCCTCGGTGAAGTACAGGCGGTCGACGGTGAACTCGCCCCTGGCGTCCGCGCAGGCACGCCCGTTGCCGTGGACCTCCAGCGTGGCAGCGCCCTCGGCGCCGGTGACCTGATACGTACGCCCGGCGGTCAGCCGCTCGCCCGTCGGCGGCCGGAACTCCGCCGTCCAGTACTCCCGCTTGCCCTCGACCCCGAACGAGACGCCGCCGCCGTAGCTGTCCGACAGCCGGAAGGTGCTGGTGGCGCCGGTGTGCGTCACCGACTTGCCCTGCCCGACCCAGTCGCCGACGTCGCTCTTGTACGTGTACGACAGCGGCAGCGCACGGTACTTGACCGTCCCCTTGAGCGGCTGGGCCGCCGCCGACTCGCACTTCTGCGTGTACGAGGCGTCGAGGAGCGTGACCGCGCCCGACGCGTCCGTGGCGATCTGGTCCACGGTGAACTGCCCGTACACCTCGTTGCAGCCGCGGCCGTTGCCGCCGACGTCGAGGCCGGGCGAGCGGCCGGTGCGGAACGCGGCCCGCTCGGCGTCACGGTAGACGCCGGGGCGCAACTGCTCGCCCTTGGGGGCGGCGATGTCGATGTCCCACAGGTCCTCGGCGCCCTCGACCCGGACGCGGACCTCCCCGGCGTTCCCGGTCAGGGTGATCTTCGCGGTCGGCTCCCGGTACGTACCGGCCCTGCCCTGCCCGATGTAGTCCCCCGCCACGCTCGTGTACGTGTACGAGGTGACCGGCGTCGGCCCGGCCGCCGCAGCGGCCGGCGTGGCCAGCGCCCCGCCGAGACCGGCCGCCGTACACAGCGCGACGGCGGCGCTCCCGACGGAACGCCGCCATCTCTCCAGGCGAATCCTCATGTCCGCACCCCTCCCTGTCGCTACGTCGCATGTCCTGTGCCCGGTACGGGACTTGGGTACACGCGTGCGACGCCGCAACAGCAGAGGTACAGGTGGGGAACTAGAGCTTGCGCGCGACCTCCGTCGCCCAGTAGGTCAGGATCATGTCCGCGCCCGCGCGCTTGAAGCCGGTCAGGGCCTCCAGGATCGCCGCGTCGCGGTCGATCCAGCCCTTCTCGGCGGCGGCTTCGACCATCGCGTACTCACCCGAGATCTGGTACGCGGCGACCGGCACGTCCACCGCTTCCGCGATCTTCGCCAGCACGTCCAGGTACGGCATGCCCGGCTTGACCATCACCATGTCGGCGCCCTCCTGGAGGTCGAGCGCCAGCTCGCGCAGCGACTCGCGGGAGTTGCCGTAGTCCTGCTGGTAGGTCTTGCGGTCGCCCTGGAGGGACGAACCGACCGCCTCGCGGAACGGGCCGAAGAAGGCCGAGGCGTACTTCGCGGTGTAGGCCAGGATCGAGACGTCCTCGTGGCCGGTCTGGTCCAGCGCGTCACGGATGACGCCGATCTGGCCGTCCATCATGCCGCTCGGGCCGACCGTATGGACGCCCGCGTCCGCCTGGACCTGCGCCATCTCGGCGTAGCGCTCCAGCGTCGCGTCGTTGTCCACCCGGCCCTCGGCGTCCAGGACGCCGCAGTGGCCGTGGTCGGTGTACTCGTCCAGGCACAGGTCCGACATGATCACCAGGTCGTCACCGACCTCGGCGCGCACATCGCGGATGCCCTGCTGGAGGATGCCGTCCGGGTCCGTGCCGGCCGTACCGGCCGCGTCCTTCTTCGCGTCCTCCGGCACGCCGAACAGCATGATCCCGGCGACGCCCGCCTCGACCGCCTCGACGGCGGCCTTCCGCAGCGTGTCACGGGTGTGCTGCACGACGCCCGGCATCGCGCCGATCGGCACCGGCTCCGAGATCCCCTCCCGCACGAACGCGGGCAGGATCAGATCCGCCGGGTGCAGGCGGTGTTCGGCGACCATCCGGCGCATGGCCGGCGTGGTGCGCAGCCGGCGCGGCCGCGCGCCGGGGAAAGTGCCGTACGTACTGCTGCTCAACTGCGAGCCCTCCTACGCGATCCGGGCCGGCGCTCACTGGGACGCGTGACCGGGTCACCGGCCTCCAGCGCGGCATCGCGCCGCGCCGCGCCGAACTCCGCGAGCGCTTCGGCCAACTTGTGCACCGACGGCTCGGGCGACATGACGTCCACGCGCAGCCCGTGCTCCTCGGCGGTCTTTGCGGTGGCCGGTCCGATACAGGCGATCACGGTCACGTTGTGCGGCTTGCCGGCGATGCCGACCAGGTTGCGCACCGTGGAGGACGAGGTGAACAGCACGGCGTCGAAACCGCCGCCCTTGATCGCCTCGCGGGTCTCCTGCGGCGGCGGCGAGGCCCGTACGGTCCGGTAGGCCGTGACGTCGTCGACCTCCCAGCCCAGCTCGATCAGGCCCGCCACCAGCGTCTCGGTGGCGATGTCGGCACGCGGCAGGAACACCCGGTCGATCGGGTCGAAGACCGGGTCGTACGGCGGCCAGTCCTCCAGCAGCCCGGCGGCGGACTGCTCACCCGACGGTACGAGGTCCGGCTTCACACCGAAGGCGATCAGCGCCTTGGCGGTCTGCTCACCCACCGCCGCGACCTTGATCCCGGCGAACGCGCGGGCGTCCAGCCCGTACTCCTCGAACTTCTCCCGGACCGCCTTGACGGCGTTGACCGAGGTGAAGGCGATCCACTCGTAACGGCCGGTGACCAGGCCCTTGACCGCGCGCTCCATCTGCTGCGGGGTGCGCGGCGGCTCCACGGCGATGGTCGGCACCTCGTGCGGCACCGCGCCGTACTCGACGAGCTGGTCGGAGAGCGACGCGGCCTGCTCCTTGGTCCGCGGCACGAGGACCCGCCAGCCGAACAGCGGCTTGTTCTCGAACCACGAGAGCTGGTCGCGCCGGGCCGCGGCCCCGCGCTCACCGACCACGGCTATGACCGGCTGCCCGCCGTCCGCCGACGGCAACACCTTCGCGGCCTTCAGCACCTGGGCGACCGAACCGAGCGTCGCGTTCCAGGTGCGCTGGCGTGTCGTCGTACCGGCGACGGTGACCGTCATCGGCGTGTCCGGCTTGCGGCCCGCGGAGACCAGCTCGCCGGCCGCCGCGGCCACCGAGTCCAGCGAGGTGGACACGACGGCGGTCGCGTCGCTGGCGCCCACCTCCGTCCAGCAGCGCTCGCCGGCGGTCCGCGCGTCGATGAACCGCACGTCCGTGCCGTCCGCGTCGCGCAGCGGCACACCGGCGTACGCGGGCACGCCGACCGCGGCGGCGATGCCCGGCACGACCTCGAAGACGACGCCCTCGGCGGCGCACGCCAGCATCTCCTCGGCGACGTGCGCGTCCAGTCCGGGGTCGCCGGACACCGCACGCACCACCCGCTTGCCGGTGCGCACAGCCGACATGACAAGATTGGTGGTGTCCCTAAGCGCGGGTACACCAGCGGTGGTTGACGCTTCGTCAGCCGTGGGCTGCTGCGGCGTGTCCACATGCGGCCGCGCATGCGCGCGGACGACGTCGAGCACCTGCGGGTCGGCGACCAGCACGTCGGCGCGGGCCAGTGCCTCGACGGCACGCAACGTCAACAGGCCCGGGTCTCCGGGACCGGCGCCGATGAAGGTGACCTGGCCGACGGCAGGGTGATTCGGGGCGGTGGGGCTCAAAGTGCTCGCTCCCCCATAAGACCGGCCGCACCCTTCGCGAGCATCTCGGCGGCGAGTTCGCGCCCCATGTTCACGGGGGTCGCCGCGTCGCCGAGAGAGGCGGGTACGTGTCCGGTGGTGGACAGCTGCACCAGCGTCGAGCCGTCGGTCGTGCCGACGACGCCACGCAGGCGCATTTCGGTGACAGCCTGCCCGTCGGCCTGCAGGTCGGCCAGCGCACCCACAGGTGCGGAGCAGCCGGCCTCCAAGGCGGCGAGCAGGGAACGCTCGGCGGTCACGGCGGCCCGGGTGAACGGGTCGTCGAGCTCGGCGAGCTGGGCGGCGAGCTGCGCGTTGTGCGCGGCGCACTCCACCGCCAGGGCCCCCTGGCCGGGGGCGGGCAAAATCATGTCGGACGACAGGTGCTCCGTCGCCTCCTCGATCCGGCCGAGCCGGGACAGCCCGGCCGCGGCCAGCACGACCGCGTCCAGCTCGCCCTTCTCGACGTAACCGATACGGGTGTCGATGTTCCCGCGGATCGGCACGGCCTCCACCTGCCGGCCCAGCGAACGCGCCCAGGCGTTCAACTGCGCCATGCGGCGCGGCGAGCCGGTCCCCACACGGGCACCGTCCGGCAGCTCCTCGAAAGTCAGACCGTCGCGCGCCACCAGTACGTCACGCGGGTCCTCGCGCGGCGGTACGGCGGCCAGCGCCAGCTCGGCGGGCTGCGCGGTCGGCAGGTCCTTGAGCGAGTGCACGGCGAAGTCGATCGTCCCGTCGAGCAGCGCGTCGCGCAGCGCGGAGACGAACACACCGGTGCCGCCGATCTGCGCCAGGTGCTCCCGCGAGGTGTCGCCGTAGGTGGTGATCTCCACCAGCTCTACCGGGCGGCCGGTGACCTCGCGCACCGCGTCCGCCACCGTCCCGGACTGGGCCATGGCGAGCTTGCTGCGCCGGGTCCCCAGCCTCAGGGCCCGTGGATTGCTGTCAGTCATGCCCGCTCCCGTGCTGTGTGCGGGCCATCGGCCCGCGTGTCGGCCCGGCTGACGGCGGCAACCGTCTGCGGGTCGAGATCGAAGAGTTCTCGCAGCGCGTCCGCGTAACCGGCGCCGCCGGGTTCGCTGGCGAGCTGCTTGACCCGCACGGTGGGCGCGTGCAGGAGTTTGTCGACGACCCGGCGCACGGTCTGGGTGATCTCCGCGCGCTCCTTGTCGTCGAGGTCGGGAAGGCGGCCGTCCAGCCGGGCGATCTCGCTCGCCACGACGTCCGCCGCCATGGTGCGCAGCGCGACCACCGTCGGCGTGATGTGCGCCGCCCGCTGCGCCGCGCCGAACGCGGCCACCTCGTCGGAGACGATGCCGCGCACCCGGTCCACGTCGGCCGCCATCGGCGCGTCCGCGGACGCGTCGGCGAGGGACTCGATGTCGACGAGGCGCACGCCCTCGGCCCGGTGGGCGGCGGCGTCGATGTCGCGCGGCATGGCCAGGTCGAGCAACGCCAGCTCGGGTGCCGGCGCGACCGCGCTGCCGGAACCGCCAGCGGTACCGGCGTACCCGTCACCGGCCGCGATCCGGGCGGCGCGGGTCTCCGCGGCCGTCTCGATCGCCTCGCCGGTCAGCACCAGGCCGGTGGCCCCCGTGCAGGAGACCACGACGTCGGCCAGGGCCAGCTCGGACTGTACGGCGGTCATCGCCACGGCGCGGGCGGTCAGCCCGTTCAGCGCGCCCGCCGAGCCCGGCTCGGTCAGGATCCGCGTCAGCCGCTCGGCGCGCTCCACCGTCCGGTTGGCCACCGCCAGTTCGCTCACCCCGGCCCGTACGAGCGTGGTGGCGGCCAGCGACGACATCGACCCGGCGCCGATGACCAGGGCACGCTTGCCCCGGGCCCACTCGGCGACGTCGGTGTCGCCCGCCAGCTGCTCCAGACCGAAGGTGACCAGCGACTGGCCCGCCTTGTCGATCCCGGTCTCGCTGTGGGCCCGCTTGCCGACCCGCAGCGCCTGCTGGAACAGGTCGTTCAGCAGCCGGCCCGCGGTGTGCTGCTCCTGCGCGACCGCGAGCGCGTCCTTGATCTGGCCGAGGATCTGGCCCTCGCCCACGACCATCGAGTCCAGGCCGCAGGCCACCGAGAAGAGGTGGTGGACGGCCCGGTCCTCGTAGTGCACGTACAGGTACGGGGTCAGCTCGTCCAGGCCCGCGCCGCTGTGCCGGGCCAGCAGGGTGGACAGCTCGGCGACACCGGCGTGGAACTTGTCCACGTCGGCGTACAGCTCGATGCGGTTGCAGGTGGAGAGCACCGCGGCCTCGGCGGCCGGCTCCGCCGACACCGTGTCCTGGAGCAGCTTGCCGCGCGCCTCGGGGGCGATGGCCGCGTGCTCCAGCACGCTCACGGGGGCACTGCGGTGACTGAGCCCGACAACGAGGAGGCTCATGCTTTCACCTCGCCACGCGAGGCACAGCCTTCGCCTGTGACGCGCCTTTTGTTGATTCGCTCGCTCATGCCGGCATCACGGCGGGTACGTCCCCGTCGGGTCCCTTGCGGTCGGACGCACCGGTGGACGCGTCCGGGCCGGTCTTGCCCGCGGCCTCGCGCACTTCGCGCACGGCCCGCCGGGCCTCGCGCGCGGCGACGGCGCGGGCGTCGTCGGACTCGTCGTCCTGACCCGCGTCCTCGCCCGCCTTGCGCTGCTCGTGGAAGGCCAGGATCTGCAGTTCTATCGACAGGTCGACCTTGCGCACGTCCACGCCGTCCGGGACGGTCAGCACGGTCGGCGCGAAGTTCAGGATGGAGGTGACGCCGGCGGCCACCAGGCGGTCGCAGACCTGCTGGGCGGCGCCGGCGGGCGTCGCGATCACGCCGATCGAGACGCCGTTGTCCTTGATGATCTTTTCCAGCTCGTCGGTGTGCTGGACGGCGATGCCCGCCACCGGCTTGCCCGCCATCGCCGGGTCGGCGTCTATGAGCGCGGCGACGCGGAACCCGCGGGAGGCGAAGCCGCCGTAATTGGCCAGGGCGGCGCCGAGGTTACCGATACCGACGATCACGACCGGCCAGTCCTGCGTCAGACCCAGCTCGCGGGAGATCTGGTAGACGAGGTACTCCACGTCGTAACCGACCCCGCGGGTGCCGTACGAGCCCAGGTAGGAGAAGTCCTTGCGCAGCTTCGCGGAGTTGACCCCCGCGGCGGCGGCGAGTTCCTCGGAGGAGACCGTGGGGACCGAGCGCTCGGAGAGCGCGGTCAGCGCGCGCAGATACAGCGGAAGCCGGGCGACGGTGGCCTCGGGAATCCCTCGGCTTCGGGTCGCCGGTCGGTGAGTTCGGCCAGTTGCCACGGTGCTCCTGCGGGTAGAGCGGGGCTGTGGACGGCCGTAGGTTTCCCGACCGCCCCGTCGACAGCAGGCTATGTCTTTGTGAACGCGTGCACAAAGATGGTGTCCGCTTTGTCCGGCCAAAGTGACCGGGGTCACGCAGCTTTTACACCGCTTCGCGGAACCAACTCCCCCGGCGCACCGTTCACACGTTTCGCGCCGGTAACACGGGAGCGCCGACGGCCGCACGCGCCCTCACTCCTCACCGCTATCACCCCGGAAACCTACAAATCGCCCACCGATGGTAGTCGACTCAGGCGACTATCCGCCCCGCACGGCGACGGAGTGACGCGGACACGACAGCGACTGCCGGCGACGCGACGGCGACCCGGCAGCGCCCCGGACGGAGGCACAATTACGGTCATGGCCTCCCTCTTCAGCCGCAGCACCCGCAAGAACCCCGCCGACAGCACGGTCACGCTCATCGGCAAGCCCGGCTGCCACCTGTGTGATGTCGCACAGGAAGTCGTCGAGCGCGTCTGCGCCGAGACCGGCGCCTCCTGGGAGAAGAAGGACATCACCCAGGACCAAGAGCTTTACCGCAAGTACTGGGAACAGATTCCGGTCGTCCTCGTGGACGGCGCGCAGCACGATTTCTGGCGGGTCGACCCCCAGCGGCTGCGCAAGGCACTGGGCGCCTGACGGTACGAGCCGCCGGCCCGGCAGCGGTACGAGCCCGTCTACGCCCCGCAGGCCAGGCCCCGTACGGCACCGGAACCGCCCGGCGTACGCCCGCACGGCAGCGCACGCCCCGGCCGCCCGGCGCCGTCCCGGGATGGCCGTAACGCAACGGTCCGCCGGACCGCGGCCGCCCGACATCCGGCCGTAACCGGCCGCACCGAACAACCTGGCTACGCTAGCTACATGGCCCACCCGTCGTCCGCCCGCCGTCCCCGTAGGAACGCCTACGGCGCGCTCCTCCCCACGGGGTGGTTCAACCGCCGTAGGCGCCACGCCACCGCGCGCAGCGTGCTCGCAGGCGAGGCCGCCGCCGAGGCCGCACGCAAGTCCTCACTGGAGGCCGAGGCACAGGAGGCGGCCACCCAGGGCGAGGACCCCGAAGAACCGGAGTTCCCGGTCGTCGGCGACACCCACGCCGCCGCCTTCTTCGACCTCGACAACACCGTCATGCAGGGCGCGTCCCTCTTCCACTTCGGACGCGGCCTGTACAAGCGGCGCTTCTTCCACAAGCGTGACCTGGCCCGCTTCGTCTGGCAGCAGATCTACTTCCGTTTCATCGGCTCGGAGAACCCCGAGCACATGGCGGACGCCCGCAACAGCGCGCTCTCCATCGTCCAGGGCCACCGCGTCGCCGAGCTGATGACCATCGGCGAGGAGATCTACGACGAGTACATGGCCGAACGGATCTGGCCCGGCACCCGCGCCCTCGCCCAGGCCCACCTGGACGCCGGCCAGAAGGTCTGGCTGGTCACCGCCGCCCCCGTCGAGACCGCGACGATCATCGCCCGGCGGCTCGGGCTGACCGGCGCGCTCGGCACCGTCGCCGAGTCCGTCGGCGGCGTCTACACCGGCAAGCTGGTCGGCGAGCCGCTGCACGGCCCCGCCAAGGCCGAGGCCGTACGGGCCCTGGCCGCCGCCGAGGGCCTGGACCTGGGGCGCTGCGCCGCCTACAGCGACTCCGCCAACGACATCCCGATGTTGTCGCTGGTCGGCCACCCGTATGCGGTCAATCCCGACGGACGACTGCGCAAGCACGCCCGCGAACAGGGCTGGCGACTGCGCGACTACCGGACCGGCCGCAAGGCCGCCAAGATCGGCATCCCGGCGGCGGCCGGCGTGGGCGCGCTCGCGGGCGGGGCGGCCGCGGCGGTGGCGCTCCAGCGGCGGAGGCGCTGAACCGGTTCTTCCGGCTGCCGCCTCTGCCTCCGGGGGTGCGTCCCCGCCTTCGGTCTGGTGGGGGTGCGCGTGCTGCGCGGAGGGCCCGGCGGGTGGGGGCTCGGGGTCACTCCGGGGTCACTCTCCCCCAGCCTCCGGCCGGGGGCGCCCCCACGGCCGAAGGCTGGGGGAGAGTTGGCCCCCTGCGCGCCCCTGCCCCCGCCCCCACAACGCACGCAATGCGAACCGTGCGTCAGCACGCACCCCACGCCGAGCACACCCCGGCCATCCCCCTTGCATACCCCCACCCCCTCACGCACAGTCCCGTCACCGACGGTCCGCCACAAGACGCCCCGCAACCAGGCAGATCACGTTCCTTTCTGATCAATATCTGCTCAGGAATCGATACTTGATCGGGCATGAATTCGTAACGGACCAGAAGTAATCGATGATTTGAGCAACTGGGTGTAGCGCTGCCTGTACGAAGCGTTATTCTCCTCAGACGCAAACCGGTACCCACGCGTCCCTACGACGGGTGAACGGTCCCGCACTGCACGTGATGGAAGCTCTGCCTCTGGGAGTCCCGTGTACCCACACGTCGGGGTTGACGCCTCGGGCCTGGCTACGCTGCGTACGACACTCGTCGACCACCTGCGCAGTTTTGTCCCCACCGCGATCGCCGTCCCCGCATTCGCCACAGCCACCCCCGCCGGTCCCTGCTACGCCCTGGCCGACGGAAGCACCACCACCGTCACCAAGACCGGCGGCAGAACCCGCCGCGGCGCGGGCACGCCCGCCGCCCGGCGTCCCGCCGACAGCGACAGCCGCCGCATGATGGACCTCGTCGAGCGCGCCCAGGCCGGCGAGGCGGACGCGTTCGGCCGGCTCTACGACCAGTACGCCGACACGGTCTACCGCTACATCTACTACCGGGTGGGCGGCCGGGCCACGGCCGAGGACCTGACCAGCGAGACGTTCCTGCGCGCCCTGCGCCGCATCGGCACTTTCACCTGGCAGGGCCGCGACTTCGGCGCCTGGCTGGTCACGATCGCCCGCAACCTGGTCGCCGACCACTTCAAGTCGTCGCGCTTCCGCCTGGAGGTCACCACCGGTGAGATGCTCGACGCCAACGAGGTCGAACGCAGCCCCGAGGACTCGGTGCTGGAGTCCCTGTCCAACGCGGCACTGCTGGAGGCGGTCCGCAAGCTCAACCCGCAGCAGCAGGAGTGCGTGACGCTGCGCTTCCTCCAGGGCCTGTCGGTCGCGGAGACCGCGCGGGTCATGGGGAAGAACGAGGGCGCCATCAAGACGCTGCAGTACCGCGCCGTACGGACCCTGGCGCGGCTGCTCCCGGACGACGCCCGCTGACCGCCGCCACGGCGCACGGGCCCGGGTCCGTGCCGCCTGCCGTGCCCCGGTTGCCACCCGCGTCCCCGTGCCCACTGCGCTTCCGCCTGCCTCACCGCCCCGGGCCGTCCGCACCGGCCCGCCGCCAGGACTAACGCTTGGACCACCGCCCCGATCGCCTGAATCTCCCGGACCGATGTTGACGGCCACGCCTTCCGTACGCCCTCGCGCGCACCGCCCGCGCCCGCTGACACGCCCGGCGTCGGTCACCGCGGTGATCGACCGGGAGTGTCCGTTCGTGACCGTTCGGTCAGATCATCGTGAGTGCGTAACCCAAGTGCCGCGGCGCTCGTTGTGCAGAACGCAGGCTCCCCGCGGTCACGCCATGCCCGCACCCTCTCACTCGATCGAGTGGATGCGAACAGGGCGTGCAACCTTCCGGCCCGTCTGGATAGTCAAGCCAGTCCGGGGAGTCGAGCGGGATGACGAGAGGAGGTGCCGCCCGTGATCGCGAACGTATCGGTGCACCGGCGGGCTAACGCCTTCGCCCAGGCCCTGGAGGATCAGGTCCTTCCGGGCGCGGCGGCCGAGGACGAGGTCGGCACACCGGCGGAAGCGTGCGGAGAAACAAGGCTGTTGGCGGTCGCCGGCACCCTCGGAGAACTCCCCAAGCCGGAGTTGGACCCCGAGGTCAAGACCGTCCACCGGGCCCAGCTCATCGCGGCGATGGAGGCGGCCTTCGCCGAAGGCGCCGCGTCCGACGGCTCACGGGTGCCGCAGCAGCGCGGGACGCGCGGCGCGCACCGCGCGGCGAAGTCTCTGGGACGGCTGCGCCCCCGGTCACGGCTGTCGAAGGGGCTCGCGGCGGGCGGCCTGACGGTGGGCGTCGCGGCCGGCGCCTTCAGCGGCGTCGCCGCCGCCAGCTCCGACGCGCTCCCCGGCGACTCCCTGTACCCCCTCAAGCGGGGCATGGAGGACCTGAAGCTCAACCTGGCGGACGACGTGTCCGACCGCGGCCGCCTCTTCCTCGACCAGGCGTCCACCCGCATGTTCGAGGCCCACCGCCTCATGGAGCGCGTCCGCTCCGGCCCCCTCGACCACGAGTCGCTCGGCGAGATCCGCAAGGCGCTGTCCGGCGTCAAGCAGGACGCCGGCGAGGGCCACCGCCTCCTCCACGAGGAGTACGAGCGCGACGGCTCCCTCGGCCCCATCCAGACGCTGAACTCCTTCACCAAGTCGCACCGCGACAGCTGGACCCGGCTGCGCGACCGCCTGCCGGCCCAGCTCACAGACGTACGCGACGAGGTCAGCTCGGTCTTCGACGCCATAGACGAAGAGGTCGGCCCGCTGCGCTCCCTGCTGCCCAAGCACCCGGGCGGCGAGAGCCGGCACGAGAAGGCCCCCGAGGCACCCGCGCCGGGCAGCAGCACCCAGGGCCGTACGGATCACCCGTCACCGTCCGGGAAGAGCGCCTCCTCGTCCGGCGAGGCCGACGGCTCGCGCACGCCGCAGCACCCGCCGGCCTCGTCCCCGTCCCACGAGGACGAGGGTCTGCTCGGCGGCAGCACGGGCGGCCTGCTCGACCCGCCCGCCGACTCCGGCACCCCGGAACCGGACGGCAAGGGCACCGGCAAGGGCAAGGGCAAGGAGACGCCGCACGAGCCCGACGTCACCATCCCGCCGCTGCTCCCCGGGCTGCTGCCGGACATCGGCCTCGACGGCAAGAACCCGCTGGGCTGACCCGCCCGCGTCGGGCCGCCACCCGACGCTCCGACGCCCCGGTGCCACCACACGGCGCCGGGGCGTCGCGTGCGCTCCACGGCAACGGTCCGTACCGAGTGGCCCGTACCGCGCGGCCCTACCGCCCCTGCCCGCCGGGCGGCACCGTCAGAAGAACACCGACCGCCGCTGCACCAGCAGCTTGTACAGGGTGTGCTGGATCGTCTCCCGCACCTGGTCCGTCAGGTTGAACATCAGCATCGGGTCGTCCGCCGCCTCCGCCGGATAGCCGTCCGTCGGGATCGGCTCCCCGAACTGGATCGTCCACTTCGTCGGCAGCGGCACCAGCCCCAGCGGCCCCAGCCACGGGAAGGTCGGCGTCAGCGGGAAGTACGGGAAACCCAGCACCCGCGCCAGCGTCTTGGCATCCCCGATCTTCGGGTAGATCTCCTCGGCGCCCACGATCGAGCACGGCACGATCGGCACCCCGGCCCGCAGCGCGGTGGAGACGAAGCCGCCGCGCCCGAACCGTTGGAGCTTGTAGCGGTCCGCGAAGGGCTTGCCGATGCCCTTGAAGCCCTCCGGCATCACCCCGACGACCTCGCCACGTTCCAGCAGCCGCTGGGCGTCCTCGGCGCAGGCGAGCGTGTGACCGGCCTTGCGCGCCAGCTCGTTGATCACCGGCAGGACGAAGACCAGGTCGGCCGCGAGCAGCCGCAGGTGCCGGCCGGCGGGGTGGTGGTCGTGCACCGCGACCTGGAGCATCAGCCCGTCCAGGGGCAGCGTCCCGGAGTGGTTGGCGACGATCAGCGCGCCGCCGTCCGCCGGGATGTTCTCGACGCCCTTCACCTCGACCCGGAAGTACTTCTCGTACAGGGGCCGCAGCACCGACATCAGGACCTGGTCGGTCAGCTCCGCGTCGTAACCGAAGTCGTCGACCTCGTACTCGCCGGTGAGCCGCCGGCGCAGGAAGCGCAGGCCGCCGGCGATCCGCTGTTCCAGGGACTCCCCCGGCGCCCCCTGCGGCCCGCCCGCCGCCTGGTCCCGCCCGCCCTGCCGCCGCGGCTCCGGTACGGGCGCCAGCGACGAACGGCGGCCTCCGCGGCCCGGCCGCTTGGTCTTCCTGCGGGACCGGGGCTCCTCGCCGAAGGGAATGACCTTGGCGTCCGCCATCGTGGGTGAACTCCTCACTGGGTCGGGCCGCTGCGTGCGGGCAGCACGGCGGCGAGCCGGTCGACGGTACGGGCGAGGACCTCGGGCGGCAGCAGCCCGGGCCCACGGCTGCGGGCGAACTCCGCGAAGGACTCCGCCGTCGTGTATTTCGGGTGAAACCCCAGTGTCTCGCGCATCTGGGTCGTCTGGACGACCCGGCCGTGCGTGAGCATCCGGATCTGCTCCGGCGAGAAGTCGGTGATGCCGACCGAGCGCAGCGCGGAGCCGGCCCAGATGACGGTCGGCAGGAACAGCGGCAGCGTGGGCCGGCCGAGCCGCCGGGAGCACTGGGAGAGCAGCAGCGCGCCGTCCCCCGCGATGTTGAACGTGCCGCTGTTGAGCGTGCCGCGGCGCGGCTTGCCGGAGGCCAGGCACAGCGCCTCGATCGCGTCGTCCTCGTGGACGAACTGCAACCGCGGGTCGTAGCCCAGGACCGTGGGCAGGACGGGCAGCGAGAAGTACTCGGCGAGCGGCGAGTCGGCGCACGTCCCGAGGATGTTGGCGAAGCGCAGGACGCACACCGCCACGTCGGGCCGGCGCCGGGCGAAGCCGCGTACGTACCCCTCGACCTCGACCGCGTCCTTCGCGAAGCCGCCGCTGGGCAGCGACTTCGGCGGCGTGGTCTCGGTGAAGACCGCGGGGTCGCGGGGTGCGGAGCCGTACACACTGGCGCTGGACTTCACCACCAGCCGTTTGACGTTGGGCGCTTTCTGGCAGGCACCGAGGAGCTGCATGGTGCCGATGACGTTGGTCTCCTTGACCGTCGCCCGGCTGCCGCGGCCGCCCAGCGGCGTGCCGTTGATGTCCATGTGGACCACGGTGTCCACATTGGTCTCTGCCAGCACCCTGGCAATGGCCGGATGCCGGATGTCGGCCTTGAGGAAATCGGCGCCGCCCAAGGGGTGCTCGGGCTCCACGGCATCGACTCCGATCACCCGGCCGACGTCGGGGTCGCGCTGAATGCGTCGTACGAACCGGCCCCCCAGTTGCCGTGCGACTCCAGTGACGAGCACGACCTTTCCCAAGATCAGCCCTTCCTTCCCGCCCTTTGTCCCTCGCGTGAGCCGAGCTGTGCGGCCACGCTATCGGGTCGTTGTTGCGCTGTGATGACCGCGGGATGCGCTGAGCTACATTTCAAGCCTTGGCCCGAGCTTTGCCCGCCCCGTCGGCCGACTTTTCCGCGTGGCCGGAGCCGTGCTCCCCCACGGGCCGTACTTTCGAGAAACTCCGCCGGCCTGGAACACCTCGCCCGACCGGTGACGCCATCCGGGTATCGGCCGCCCGCTCCGCGCCCCCTCGGGTGCACCGCAAAACGGCGCCCAAACGCACCGCAGCCCCCCACCGCGTACTGCGGTGAGAGGCTGTGGAATCGCGATCAGCGTTGCTTACTTCTTGTTGCGACGCTGAACACGGGTGCGCTTGAGCAGCTTGCGGTGCTTCTTCTTGGCCATCCGCTTGCGCCGCTTCTTGATAACAGAGCCCACGACTACCCTCGCTCACTTCGTATCACTCGGTGCGGGGCGTCCGAGCCCACACTACCTACATCGGGCCAGCCTACCCGCCGTCGAGCCTACGGCGTAATCCGAGGGTCACCTTGAGCCCGTCAGGCCGATTCCACCCCCACATAGGACTCACGGAGGTAGTCGTGAACCGCTTGCTCCGGGACCCGGAACGACCTCCCCACTCGGATCGCGGGCAGATGACCGCTGTGCACCAAGCGGTACACGGTCATCTTCGACACTCGCATCACCGTGGCGACTTCCGCCACGGTCAGGAACACGACCTCGTTGAGAGGCCTTTGGTCTGCAGCCATGACACACCTGAACCTTCCGCACATGACGGGCACCGGCTTCCCCTCCGGTGACTCCCCGTCGCTGTGCGCTCACTCCCCAGGTTAGGGGCGGGTGATGCGAGTGGGGAAGAGGAGCAGCGATCGGCCGCCTACTGTGACAGACACGCTCGATTGAGTACATAGCGAGTAAGCGGTCGGTAGTAATCAGACCGCACAGCGTCATCAAGCGGAACTACGGCGGACACCCGCCCCTCGGCCTGTCCGACGAACAGCGCGGGATCGTCCGTATCCGCCAGGCCGATGGCCTCAAAGCCCAGCTGACCTGCTCCGCAGACCCATCCGTGGTCACCGATCACCAGCTCGGGAAGGGGTCCGCCGGCGTCTGCCGCGGCGTCGAGGGCGGTACGAACCGGGAGGGGGGAGTGCGTGTGCACACCCGGCTCACCGGCGGTGCGCCGCACGCCCGGTTCGCGCATCAGCGCGACTCCCCGTACGTAGTCAAGGTTGTACGTGCGTACCCCGAATCGGGTCGCTATGTCGACACAGTGGCCATACGCCGGGGTGAGAAGGGGGCATCCCGCCGCCGACAGGGCGTCTGCCAGGCCGCCGTAGAAGCCCAGCAGCCGGTGCGGGTGGCCCGTTCCGATCAGTACCGGAGCGTGCCGGGCGGCCGCCGCGCCGAGCCGGTCGGCGAAGGCGTCGAGCCCCACCAGCGTACGGTGCGGATCGATCACATCTGGGCCGGAAGTATGTCCAGGGTCGGCCGAAACTCCACACTGCTCAGCCATCACCTGAAGAACTTCTGCCACAGACCAGTCGTTCTCGGGCTCCAGGCCGATCAGTACGCGCGGGTCGCCGGCCGCGAAGAGACGGTAGCGGGTCAGGCTCTTCTCCCTGGAGGTCGCGATCGTCCCCGCGAGCCGCGCCCTGACCACATGCGACTTCAGCGCTTCGGCCGCCGCCGCCCCGTCCGTGCCCGCACCGGTGCCCCACACGGCTCCCATGCTGACGCCCAGGCTTCCGGTCCATGCCCGAACCGCCCAGTAGTCACACATCCGGGCGTATTGGGCCCGAAGTGCGGCTTCGCCCCGAAGCACGTCCCCTCCGGGTTCGGGCGGACCTGGCGCTATGGCGGGAGCCTGGGCGTCCTGCGACAGCCGTCTGGGCGCCACGGCAGCGATCCTTGCGCCTGGCGAGAGCGCTCCGTGCGCCTTAGGGGAGCGTTCCGTGCACCCGGCGGGAAGATCCGTGCGTCTTGGCGGAAAGGTTCCGTGTGCCTTACGGCAGCAGCCCGTGTGCGGGGAACACCGCCCGGCGCGTCGCCAGGATCGCCTGGTCCAGGCGGTCGGCCGGGTCGTAACCGGCGCTGACGAAGTCGCGCCAGCCCGCCCCGCGTCCGTCCGTCATCCGGTGCGGCCCGCCCTGGCGCGTGCGCCGGTAGACCTCGTGCCGCCACTCCTCCGGCACCGCGGACGTGGGCTCGATCGGGCGCCCCGCCGCGATCGCCACCAGGTGGGTCCAGGTACGGGGTACGACGTCCACCACCGCGTAACCGCCGCCTCCCAGCGCGATCCACCGGCCGTCGGCCGTCTCGTGCGCCAGGTCGTGGCAGGCCG
Organism: Streptomyces sp. NPDC026394; assembly: GCF_055567735.1. NCBI lineage: Bacteria > Bacillati > Actinomycetota > Actinomycetes > Kitasatosporales > Streptomycetaceae > Streptomyces > Streptomyces sp. NPDC026394. Next base: position 684,411 of record NZ_JBVHPX010000003.1, read on the forward strand.
CCGCCACCGCCCGCTGCGCGTCCAGGCTCACCGCCAGGTGCGCGAGCGGGTCCTCGAAGTGGGTGTCGGCCCCGTGCTGGGTGACGAGGACGTCGGGCCGGAACGTGTCCAGCAGTTCCGGCACCACCGCGTGGAAGGCCCGCAGCCACCCCTCGTCGCCGGTACCGGCCGGCAGCGCCACGTTCACCGCGCTGCCCACGGCTCCGCGCCCGCCGGTCTCCTCCGGCCAGCCGGTGCGCGGAAAGAGCGTCCGGGGGTGTTCGTGCAGGGAGACCGTCAGGACCCGCGGGTCGTCCCAGAAGGCGGCCTGCACACCGTCCCCGTGGTGCACGTCCACATCCACGTACGCGACGCGCTCGGCGCCCAGCTCCAGCAGTCGCGCGACGGCCAGCGCCGCGTCGTTGTAGATGCAGAACCCCGCCGCGCCGCCGGGCATCGCGTGGTGGAGACCGCCCGCGAAGTTGACCGCGTGCAGGGCCTCGCCGCGCCACACCGCCTCAGCGGCCCCTACTGATTGCCCCGCGATCAGGGCCGACGCCTCGTGCATCCCGGCGAACGCCGGATCGTCCTCGGTGCCGAGCCCGTACACGGGGTCCGCGGCCTTCGGGTCGGCCGATGCCTTCCGTACGGCGTCGATGTAGTCCTCGCGGTGCACGAGCCGCAGCGTGGAGGTCCCGGCGGCCTTCGCGGCCACGACTTCCACCGCGTCAGGCCCCCGGTCGAGTCCGTACGCCTCCACCAACCGCATGGTCAGCGCGAGCCGGACCGGGTCCATCGGATGGCCGGGCCCGAAGTCGTAGCCCGTTACTGCCTCGTCCCACATCAGCTGTGCACGGCCGCTCATGCCCGTCACCGTATCCGAGCTCCGGAAAGGTGTACCCGGCCGTCCCCTTGCCGGGAGGCGGGTGCTCGGGTAGCCGCCTCCGGTTACGCGAGCAGCTCCGGCAGTTCCGCCATGCTCGCGAAGAGCCCGGTGACCTCGGCGGCGGCGGTGAGCTTCGCCGCCGGCGTCATGGCCGTGAAGCCGTACACGTCCATGCCGGCGGCGACGGCGGCCTGGACGCCGAGCGGGCTGTCCTCGACCACCGCGCAGCGCTCGGGCGCCACACCCATCTCACGGGCCGCGTGGAGGAAGAGGTCGGGGGCCGGCTTGCCCTTGCCGACGTCCTGCGAGCTGAAGATCCATTCCTCCTCGAACCACTCGTCGAGGCCGGTCTTGCGGTGTCCGACGCGAATCCGCTCGTGGCTGCCGGAGGAGGCCACGCAGTACGGCGTCCCGTCCGCCGTCAGCTTGCCCAGCACCTCGTCCACGCCGGCGACCGGCTCCAGCTCCCGCTCGAAAGCTTCGAAGACGCGCGCGTGCAGCGTGGTCTCGAAGTCCTCGGGGAGGAGCTGCCCGGTCCGCTCCTTGACGAGGTCGTGCACCCGGTGCACCGCGGCGCCCATGTAGTCGCGCAGCGATTCCTCGTACGAGGTGGGATGGCCGAGTTCGGTGAGGTAACCGGCAAGGATGGTGTTGGAAAGGGGCTCGCTGTCGACGAGCACACCGTCGTTGTCGAAGATGATGAGGTCATAACGCATCCTTCGAGCCTAAACGCCATGCCCGGAAGGGCCGAAAATCGTGCGATGCCCGATCTCACCTTTTCCGGGACTCACCTGTTCCGGAGCCCGCCAAAGCTCCGCTGGAACGCAAAAAAGCTCCGGTCCCTGAACCAGAGGTTCAGGGACCGGAGCTGAAAAATTGTTCGGCGGCGTCCTACTCTCCCACAGGGTCCCCCCTGCAGTACCATCGGCGCTGAAAGGCTTAGCTTCCGGGTTCGAAATGTAACCGGGCGTTT